>JBIIYZ010000017.1:0-25827 GCA_044346555.1 Candidatus Planktophila sp. | reverse complement strand
CGGTAGTGCGCAAACTGGTTGCGTTGTATCCAGATGCCAAACCAAAAGAAGAAGCCAAGCCAGTTAAGAAGGCTGCCGCAAAGAAGACGGCTGCCAAAAAAGGCGAAGCAAATCCAGAATTAGCTGCTGAATTAGCTGCCGAACTTGGTGTTGATTTAGCTGCGCTAAAGGCTGCGCAAGAGCGCGCGATTGCCGAGAGCAATATTGAGCGACCAGCTGCTGCTGAAAGCGATGCCGCAACTCCTGATTCTGCAGCGACTCCAAAGCCAGCAACACCAGCGCCGCGTCCAGGAAATAATCCATTCTCAACTGGTGGCGCAGTTCCACGCCCACCGCGTCCAGGAAATAATCCGTTCTCAACTGGTGGCGCAGTTCCGCGTCCACCTGCACGACCAGCTGGTGCAACTGGTGCACCAAGACCAGGCATGTCAGGTCCGCGTCCAGGTTCAGTTCGCCCAGGTTTTGCAGCACGTCCAAATTCACCGCGTCCAGCAGGTGCTGGCACTGGAAACTTCCCACCGCGTGCCGCGGGTGGTTCAACATCTGCCGGTCCATATCGCTCCAACGGTCCATCTGGAGTTGGTGCACCAGCAGCTGGTGGTCCAGCGCGTCCAGGTGGCGGTCGTCCACCACAACGTGGCGGCGCTGGTGGTGCATTCGGAAAAAATGCGAGCAAGAGTTCTAAGCGAAAGCCAAAGAGTCGCAAAGCACTTCGCGATGAATTCGACAATATGCAGGCACCAAAACTTGGTGGCGCAGTTGTTCCGCACGGTGATGGATCAACACCAGTACGTATGCGTCGCGGTGCATCATTGGCCGACTTCGCTGACAAAATTGGTGCAGATCCAGCAGCGTTAGTAGCAGCACTATTCCACTTAGGTGAAATGGTTACTGCAACACAATCTGTTGATGCCGATACTTTCGAAATTCTTGGCGCGCAACTTGGTTATGACATTCAAATTGTTAGCCCCGAAGATGAAGATCGCGAATTGCTACAAGGTTTCGATATCGATTTAGGCGCAGAACTTGCCGATCTTGACGCAGACCTTCTTGTCGCTCGTCCACCAGTAGTAACTGTTATGGGCCACGTTGATCACGGTAAGACCAGTTTGCTTGATGCGATTCGCAAGTCTGAAGTTCTAAAGACTGAAGCCGGCGGAATCACGCAGCACATTGGTGCCTACCAAATTCATCATGATCACGATGGCATTAATCGCGCAATTACTTTCATTGATACACCTGGTCACGAAGCGTTCACCGCAATGCGTGCTCGTGGTGCGAAAGTAACTGATATTGCAGTACTAGTAGTTGCAGCAGACGATGGCATCATGCCGCAGACAATTGAAGCCTTAAACCATGCTCAAGCTGCCGATGTGCCAATCGTGGTTGCAGTTAACAAGATTGATAAAGAAGGCGCGAACCCAGATAAGGTCCGCCAACAATTAACCGAGTACAACTTGATCGCTGAAGAATACGGCGGAGACACCTTATTCGTTGATGTTTCAGCTAAGGGCGGCATCGGAATCGATCAACTGATCGAATCAATCTTGCTGACAGCTGATGCCGCAATTGATTTGCGCGCAGTAGCTAAAGATGATGCTCGTGGTGTTGCGATTGAAGCGCACCTCGACCGTGGTCGCGGCCCAGTTGCCACAGTATTGATTCAACGCGGAACCCTGAAGATCGGTGATGCAATTGTCGCCGGTGGTTCATTCGGTCGCGTTCGTGCGATGCTTGATGAAGATGGAAATGCAGTAACTGAAGCTGGTCCATCGCGTCCAGTACAGGTTCTTGGTTTCACATCTGTGCCAAGCGCCGGAGACACTTTCTTAGTTGCCGATGAAGACCGTACTGCTCGCCAGATTGCGGAAAAGCGTCAAGCCGCAGAACGTAACGCGCAGCTTGCTAAGGCTCGCAAGAAAGTCTCACTTGAAGACTTCATGGAGCAATCCAAGGTCTCAACCCTTAACCTCATTCTTAAGGGTGACGTTAGTGGTTCGGTTGAAGCCCTCGAAGATGCACTTATGCAACTCGATGTCGGAGCTGAAGTTGATCTACGCGTTATTCACCGTGGCGTTGGCGCAATCACCAAGAGCGACATCACATTGGCATCAGCATCAACTGCTGTAGTTATTGGCTTTAACGTTAAGCCAGAACCACAAACTGCAATCTTTGCTGATCAAGAAGGCGTCGAAGTTCGCTTCTACTCAGTTATCTATAACGCAATTGAAGAGATCGAGCTTTCACTCAAGGGCTTGTTAAAGCCTGAGTACGAAGAGATCATTCTTGGTAACGCTGAAGTTCGCGAAATCTTTAAGTCTTCTAAGGCTGGAAATATCGCTGGCTCAATCGTTAAGGATGGCTCAATCCGTCGTAACGCAAAAGCACGTATTTTGCGCGACGGTGAAGTTCTAGTCGATGACCTAACTATTGATTCCTTGAAGCGCTTTAAGGACGATGCAACCGAAGTCAAGGAAGGCTTCGAGTGCGGTATCGGACTTGGCAATATGAAGGAAATTGCAGTTGGCGACATGATTCAGGTCTTTGAGATGCGCGAGAAGAAGCGCGCGTAACTATGGGCCAATCACATCGCAGTCAAAAAGTAGCCGATCGCATCAAAGTGGTTGTGGCACAGTTACTTGAATCCAAGGTTAAAGATCCTCGGTTGGGTTTCGTCACAATCACTGATGCGCGGGTTACTGGTGACCTTCAAAGCGCATCTGTTTTCTATACCGTCCTTGGCGATGAAGATCAACGCGCATCAACTGCGGCAGCGTTAGAGAGCGCCAAAGGAATGATTCGTTCAGCAGTTGGGCACGAACTTCAGACTCGCATAACCCCGAGCCTTGAGTTTCACCTAGATAGCTTGCCTGAAAGCGCACTTGAGATGGATTCGTTGCTCGATAAAGTACGTGCGCAAGATGCCCAAGTAGCAGTGCTACGAGCACAAGCAACTTATGCAGCTGGCGAAGATGCTTATAAGCAACCAAAAATAATTGCCGATAAACCTAAATTTGAAGCAGAAGAGTTGTGATTGCTCACGGATTTTTAGTAATCGATAAAGATCCGGCAATGACTAGCCACGATGTTGTGGCAATGGGAAGACGCGCACTTAATACCCGCAAAGTAGGCCATGCCGGAACTCTTGATCCGATGGCAACTGGCGTATTGGTTTTAGGTTTCGGAAACGGCACTCGGTTACTTCAATATGTAACCAATGGCGATAAGTCTTACTTAGCAACCGTGGTTCTAGGTGCTGCCACGATTACCGATGATCATGAAGGCAAAATAGTTTCAACCGCTGATGTTGCTGGCATTACCGATACGGCAATTAAAAGCGAATTAGCCAAGATGCGCGGCAAGATTGCACAGCGTCCAAGTTCGGTTTCTGCAGTTAAAGTCGATGGCGAGCGAGCACATGCTCGAGTTCGTGCCGGTGAAGTATTTGAGTTACCTGCACGCGAAGTTACAATTTCAAATTTAGAAATTCTAGAAATTCGCCGCGTCGATAACCGAATTGAAGTAGATATTGATGTCACTTGTTCAGCTGGCACATTTATTCGCGCAATTGCGCGCGATTGCGGTACAGCCCTGGGCGTTGGGGGACACCTAAACAAGTTGCGGCGTACACGTGTTGCCGGCTTTGGTCTAGATCGCACTGTGTCGATTGCTGCCCTTAAAGCTCAAGACTTCACCCCGCTTTCAATGGCCGATGTCGCACGCGCAACGTTTGTGGTTCGTACAGTTAGCGCAGATGAGGCAACTGAACTTTCCTTTGGTCGAGCACTTGTAGCAAATGACAACGACGAGATCACTGCGGCGATTTCGAGCTCTGATGAAGTTTTAGCCCTGTTACAGAATAAGGAGGGCAAAGCACTTCCGATTGCAGTTTTTGCTGCAGTTAACTGAAGTGTCATAATTCGCGCAATGAGCAATGTAGTCGTAATCGGAGTCTTTGATGGCGTTCATAAGGGCCACCAAAGCATTCTCGATCGCGCCAAAGAAATTGCCGATGGCCGCAAGATTATTGCCTTAACTTTTGATCCACATCCAACAACTGTATTTGCGCCAGATCGCGCACCCACGCTTCTAACTACCTTGGCTGATCGCGTTGTCTTGCTAAAGATTCACGGCGCAGACCAAGTGGCTGTTATGAAGTTCGATGAAAAATTTGCGGCCATGTCACCGGAAGATTTCGTAAACCAGATCCTGATCAAGCAACTCGATGCGGGCGATGTGATTGTCGGCGAGAACTTTACTTACGGCCATAAAGCCGCTGGAAATATCGCAGCCCTAAGAACTCACGCAGAATTTTACGTGCATGTTCTGGAATTACATTCCGATGACTCTGAACCAGTTTCTTCCACCCGAATTCGAGCAGCAATTACCAAGGGCGATGTTGAAACTGCGCGCCTACTTTTATCTAGACCTCATCGCTTAGATGGCGTGGTTGTTCACGGTGAAGCACGCGGTCGCGAAATCGGATATCCAACTGCCAACTTAGGGGATCTTGATGGCCAAAGCATTCCGGCCGATGGTATTTATGCTGGCTGGTTAACCGTTGGAATTAATCGATGGTCAGCGGCAATTTCAATTGGCACAAATCCAACTTTTGCTGGTGTTCGCAGTCGCCAAGTCGAGGCATATGCCCTCGATCAAGTTGGGTTAGATCTTTATGACCAAGAAGCCACGGTTGAATTCGGTTGGCGCTTGCGTGAGACGCTAAAATTCGATGGTCTAGAGCCACTGCTTGAGCAGATGAAGAAAGATTGCGATCTAGCTCGGAAACTCACTGAGGCCTAGATTTACTTCTGGGGTTTACGCGGGGAAAAAGCCCCGATTTCGCCCCTCACGCTCACGCTGGTAACCTTTGCCCTGTCCAACGAGAAGTAGAGCTTTCCGTGTATCAAACCGGAAGCCATCGTGGCGGTAACTAATAAGGAGAGTCATTAAATGGCACTAACACCAGAAGTAAAGAAAGAAATCGTTGCTAAGTACGGCTCTTCAGCTACCGACACCGGAAGCCCAGAAGCGCAGGTCGCTTTGCTTTCTAAGCGTATCGAGGACATCACAACTCACCTCAAGACCAACCCTCATGATCACCACAACCGTCGTGGTCTACTAATTTTGGTTGGTCAGCGTCGTCGTATCTTGCAGTACCTTGCAAAGACAGATATTGCGCGTTACAGAGCGATTATCGAAAAACTCGGTATTCGCCGTTAATTTAGCCTGACTCCACCGAGGGAAATGGTCCTCGGTAGTGGTTTCCGCAGAATCTGCGTGAACTTCGATCGAAGATTCATTACTCCCTTGATGCGTGTAGTCAAGAACAGGAGCGACCCATGGAGGGTCAAGACGTAACATCAGCCGTTGCCGTAATCGACAATGGAAAGTTTGGAAAGAAAGAGATCCGTTTCGAAACCGGGCGACTAGCTCGTCAAGCAGCAGGAGCTGCAGCGGTTTACATGAACGACGAAACCATGATCTTCTCAGCAACAACTGCTTCAAAGTCACCGAAGGATCAATTTGATTTCTTCCCTTTGACGGTAGATGTTGAAGAAAAAATGTATGCAGTTGGTCGTATTCCAGGATCATTTTTCCGTCGCGAAGGACGTCCATCAGAAGATGCGATTCTTACTTGCCGTTTGATCGATCGCCCATTGCGTCCATCATTCGTAAAGGGACTTCGTAACGAAGTTCAGATCGTCATTACTGTCATGGCACTTGATCCTGATCATATGTATGACGTACTTGCGATCAACGCAGCATCAATGTCAACACAATTAGCTGGTCTGCCTTTCTCTGGCCCAATTGGTGGCGTTCGCGTTGCTTTAATTGACGGTCAATGGGTTGCTTTCCCTAATCATTCAGAGGTTGCTGACGCGGTCTTTGACATGGTTGTTGCTGGTCGCGTAATTGGTGACGATGTCGCAATCATGATGGTTGAAGCCGAAGCCACATCTAAGACCATTGAATTAGTTAAGTCTGGTCAAGGCGCACCTACTGAAGAAATCGTTAGCCAAGGCCTAGAGGCTGCAAAGCCATTCATCAAGCTGCTTTGCGATGCTCAGCTAAAGGTTGCAGCTAAAGCTGCTAAGCCAACTGCCGAATTCCCAGTATTCCTTGATTATCAGTCAGATGTATTCGAGGCAGTTTCTGCTCACGCATCAGCTGATCTTGCCAAGGCACTTACTATCGCTGGTAAGCAAGAGCGCGAAACCGCAATTGATGCAATTTCAGCTGCTACCAAAGAGACTGTTAGCGCAGCTTTCGAAGGCCGCGAAAAAGAAGTTCCTGCGGCTTTCAAGTCACTAACTAAGAAGCTTGTCCGTCAGCGCGTATTGCGTGACAAGATTCGTATCGATGGTCGCGGTCTTCGCGATATTCGAGCACTCTCTGCTGAGGTTGAAGTTATTCCTCGCGTTCACGGTTCAGCAATCTTCGAACGTGGCGAGACTCAGATCTTGGGTATCACTACCTTGAACATGCTGAAGATGGAACAACAGCTAGATACTTTGAATCCAGAAAATCACAAGCGTTACATGCACAACTACAACTTCCCACCATATTCAACTGGTGAGACCGGTCGTGTTGGTACACCTAAGCGTCGCGAAATCGGCCACGGTGCTCTAGCAGAGCGCGCATTGATTCCAGTTCTTCCAACTCGCGAAGAATTCCCATACGCAATTCGTCAGGTATCTGAAGCCCTAGGCTCAAACGGATCAACTTCAATGGGTTCTGTTTGTGCATCAACGCTTGCAATGCTTAATGCTGGTGTGCCACTAAAGGCGCCAGTAGCTGGTATCGCAATGGGTCTGATCTCAGATGATGTTGATGGAAAAGTTGAGTACGTAGCTTTGACCGATATCTTGGGCGCAGAAGATGCGTTCGGCGATATGGACTTCAAAGTTGCCGGTACTAAAGATTTCATCACCGCACTTCAATTAGATACCAAGCTCGACGGTATTCCTGCCTCAGTTCTAGCTGGCGCACTTCTTCAAGCTAAGGAAGCGCGTCTTGCGATTCTTGATGTGATGAATGAAGCAATCGATGCCCCAGATGAGATGAGCCAATACGCTCCTCGCATCATCTCGGTCAAGATTCCAGTAGATCAAATTGGCGCAGTTATCGGGCCTAAGGGCAAGATCATCAACCAGATTCAAGATGAAACTGGCGCAGAGATCTCAATCGAAGATGACGGCACAATTTATATCGGTGCGACTAACGGGCCAGCTGCTGAAGCTGCTCGCGCACAGATCAATGCAATTGCTAACCCACAGATGCCAGAAGTTGGCGAGCGCTACTTAGGTACGATCGTAAAGCTCGCAGCATTTGGTGCCTTCGTATCTCTGATGCCAGGCAAAGATGGTTTGCTACACGTATCGCAGATTCGCAAAATGCATGGCGGAAAGCGCATCGAAAACCTGGAAGAAGTTATGAAGGTTGGCGACAAGATTCAAGTTGAGATTGGTGAGATTGACCCTAAGGGCAAGCTTTCATTGGTTCCAGTACTTGAAGACGGAAGCGTTCCAAGCGCCGAATAATGTCTGTTTACAAGAGATAATGTCAGTACGTAGAACAGTTCTACCTAGCGGTCTGCGTATCGTTACTGAAGAAGTATCTTCGGTACGCAGCGCCGCGGTCGGAATCTGGATCAACATAGGATCACGTGACGAAACCCCAGCATCTGCTGGGGCTTCTCACTTTCTAGAGCACTTACTTTTCAAAGGCACCTCAACACGAACTGCAATGGAGATTTCTTCTTCCATCGAAGCAGTAGGTGGCGAGATGAATGCATTTACTAGCAAGGAATACACCTGCTTCTATGCCCGGGTAATTGATAACGATCTACCCATGGCCATTGATGTTCTAGCCGATCTGATTACTTCATCCCTGGTCACCGCAGGTGATGTTGATGCCGAGCGCAAAGTTGTGCTCGAAGAAATTGCCATGCGCGATGATGATCCGAGCGATCTAGTTCATGATTTGTTTAGCGATACTTACTACGGCGACATTCCAGTGGGTCGACCAATTCTGGGAACTGTTAAATCAATTAAAGGCATGAGCCGCAATACGGTTTTTAACTATTACAAGAAGAAGTATTTACCTGAGAACTTAGTTGTCGCAGTTGCTGGAAATATTAAACATAAGAAGGTTGTTGCGGCGATTGAAAAAGCACTTTCCCGCGATGGTTATCTAGATAATCACGCGGCTCCGGTGCTGCGCGAGAACACTTTAGTTAAGCCTCGTAATCAGCAAGCAGTGGGCAGTATTTATCGCAAGACCGAGCAATCACATATGTTCTATGGTCTTGAAGGTGTTGCGCGCAGCGATGAACGACGGTTTGCCATGGGCGTTCTGGCCTCAGCTCTCGGTGGCGGAATGTCATCTCGCTTATTCCAAGAGATTCGCGAGAAGCGTGGTCTGGCTTATTCGGTCTATGCCTATGCCCAACAATTTGCTGGTACCGGTGTTCTTGGGTTTTATGCTGGTTGTAATCCGGCCAAGTCAGTTGAAGTTATTGAAATCATTCAAGAAGTTCTAGCCGATGTAGTCAATCACGGTCTTACCCACGAAGAAATTGATCGCGCTAAAGGCGCTGTCCGCGGATCACTTGTGTTGAGCCAAGAAGATACTGGTTCGCGCATGAGCCGAATCGGCAAAAGCGAGATCGTTTATGGTGAAATTATGAGCTTTGACGAGATTTTGAAATCAATTGCCCGCGTGACCCCTGAGGAAGTACGGGCTGTTGCCAGCGAGTTCCTCATTAAATCGCCTACGCTTGCCGTAGTGGGTCCACACAAGGACTTACGTAAATTTGAAAAAGTACTTCGCAACGGGGGATCTAAATGATCAAAGTAGGTGTTCTAGGCGCTAAAGGTCGCATGGGCGCTGAAGTTGTGCGCGCAGTCAATGAGGCCGATGGTCTTGAGTTAGTTGCCGCCCTTGATCTGGGTGATTCACTTGATGAGCTAGTTAAGCACGGTGCCGAAGTAGTTGTTGATTTCACTACGCCAGATTCAGTAATGGCTAATTTAGATTTCTTAATTGCCAATAACATCAACGCAGTAGTTGGCACAACTGGTTTTGATGATGCCAAGATCGCTAAATTAGCTGCTGACCTTAAGGCACATCCAAAAGTTGGCGTTTTGATCGCGCCTAACTTTGCAATTGGCGCAGTGCTAATGATGGAGTTTGCGGCTAAAGCTGCGCGCTACTTTGAATCTGCTGAAATTGTTGAACTACATCACCCTGCAAAAGTTGATGCGCCAAGTGGTACCGCAGCTCGCACTGCGCAGTTAATGAGCGATGCTCGCAAAGCTGCAGGCTTAGCTGCGATGCCAGATGCAACCCACACCGCACTAGATGGTGCGCGTGGCGCAGTTGTCGGAGATGTTCCAGTGCATTCAGTACGAGTACGCGGCTTAGTTGCACATCAAGAAGTTATTTTGGGCGGTTTAGGTGAAACCCTAACAATTCGCCATGATTCACTTGATCGTGTTGGGTTCATGCCGGGTGTATTACTAGGTGTTCGAAGCGTTGTAAAAGTTCCAGGCCTAACACATGGCCTAGACAAGTTCATGTAAGGGGATACGCAAATGTCTAAAGATCAGATTGTTATGTATGGCGCCGACTGGTGTGGCGATTGCCGTCGCTCTGAGCGTTTACTAAATGAACTAGGCGTTGAATGGACCAAGATAGACGTTGAAGCAGATTTAACAGCTGCCGATAAAGTCATTGAAATCAATGGTGGCGCTAAGTCAATCCCAGTAATCGTTTTCCAAGATGGCACACATTTAACTGAACCATCGGATATCGCTCTTACTGAAAAGCTTAAATCACTCTCAATAATTTAAGTTAATTACTGAAGTTATATAGCAGCGCCGAACTTACAGCTGCTGAGAGAACAACCACCGGAAACGGCGCTTTAAGCAGTAGCGCGATAATGGCAACTGCCAACCCAAGCAATCGGTGATCAATCATTAACTTACTTTTCTCAGTGAAAGTCTGCGCGGCAACTAATGCGCTAAGAAGTGCGATTGGGATTAGCGCATTTACTTTCTGAATTTTTGGGTGTGATAACCACTTTTCTGGAACCGAATGTCCGCTGTACTTCAAAGCGAAGGCAATCGCGCTAGTGCCTAATACGGCGATCCAATATTGATTCATTTGCGCAACCCCACAGCCACTGCGATAAAAGCAGTTGCGATAATCGGCAAGCCAGCGGGCAAGATCGGCGTCATGGCAACGGCAAAGACTGCACAGCCAATTGCTAGCAATCGATCACTATTGGTTTTCAGTCTTGGCCAAACTAAACCAAGGAATGCGGCCGGAACTGCTGAATCTAAACCCCAGGCGCGAATATCGCCCATTGCTTGCGCACCAAGTGCGCCAGCTAAGGTGAAGAGATTCCAAAAGATAAAGACACCAAAGCCAGTTAACCAAAAGCCTTGGCGCATGGCTTCAGGACTGCGCACTTCTTGACCTAGCGCGACACCAGTTGATTCATCGATAGTTACTTGTGCGGCAATGATTCGTTTGAAACCTTTTACTTTTAACCGCGGCGCCATGATTACGCCATATAAACCATTACGAATTCCGAGTAGGGAAGCGGTCGCAATTCCACTAAGTGCAGTGCCACCAGCACCCAATACGCCAACAACTGCGAATTGTGATGCACCGGAGAAAGTAAGTAGCGAGAGCAAGCAACTCTGGAGAACGGTAAAGCCATTTGCCACAGCAGCAGCACCAAAAGCCACACCATATGCGCCAACAGTTAGCGAAACACTAAGCGAGTCGCGAAGGGTGGCACGCTCTAATTTGGACACGCGGCCATTCTGCCGTAGAAATCCACAACCACGCGCAGGCTGCTAGATAGGGTCGCCTCATGAGCACAGAATCGCCAAGAAACGCCGAAATTATCTTCCGAAGTGACATGACTGTTGAACTGGTTAAAGCCAGCGCCAGTGATGCTGATGTAATTTGGGCAGCGCGCGTATCTACCGCAGGTGAACAGTCACTTGATGAGATCGGCGAAGACCCAGCACGTTCGGCTGGGCTAATTAATTATTTAGCTCGCGAGCGTCATGGTTCACCTTTCGAGCACACTTCGATGACCTTCTTTATTTCAGCACCAATTTTTGTTTTTCGGGAATTTATGCGCCACCGTATTGCTTCATACAACGAAGAGAGTGGTCGCTATCGCGAATTGTCACCAGTTTTCTATGTGCCAGATGCCGATCGCAAATTAATTCAGATTGGCAAACCCGGTGCTTACACATTTGTCGATGGCACTAAAGAACAACTAGAAATTACTGAAGCGGCTATGAAAGAGGCTTACACCTTGGCTTACAAGCAATACCAAGTGATGCTCGATGCCGGCATTGCTCGCGAAGTTGCGCGCGCAGTTTTGCCAGTCGGACTTTATTCATCAATGTATGTAACTATGAATGCCCGCGCTTTAATGAATTTCCTTTCACTTCGCACCGCCCGCGAGGGGTCGCATTTCCCAAGCTACCCACAACGCGAAATTGAGATGGTGGCCGAGAAAATGGAAGTCGAATTTGCCCGATTAATGCCATTAACCCATGCTGCTTTCGAGAAATCTGGACGAGTTACTCCTTAAAAACGGGTAAGGTTATGCGCATGGCAATCGACGCTCCATTCGGCCGCATGATTACGGCAATGGTGACCCCATTTAATAAAGATGGTTCAGTCGACTGGGATGGCGTTGCAAAGCTGGCGCAACATTTAGTTGATACCGGTCATGATGCAATTGCGGTTAATGGCACAACTGGTGAAGCGCCAACAACTAAGTCTTCCGAGAAAATTGAAATTATTAAAGTTGTTAAATCAACTGTGGGCTCAAAAATTAAAGTTATTTCTGGTGCTGGCGATAATGAAACTGAATATTCAATTAATCAAGCCAAGCGAACTGCAGAAGCTGGAGCCGATGGCTTGCTAGTTGTAACTCCTTATTACAACAAGCCGCCACAAGCTGGTATCGAAGCGCACTTCAGAGCAGTCGCTGATGCCACTGATCTGCCGTTGATGATGTATGACATTCCAGGTCGCACCGGTGCTGAAATTGAATCTGACACAATTGTGCGGTTATTTGAACATAAAAATATTGTCGCGCTCAAAGATGCTAAAGGAAATGTCGCTGCAACCTCTTGGGTTATTCAGCGTTGTGGGATTCCAGTTTATTCTGGCGATGACATTCTCAATTTGCCACTCTTGTCTGTTGGTGCAGTCGGTTTTGTTTCAGTCTGCGGCCACACAGTGGGTAAAGATCTCAAAGCAATGCTTGATGCTTGGTTTGCTGGCGACGCAGGTCGCGCCCTTGAAATTCATCAGAAGTTATTGCCAGTATTTACGGGAACTTTCCGCACGCAAGGTGCGATCCTTACTAAAGCCGCCCTCAACTTGATGGGACTTCCTGGCGGCACCACTCGACTTCCGTTAGTAGATGCAACCGAAGCTCAGATTGCGCAATTGCGCGAAGATCTGCGTGCCGGTGGCGTCGCCGTTTAATTCATGAATCATCCGCATCCCGGTTTAGGTACACCTGGCAAGTTAGTTGCTGGGGGACTACGTATTGTCGCACTTGGCGGTTTAGCTGAAATCGGTCGCAATATGACTGTCTTTGAAACTAATGGAAAACTATTAATTGTTGACTGCGGTGTGCTTTTTCCGGAAGAGAACCAACCAGGTATTGATCTAATTTTGCCGGACTTTTCTTATATCCGTGAGCGCTTAAATGATGTGATTGGCATTGTTTTAACGCACGGTCACGAAGATCATATTGGGGCAGTCCCATACCTACTTCGCGAACGTGGCGATATCGCGATTTACGGATCCGCTTTAACGATTGCCTTGATCTCGGCTAAGTTAAAGGAACATCGCATTTCACCGCTTACGCGCGAAGTAAAAGAAGGCGATATCGAAGATATCGGTCCCTTCTCAGTTGAATTTGTAGCAGTTAACCATTCGATTCCAGACGCGCTCGCAGTTGCGATCCATACTAAAGCTGGCACAGTTCTGCACACTGGTGATTTCAAAATGGATCAGTTGCCGCTAGATGGTCGCATCACAGATTTGCCAGCTTTTGCTCGATTGGGTGAAGCTGGCGTAGATCTATTCTTAGTCGATTCAACGAATGCCGATGTGCCCGGATTTACCCCATCAGAGCGCGAAATCATGCCGGCACTTGATCGCGTATTTCGCACTACTAAGCGCCGAGTAATAACTGCGACATTCTCTTCACATGTACACCGAGTGCAACAGATTATTGATACCGCACACGAACATAAACGCAAAGTTGCCTTCATCGGTCGCTCAATGGTGCGCAATATGAAGATCGCCCAAGATATGGGTTTTCTAAATGTGCCTGATGGCATTGTCTTTGATGCGAAAGACCTTGATGCTTATGATGACAATGTTGTTCTGATCTGCACTGGTTCACAAGGCGAACCACTTGCAGCGCTTTCACGAATGGCTAATGGCGATCATCAAATTAGAGTTGGCGAAGGTGACACTGTAATTTTGGCGTCATCATTGATTCCTGGTAACGAAAATTCAGTTTTTAGAATCATCAATGAACTAACTCGCTTCGGTGCCAAAGTAGTTCATAAAGCAAATGCGATGGTGCACGTATCTGGCCACGCAGCAGCTGGCGAACTTACCTATTGCTACAACATCGTTAAACCAAAGTATGTAATGCCAGTTCATGGCGAATGGCGCCACTTACGTGCTAACGCAGAGCTAGCAATTGCAACTGGCGTTCCACGTAAAAATACTATTGTGATTGAAAATGGAATCGTGGTTGATCTAATTGATCACGAAGCTCAAGTTGTTGGTAGCGTTCCATGCGGCTTTGTCTATGTAGATGGTCAAAGCATTGGCGACATAACGGAAGATTCGTTAAAGGATCGCCGAATTCTGGGTGAAGAAGGTTTCATTTCCGTGGTGGTTGTCATCGATGCGCAAAGTGGAAAAATTGTGGCTGGCCCCGATATTCATGCGCGTGGCTTTAATGAAGATGAATCGCTATTTGATGGTGTTAAGTTAGAGATTGAAAAAGCTTTGACGCGTGCGGTAGCTGATGGCATCAATGGCACCCATCAACTTTCCCAAGTTGTTCGACGCACCATTGGCAGTTGGGTGGGTGGCAAACATCGTCGTCGCCCAATGATCGTTCCCGTGGTCATCGAGGTTTAGCGCGGCGCGCCTGACCTATCGGGTTTTACTAAACCTTTAGGCTTACGCAGTTATGGCAAAGAAGAAAACACGCACAAAAAGTGGCGGCATCGGCAGTTCAATCATGCGCGGGCTGGCTGCGATTTGGCGTGGACTGGCGAAATTTTTAGGTAAGTCGATTCGCTTTGTTGCCAAAGGAGCTAAGGATTTAGATCCAGCACATCAACGCGATGGTTTTGCTTTCTTGCTTTTAATTTTCGCACTGATGGCTGCTGCTGGAACTTGGTTTGATGGTGGCAACGTAGTTGGCCGCGCCTTAGCAAGTTTCTTCTATGGTGGATTCGGTATCATTGGCGTCTTTACTCCGTTAGTCCTGGGCTATTTTGCTTTCCGGTTATTTCATTCACCAGATAAAAATAGAGCAACCGGCCGAATCGTGGTGGGCACTATTGCGCTACTGCTCAGCACTACCGGTATTTCTCATCTGTTAAGTGGAAAGCCAGGCACTGGCACCACAGCTATGCATGAAGGTGGCGGTTGGTTAGGTTACGGAATTTCGCAACCACTAGTTGCCTTAATGACTGATGTCTTGGCATATCCAGTATTGATTTTGCTTTTCTGTTTTGGGCTGTTAGTTACAACTGCAACGCCAGTTTCTTCGGTAATCACAAGGATAAAGAACACTGCTTCCTGGCTAAATTCCAAGCGCCCTGATCGAAGTGAAGAAGAGTTTGAGATAACTGATACTCCGCCATTTGAAACTCCAGTAGTTGCTGACTGGAATAAGCAGCAAGAAGATGAAGAGCTAGATGAAGAGAGTTTTGACGAAGAATTTACCGTCGAAGTTCCGGTAGCCACAATAATTCCACCGAGTGCAGTCCCAGTTCCGGCCAGCACCGCTAGACCTGAACAACTCATGCTCTCAAGTGATGCCATTTATGAACTTCCTTCGCAAGATCTATTGCGCACGGGGCCGGCAGCAAAAGCTAAAAGCAAGGCGAACGAAATCGTGGTCGCAGCTCTTACTGAAGTTTTCTCGCAATTTGAAATTGATGCGCAAGTAACTGGGTTTATGCGTGGTCCAACGGTTACCCGCTATGAAGTTGAACTTGGAAATGCGGTTAAAGTCGAACGCATTACCGCGCTATCAAAGAATATTTCATATGCGGTTGCGAGTAGCGATGTGCGAATCCTCTCGCCAATTCCAGGTAAGTCAGCAGTTGGTATTGAAATTCCAAACGCAGATCGTGAAATTGTGGCGCTCGGCGATGTAATGCGATCAAGTGTGGCTGGCCAGGATCACCACCCAATGTTGGTTGCTCTTGGTAAAGATGTCGAAGGCAACTTTGTTTGCGCAAACCTAGCCAAGATGCCGCACTTGTTAGTTGCTGGTGCAACGGGTGCGGGTAAGTCTTCGATGATTAACGCCATGATTGTTTCAATCTTGATGCGTTCAACGCCAGATGAAGTTCGACTTGTTCTAATTGACCCAAAACGAGTTGAACTAACGGCTTACGAAAACATTCCGCATTTGATTACACCGATTATTACTAACCCAAAGAAGGCAGCTGATGCGCTTACTTGGGTAGTACGCGAAATGGATCTGCGTTACGAAGATTTAGCAACATTTGGTTTCCGACACATTGATGATTTCAATAAAGCAGTACGTGCTGGCAAAGTTGTGTTGCCACCCGGAAGTGATCGCAAGATCGAGCCTTACCCATACTTACTTGTAATCATCGACGAACTTGCCGACCTCATGATGGTTGCTGCGCGCGAAGTTGAAGAATCAGTTGTGCGCATTACCCAACTAGCACGTTCGGCTGGTATTCACTTAGTACTTGCAACACAACGACCATCAGTTGATGTTGTTACCGGGTTGATTAAAGCGAATGTGCCATCGCGGTTATCTTTTGCAACAAGTTCATTAGCCGATAGCCGCGTAATCCTTGACACACCAGGAGCTGAAAAGTTAGTTGGTCAAGGTGACGGACTCTTTATTCCGATGGGCGCTAGCCGAGCAATTCGCATTCAGGGCGCTTATGTTTCAGAGCGCGAAATCGAAGCCGTAACTGGGCATGTTAAAAAGCAATTAGCTCCTCGTTATCGCTCAGATGTAACTGCGCCGCCGGCTGCAGCCAAGATGGTTGATAAAGAGATCGGCGATGACTTAGATATTTTGTTACAAGCAATTGAATTAGTTGTTGGTACCCAATTCGGATCAACTTCAATGTTGCAGCGCAAACTGCGCGTGGGCTTTGCTAAAGCTGGGCGATTAATGGACCTTATGGAGTCCCGCGGAATTGTGGGTCCATCAGAAGGCTCTAAGGCACGAACAGTTCTAGTAAAGCCAGATGAACTTGATTCTGTCCTGGCAACCATTCGCGATTACTAAAATTAAAGTAACCCCTAAGTTTTGCGAGCATGGGGTGAGAAGTAGGGCTATCTCTTAAAAAGTTCACCCTATGGCTACCCAATTGCCATTACATGGGGCTAGCCTTATCTTTCTCGGTTTATTCGGCTAACTTAAAAAGGATTAAAAGATGTCCCTTGGTGCGTTGATTGCTAAAACACGCACTGACGCGCGCCTAACGGTTGAAGATCTTTCCAAGCTCACAAATATTCCAACAACTTTGTTGCGCGATATGGAAAATAATAATTTCGCAAAATGTGGTGGCGAAACTTATGCCCGCGGACATTTACGCAATATTGCTTCCAAAGTCGGAATTGATGAGCGAATCTTTCTAGATTTATTTGAATCTGAAGTGACTGCGCCGGCAAAGCCAATTCGCGAACTCTTAAATCAGAATAATGTGACTACGCCGTATCGAGAACCAAGGCGAATCTCGTGGAAAATTCTGGCAGCTGGATCTGCAGCTGCTTTAATTCTATTCGCGGGTGTTCAAATTTTTTTTTTAGATTCTGAAAACCCGGCCGAGTTAGAGGTAATTACAACTGCATCGGCAACGCCTTCGGAACCAGCTGCAGAATCTGTTGTGCCAAGCACTTCTGCATCGCCAGAAACGACCAGTACATCTACTGTTTCAGGCCCAGCAGGAGTAAACATTGAATTAGTAGCAAGCAGAGGAGCCACTTGGCTTTATGCTACAAATGAAGAGGGTAAAGTTTTATTCTCGGGCATGATTCGCATGGGCTATAGCAAAAACTTTATCCAGCCAGAACAAGTTAATCTGCGAGTAGGTAATGCAGGTGGCGTGGATATCTCAGTAAATGGCAAAGATGTTGGCTCGGTAGGTGCTGATCGAGAGGTTGTAAACCTTACATACAACGCTGACTAGCTAAATAAAGTAAGATCAGCGCAATGAAGCGCACGGTAGCAGTCGTAACGTTGGGGTGTACCCGCAACGAAGTCGACTCCGAAGAACTAGCTGGCCGTCTGTTAGCCGATGGCTGGACCCTGGTCGATGATGTGGAATCAGCCGAAGTCGCTCTCGTAAATACCTGTGGTTTTATTGAATCGGCGAAAAAAGATTCAGTTGACGCCTTGCTTGAGGCTAATTCACTAAAGGGTCACGGAGTTACTCGCGCGGTAGTTGCAGTTGGCTGTATGGCCGAGCGCTATGGCGCTGAATTAGCAGCCGCACTTCCTGAAGCCGATGCCATTTTAGGTTTTGATGATTACCAAGATATTTCAGCCCGTCTGCAATCAATCGTGGCTGGCAATTCTCATACTTCGCACACCCCACGTGATCGTCGTGCGTTGCTACCAATTTCACCAGTTGATCGTGCGACCAAGCGCGATGAAACTTTAGAAATTGCGCCTCGTAAACGATTGACCGATACCCCTTGGGCACCGCTAAAGATCGCAACTGGCTGTGATCGTCGTTGTTCTTTCTGTGCAATTCCTTATTTCCGTGGCGCCTTTGTTTCACGTCGCCCAACTGAAGTTATCGATGAGGGCCATTGGTTAGCTGAAAGTGGCGCAACCGAACTTTTCTTAGTCAGTGAAAATACGACTTCTTACGGCAAAGATCTGGGTGATTTAACTTTGATGGAAAAAGTGTTACCAGAACTTGTCGCTATTCCAGGTGTACAGCGAGTGCGTTTGTCTTACTTACAGCCTGCTGAGATGCGCCCATCATTGTTGCAAGCCATGATCGCAACCGATAAAGTTTCACATTATTTTGATTTAAGTTTCCAGCACAGTAGTGCCACAGTTCTTCGACGCATGCGTCGCTTCGGTGATAACGAAAAATTCTTACATTTGATTTCCCAAATTCGTGCGCTTTCACCAACTGCCGGAATTCGTTCCAACTTTATTGTGGGCTTTCCGGGTGAAACTGACGCGGATTTCAATGAGTTAGTTGAGTTCTTAAGTAAAGCCAAGCTCGATGCCATTGGTGTTTTCGGATATAGCGATGAAGACAATACTGAAGCCCTTAATTTGGCAGATAAATTGCCTGAAGAAGTAATTAAACAACGCGTTGAAACCCTTTCATCTCTAGCGGATAACTGGGTTTCTGATCGGGCAGCTGCGCGCATTGGCGAAGAAGTCACCGTATTAATTGAAGATGCCGAACTACAAGAAGGCCGAGCAGATCATCAAGGCCCTGAAGTCGATGGCACAACTTCATTTATTGGAACTTCATTTAAAGTCGGCCAATATGTCAAGGGCGTGGTTGTTGATTCATTGGGCGCTGATCTAGTCGCGCAGGCCATTGGTTAATCAGATGGTAAAAGAATTAAACCTGCCTAACTCGCTAACGATTGCGCGTATCGCATTCTTGCCGCTCGGGGCATACGCAATCTTTAAAAATGGTGGCGATGATCAAACTTGGCAATGGATTGCTTGGGTTGTCTTCTTTTTAATTGGCATGACCGACGTTTTAGATGGCAAGTTAGCTCGTAGTCGTAACTCGGTAACTGAACTGGGTAAATTCCTAGATCCAGTTGCCGATAAGGCCATGATTGCCACAGCGATGATTTCGCTCTCAATTCTTGATCGAATGCCATGGTGGATCACCATCGTAATTCTTGCTCGTGAACTCTTTATTACTTTTTTCCGATTAGCAGTAATTAAGCGAGGCGTGATCCCAGCAAACCGGGGCGGAAAACTAAAGGCGATGTTCCAAGGTTTCGGGGTTGGTTTCTATGTCATGCCGCTTTCCTCATCGCTCTATTGGTTCCGCGATGGCTTTATGTATATCGCGATCGCCCTCACAATTGGCACCGGCATTTACTATGTGCGATCGGCGCTAAAGTGAGAGAAGAATTCGCTGGCCTAACTGATATTTTGGAAATTTTGAAGCAACGTGGTGAGACTATTTGCGTTGCAGAATCTCTGACAGGTGGGGGATTAGCGGAAGCTCTTTCATCCTTGCCTGGTTCATCACGAATTTTTCGCGGTTCAGTTACTGCCTATCAAGTAGAGATAAAAAATTCAGTTCTCAAAGTCCCACTTGAGTTAATCTCTGAGATGGGCACCGTAAGCGAAGAAGTAGCTGTTTCCATGGCGGCCGGGGTAAAGGATTTATTGGGCTCAACTTGGTCGATTTCAACCACTGGAGTGGCCGGTCCTGGCCCAGTCGATGGCGTGCCTGCCGGCACTGTATGGGTTGCCATCGAAGGCCCAATTTCGCAAACTCTGCAGTTAGAACTATCGGGCACGCGTGAAATTGTTCGAAACGCAACAATTGCGGGTGCGATTGCGGCATTTGCCCGTATCCTTAAGACACTGTAATTTAAAGAATTGCCAACTGAGAAAAGACGAGGGGTATCACATGGTCGTTCTACTACGCACCAGCGTTGGTCAATCCCTTCGCGCTGCTCGCACAATGCAAGGTCGCACTCTTCGCGATGTTGCTCGCGATGCTCGAGTTTCACTTGGTTACTTATCTGAAGTTGAACGTGGTCAGAAAGAAGCTTCATCAGAACTTCTAAATGCAATCTGCACCGCACTTGGCCTAACTCTTTCGAGTGTTATCTCCGATGTTTCTCGCGATATCTCATCACGCGAAGCAATCAAGTTGACCGTCGTTGACGCCGCTTAGTAACGCCCCTAAATATCAACGACAGGGCGCAATTCATAGTCGTACCGAAACCGCAATATTAGAAACTCTTAAAACTTTAATTGCGCAAAAAGGTTTAACTGCAACAACCATGATTGATATTTCGGTCGAGTCACAAGTTTCGCGGGCAACTTTATATAACCATTACCGTGATAAAGGCGCAGTTGTTTTAGCGCTGCTAACTAGCGAATTACAACGGTTATGCGTTTTGATGCAATCAATCGGAACACCGGCTGCGGTTCTTGAAAAACTTTCCTTAGAAATTTCTGGTTCCGAAGCGCTAGCCATGATGCGTTTAAGTGATCCAACTGCGTTGGCATTTGCGCTAACCGATAACAAGCATCCGCTCTGGCTCGAATTTCATGCCGCAATTCTGGAAGTAACTAAACTTGAAGTCTGCACTTCACTGGCAGTTGCTTGGCTCAAGTCGCAAGTTTTGGCACCGATTACCCCACAGCAATCAGCTGATGAAGCTGCCTTGTTAGTCGAGCGCACGCTCTTTTAAAATGCGCATCTCTGACTTGCGCGAGCGAATTGAACTTTCCTTCGGCACTGAATGGGCACCATCTTTTAGTAAAGATATAGCGATCTCTGAACTGGGTTCACGCTCGGTCGATGAGGCCTTGCGCGATGGTTATGAGCCCCACGAGATCTGGAAAGCGCTTTGTCGCGCTCACCCTAAAGAAACGGCTAAGCAGCAGTAATTTCGCCTCTACCGGCCGCTTAAAGCCTGCGACACGCTAGGTGCTTTGTCAGCCCCTTAAAGTATCTTTCGAACAGATGTTCGGATACTATTTCCCTGCACAGCCAGAGCGGTTCCACTCTCCGCACACAAGCGCCTTATCGGCGTTCTGTGGCCGTCAGTGGGTCTCCGTACCTTCTGGGACAGACCTCAACGTCTAGGGCTTTAAACAGCTAGCGACGTTCAACCGAAAGGAAAGTAAGTGGCTAAAGAAACTCCTGCTGAAAAAGCAGTCGATAAAGCTAATAGCGATCGCTCAAAAGCGCTCGACACCGCCCTCGCTCAGATTGAACGTCAGTTTGGCAAAGGTGCTGTCATGAAGATGTCCGAGCGCCAAGCGCAGGTCATCGAAGTAATTCCAACTGGATCAATCGCACTTGATATCGCTCTCGGTATCGGTGGTTTGCCACGTGGTCGTATCGTAGAAATCTACGGACCTGAATCTTCCGGTAAGACAACTCTTACTCTGCACGCAATTGCTAATGCTCAAAAAGCTGGCGGCATTTGTGCCTTCATCGATGCTGAACATGCATTTGATTCTGAGTATGCCAAGAAGCTTGGTGTTGATATTGATGCGCTCCTTGTTTCACAACCAGATACTGGCGAGCAAGCACTTGAGATCATGGATATGTTAATTCGCTCAGGTGCACTTGATCTAGTTGTTGTTGACTCAGTTGCAGCCCTTGTTCCTCGCGCAGAAATTGAAGGCGAGATGGGCGATTCACATATGGGTCTACAAGCTCGTTTGATGTCACAAGCACTTCGTAAAGTTACTGGTGCGCTTCATCAATCAAAGACAACTGCGATCTTTATTAACCAGTTGCGCGAAAAGATTGGTGTTTTCTTCGGCTCACCTGAAACCACAACTGGTGGTAAGGCGCTTAAGTTCTATGCATCTGTTCGCTTAGATATTCGTCGCATTGAAACTCTTAAAGATGGCCAAGACGCAGTCGGTAACCGTACTCGCGTTAAGGTTGTGAAGAACAAGATGGCGCCACCATTTAAGCAAGCAGAGTTCGACATTATTTACGGCACTGGAATCTCACGCGAAGGCTCACTCATTGATATGGGTGTTGAAATTGGCGTAGTTAAGAAAGCCGGCGCTTGGTATACCTACGAAGCAGATCAACTTGGTCAAGGTAAAGAGAATGCACGCACTTTCTTACTTGATAATCCTGATCTTGCTAATGAAATCGAAACCAAGATTCGCGCACACTTTGTGCCAGTTGAAGTTGATCCAGAGCTAGTAGCTGCGATCGATGAAGCTGCTGCCGACGTTGATTTCTAAGGGATAACCAACTTCCCAATGCTCGACTATGTAAAAGTTGATCACGAGGCCGACCCTTACTCTGTTGCCTACACAATTGCGCTCAATGCGTTAGTTGCTCGGGCAAAGAGTAAGGGCGAGCTCGTAGCTCACCTTAAAAAGCGCGGAATTGAAGATGAGGTAGCTGCGGCAACCATCTTTCGCCTACAAGAGGCTGGCCTCATAAACGATGAGGAATTTGCTCGCGCTTGGACCCAATCTCGTCATAATTCGAAGAAGTTATCAAAGCGAATTATCGCGGGCGAACTTCGCACTCGCGGGGTTGATCAAAATTCAATTGATAACGCTCTCGATGAAATCGATGATGAAGCTGAATACCAAATGGCATTTGAACTTGCGATGAAGAAATACAACACCATGTCACGGCAAGCGCCAGACGTTCAGGTTCGCCGAATCCAAAGTTTGTTACAACGCAAAGGATTTAGTTTCGGGGTTAGTGGGCGAGTTTTGCGCGAACTAGGTATTGAAGTTAAGTATTAATTGCTTTTTTCAAGATGCTCAGTTAATCGAGCAGCAGTAGCAACTACAGCGGCAGCATGAACGCGGCCAGGTTGGCGACCAAGACGTTCAATTGGTCCGCTGATACTTACCGCAGCAATTACTTTTCCATTTGGGCCACGTACTGGGGCTGAAACAGATGCCACGCCAACTTCACGTTCACCAACTGATTGCGCCCAACCACGACGTCGATCTGCTGATAAGTGCGCTGCAGTAAAGCGAGCACCTTTTAAACCACGACTAATACGTTCGGAATCTTCCCAAGCTAATAAAATTTGAGCAGCAGAACCTGCCTGCATAGTTAAGTTCGAACCAACTGGCACTGAATCACGTAGACCAGATAAACGTTCAGCAACAGCAACACAGATGCGAACATCGCCTTGGCGACGATAGAGCTGCGCACTTTCTCCAGATGCATCACGTAGAGCAGCCAGGGCTGGGGCAGCAGCGGCAAGCAAACGATCTTCGCCGGCAGCTGCGGCTAATTCGCCGCTACGTGGCCCCAAAATAAAGCGACCAGTTAAATCTCGGGTTACTAAGCGATGATGCTCAAGGGCCACGGCTAAACGGTGCGCCGTAGGGCGCGCGATACCCGTTGCGGCGACAAGTTCAGCCAATGAGTGCGGGCCGGATTCCAGGCAGGCCAGAATTCCCACGGCTTTATCTAATACGCCGACTCCGCTATTCTTCTTGTCCACGAACTGATATTAGCATCCCATCTGATGAGATACCAGTTTTTAGGAAATTTAGGAGTTGTTATGGGAAAGACGCTAGCCGAGAAGATCTGGCAAGAACATGTGGTGCGCGCAAAAGAAGGCGAACCAGACCTGATCTACATCGACCTACATTTAATTCATGAGGTTACTAGCCCACAAGCTTTCGATGGTTTGCGTTTAAGTAATCGCAAAGTTCGCCGGCCTGATCTAACGATTGCAACTGAAGATCACAATGTGCCAACTCAAAACATTAATTTGCCGATTGCAGATCCCGTATCAAAGCTACAAGTAGATACCTTGCGTGCTAATTGCGCTGAATTTGGCGTTCGCATTCACTCACTTGGAGACGCCGAACAAGGAATCGTGCACGTGGTTGGTCCGCAATTAGGTTTAACCCAACCAGGCTTAACAATTGTTTGCGGTGATTCACATACTTCAACGCATGGCGCTTTTGGCGCACTTGCTTTTGGAATTGGTACCAGCGAAGTAGAGCATGTACTTGCTACCCAAACCTTGCCACTACAGCGTCCAAAGACAATGGCAATAAATGTCAACGGAAAGCTAAAGCCTGGCGTTACCAGCAAGGACATCATCTTGGCCATCATCGCCAAGATCGGTACCGGTGGTGGTCAAGGTTATGTAATTGAATATCGCGGCGAAGCTATTCGTGAACTTTCAATGGAAGCACGCATGACTGTTTGCAATATGTCGATTGAAGCTGGTGCTCGCGCTGGTTTGATCGCACCAGATGAAACAACTTTTGCTTACATCAAGGGCAAGCCTCACGCACCTGAAGACTTCGATGCCGCAGTTACATACTGGAAAACACTCTTTACTGATGCAGATGCTAAGTACGATGTTGAAGTAGACCTAGATGCTGATGAGCTAGAGCCCTTTGTAACTTGGGGAACGAACCCAGGTCAAGGAATCTTCCTAAATGCCAATGTGCCAAACCCAGCCGATATTGCAGATGCCGAAGAACGTGGCGCAGCTGAACGAGCCCTGGTTTATATGGGTTTAACAGCAGGTCAGCCAATGAAGAGCGTGGCTATCGACACTGTGTTCTTGGGGTCTTGCACGAATGGTCGTATTGAAGATTTACGTGCAGCTGCTGAAATTCTTAAAGGTAAAAAGATTTCAACTTCACTTCGCATGTTAGTTGTGCCAGGCAGCGCGCGCGTTCGTCTGCAAGCCGAAGCCGAAGGTCTAGATAAAGTCTTTATTGATTCTGGCGCTGAATGGCGCAACGCTGGTTGCTCAATGTGTCTAGGTATGAACCCAGATCAATTGAAACCAGAAGAACGTTCAGCTTCTACTTCGAACCGTAACTTCGAAGGTCGCCAAGGTAAGGGTGGTCGCACCCACTTGGTGAGCCCATTAGTTGCAGCAGCTACCGCACTTCGCGGAACTCTTTCATCGCCTGCGGATCTGTAAGGAGAAATCACATGGAAAAATTTGTTACTCATGTTGGAACCGGTGTTCCACTACGTCGCAGCAATGTTGATACTGATCAGATAATTCCGGCGGTTTACTTAAAGCGCGTTACCCGTAGCGGTTTCGAAGATGGTCTATTTGCTGCTTGGCGCAGTGATCCTGATTTCGTTTTGAACCAACCAGAGTTTAAGAGCGGCACTGTTTTAGTTGCTGGCGCTGACTTCGGTACTGGTTCATCTCGCGAGCATGCTGTGTGGGCGTTGCAAAACTATGGTTTTAAAGTTGTTATTTCCTCACGCTTTGCCGATATTTTCCGAGGTAACTCACAAAAAGGTGGGCTACTGACAATTCTGCTTAGCCAGAGCGAAGTAGAAGATCTTTGGTTGGCAATCGAAACTAATCCAGCCTTGGCAATCACCGTTAACCTTGATGCCAAGACGGTTTCCTACGCTGATCAAAGCATCGCATTTGAGATTGATGATTATGTGCGTTGGCGCTTAATGGAAGGTCTTGATGACATCGGTTTAACGCTGGGAAATAGCGATTCCATTGATACTTTTGAGGCTAAGCGCGCTGCTCATAAACCAAAGACATTGCCAATTCGCGCCTAAAGGGGCTAAATACGCTGGTTTTGACGCTCAAATCGCTGCGGGTGAGAGAGATCTTTCAAAACTCTAAAGTTCTAATACAGAGTTTTTTTACGCATAATTAATGGGTTTTTCGCGTTTTCTTAGAAAAATTATTTTCGCGACACGCCTCATTGATGTTGGACTCACCCCATTGTTCTGCGTAACTTTGCGAGTGCGTTAGGCAATTGCTTAACTTTTAGCGTAAATAAGGGGATTTTAAATGAATAAGGCACAATTCATTGCCGCGTTGGCC
>JBIIYZ010000016.1:0-26660 GCA_044346555.1 Candidatus Planktophila sp. | reverse complement strand
CTTATGCGTGAGATCAATGAGCGTCGGGTAATCGATACCTTGCGTTCAAATGGTGCGCTTCATGCGGCTGAGATTGCTCGTCTAATTGGATTATCTAAGCCAACTACTTCTGATATTTTGCGAGGTTTGGTTGATTTCAATTTAATTCGAGAGTTTGAGCCAGGCGAAGGTGACTCGAAACGAGCTCGCCTGGTTTATGAAGCGGTAAGTGATTTGAAGGTTTCACTTGCTATCGATATTGGTACTCGTTTCGTACGCGCCGCAATTGGTGATTTGAACTTAACCACCAGAGCTGAAGCTTCTATCGCAGTGAAGTCGCTTAAGCTCAGTGACTTAACAAAGGTTATGCACCAAGCGGTAGATCAGGTTCTAAAAGAATCAGGTTATAAGCTAAAACATGTAGCCGCAATTGCCGTCGGTACTCCCGGTGTAGTCGATCAAAAAACTGGCATCGTCTCAATCGCAGGAACAATCAGCGCACTCGATGGTGTTAATTTGGCCGAGTTGATTCGCAAAGAATTTGGAATATACCCAACTGTTGAAAATGACATTAACCTAGTAACTGTCGGTGAACAGAGTGCGGGTCACGGAGTCGGCATCAACAACTTCGCAGTGCTCTCAGTGGGCTCTGGTTTAGGTTCTGGCATTGTTCTTAATGGAAAACTTCATCGTGGTCATCGTGGGGCAGCGGGCGAAGTTTTCTATGTGCCTTTCGGAGATCCCCATGACACTCATCGCAGTGCAACTAACCCATCTGGCGATCGCATTGCTGAAATTACCCGAGAGCTTGCTAAGAAGTATAAGAAATCTACTTTGGTCGAACCTTATACAACTATTGAAATACTCAAAGCAGCTAAAGATGGTGATGAATTAGGTCGTGCCGTAATTGAACAAGAGGCTGAGCGAATTGCGCTTTATGTTGCTGCTATCTCTGCAATTGTCGATGTCGAACTCGTGGTTTTATCTGGCGGCATCGGTCGGCAAGCTGACTTCTTCATCGCGCCAATCCGCAAATTGGTGAACGAAATCTTGCCTTTCCCGCCAAAAATAGAGGTTTCTAAGCTTGGCGAGAGTGGAATTTTGGTTGGTGCTCTTCAGATTGCTACAGCTCAAGCTTGTGATTTGGTCTTTCAAACCCAGACTGGCGGTATCCCAAAGCCAATACCTGGGTCTATGTAATGAAAGTTGCGGTAATTGGTGGGGGCTCAACTTACACGCCCGAACTTATCGATGGAATTTTGCAGCGGCATGACCGTTTGCCAGTTTCAATAATTCATCTAATCGATATTGATGTAGAGCGTTTAGCCATAATTGCCGCCTTTGCCAAGCGAATGGTTAAAGCAGCTGGCCGCCAGATCGAAGTTGAGTTTTCTACAGATGCCCGCAAAGGAATCAAAGGTGCTTCATTTGTAGTTAGCCAATTTCGGGTTGGCAGCCAGAAAGCTCGTCACCGCGATGAAATGTTAGGCCGCAAATACGGTCTAGTGGGGCAAGAGACAGTTGGCGTTGGTGGATTTGCTAAAGCATTACGCACTATTCCAGTGGCACTTAATATTGCCCAAATCATTGAAGAAGAAGCTCCCGATGCCATGTTGCTTAACTTTACTAATCCAGCTGGCTTAATTACGCAAGCCCTTAAAACTCATGCTCCTAAAGTTAAATCAATTGGCTTATGTAACGTGCCATGGAATACCCGTATCGAAATAGCTGGTGCTTTAAATGTTTCTGCGCAGTCAGTTGAATTTGATTACGTTGGATTAAATCATCTCTCTTGGATTCGCGGCGTAAAAGTTAATGGGACTGATCACAGCCCTGAAGCAATTGCGGCTTTTCGAGGGCTAACAATTAATAAGGCAACTCCAGGTGATTCACCTGCCTGGATTCAAAGCACAATTGATTATCTTGAGGCAATACCAAACTATTACCTGCTTTATTATTACGAGGAAAAGGCTTGGGTTGAATACCAACTTAATAATCCAACTCGAGCAAGCGAAGTTATGAAAATTGAAGAAGCTTTGATGTCTAAATTTTCCGATGAAGCAATAGTTACTAAGCCGGTTGAGTTGATGGAACGCGGCGGTGCTTACTACTCAGATTCAGCCGCTGAGCTCATGGCTGATATCCATAACGATGCTGGCACTATTCACATCGTAAATACCCTTAATAATGGCGCTATTCCAGGCTTTGCTGATGATGTGGTTATGGAGATTCCGGCTGTAATATCTAAATCAGGCGCTCAATCAATTAAAGCAGGCGCAATGCGCAGTGATATCGATGCTTTGGTACGTAGCGTAAAAGATTTCGAAATGTTAACTATTGATGCAGCGACTACGGGCAATGAACAAAGTGCGCTATTGGCACTTTTAGCTAATCCCATTGGCCCAGATAGTTCGCAAGCACGTGATCTTTGGCGCGATTTACGCTCGGAAAATAATGGCTTGATCGGACTTTTCAATGAGTAAAGTGATTCTGGGCATCGACGGTGGCGGTACGAAAACTCATGCTGTATTGGTTGACTTGGCTGGCAATATTTTAGCTGCAGCGGCAAATGGTGGCGCTAATTGGGAACGTACTGGTATCGCTGTTACACAGGCAAGTTTGGTTGAAATAGTTACTCGAGCACTAGCTTCAACAGACTTGGCTGATTTAGAAATAGTTTCATCAACTTTTGCCTTAGCTGGGATTGATTGGGAAACAGATAAAGAACTTTTCCATCCAACAGCTGCTGCCCTACGGCTAACTTATAAAACGTCTTTTATCAATGATTCGATTGCTGCCCTCTTCGCCGGCAATCCCTCTGGAATTGGTTGTGTCTCAATCGCTGGTACGGGCGGCAAGACTTCTGGTCGTAGTGCAACTAAGACTTTTCAGACTATGGGTATGGATCTTGGCGAAGGCGGCGGAGCAGGGCAGCTTGTCTCTTTAGCTTTAGATTATGTAGCACGGATACATCACGGTGTTGAAAGCCAATCCAAATTAACTGAACTTGTGCTTCAAGAAACTGGCTTTACTGATGAAACTTCATTTTTCAAAGCGGTTGCTCGAGATGGATTTAGACTGACCGAAGATTTAGCCCCAAAGATCTTTGACTTGGCTTGCGAAGGTGATGCTGGTTCTATAGCTATTGTGACCACAGTTGCTAACCAGCATGCGGCAGATGTCAGTGCAATGATCGAAAAGGTTGGGTTATCCGGAAGCCAAGTACACGTTATTCGTGCCGGCGGCTTACATACGGCTGGCTCTAAGACCTTTGATGAAACCTTTGAAAAAGCCCTTAAATCTAAGCATCCCGCGGCTATTACCCAGATTCTTGATATCTCGCCGGTATATGGCGCAGTGGTACACGCGGCTCATGAATATTTTGGCGAAATTCCAAAGGCTTTTCTGACTAACCTATTCGAGCAAGCGCGAGCTAAGGGCGATCTGTGAGCATAACTTTAACAAACGCTTCGAAACTACAGACTGATCTGGCAGGCGCTTTTGCTGCTCGCCATAACGCTGCAATTGGTGATTTTGATATTTCAATAACTTTAACGGCATACCGCTCTGAAAAAGTAGAAGGTTTCTCTATCTCAGCTAAGCGCAATGGTAAAAAGGTCGACGCCACGGTTGGTTTAACGCTTGAGCATGCGCTTCGTTATTCCCTAAATGCAATTCGAGATTGGCTAGAGACTAATAAAGACGAACTTGAGTTAACTGATGGGCCAGATTTCGCAGTTCGTGGAGTTGTTGAAGGTTTCTATGGTAAACCCTGGACACATGCCCAAAAATTAAAAGGCATTGAGTATTTTGCTGACTACAACATGAACACTTATTTTCTAGCACCCAAAGATGATCCACTACAAAGATTTAATTGGCGCTCGCCTTTTTCAGCTGAATATTTGCGTGAGACAGCTGAGTTAATTAGCCACGGCAAATTACATGGTATCGATTTCGTTTTATGTGTATCCCCCGGTCTCTCAGTTGAATACTCAAATCAAGCAGATGTCGATGCCGTGGTAAATCGTTTTAAGCAGTTAACAGATCTAGGGGCCACTCACTTTGGCATGCTCTGGGATGACATTGCCTGGGAGATGCAGCATGATTCAGATAACGCTAAATATGTTTCAACGGCTCAGGCGCATGCTGATTTTACTAATCGAGTTTGGGATAAGTTAATTGCGTTTAACGAACGTGCCCAGCTAACTGTTTGCCCAATGCACTATGCCGGTCGTGGCAATGAGCCTTACTTAATCGATTTAGGTCGCGAACTTAAGTCACGCATTAACTTAATGTGGACTGGCCGGTCTATCTGTTCAGAATATCTAGATATCGCAGATGCGGTCATATTCGAGCGCAGTGCTCTTAGGCCAGCTCTTTATTGGGATAATTTCCCAGTAAACGACGGTGGCATGCAGGTAAATCTCTATATCGGGCCGATCCGTGGGCGTGAAAAAGGCTTACATAAATACTCAGCCGGGTTGCTTTCAAATCCAATGCTGCAATTCGAAGCATCACTAATACCGATCTCGACAATCGGTGACTACCTCTGGAATTCACAAAAATATGATCCCGATATTTCTTGGGAAGCTGCTCTCATTAAAGTCATACCTGACGAAGTAGACCGAGCCGCACTTCGCAAATTCTTCCGTACCTCCCTTGGTTCAAATGTTGGCGGTGACCCAGCACCTGATCTGCGCCAAGTATTTCGCGTCGGCGTCACAGCATGGAGAAGTGGCGATATGACAAAAGCTGCCGATGTTTTTGAGGCCGCAGGAAAAGATATTGAAAGCAATTTTCAATATCTAACTACTGCAGAAACGACAGTGCCAGATTTAATTGACGAAGTAAAACCTTGGTTAGCGAAGTATCGAGTAGGTGGCCAAGCGTTAATTGGTTTAGCCGATGTTTTGCGTACTTGCTCTTATGACAAAGCCAAGATGATAATTATTGGACCAGCAGATGCACCTGCAAAACTTCACGCTCTGATTGAAAGCGTTGAAAGTGTGCGCAAGCGTTTATTCGGCGATCAGATTGTTGGACCGCTTAACGAGCTAGCAGCTGAACTACAAACCTACAGTTCGTAACCAAAGGTCCGCCATAATCTGGTGACCAAGTTTTGAAGGATGAATTCCATCGTCTGCTAATTCACTCATTGCCATTTCACTTGATATAGCTTTAAAGTGTTGATCAAATGGAACTAACTTCGCACCAAACTCGGCGGCCATCTTATGAACTACTGCAATTTTAGGATCTAGATCTTCTCGCCATGTATTCATCTCATCGCGCACCTCAAGCAAAAATGGCTCGCATAGAACTAATCCAGGGTTGCCTTGCGCTTTTGTGGCTGTTAAAACACGACGATAGCTATTTTCAAAATCTTCAACCGATGTTGGATCATTGTCGTCATAACGTCGCCAAGTGTCATTGATGCCGATCGCCACAGATGCCAGCGTCGGCTGATGGGCTAAAACATCGGTTTTCCAACGGTTTTCTAGGTCTACTAAGCGATGTCCACTTGTACCGACGTTGATAACTTCACCTGATAAACGACCGCTATTGGTGATGTTAAAGACATACCCATCACCATAGGGGGGTTGAATTAAGCGACCACAATCGGTAACGCTATCTCCGATAAACACAGTTACATTCGACATGTTCTAATCTTAACTAGTTATAAGCGAGATAAGCCTTAATTCGACTGTTGATTTACTCCACGAATTGCGCGCAGTCCATCAGATGGCCACATCAACAATGTATTGATTGAACATGGGCCAATATCCATATGGAAGACTGATTCGATCGGAGCACCCAAGCAAATTGCAACAGCTGCTTTAATCACACAATTATGAGTCACAACAGCCACAGTTTGTCCTGGATACTCTGAAAGTATTTTTGAAAGGGCAGCTTCAACACGAGCTGTAATTGCTTCCCACGATTCGCCACCGGCTGGTTTAAACGATAAATCAGTTAACCATTTTTCGTAGTCATCGGCGTACTGTGCTTTTACCTCTTCGACTGAGAGACCATCCCAGTGACCAAAATCCATTTCAACCCAGATCTCATCAAAGTTAACAGTTAACCCATTTGCATCAGAAATTATTTTGGCAGTTTCTTTGGTGCGATTTAGCGGAGAAGCGATTAAAAATTCAGCGCCTAATTTTTTAGCTACTTCTGCAACCGCCACTGCTTGCGCTCTACCCTTTTCAGTAAGCACAGGATCTAGCGGACCGACCCCAGAGAATTTACGATCAGGCGTCAAAACTGTTTCGCCATGGCGAATCAAGTGAAGAACAGTTGGCTTCTCATCACTTTTTAGCCGCTCAGTTAAATAGTTTAATTGCCTGGGTTTAGCAGGTTCGCTCTTGTCATGACCGCTACTTTGAGCATCTAGCGCTTTATTAGCTAGGCGATCAGCATGAGAATTTTCATCGCGTGGGATCCAGGTGTAATTAACTAGCGATGGTGAATGCGCCTCGCGTGCGCTCTGGGCAAGCTTGCGCATATCAGCATGCTTGATCTGCCAGCGGCCAGACATCTGCTCGACCACTAATTTGCTATCCATACACACATCTACGGTGGCTTGACCATCTAGGTCATGAATCGCTTTAAGGCCAGCAATTAGCCCGCCATATTCGGCAACGTTATTTGTAGCAGTTCCAATGAACTCGTAGATTTCGGCGATTATGTGACCGTTTTCGGAAACCACCGCGCCGAAACCAGCTGGGCCAGGATTGCCACGTGAGCCACCGTCGGCAGTTAATTTAAAGTGACGAGCCATTGGATTAAACCCCGCGCACCAAGATGCAGCGGCACTCTTCGCAACGAATTACTTCATCTTCGGCTGAATCGAGCATGCGCTTTAGATCAATAGCGTTAATGGTTAAGTTACAGCCTAAACATTGGCCACCTAATAGCGCAGCCGCACCTGCTCCGCCGCCACTGCGAATCTTTTCGTAAAGATCATAAATTGCTTTATCAACTGAAGTAACTGTTGCTACTCGCTCAGCTTTGAGTTGAGCACTTTCGGATTCAAGTGCCAGAGAAACCACATTCTTGCGATCGGTTAATTCAGCAATCTCAGTTGCTAACGTTGCTTCGAGTTCTTTTAGCTCATCAATGCGAGCTTTAATTCCATCAACGCGCAACATCACTTCTAGTTCAACTTCTTCAAGTTCGGCACGACGTGCATTTAGGGAAACTACTTCATGCTGTAGTGATTCGAGTTCTTTCGGAGTAGCGGTACCTGAGTTAAGTCGAGTTTCATCTTTTTGTAGCCTAGTTACAACTTGCTCAACATCGCCTTCGGCGCGCTTTAACTCGCGATTTACATCGCTGAGTTCAGTCTCGGCAGCAATTCTTAAGTCGCGCGTGTTATTTGATTTAATTGTGGCTGCACTAAGTGCGACAATTTCAGGAAGTGTGGCAAGTTTGTGCGCTAGCGCAGTTAAAGCTAAATCGTGGCGTTGGATATCGAGAATCTGTCGTTGATCGCTCGGGCTAGCTTTCATAACGCCTTCCCTATCTGTGCTTTCAAATTAGATTCGAAAGCTAACTTAGATTAGATATGTAGTTTTATTAAGTGGAACTGGTGGGCGCTGAGGGTTTCGAACCCCCGACATTCTCGGTGTAAACGAGACGCTCTACCACTGAGCTAAGCACCCGGAACTTACTTATCTGGCCGAAACCAGATGCGTAAGTCTAACCTAACTAAAGCTGTGCTAACGCCGCCTTGTAATCGGCCAAATCACGCGCTTCGCCTGGGCCATTTACGACCTGCCAACGAAGAATTCCACTCTTATCGATGATGAAAGTGCCGCGTGTAGAAAATCCGCGTTCTTCAAAGAAAGCGCCATACTGTTTTGAGACTGCACCGTGTGGCCAGAAATCAGAAAGGATTGGAAATGTATAACTCTCGGCCTCAGCAAATGCGCGAGCTGCATACATTGGATCGCAAGCGATTCCGATTAACTGCACATCATCATTTTGAAATGCCGAAATGTCATCGCGCAATGCACAAAGTTCGCCGGTGCAGGTGCCCGAGAATGCAAATGGATAGAAAACTAAAACAACGTTTTGCTTTCCTTTAAAAGATGAGAGTGAAACTTTTTCGCCATGCTGATTTACTAATTCAAAATCAGGAGCAGGTTGGCCAATTACCAGTGTCGTTGTCATGGCGCGAAATCTACCGTTTGCCAGCTTTCCGTGCCACTAGACGAGTTGTCGTCCAATCGGTCGCTATCGCAATTGATGAGGTGACACTTAAGCCAGCGATCGGAGCAGCATCTTGAATCTCGCTAGCTTCAACATAATTTGGTCGACCCATTTTCGGAGTCATGACCCAAATTGGACCGGTCTCTGATAAAAATGTCAGGGCATCCATAAGTTCATCAATTAAGTCGCCATCACCATCGCGCCACCAGATCAGAACGGCATCTATGACCTCGGTTGGATCACCTTGAATAAATTCAGTGCCAGTAATGGCCTTAATTTTTGCGCGCAAAGAATCATCAGAGTCGGCGGCATAGCCGATTTCCAAGATTAAATCGCCTTTGGCAAAGCCCATACGCATGGCCACTGGCTAAGTCCACCCAAAAAGTGCTCACTTAGCAAGACCTGCCCGCTCTCAATTTCACACAACTGGGTAGTAACCGCGAGAATAGGGCCATGAGCGAAACGTTTGAGACGCCAGATCAGATCGTTGACCAGTTAGTCGATATCGACCCATCTGAGACTGCCGAATGGAAAGCTTCCTTTGATGCGGCGCTAGCTAATGCCGGCCCAGTTCGCGCTCGTTACTTAATGCTCTCGCTGCTAAAGCGCGCGCAAGAGAAGAACATTGGTATCGCAGGTTTGCGGGCAACTGATTACATCAACAGTATTCCCTCCGACAGTGAGCCAGCGTTTCCTGGCGATGAAGCAATCGAGCGTCGGATTCGCCAATATAACCGTTGGAACGCAGCGATGTTGGTTCACCGTGCGCAGCGTCCAGGTGTTGGCGTTGGTGGTCACATCTCAACTTATGCATCTTCAGCATCACTTTATGAAGTTGGTTTCAACCATTTCTTCCGCGGCCAAGATCATCCAGGTGGCGGCGATCAAATTTTCTTCCAAGGACATGCCAGCCCCGGAATGTATGCACGCGCATTTTTAGAAGGTCGCTTTACTGAAAATCAATTAGATGGTTTCCGCCAAGAACTTTCACATAAGGGTGGCGGGCTATCCTCATATCCACATCCACGTTTGATGCCAGATTTCTGGCAGTTCCCAACTGTGTCAATGGGTATTGGTCCACTTAACGCGATTTATCAAGCTCGCTTTAATCGTTATCTGCACAATCGCGGAATCAAAGACACCAGTCAGCAACATGTCTGGGCTTTCTTAGGTGATGGCGAAGTTGATGAAGTAGATACGTTAGGCGCAATTGGTTTAGCGACTCGTGAAAACCTGGATAACTTAACTTTTGTTGTTAACTGTAACTTGCAGCGTCTTGATGGCCCAGTGCGTGGTAACGGAAAAATTATTCAAGAACTCGAATCAATTTTCCGCGGCGCCGGCTGGAACGTGCTTAAAGTAGTTTGGGGTCGCGAATGGGATCCACTTCTTGCGCAAGATCGCGAAGGTGCACTTGTTGATTTGATGAACAAGACTCTCGATGGTGATTACCAGACTTTCAAAGCCGAGAGCGGCAAATTCGTACGTGATAATTTCTTTGCTCGTGATCCACGCACTGCAGCAATGGTTGCAAACTGGTCAGATGACCAGATTTGGGGCTTACGCCGCGGCGGCCATGATTACCGCAAGCTATTTGCTGCCTACACCGCAGCTATGAATTCAAATGGTCGACCAACCGTTATTTTGGCGAAGACAGTTAAAGGCTGGACTCTTGGTTCTCACTTCGAAGGTCGCAACTCAACGCACCAAATGAAGAAAATGTCGATGGAAGATATCGTCGAATTCCGCGATCGTTTGGGTATTCCAATTGCTGATGATCAGCTTGATGCCAAATTACCTCCGTACTATCGCCCAGCAGATGATTCACCTGAAGCAAAATATTTACAGGAACGTCGCACAGCACTCGGCGGTTCGATTCCTTCACGTCGCAAGATTTCCCGCCCACTTGTTCAGCCAGATGATTCAGTTTATGAATCCGTTCGCCGTGGTTCCGGTCATCAAGAAATTGCGACAACTATGGCGTTTGTGCGCATGCTTAAAGATTTGATTAAGGATCCCGGCTTAGGTTCTCGCTTAGTTCCAATCATTCCGGACGAAGCACGTACTTTTGGTATGGATTCATTGTTCCCGACTTTAAAGATTTACTCACCAAATGGTCAGAAATATTTATCGGTTGACCGCGAGTTAATGCTTTCTTACAAAGAATCTACTTCAGGAGTAATTCTGCACGAAGGTATTAATGAAGCTGGCTCAGTTGCTTCATTTACAGCAGTGGGCTCTTCATATTCAACCCATGATGAACCAATGATCCCAATTTACATTTTCTACTCAATGTTTGGATTCCAACGTACTGGCGATGCTTTCTGGGCAGCGGCTGACCAATTGGTTCGTGGCTTCGTAGTCGGAGCAACCGCTGGTCGCACCACGCTTAATGGTGAAGGCCTGCAACATGAAGATGGTCATTCACATCTACTTGCCTCAACTAACCCGGCAATTGTTTCTTATGACCCAGCTTTCGGTTTCGAACTAGGTCATATTGTTAAAGATGGTTTGCGTCGTATGTATGGCGAGAACAGTGAGAATGTTTACTACTACCTAACTGTTTACAACGAGCCATACATGCAGCCGGCTGAGCCTGAAAACCTTGATATTGAAGGCCTATTAAAGGGTATTTACCTATATGCCCCGGCCGAGACTCGAAGCAAGAAGAAGGCTCAAATTTTGGCCTCTGGTGTTGGTGTTAACTGGGCGCTTAAGGCGCAGAAGTTATTGGCTGAAGATTGGGGCGTTGCTGCTTCAGTTTGGTCAGTTACCTCTTGGAACGAACTTCGTCGCGATGGTTTAGAAACTGATAGACATAACTTCCTGCACCCAAGTGATAACAAGCAAGCTTATGTAACTAAGAAGTTAGCAAACGCTGAAGGTCCAGTAATTGCCGTAAGTGATTTCATGCGCGCAGTTCAAGATCAAATTGCGCCTTGGGTTCCTGGTCAATTTGCTTCTCTTGGTACCGACGGTTTTGGTTTATCTGATACTCGTGGCGCGCTTCGTCGTCACTTCAAGGTTGATGCTGAATCGATTGTGGTTGCTACTTTGCAGCAACTGGCAAAGCAAGGCGATGTAAAGGCTAAGACCGTTCAAGAAGCAATTGATAAGTATCAGATTAACGATGTGACCGCTGCCGAAGCTGGCAACACTGAGGGTTCGGGTTGATCGGCCGCGTCGCTATCACTGATATCTCCCCCACAATCTACTTTGGGGGAGAATTTGTTCCTGTTAAAGCAATTGTTAATGAAGAAATTTTAGTAAGTGCAACTGTCGCTGGTGAAGGTCATGATTACCCGCAAGTTCAGGTAGTCACTCGCGATAGCAAAGGTAAAGAACTATCTCGTATTGCAGCCGTTGAGCGTAATCCTGGTACTGATCGCTACGAAGCACTGATCTCGCTACCACAACTAGGTCACTTCACTTTTGAAATTGAAGCGGCCATCGTTACCCAATATCGCACCGTTACGACTAACTCGCCACAATTTCCAGTCTATGTTGAACGTGAACGAGCGCTAGTTGGGGCTTGGTATGAATTCTTTCCTCGTAGTGAAGGCGCGATCGTAAATAAAGATGGCAGCATTACCAGCGGCAATTTTGGCACTGCAGCCAAGCGGCTAAAAGCCGTTAAAGATATGGGTTTTGACGTCCTATATATCCCGCCAATTCACCCGATTGGTATCTCTCACCGCAAGGGACCGAATAACACTCTCACCGCTGGACCAAATGATCCCGGTGTTCCTTGGGGCATCGGAAATTCAGATGGTGGCCACGATGCGATAAACCCAGCACTTGGCACGATGAAAGATTTTGAAGGCTTTGTTAAAGAAGCAAAGAAGTTAGGGCTTGAGATCGCTCTTGATTTAGCTCTACAAACATCACCTGATCATCCGTGGGTTAAGGAACACCCAAGATGGTTTAACTATCGCGCCGATGGCACTATCGCATATGCCGAGAACCCGCCAAAGAAGTATCAAGATATCTATCCAATTAATTTCGACGATGATTTTGATGGTCTAGTTGCTGAAGTTAATCGAATTTGTGAACTTTGGATTAGCAAAGGCGTGACTATTTTCCGCGTGGATAACCCACACACTAAACCGGTTTTGTTCTGGCAAACTTTGATTGCAAAAGTAAATGCCAAGTATCCAGAAATTGTTTTCTTAGCTGAAGCATTCACAAAGCCCGCCATGATGCACGCTCTTGGCAAAGCTGGATTTCAGCAGTCTTACACCTACTTCACTTGGCGTACTACCAAACACGAGCTAACTGAATATGGCAACGAAGTTTCACATCAAACAAGTTCTTTCTTCCGCCCTAATTTCTGGGTTAATACCCCAGACATCTTGCCCTTTCATTTGCAAAGTGGAAACCCAGCGATGTTTGCTCTGCGTGCAGTGCTAGCTTCAACTTTGACGCCGTCATGGGGAATGTATGCCGGTTATGAGCTATTTGAACACCGCGTCTTAAGTGAAGGCCGAGAAGAATATTTAGATTCTGAGAAATATCAGATCAAGGTGCGCGACTGGGATGGCGCTAAACAATCACTCGTGCCGCTAATTACTAAGTTAAACAAGATCCGCAACGCTAATCGCGCGTTACAACGTCTGCGCAATCTTCATTTCCACCACACTGACAATGAGGCCATAATCGCTTATTCCAAGCGTGATGGTGAGAATTTAGTGCTAGTTATAGTCAACCTTGATCCTTCAAATGCTCAAGCGACTGTGGTTCACTGGAACATGGATTTGCTTGGACTAACTGGAGATTCTTTTGTAGTTGACGATCAGATAACTGGAAATTCTTTCAGCTGGAATCGTGACAGTTTTGTCAGCCTTGATCCACGCACCGATTTCAATAATGTGGCTCATATCGCCGTGGCGCGAATCTCTTAACTAATGGGAATCTTTCGCCGTAAGACCAAAGCAGTTCCTAATCAACCTGGCGCATTAGGCGAACTAGATCTTTATTTAATCGCCGAAGGTCGTCACGAAGAACTTTGGAAAGTTTTAGGCGCTCATGTGCAACGCGACGCAAGTGGGATTTTGCTTGGTACTTCTTTTGCACTCTGGGCTCCAAATGCGCGCGATGTAAGTTTGATCAGTGATATTAATTTCTGGGATCGCAATACCCATCGAATGTGGCGCATTGAAAACACTGGCATCTGGCAAATCTTTATTGCCGATTTGGCACCGGGCACAAAATATAAATTTGCGGTCCATACCAGTGATGGCCGCTGGGTTGATCATGCTGATCCGCTAGCTCGGGCTACCGAGGTTCCGTCACTAACTGCCTCAATAGTTGAGGAATCAAGTTACAACTGGAGTGATGAAAATTGGATTTCTGAACGAAGTAAATTTGAGCCCTGGCGTAGCGCAGTATCTGTTTACGAAGTTCATTTAGGTTCTTGGCGCTTAGGATTAAGTTATCTTGATTTGGCAACCGAGCTAGTTAGTTATTTGAAAGAAACTGGTTTCACTCACGTTGAATTCTTACCCGTTATGGAACATCCGTATGGCCCTTCGTGGGGTTACCAAGTAACTTCTTTCTTCGCACCATCTTCTCGGTTTGGCTCCCCCGATGAATTCAAATACTTAGTTAATGCTCTACACGAGGCTGGAATTGGCGTGATTCTTGATTGGGTGCCTGCCCACTTCCCGAAAGATGAATGGGCGCTTGCCAAGTTCGATGGAACCGCGCTTTATGAGCATGCCGACCCCCGTTTAGGTGAGCATCCAGACTGGGGAACACTGATCTTTAACTTCGGCCGCAACGAAGTTCGCAACTTCATTGTCGCCAGCGCTCTCTATTGGTTAACCGAATTCCATATTGATGGTCTGCGAGTAGATGCGGTTGCTTCGATGCTCTACCTCGACTATTCGCGTAAAGAAGGCGAATGGGTTCCGAATAAATTTGGTGGGCGCGAGAATCTTGAAGCGGTGCAATTGTTACAAGAAGCAACTTCTACGGCATATCGCACACACCCTGGCATCATGATGATTGCCGAAGAATCAACGGCTTGGCCTGGCGTAACACGTAGCACTGATTCAGATGGAATCGGGTTTGGTTTTAAGTGGAACATGGGCTGGATGCATGACACTCTTGAATATCTACAGCGCGACCCAATCCATCGCGTGCATCATCACAATGAAATAACTTTCTCGATTCTCTATGCCTGGTCTGAAAACTTTATGCTGCCACTTTCACATGACGAAGTCGTACATGGCAAAGGTTCGCTGGTTAACAAGTTCCCGGGTGATCGATGGCAGAAGCTGGCAACACTGCGCGCACTATATGGTTTTATGTGGGCACACCCTGGCAAGAAATTACTGTTCATGGGTCAAGAGTTTGCCCAAAATGATGAGTGGAGCGAATCTGCAGGTTTGCAGTGGCACTTAGATCAATACGATGAACATAGCGGCGTGGCAAAAACTATTTCGCAAATAAACAGCCTCTACAAATCAACCCCAGCCTTATTTGAAAAAGATACTTCTCCGGAAGGATTTTCTTGGTTGGTTGGCAATGATGCGGCAAGTAATGTGTTGGCATTTACCCGTTGGGCAGAAGATGGTCAGCCACTTGTTTGTATAACTAACTTCTCACCAGTGCCACACGAGAACTATCGATTGCCGATGCCCAAAGCTGGAAGTTGGCGAGAAGTGTTAAATACCGATGATTTAGAATTTGGTGGCAGTGGCGTAATTAATCAACCAGTTGATGTAGCTGAGAAATCTGATTTGGTTATTACTTTGAGAGTTGCTCCGCTGGCTACGCTGTGGCTGGCTTTAGCCAAGGACTAGTTGCTCGTCTGACCTTTGGTCTCTTCGCTTAACAAGGCTTTTGAGAAGAGTGGGATTGATAGCGCCATTAGCGCTGGAATTAAAAGTGCCACGGCAAGAGATGTGAATTGTGCAGTCCAGGCAATTACCCACTTGGCCACAAAAATTAAGGAATTATTGATTAAGCCAACTTGACCAATTACGACTGAGTTAGGAAGAGGGCTTCGAGAACTTGCTGCGTTAAAGAAACTTGGCGTAATGAATGACGTGCCTAGGCCGGCAACCAAAGAACCTAACGAAAATAAAGCGAATGCCCAGTACTTATGGGTCTCACCAAAAAAGATTGATGCAGCTATTCCGATTAAGAAGAGCGTACCACCTGTTACAGCACCGATATTAGCTGCTCTATTAATTGGCATTCGCTTGATAATTTTTGAGATGCTAAATCTACCCAAGATCAATGCGCTCATGAAAAGAATGTAAGGCAAAGTTATGAGTCCACCTTCGATCTTTAAGTACTCACGGGCAAATATATTTGACCAGTCACCCATTGCGATCTCCAGAAAAATAGCACAGATCATGCCGCCAGCGATTACCCGATCAAATCTGATTGAAGTGATCATTAGTTTTACTGAATAGTGATCATCTTCGACTTGCGGCGAAAGTGAAATAGGACGTAACTTATTTATGTATGCAATGTTCAGAATGAGTACTAGAAGATAGATCACATTTAGTTGTACCGAAGCAGACACTCGTCCAATTAAGAATCCTGATACCAAACCAGTACTAACTGCACCTAGCGCCCATACGCCATGTAGTTTCACAATAATCGGTGTGGTAGTTCGAGTTTGACTATCAAAAGCTTGACTATTCAAAGCGATGTGAAAAGCTGAGATCGAAAATCCCGACAAGATGACTACCGGGATAAATATTAAACTAGAGGAAATATTGGCAAGAGCGATGAACCCTAGATAAAGCGCGTACGAGCTCGCAATTAGAACTTTATGGCTGCCCAGTTTGTGCACTATATGGCCAACAGTAAGTAAGGCAACGAAAGCACCCAAATTGCCCAAGCTAATAATTGAGCCAAATTCGCCATTTGTAAGGCCTAACCGATCCTTAAAGTCTGGAAATCTAGGGACCCAGGACATGATGCCGAAACCAAAAAGGAAGAAAAGTTTGGTCAGTGTCTTGAACTCAAATTCTGGCGTAATCTCTTTAGTTGTCATTGATTCACTCTAGAAAAGCGCACTTGCTAGTGAAGTGCGAGCCACTTTTAATCGTGGGTCTGCTGGGTCTACTAACTGAAACAGTCCTAACAGATGATCTTTGGCAGAAGTGCGATCAGGTCCTGAAAAGCGGCGCACGCAATCAAGCAAGCGATTAAAAGCAGCATCTAGATCTCCGCTGATAACTTCTAGGTCAGCACAGTCCAATTGAGCTTTTACATTATCGGGCTCTGATGCAGCAAGTGCGGTCACTAACTTTGCTTCTAGTTTCTCGGTACGGATTAGAAGTTCTGTCTGGGCTAAACCTAATTTAGCCAGCGAATCATTAGGTTTACGATTTAATAGTTTTTGATATGCCGCTCGCGCAATTTCGTAATTACCAGACTCTAAAGCTACTAAGGCTTCATCTTCCTCAGGTTCAATTGTCTCGATGGGCGCGGTTCCAATACCTTGCTCAGCCGCAAGAGTTAAGACTTTATCAATCACCATTTTGATTTGTGTTTCGGGATAGCTCTGATCAAAGAGCGGAACTGGTTTTTCGGCAATCAAGGCAACTGCATATGGAACGTTCTTAGTCTGCAGAGCTTGAGCCACTTGCGGCTGATCATCTGCATTTATGCTCCCTAGTGCCCACGCACCATTAGAGCTAGATTCTAATTTGCTAAGAATTTCAAGAGTGCCCATTGATTCTGAACTGCGCGGAGACCAGACCAGTAAAATTACGGGTTTAACTCGCGAAAGCTCAACCGCGTTAGTTGCAAAATTCTCAGCAGTGATTTCATAATTTGAGGCAATCGCATTAGTGGCTTGTGCTGGCTTAGTTAGCGAACTCAGATCTACCGCTCGGCCAAAATTAGGTGGCAAACTCATTGCTTTATCATTCCACTAACTCGATACCTGAATCGCGACGGTAAGGCAGAACCTCAGAAATATAGGCTTTACAGGCTAAATCTAGGCCCACATCATGGCCGGCAGCTTCGCTTAAGTACCATCGGTGCTCAAGAACTTCGTGGAATAACTGAGCTGGTTCTACGCGACCAACATGTTCTGCTGGAACTGAATTAACAATTGGATTAAAGACTTCCGTTAACCATTTGAAGGCTGTTTCGTTGACATTGATTGAAGGATTACTTTCGCGAGCACGATATCGATCGAAGGAAGCCAAAATTCGCTTTGCTTGTAACTCTTCAGTGTCTAGCCCCATAAGTTCGCGCAGGCGATTGGTGTGGTATCCGGCTGCAACTAACTTAGGCTGGAATTTCAAAACCTTATTTTCACCATCGATTGCGATCGAAACTTCTTCGACTGCAAAACCTAAATCATGTAGTTGGCGCATCGCGCGTTCAACAGCACGGCGATCAGTTGGGTCAAGTGATTGCGGATCGCGTAGCGCGGCCCAAAGTCGGCGATATCTCTTCATGACTGTGTCACTTGCGCGAACTGGATCCATGCCCGGATAGAGAACGCCAGATAAAGCTAAGTCTTCGAGTTCAGCAGCAACATTGAAATGTGCGATATCTAAATCATGTTCGCGCTGGCCATCGCTCAAGGTTTTCTGAAACTCACCAGTTTCGGCATCAACTAAGTAGGCGGCAAAACCTTCAGCGTCGCGGCGAAATAAAGTATTTGAAAGTGAACAGTCACCCCACCAAAAGCCGAGTAGATGCAATCGAACTAATAACAGCGCCAAAGCATTAGCCATGTTGAGAATGTCATGGGGCGATAGTGCGCCTGAGAGCACAACTCGGTAAGGCAGTGAATACGGCAAGAAGCGAGTAGCTAAAACACATGGCAACTCCTCGCCATTAACATCTTTGCGTCCTTCTACTACGGCAATTGGATCGACGCTGGGTGCTTGAAGACGGCGAAGTTCGCGCAAGGCGGCATATTCACGATTAGCGAACTCAGAAACAGTCTCTTTCACCGCATAAATTTCCGCATCGGGTTCATCATTGACCCGGATCAGGCGAACTATGTGGCGTGAGATTCCGCGCTTCTCAGTGAGAGCGGGATCTTCGGGCCACTGCTCTAGGGGCAGATCCCATGGCAGACCAGATACGGCAGCGATCTCTTCGCCAAAGCCAGTGATTCGTAAGGTCATGGGCTCATCTTAGGCAATTACACTTGAACACATGGCGATAAGTAAGCGAATTAAAAAAGTTGTTGCAGGTGACCCGAAGGTAGTTAACACTGATATGGGCGCTTTAGGTGACCCAATTAACAAATCACACCCGTTTTATTTCGGATTCATTGCAACTATCGGTGCGCTATCTGCATTTGTATTAATGCGCGCACTTGCTAGCGCTTCGCAAATATTTGTCTTGATTTTGATTGCACTCTTCTTGGCAACTGGATTAAACCCAGCAGTCGAAGCACTTCGCCGTAGGGGTCTGTCGCGGACTAATGCTGTTACAGCAATATTTATATCTGTGATTTTATTTGTAGTTTTCTTTTCCTTAATTGTGGTTCCACCGGTTGTCTCACAAGGTTCAAATCTAATTAGCCAAGCACCCTCATTGATTGAGGACTTAAAATCTAATTCGTTATTTATGCGACTGAATGAACAATATGGACTACTCGATACCCTGCAGCGTGAAATCGCGTCTCGCACATCAGATGGAAAACTTCTACTCACAACATTTGGTGGCGTAGTTGGTGTTGGTAAGTCAGTCTTATCTGGAACATTTGCCGGCCTTACTATTTTGGTTTTAACGCTCTACTTCCTAACTTCCTTGCCGCAAATGGTAAAACTTGGTCTGCGCCTTGCCCCAGCATCACGTCGACCACGAGTTGGCGCACTTACTGAAGCAATAATTTCGCGAGTTGGTTCATTTGTTAGTAGCCAAGTAATGATTGCGTTTATGGCTGGAATTTTCACATTCTTGCTCTCATTCGCACTCGGAATTCCTTCACCAATCGCACTTGGAATGACTGTGCTGGTATGCGGCTTAATCCCACTAATCGGCCACTTTATTGGCTGCACCGTAGTGACGTTAGTTGCGCTAACTCAATCAGTGACCATTGGGCTAGTAGCTTTCTTGGCTTATGTTCTCTACGTTCAAATTGAAAACTACCTGATTACCCCACGCATTATGAAGAAAACGCTTTCGGTTCCGGGCGCAGTAACGATTATCTCTGCCCTGATTGGTTCCTCGTTATTAGGCCTAGTTGGCGGCCTTTTAGCAGTGCCAGTCGCTGCTGCGATTATCTTGATATTGGATGAAGTAGTTTTCCCACGTACTGATAACGCGTAATCTTTCTAACTTAGCTAGGTAATCGCATAAGCTCAAAACTCGGTAGGTAGTGGCAATCTGCTTGGCGAAACAATTTGAGTTATCTCAGTTAGTACTCGGTAAACCGAAGGTTCGCCCACCCATAAGTGCTTTGCGCCATCAACTGCAATCATGTGATGGTTTTTTATAACGGAAAAACGTTCGGCAGCTTCTACCGGCTGCAGATAATCATCTAGCTCAGGAACTACTGTGATAACTGGGCGACCATCCTGATTCCAATATTCCAGATCACTCGGTTCGGTGGTGCGAAGCGGTGGACTCAATAAAATTAAACCCTTGTGTCGGGCATCTTTTGCGTGACGAAGTGCCAAATCAGTTCCGAAAGACCAACCAACTATCCAGAGATTTTCTAGCTTTAAAGTATCTAGGCAATAGGTGAGAGCTGCCTCAACATCGAACTTTTCTGCGATGCCGTTATCAAAGTTTCCGGTACTGGTGCCGTTGGCACTTGTAGTTCCGCGGGTGTTAAAACGAACGACCGTGATTCCTGCCATATCGGGTAAACGATTAGCAGCCTTTTTTAGAATGTGGCTATCCATCATTCCGCCAGCAGTTGGAAGTGGGTGCAGACAGAGAATTGCCCCGGTTGAATTACCAATTGGGCTAGCAACCTCACCCACCAGAGTTTCACCATCGACTGTTATCAGCGTAAAAGGTGAGCGATTAGCGAGTAATTGAGTGCTGGGGCGAATTGGTTCGGCCATTAGGCAAGTGTATCTTTGCCGCTATGGCCACATCACGCAAAAAGACCTTTGATTCAATCAATCCAGTATCCGGTGAAGTTTTAGCTACTTTTCCAGTAGATGGCAAAGAGACTGTTTCGTTAGTCGTTGAGAGCGCCCACGAAGCGCTTTATAAATGGCAGCACCTAGGTTTTAAAGGACGCAAGAAAGTATTGCTTGATTGGAGCAAATACTTAGTTAGCCATGTTGATGAGATCGCTGAGTTAATTTCTGATGAAACTGGCAAGCCAATAAGTGATGCCAAGTTAGAGGCTGCGCTTGCCATTAATCACATTGGTTGGGCTGCTCGTAACGCTGAATATGTAATGAGCCCAGAGCATCGTTCACCTGGTTTGATCATGGCAAATATGTCAGCTCGCGTTGAGCACTCACCTGTCGGCGTTGTTGGAGTTATCGGGCCTTGGAACTATCCAATCTTTACTCCCCTAGGTTCAATTACTTACGCACTTGCTGCTGGTAACGCAGTTGTATTTAAACCAAGTGAGTTAACTCCTGCTGTCGGTGTTTGGCTGGCAGATTCATTCGCTCAAGTTGCGCCAAGTGAAGAAATCTTTCAAGTAATTACTGGCTTTGGAGATACCGGTCGATACTTATGTGAAAGTGAAATTGATAAGTTAGCTTTCACGGGTTCAACCAAGACTGCCAAATTAGTTGCTGCCACATGTGCGGCAAACATGATTCCTGTTGTTCTGGAATGTGGTGGCAAGGATCCAGTAATCATTGCCGCAGATGCCAATCTTGGGCCAGCTGTCGAAAACACTTTGTGGTCGGCCATGTCTAATGCTGGCCAGACTTGTATCGGCGCTGAACGTGTTTACGTTGATGAAAAGATTGCCGATCGTTTCATTGAACTCTTTGTGGCAGAGGCTGAAAAGATCACCGCAGGTGCGCCAGGTGCTGGTAACTATGGTCCCGCAACCATGCCAGAACAAATAGATGTGATTGCCGCTCATATTGCTGATGCGTTAAAGCGTGGTGGCAAAGCACTTTTGGGCGGTAAACAATCAGTTCAGCCGCCATATGTGCAACCAGTTATCTTGGTTGATGTGCCAGAAGATGCGATTGCTATGACTGAAGAAACTTTTGGGCCAGTAATTATCATTAATCGTTTTCACTCTATCGAGCACGCAATTCGGTTAGCTAATGCCAGTAAATATGGGTTAGGTGCATCAGTTTGGTCAAAACGCCAAGGCAAGAAGATCGCCTCACAACTTCATTGCGGAATGGTTGCAATTAACTCAACCATTTCTTTTGCCGCTATCCCATCAGTGCCATTTGGTGGTGTGAAAGATAGTGGCTCTGGCCGAATTCATGGTCCTGAGGGAATTCTGGAATTTACTTACCCGCGCACAGTAGTTCGCGCGCGATTCCAATTGCCTTTGGTCTTTACTAGCTTTAATCGTTCTTACTTCAGCGATAAGTTAATTATGAGAGTGATTAAGCTTCTTAAAGGCCGGCTAAGCTAGTTCTCTAGCGTGTTGATTTCCTACAGTGAAATCTCTAGCGCGCTAATTAAAAGCGAGGCGCATTTCGCGTGCGTTCCGTGCGTGGTCCGCGATTGTTCTTTTTACTCCAACAAGGTGTGTGCCAATGGCGACGCGATTCTTCATCATCTTCTAACCAGGCAACAATGTGTGGTGTTGCCATCGGAATAATTTGATCGCAACCTGGGCAACGATAAGGTTTATTTGAAGAAGAACCAGTTAATTTTCTAACTCGGTAAGTTCCGTCACTGTGTTCTTCGATACTTTCATTGGAAGTATTAATCTCGCGCTCAGGATCCTGAGGTCTTTTCCCTTTAGGGTAGTTGCGGCGCGGGCTCATGGTTCATTTTCTCGCATTTTTAAGGTTCATGTGACAGGCTTGAGCCATGAAGGTGATTGAAGTTAAAGGCCTCGTAAAGTCTTATGGCAACTTCAAAGCCGTATCTGGCATAGATTTGGCGATCGAAGCAGGCGAGATTTTCGCCCTGCTTGGCCCAAATGGCGCTGGCAAGACCACAACCGTTGAGATCTTGGCTGGATTCCGCGATCGTGATGCTGGCTCGGTTAGCGTTCTGGGCTTTGACCCAGCAACCAAGGGCGATGAGGGTCGCACTTGGCGCAATCGCATCGGCATAGTTCTGCAGACCGCCTCAGATGCTGGTTCATTTAAGGTGCGCGAGATTGTTAAACATTTCAGCGCTTTCTATGCCAACCCGCGCGATGTTGATCAAGTCATTGAAGCTGTTGGGCTCACCGCAAAGCGCAATTCATTAGTTCTTGAATTATCTGGTGGTCAACGACGCCGGCTTGATGTCGCCCTCGGAATTATCGGAAATCCCGAACTTCTCTTTCTAGATGAACCAACGACTGGTTTTGATCCTGAAGCGCGCCGAGCATTCTGGTCTTTGATTCGTGACCTAAAGGCGGGCGGCACCACAATCTTATTAACTACTCACTATCTCGATGAAGCAGAAGAGCTGGCCGATCGCGTCGCGGTCATCAATGCTGGAAAAATCATTGAGGTTTCAACGCCGACATTACTTGGTGGTCGCAGTACTGCAAAGGCAACTGTGTCTTGGATGAGCTCAACCGGAATTCAAATTGAAGAGAGCGATAATCCAACTTCGGTAGTAGCAAAGTTAGCTACGCAATTTAACGGTGAGATTCCAGAGTTAACGATTACTCGACCATCGCTAGAAGATATTTACTTAAAGATGATCGGTGGTCAACATGAATAAAGTGCCAGGCACCATAAAACTGGGCTTGCTTCGTGGCCAGATGGAAATTATTCAATTCTCACGCCAAAAAGAGGCAGTGGTATTTACCATCTTCTTCCCGGTAATTTTATTAGTGATTTTTGGCAGTGTTTTTAAGGACACAATTGCGCCTGGGGTAACTTTTAGCCAATATTTTGTTGCCGGCATGATCGCTTCAGGCTTAGTTAATACTGGCTTTCAAAACATAGCAATTAATATTCCACTCGAACGCGACATGGGCGCTATTAAACGACTTCGAGGCACACCGCTACCAATTACAAGCTATTTCATCGGAAAAGCAATCTCGGTACTTGTAACCATGATCGTTCAAGTTCTCATTCTCTTAGTTATAGGTGCGGCATTCTTTGGCTTAAATATGCCAACTGATCCAAGTAAATGGTTAACTTTTACTTGGTTGCTAGTCCTTGGAACTGCTAGCTCAACGGCACTTGGCGTGGCCTTCTCATCGGTTCCGAAGAATGGCCGTGGCGCAGCTGCCATAGTTTCGCCGGTAGTAATCATTCTGCAATTCTTTAGCGGAGTTTTCTTTGTCTTTACCCAATTGCCTGGCTGGATGCAGCAAGTTGCGGCAGTATTCCCACTTAAGTGGCTGACCCAAGGCATGCGTAGCGTTTTCTTGCCAGATACTTTTGCCACACAGGAAGTTGCCCAGAGTTGGGAAAGTGGTCGTACCGCCCTAATTCTTTTCGTTTGGCTAATTGTCGGTCTCTTCTTGGCTGTTAAGACTTTCCGATGGGAGAACAAGTGAAGCGACTCGCACTAGTGCTGGCAGTAATACTGCTAGCGGTAATTTCAGCTGGAGTAAACGGAGCAAGTGCTGCTTCGAAAGTTAAGCCATCGCCTTCACCAAAGTGGCCGCCAGTTGGTTTTGCAGTTAAAGGTGAAATCTATGCGAAAGTTCCAACTGTTAAGGAGTTAGTTGGCATTGCCTCGAATAGTAAAGTTATTACAGCACAATTAGCGCAAAAAGTAGATGGCGTTCTAATTTGTAAGAAGTATTCCTGTGGTGCGATAACTGTGGCATCTAAAAATGGCTGTTCGTGGTGGGAAGTTAGATCAAGAGTAATTGGTCCGAAAAGCTTGGAAGACAAAACTATTACTACCTTTGGCACGATTCGAACAACAACTACTGGTACTGCAAAAAAGGTCTATAAGACAATCCTTTTGATTAGTTCTGAAGATATTGAACGCGGAAACAAGATTTCCAATATAAACGTGATCTGTCATCATGCGCCAGCAACTGAGACGCTAAAAACTAACGTTTACACGCCAACGCAGAGTTAAAAACTGATTCGGATTAGCGATTAGCTCCAGGTACCCAAAGTTCATCGCCCTGTTCTTTATTCGAGATCCGGGCAAGCACAAAGAGTAAGTCAGATAAGCGATTTAAATACTTTGCCGCTAGCGGATTAACGCCGCCGCCGAATGCGTGAATCGCAGCCCAGGTGCAGCGCTCAGCTCGTCGCGCAACAGTTCGTGCCACATGTAGGTTTGCTGCTGCTAAAGTTCCGGAAGGTAATACAAATGAACGAAGTGGTTCTAGTTGCTCATTTAATGCATCAATCTGTTCCTCGAGATAAGTAATTTGGGATTCCAGAACTCGCAGTGGCTCAATTTTTGGCTCATCGACTACTGGGGTGCAAAGATCTGCACCTACATCGAAGAGATCATTTTGAATACGAATCAATAGCTGCTTTAATTCGGCAGGCAATGAATCGGCACAAAGAGCAACACCGATTGCTGAGTTAGCTTCATCAACGGTGGCATATGCCTCAAGACGTGGGTCATTCTTTGAAGTACGGCTCATATCGCCGAGCGAAGTTGTTCCATCATCGCCAGTTTTTGTGTAAATCCGCGTTAAATTAACCATAGGGAGAGCCTAATCGGGCAGATAAGATACGACCACTCGAGAAACAAGCAATTGACCGGATCAAAAACCAGATAAAAAGGGGGCATCGCCGTGGCTGCTGTAGACCGCTTTCGCGTAGTTGGCGGCGCCCGTTTAGTTGGCGAAGTGAGCGTTAGTGGTGCCAAGAACTCAGCCCTAAAACTTATGGCCGCCTCACTCTTGGCCGCTGGCAAAACCACCATTAGAAATGTTCCTGATATCGCAGATGTTGAAATCATGGCTGATTTACTAACCCGCTTGGGCTGCATTGTTGTACGTGGCACAGAATTAGTAACGATTGATGTGCCAGAAGTTCCGGGGCATCGTGCTGATTACGATCTTGTGCGCAAGATGCGTGCCTCAATAAACGTTCTCGGCCCACTAGTAGCTCGAGTAGGCCAAGCCGAAGTTGCTCTGCCTGGTGGTGATGCCATTGGTTCACGTGGATTAGATTTCCATATTCGTGGCCTGGAATCTCTTGGTGCTAAAGCACATAATGAACATGGTTATGTAATTGCTGAAGCGCCTAATGGGTTAATTGGTGCCGAAATTGTTTTGGACTTTCCAAGTGTTGGTGCAACTGAGAATTTAATGACGGCTGCGGTATTGGCAAAAGGCGTAACTACAATTGACAACGCGGCTCGCGAACCAGATTTAGTTGATCTAGGTAATTTCCTAATCTCAATGGGTGCCAAAATCGAAGGTTTAGGTACGCCGTTAATCACAATTACTGGTGTTGCGAAAATGCACCCAACAGATCACGCAACTATTGCAGACCGCATCGTTACTGGCACTTGGGCTTTTGCTGCTGCAATGACGCAAGGTGATATCACGATTAACGGCGCACGTGCGCAAGATTTAGAAATTCCACTTGAAAAGTTAACTGCCGCCGGTGCAATCGTTACCTCAAACGAAAACTCAATTCGGGTGCGCATGGATTCTCGGCCAAAAGCTATTGATGTTTCAACTCTGCCTTATCCAGGCTTTCCAACAGATCTACAACCGATGGTGATTACCTTAAATTCGATCGCAACTGGTGATGCCATAGTCACTGAAAATGTCTTTGAAGGTCGCTTCATGTTCGTTAATGAATTGGTCAGATTAGGCGCACAAATCACGATCGATGGCCATCATGCCGCTATCACTGGCGTCGAAAAGCTATCTAGCGCGCCAGTTGTGGCAACTGATATTCGGGCTGGTGCAGGCCTAGTTTTGGCTGGTTTGGTCAGCGATGGCGTAACTTTTGTTGAAGATGGATTTCACATAGATCGTGGCTACCCTGACTTTGCTAAACAATTACGCGCACTAGGCGCGGATGTAACTCGCGAAATTTAAGGTTATCGCTTTTACATCAACGAGCCATTTGTGGCATAAAAAATCCCGGTAGATATTTCTACCGGGATTTTTAAATAAAACTAAATTAGCCCACTGACTCAGTTAAGATCGAAACTCGATCATTTGATACAGATAAGAACCCACCATGGACATTGAATTGCTGAGTTGTTCCATCGGCAACCTTAATATTGACAGCTCCGTCGACTAGAACACCAAACAAAGGTGCGTGACCTGGCAAAACGCCCAGATCACCTTCGGTTGTGCGAGCTGAAATAAACGTTGCCTCGCCTGTCCAAACCTTTTCTGTTGGTGAAACTACCGCGACTTTAAGTGTCATGAGTTAGTTCTTCGCCAATTCAGCAGCACGGCGCTCAACATCGTCGAGGCCACCACACATGAAGAATGCTTGTTCTGGAACGTGATCGTACTTTCC
>JBIIYZ010000038.1:0-7387 GCA_044346555.1 Candidatus Planktophila sp. | reverse complement strand
CCTTGGGGTTTGGCCTATTTCTATACGCAACTCGGGTACTCACTGAAACCAAGATCCAAGTGGCGCGGTCGTCGGCTGCGGGCTCATGAATCACCCCTGGTCCTAGATTTTTAGGCTTAATTGAGCCCTAAAAGTTGGCCCTGACGATTGCCTTATTTCGCTTCGTAGGGCAGACTTTGCGCACCCAAAGGTGGCTGTGACGTATGTCGACTCTTCACATCCATCTAACTTAACCCTCTAGGAGGAAAAATGAAGTTAAACCGTCTCGCGACCACAGCAATTGCTGTCGCCGCAACGGCAGGTCTTGCTGTTGGTTTGCTTAGCCCAGCTAATGCAGCCCCAAAGACCACTGTTTCAATCGTACAAAGTAATGCTTTGACTGGTATCAATCCAAGCGTTTCAAATATGAACCTCACATTCAATACAGATGTTGCTTACCTGACAGGTATGGGTTTCACTTATTACAACAACAAGGCATCACTAGTTGATAACACAGCTTTTGGTACCTACAAGGTTGTAAGCCAGAAGCCTTACAAAGTTCAGTACACAGTAAACAAGGGCCGTGTTTGGTCAGATGGAACACCTATCAACGGTATCGATCTACTTCTTTCACACGTAACTGGTTCTGATGCTTACTCGGCAATCGCTGGTCTTGGTGATCCTGCCGATGCAGATGTGACACCAGCATTTAATTCACTTGGTTACGGCGGACTTTACGAGCAATTCGTCGTTGGTCTTCCTATTTTGTCTAAGGACAAGATGTCAGTAACTATTGAATACAGCGCGAAGGTGCCAGATTGGCGTCTACTTTCACCTGGTCCTTCAGCAGTTCACACTATGGTTCTTGCGGCCCTAGAAGGAAAGACCAAGCTTGGAACTGCTGCTGAGAACATGGCAGCTAAAGAGCGTTTCTACAAGGCTTTCCAGTCATATGACACAGCAGCACTGAAGAAGATTGGTGCCCTCTGGTCAACTGCTTACAACATCAACAAGATCGACGGATCAACAAATCCACTTCTTCTTGTTGGTAATGGTCCATACATGATCAAGTCTGCTGTTCCTAACGGCGCAGTTACATTGGTTCGCAACCCTAAGTACAACTCAGGACCTAAGGTAAAAGCTATCAACACCGTAGTATTTAAGGTTATCGGCGACGGAACTGCAGCTTCACAAGCACTTAAGAACGGTGAAGTTGATGTTTACGCCGGTCAGCCAACTGCAGATGCAGTGGCACAACTTAAGGCAATGGCACCAGCAGTTAAGATCATTGGTGGAGATCAAGCAGTTTATGAGCACCTAGACATTCGTGTCGGTTCTGCTTATGGAACTCAAGCTCCATACAACGGTCCATTTGCGGGAATGTCACAGAAGGCTAAGGATCTACGTACAGCCTTCCTACTTTCATACCCACGTGCAGAGATCATCGAGAAGATCATTAAGCCAATCAACCCAACTTCAGAGTTGATGAACTCATTGATGTCCTTTAATGCAGAGCCAAATTACAAGGAGCTTGTAGCCAAGAATGGCAGCTCTAAGTACACAGCTGGTACACAAGCATCACGTACCGCAGCTGCTCTTGCATTGGTGAAGAAGCACTACCCAGACGCTGCTGCTGGAAGCGGATCAGTAAAGATCAAGCTTCTCTTCGGTCAGCCTAGCAACGCACGTCGTGTCGCACAGTCACAACTTGCTAAAGCAGAATGGGCAAAGGCAGGCTTTGATGTCGATGTAACTCCAACATCTGGTTGGTCTTCATACCTTGAAGATCCAAAGTACGACGCAGCATTCTTTGCCTGGGTAAAGAACGCGATTCTACAATCCGGAAACGTTGGAACTTACGAGACCCAAACCAACCTTCAGGGTTACTCAAATGCAACCATCGATAAGCTCTACAAGGAGCTCGGTGCAAGCCCACTAACAGCTGCTCAAATTACAGCTAAGTACCTACAAGTTGACCAGGAGCTAATCAAGGATGCGGTAACGCTTCCAGTATTCCAGCACCCATCAGCTAACGGTGTATCTGCCAAGTTGATGGGCGTCGCACCATCACCACTATCTCCAAACCTAGTTTGGAACCTGTGGGATTGGTACTTCAAGAACTAACTCTCATTTTGTGAGTTTGTTTTTGTAAATTGATTACGAAAGAGTGGTATCTGGAGCAATCTAGATACCACTCTTTCGTTAATTTTCAGATAGAGTTCCGAGGTCAACATTGGCAATACTCGGAACTGTTCTCTTGCCATACTTTAGAAGGGCGTGACTGAAGAAGTGTTCGCTTATATTTCAAGGCGCCTGGGTGTTCTCTTCGTTATTCTTTTTGGCTCAAGTTTTATTCTCTATAACCTTGCTGCGATTTCTGGAGATGTTCTCGAATCATTGCGCTTAAGCCGCGAACCAAACGCGCAGCAACAAATTATTGCGCTAACCCGCGATCTCAATTTAGATGTTCCTCCCCCACTTCGCTATTTCTTATGGTTGCGCGGAATCCTCGGAGTTTTCATTGGCAGCCCGGATTTCGGTCTAACTCGCACGCAGCAACCGGTGATAAATGAAATTCTGCTTGCCCTGCCTGCAACTGTGCGACTAGTTACCGCAGCGACAATCATTGCAATTGTTCTTGGAATCACAATCGGTATCGTCACAGCGCTTCGTCAGTATTCACGTTTTGACTACGCCATGACCTTCGTTTCATTCCTACTTTTCTCACTTCCAATTTTCTGGGTCGCTGTGCTCCTAAAGGAATACCTAGCTATTCAATTCAATAACTTCCTTGGGCAACCCACAATTCCGTTACCGTGGCTGATCGGGCTCAGCGTCGCCAGTGGAGTCTTTTGGGCGGCAGTAATTAGTGGAACCCGTGCCAGAGTTTTCCAAATCTTTGGCGGTGTATTTGCTATAAATTTTGCCTTCCTATCGTTCTTAAGCGCTACTAAGTGGTTTGCTAACCCATCGATTGGTCCAATCGGTATTGCGCTCTTATCTGTGGGTGTTGCCTACGGAGTTACTCAGCTCTCCACTGGAATCTCAAATAAGGCAGCGCTTAAATCTTCCCTAGCGATGGCAGCGATTGCAGTTGCTCTTTATTTCCCAGTTCAATGGCTATTTGCCCAAGATGCCAAGGCAATTATTTACCCATTGATGGTTATTACACTCTTCGTCGTAGCTGGCGTTGTGCCACTTAAATTTACAAAAATTGATCGTGGTCCAATTATCCGAACCTCCATGATTTCAGCCTTCCTTATGGGTCTCTTGCTTGTGATCAATGAATTGATGCAGACCTGGAAGCCTTATATGGAGACCGATGCGGTCTATTTCCGCCCAATTCCGACTGTCGGTCAAGTTAATGCCCTACTAGAGCCAGGCAATTTCTGGATGAGCTTGCTTGATGCTCTAGTACATATGTTCTTGCCTACGCTGGCACTTCTATTGATCTCTTTTGCTGGTTATGTGCGTTTCTCTCGTGGAACACTTCTTGAGGTTCTTAACCAAGATTACATGCGTACTGCGCGAGCCAAGGGACTAACCGAACGCACTGTGATCATGCGCCATGCTTTCCGCAACACCATGATTCCGCTGACCACAATTATGGTCGTCGACTTTGTTTCAATTATTGGTGGTGCGATCATCACTGAGCGCATCTTCGGCTGGATCGGAATGGGTACGCTCTTTAATCAAGCGATCAACACATATGACCTTAATTTACTAATGGGTGTATTCCTCTTGACTGGTTTCTTGGCAGTGGCGGCAAACCTTGTTGCTGACCTGCTCTATACAGCTTTAGATCCGCGAATTCGCGCCGGCTCAGGAGGTAAGTGATGGCTTTTCGCAAAGATAAGGCCCCTGTTGATTCAGAACTCTCAGGTGAGCAAGCAATCTTTAATAAGGAGACCGAAGGACTAAGTCAAGGTCAAATTGTATTTCGTCGTTTCGTGCGACATAAAGCGGCAATGACTTCGGTCTTTGTACTTGCCTCTCTTATCACGATGGTGTTTACCGCACTTGATGCAAAGATTGGTCCCTGGACTATTCCGGGCTGGTGGAAGCATGGGTTTGACGAACTTCTAGATCTTCGCACTGAGGGTTGCCCGCCGGGAATTGTGGGCTGTCCAACCATAGATGCCGTTCCATCCTTTATTGATGGAACCGGAATGGGCCTTGGTATGCATCCATTTGGCCAAGACGATATTGGTCATGATTATTTTGCAATGGTAATGCGTGGCGCACAACGCTCACTTTATGTGGCATTTGTGATTGGCACTCTTGCTGGCGCTATTGGAATTACCGTTGGTGCGATTTCAGGCTACTTCCGCGGTTGGATTGACTCAGTCTTGATGCGCTTTACTGACTTCATCATCACAATTCCTTCAATCATTATCGGCTCTGTTGTGGGTTATCACTTTGGAAACCTAGGTGTGGGCTTCCTCGCCTTCTATCTAGGTCTTTTCGCATGGACCGGACTGTCACGCCTAGTACGTGGTGAATTCTTAAAACTACGAGAGCTGGAATTCGTTGATGCCGCTCGAGTTGCTGGTGCGAGCAATCGACGAATTATCTTTAAGCATATTCTGCCAAATGCGGTAGGCGTAATTATTGTTTCGATCACTCTTCTGATGTCAGGTGCCATCCTGCTTGAAACTGCGCTTTCGTTCTTGGGCTTTGGTGTGGTCGCACCAGATGTGTCACTGGGCTCGCTAATTAGCCAGTTCCAAGATTCATTTACCACTCGCCCATGGCTATTTTGGTGGCCAGGACTTCTAATTATTACTATCGCACTTTGTATTAACTTTATTGGTGATGGTCTTCGCGATGCATTTGATCCACGCCAGCGTCGACGTCTGACTAAAAAAGATAAAGAAAATGCCAAAGTTCAGGCACGAAACGCGGCGGCTAATGTCTAACTTACTTATTGCTCGCGATCTACTTTCAGAAAATGGTAAGCAGAATCGCAGTGGCGAAAAGAGTTACGAGAATAACAAGTCCGGTTACGTTGAAATCAGAACGGTACGTAGCACTGATAGTTTCAGTCTTAGCAAAGGCGTCGTGACGAATTCGAGCAAGAGCTACAGCTACTCCAGAGTGGCTGCGCGGAGATTCACCAGCGCGCATGCTGTTGGTATCTGGAATCTGCAGTCCTCTGACCTCAGTGGCATGAACAGTTCTGCTGTGATATCTGCCTGGGGCTTGAGCAGCCCACGCGTAGATTTTTTCGCCAGCAACACTGATATACATCGAGAATTTAACGCTGATCTCTTGAACTTGATCCCAACCGACCGTAGTTTCGCGAAGCGGGTTGGTGATCGTGATGCCTTCATCAAAGATGGTCACCTTGGCGCGGATAAAGCCGAGATGAAAGAGATAGCAGATCAGCAGCGACCAACTAAGAGTTGTGTTAAAGCTATCGAGAGTCTCGACAAAGAAACTTTGCGCGGAAATACCGGCACAGAGAAAATAAATGAAAGCAGCGAAGAAGTAACTACTTCTAGCTCGGTAGATCTCCGGATTAGTCATGCCGTTAGTCTCTCACGAAAGGCAGTTCGATGAGCGAGCCAGTATTAAAGGTCAAGGATTTTACAGTTGAATTTTGGGTCGATGGAACTTGGTATCCAGCTGCTGTAGATATGAATTTCGAGTTAAACCCAGGTCAAGTACTGGCAATCGTTGGTGAATCTGGCTCAGGTAAATCAACAACCGCGATGGGTCTCATGAGTCTGCTTGCGACAAATGCGCGCATGTTTGGCAGCGTTAAGGTTAAAGGCCAAGAGATGCTCGGCGCTAAGGGAGCAACTCTTCGTAAGTTCCGCGGAAAAGAAGTTGCTTATATTTTCCAAGAGCCAATGACTGCGCTAAACCCGGTCTACACAATTGGTTTTCAGATTATTGAAACTTTGCGTACTCACTTTGATATGGGTCCAAAAGAGGCACGTGTTCGAGCCCTTGAACTTATTACCATGGTTGAAATTCCGGATCCAGAAACTTCAATTGATAAGTACCCGCACCAATTATCAGGTGGACAGCGCCAGCGCGCGATGATCGCACAAGCGCTTGCCTGTGACCCAGGGCTTTTAGTTGCAGACGAACCAACTACTGCTCTAGATGTAACTGTTCAGGCCGAAGTTCTGGATTTGATGCGTAATCTTAAGGATCGACTCAATTCAGCAATTCTTCTGATCACCCACGATATGGGCGTAGTTGCAGATATGGCCGATGAGATTCTGGTGATGAAAGATGGTCACACAGTTGAGCATGGTTCAGCTGATCAAATCTTCAATCGTCCAGCACACCCATACACTCAACAACTTCTAGCTGCTGTTCCAAAACTCGGAACTACGGCACGACGTGCACTTCCTTACAACGAGAAAGCTTTGCCGCAACCAGTACTCAAGTTAGACAATGTAACTGTTGCTTACCCAAAGCGTGGACGTATTCCAGAATTCGTAGCTGCTAAAAATGTAAGCCTGGAAATCTATCCTGGTGAAATTCTCGGCCTAGTCGGCGAGTCAGGTTCCGGAAAGACCACAATCGGTCGCGCTGCAATTGGCTTGATCCCAATCAAAGAAGGAAAGCTTGAGATCGTTGGCAAAGATATTTCCAACGCCAAACCCAAGGAACTTTCCCAGATTCGCCGTCACACCGGAATCGTTTTTCAAGATCCAGCATCTTCATTAAACCCACGTTTACCTATTGGTGAGTCGATTGGCGAACCACTATTTCTTGCGGGTGAAGCTAAGGGCGAAGCACTCGCGCATCGCATTGAAGATCTACTTGATCAAGTTGAATTGCCACGTAGTTACCGTAACCGTTATCCCCACGAACTTTCCGGTGGACAGCGTCAACGCGTAGGTATTGCGCGCGCACTTGCGCTAACACCTGATCTATTAATCGCCGACGAGCCAACATCAGCTCTCGATGTATCTGTTCAGGCGCGCTTCTTAGATCTGCTACAAGAACTTCAGGGCAAACTTAACTTTGCTTGTCTCTTCATCTCACACGATTTAGCTGTTGTTGACATCCTGGCTCACCGAATTGCAGTGATGCAAAATGGTGTACTAGTTGAAGTTGGCGATCGTGACCAAATCTTGCAACATCCAAAGAGCGATTACACACGTAGATTAATCTCAGCGGTTCCAGTGCCAGATCCAGCAGAGCAGCGCATTCGCCGCGAAGCTCGTCTAGCTGCTAAGTAGTTTCGACTAAGCGCTTTTCGCAAACTTAGCGCTGGCAACTATTGTTAGAGCTAATACTGCAGGGATAAATAGCGCTGTTCGAAGCGTTGTTGCATCTGAGATAAAGCCAATAAATGGTGGTCCGACGATGAAGCCGAAGTATGAAATTCCCGAGACCATCGCAACAGCTTGTGCCGGCGCCATTTGATTAGCAAATCTAGAAT
>JBIIYZ010000037.1:0-7424 GCA_044346555.1 Candidatus Planktophila sp. | reverse complement strand
TTGAACGTGCAGCTCTTGTTAGCTCGCGCCTCGGCGGTCACATCGTGCAGGGTCATATTGATGGCACTGGTTCTATTGCGAAATTAGCACCAGGTGAAAAATGGCTACAGATGGATATCCAATTTCCAAGCGAGCTTATGAAATATGTGGTTCCGCAAGGTTCAATCTGTCTTGATGGTGTTTCACTAACTGTTGGGTCAGTTGCTGATGATTTAAATCAAATCACGGTTTGGTTAATTCCACAAACGCTGGCCAAGACTAATTTGTCCGCAAAGAAACTTGGCGATCTAGTCAATATTGAAGTTGATGTTCTAGCCAAGTATGTTGAAAGACTAACTAAAAGAGATAACCAAAATGGATAGAACCATGAAGGATATTGCCCAAGCGGCACAACTATTTGCCCAAGGTAAATTCCTAATTGTGATCGATGATGAGAATCGTGAAAATGAAGGTGACTTGATCATTTCTGGCGAGAAAGTTACCGATAAAGAAATGGCTTTTCTAATTCGCCATACTTCAGGGATCATCTGTTCAGCCATTAGTGCTAAACGAGCCAAAGATCTGAATCTGCCAATCATGGTTAAAGAGAATGAAGATTTACGTCGCACCGCGTTTACAGTCTCAATAGATGCTCGCGAAGGCCTAACTACGGGTATTAGTGCTGCCGAACGAGCGAACACTGTACGCAAACTCGCTTCGATAAAGGCTCAGGCGTCCGACTTTATTCGCCCAGGACATGTGTTTCCTTTAATCGCCCACCCTGAAGGCTTAGCTGGTCGAAGTGGGCATACGGAAGCTGGCTTAGCTCTTTGCCAACTTGCTAATCAGGGCGAGTCCGGAGTTCTATCGGAATTAGTAAATGACGATGGCACCGTAATGAAAGGCCAGCAACTTTTTGATTTTGCTTCAGAATTCCAGATTCCAGTTATCACAATTGAAGATCTGACTAAGTATGCACTTGATAATCTACCTAGAGTCCCGACTGGTGCTGAAGCAATCAAGTGGGCTGAATTGCCGCACGAAAGCGGTACTTGGCAGATCACCACATTCAGAGGCGAGGCCGGCATTGATCATGCAGTGTTGAAATTTGGCGACGATTCAACTAATCCAGTTCAGCCACCAACTTTGATCAGAGCGCATTCTGAATGTTTAACTGGTGATGCATTTGGATCTCTTCGCTGTGATTGCGGCGAACAGTTAAAGAGCTCATTTAATTTAATTGCCCAGAAAGGTTCGGGCTACATCATCTATCTGCGCGGTCAAGAAGGTCGTGGCATCGGTTTGAGCGAGAAAATCAAAGCTTACTTATTACAAGATGCTGGTTTAGATACCATCGCAGCCAATATCGAACTAGGCCACGAAAATGATTCTCGCAACTGGCAAGACTTGATTTCGATCCTAGATCAACTAGAAGTTAAGAATGTTGAGTTGATAACGAATAACCAGGCAAAAGTTGATGCCATTATTAAAAGTGGCAGAACTGTGCAGGTGCGCGCAGTTGCGCCAACAGTTAATCAGTTCAATCGCTCATATTTACTTACCAAGAAGAATAAAATGAAGCACATGTTAGGGGAGATCTAATGGCCGGAACATCACCAACTTTAGAGTCACTTAATCTAAAGGCTTTGAAAGGCAAGAAAGTAGCTATTATTTCAGCGCAATGGCACCCAGAGATCTGCGACAACTTGGCTGCTGGCGCGGAGCTAATTTTCAAAGCGGCACAAGTTGAATACGAAACTTTCACAGTTTCCGGATCTTTCGAATTGCCTTTGGCGGCGCAGCTAAAACTTGATCAAGGTTTTGATGGCGCTGTGGTACTTGGCCTAGTGATGCGTGGCGATACGGCACACTTTGATTACATCTGTGATGGTGTTACTTCAGGAGTCATGCAGGTATCGTTAGCAAAATCCAAGCCAGTTGGTTTTGGCGTTTTAATGTGTGACAACTTAGTTCAAGCAGTCGAACGTTCAAATGTGGGATTAGGCATTGGTAACAAAGGTGAAGAGGCGGCACTTGCAGTTCTTGCGCTTTGGAATTTAGCTTAGTAGTACCTGAATTCCTTTTCGATAAGTTGCTAAGACTTTTATATTTCTAACATCATGTGGTTTTGTTTCAATTGGGTTGCGATCAAGAACGATAAAGTCAGCAATTTTGCCAACCTCTAACGTGCCATAGTCAGCTTCGCGGAACAATTGGTGAGCAACTGCTGCGGTATAAAAGTGCATAGATTCTTCAATTGAAATTGCTTCTTCGATACTCCAACCTTCTGGGGGCTGTTGATGGGGGGATTGCCGATGAACTGGGACCGCTAGAGCCAGAAGTGGCGAGAAATCAGTAACCGGCCAATCACTACCAAAGCTAATCCGCGCACCTGAATCAATCACCTTGCGTAATTGGTATTGCTGATTATTTCTGTCTTCACCAATGCGCGGCAGAATCAGTTCTTTGTTCATCGGATCTAAATAAGTCCAAAGTGGCTGATAATTAGCAATCACGCCAAGAGCCACAAACCTAGGTAAATCAATTGGGTTAATCAGCTGGGCATGGGTAATGACTGGGCGGCGATCCCAACTTGGATTATTAGCGATAACAGCTTCGATGGCATTAAGCGCTTGCCTTACTGCAGCATCACCAATTGCGTGAATATGTAGCTGCAGGCCCTCTTTATCAAAGGTCTTTGCGGCTTCTACCATTTCTTCATCGCTCCAAATCAACAGACCTTTACTGGTTGGGTCGTCTAGATAAGGTTCAAGAATTGCGGCAGTACCAGCAGATAGTGCGCCATCACCAATGAATTTCACTGACTTAGCAGTTAAACCAGCATCAACCGGAAGTGCTTCAACTATTGCACGCATCTCGTTGTAGTAATTAACGCGACTTTGCCATTTTCCGGGCTGCGCCAGAAAAGTTAAATTCATATCTATTTTTAGGTGGCCAGTTTTTGCTGCCTCAATATAAATCTCGGACATGCCATCTTCGACCCAGGCATCCATTGAGCTCGTCACTCCAGCAGCTAAGTATTGATCGCTCGCCCAGGTGATGGCATTTAGTTCATCTTGCAGAGTTCGCACTGGCGCTAGTCTTGAAATCAAATCCATTGCCGCAGGTTCACGGAGAGTTCCTTTAGGTGAGCCATCTTCGCGTCGAGCAATGGTTCCACCATCAGGGTCAGTAGTTGCCGAAGTTATGCCAGCAACTTCAAGTGCTTTGCTATTTACCCAAATAGTGTGATGGTCAACTGCCAGAAGAACTACCGGGCGATCACTAACTGCCTCATCTAACCAGTGCGCATCAAAGTCACCACGTTCAATAAGAGCGGCTTCGTAAGCACCACCAATAATCCATTTTGAATCAGGATTAGCATCTGCAAAACTTTTTACTTCAGCAACAATTTCAGCTACAGATTGCAACCCATTTACTTTAGGGCCTTGAGCTTCACGGCCAGCAAATAGGGGATGCGCATGTCCATCGGCGAATGCCGGCATTACAAATGCACCTGCTAAATCAATAGTTTGGTCGGCACTTTCTGCAATCGCATCTGATCCAAGCGCCAAAATTCGACCATTCTCGATCAAAATAGCGCTATTCATATTGCCAAAACCGACCCATACTGAGCAATTTTTTAACAGAGTTCTCACAGGAAGAAGGATATGCGGGCATAAGACTCCTGCGCTATTTTTAGCCCATGAAATTCAAGGCGCTCAGCAAAGTTCTTTTGGTGACAATTTTCTTAACAGCTTTTGCTATGCCTTCACAAGCAGCAACGATTGCGGGCACCAAGTGCACCAAAGTCGGAACTACTAAGACCACTGGTGGCGTGAAATACTTCTGCGTCAAGTCAGGCAAGAATCTAATCTGGAATAAAGGCACTGTAGTAAAAGCAACTCCGACTCCCAAGAAAACCAAAAGCGTCACTCCTAGCAAAACGCCTATGGTTTCTCAGAGTCCCACCCCAACTAAATCTGCCTCACCAACTTCCAGCAGTGGGCTAACTAAACTTACTATTGAGGAAGTTAGTAAGAATGATTCAGCCACAAGTTGCTGGAGCATTATCTACGGCAATGTTTTTAATTTAACAAAATGGATCACTAAGCATCCAGGCGGACCTCAGAAGATTCGTGACATTTGCGGCAAAGATGGAACTAATTCATTTGAAAGACAACACACTGGTGACGGTGGTGCTTCAAATCAGTTATCAGCTTACTTCATAGGAAAACTTGGAGACTCAGTCAAGCTTTAGCAATTTATAGGCAAACTAAGTTTTAAGCGCCGGTGTAGTACTTAGCTATTTCAGTAAGTGATTGATCCAAAATCTCAAGACCTAGTTGTGCATCTTCAACTGAGATATTGCACGGTGGGCACAAATGAATTCGGTTGAAGTTATTAAATGGCATCAAACCATTTTTCTTGCAAGCCGCAACTAACTCATTCATTGCAGGGCTCGAAGCACCATATGGCGCAAGCGGTTCGTGAGTTGCCCGATCGCTGACTAGATCAACGCCCCAGAAAACTCCGGCACCACGAATATCGCCAATAACCTTATGTTTCGTAGCTAATTCAAGTAGCCCTGGCCCTAAGACTTTCTCGCCAATCATGGTGGCGTTTTCTAACATCTTTTCTTCCTTCATAACGTCGATGGTCGCAATCGCTGTGGCGCATGCCAACGGATGACCCATATAAGTAAGGCCACCAGCAAATACTCGATCATCAAAGGTCTTTGAAACTGGCTCGCTAATTACTATGCCGCCGAGCTGGATATATCCCGAAGTAACACCTTTAGCAAAGGTAATTAAATCTGGCACAACTTGGCTGTGTTGGTAGGCAAACCATTTACCTGTGCGACCAAAGCCTGACATAACTTCATCGGCAATCCACAAAATATTGTATTTGTCGCACAACGCACGAACACCTTCGAGATAACCCTTAGGAGGCATCAAGACACCTGCGGTACCTGGCACTGATTCGAGCAATACCGCTGCGATCGTGTTTGGACCTTCAAAGATAATGGTTTGCTCTAGATGTTCTAGCGCGCGCTTGCATTCCTCGGCTTCATCTTTAGCCCAGAAAGCTGTGCGATAAAGATATGGGCCCCAGAAATGCACGTGACCAAAAGCAAACTCATTTGGGAATCTGCGTGGATCGCCAGTTGCATTTATCGCAGCTCCGGTATTTCCATGATAAGAACGGTATGTTGAAAGTATTTTGTGCTTATGGGTGTGCATGCGTGCCATGCGAATCGCATTTTCAATGGCATCGGCGCCAGCATTAGTAAAGAAAACTTTGGCAAAGTTAGATCCAGCTAACTCGACTATGCGCTGTGCCGCTTCGTTACGAGCATCATTGGCATGTTGTGGCGCAATAGTTGTTAAGACTTCAGCCTGTTCTTGAATTGCTTTAATGACTTTTGGGTGTTGATGGCCAATATTCGTAAAGACCAGTTGCGAAGAAAAATCTAAATAAACCTTGCCGGCATGATCCCAAAACCGAGAACCCGAACCACTAGCAATGGGCATCGGGCTAATTGCACCTTGGGCTGACCAAGAATGAAAGACATATTTGCGATCTGCCGCACTTACCGAAGATTGCTTATCTGGATCATTAATCGGAGTTGTCATTACATTGGCCTTTTAGCTAGTAGGTAGCGCCATCTTAATGCTCTGAAGTAGATTGTGACTATGAATCAGATTACGCATTGGATCAATGGCGCTTTAGATACATCTAAACCAGAGCGAAGTGGCGATGTCTATAACCCAGCCACTGGCAAAGTCTCAAAGACTGTCGCATTTGGTAACGCTGCAACTGTCGATGCTGCCGTAGTCGCTGCGACCAATGCTTTCGCCGAATGGCGCCATAGTTCGCTGACCAAGCGCACCCAAGTTTTATTCGCTTTCCGTGAGTTAGTACTGCAAAACAAAGAAAAGATTGCTGCCCTAATTACTGATGAGCATGGCAAAGTACTAAGTGATGCTGCTGGTGAAGTTACCCGAGGTCTGGAAGTTGTAGAATTTGCTTGCGGAATTCCACACCTTTTAAAAGGTGGTTTTTCAGAAGAGGTTTCAACTGGTGTTGATGTCTATTCTATTCGTCAGGCAGTTGGTCCAGTTGCAATTATTTCACCCTTCAACTTTCCGGCGATGGTGCCAATGTGGTTCTTCCCAGTGGCAATTGCTTGCGGCAACACCGTAGTTGTTAAACCATCTGAGAAAGATCCCAGTGCTTCAATGTTTATGGCTCAGCTTTGGAAAGAAGCCGGCCTACCTGACGGTGTCTTTAATGTTGTCCATGGTGACAAAGAAGTTGTTGACGCACTTCTTACACATAAAGGAATTAAGTCAGTTTCATTTGTGGGCTCAACACCGATAGCGCGATATGTTTATGAAACCGGTACAAAATCTGGCAAGCGCGTTCAAGCTTTGGGTGGCGCAAAAAATCACATGGTGGTTCTGCCTGATGCTGATTTAGAGCTTGCTGCTGATGCGGCGATTAATGCTGGCTTTGGTTCAGCTGGCGAACGTTGCATGGCGATTTCAGCAATTGTTGCAGTTGAACCAATTGCGAGCGCACTCGTGGCCCGCATTAAATCTCGTATGGCAAACATTAAAACAGGAGACGGCGCCCAAGGCTCTGACATGGGCCCACTTGTAAGTGCGATTCACCGCGACAAAGTTGCTTCATACATTGAAGCTGGTGCAAAGGCTGGTGCGACAGTTGTTGTAGATGGCCGCGATCTAAAGGTCGACGGTGATGGTTTCTTCCTTGGGCCAACTCTGCTTGATAATGTGAAGCCAGAGATGTCGGTCTATACCGATGAAATCTTCGGCCCTGTTTTAAGCATTCTGCGCGTGAATACTTACGACGAAGCTCTAGCCCTGGTTAATAGCCATGAGTATGGCAATGGCACCGCAATCTTTACTAACGATGGTGGCGCAGCTCGCCGATTCCAAAACGAAGTTGAAGTTGGCATGGTTGGCATCAATGTGCCGATCCCGGTACCAATGGCTTACTACTCATTCGGTGGTTGGAAGAACTCACTATTTGGCGACTCACACGCACACGGCACCGAAGGTGTTCACTTCTTTACGCGCGGCAAAGTAATAACCAGCCGCTGGCTTGATCCAAGCCATGGTGGAATTAACCTAGGCTTCCCGCAAAATGATTAAGTCAGATGGCAGATATAACTAACCGCCTGTACCGTTTCCCCATGAAAAAGCTACTGGCGCTGGTTACCGCGTTAGTTTTTCTGGGCACAGGTCTTGCCGTAGCTCATCAACCAGTTGTACTTCTTAATTCAGATACAACAGCTGCTAAGGGGCCGTTACTAGTTGACGGAACAGTGTCATTTGCGATTCGTGCAGCGTTTAACAAGGCAGGCGAGAAGAAGGCTTTCCGTGCTCAGTTTAAAGAGGGCGAAGCACTTTCAGTTC
>JBIIYZ010000018.1:0-24813 GCA_044346555.1 Candidatus Planktophila sp. | reverse complement strand
CCACGAATAACGCTGTATCTACCGGATCGCTAGTAATTCATAGCGCGCCCTCTGCTTTGCGTACCCATATTGATTGGGCGATCAAAGATATTTTGGGAACTTCGGTTCAGATTCAATGGCGCCCGCAACCAAACTTTGTTGGCACCTACCGCACTGAGATAACTTGGCGTGATCTAGCTGGCAACGCCGCGAAACTCTGCAGCGCACTTTCGAGTTGGCATTATTTAAGGTTTGAGATTTTCGAGACCATGAATAATGAAGGCGAACTATTTAGATTTCTGCCAGATCTCGGAATCCTGCGCAATCAAACTGATGGGGCTGGCAATATTTTGCTTACCGATTGCGTTGTTGTGAACGCATTGAATAATTCATTCGAGGAAGATGAATTACGCGATGCGATTAACCGGATTCTGGGCAAACCTTGGGAAGAAGTGCTTGAGCCACTGCGAGCAATTGATCAGCGAGAGGTAGCTCCGCTGCAGGCGATCTAGAAGCTAGAGGTAACCCTATTTTTTAAGTAGAATAAGGCCATGAGCCAAAACTTAGAAGATAACAAAGTTACCATCGAGCGCAATAAAGGAATTTTCTTAATTGCTGCCGCAATAATTCTATCTATCGCTCTCGGCGGTGGATTAATGAAAGTGGGCGCAGGTTTCGCATCGCGCGCAAGTGATGGCATCACAGTTACTGGTTCTGCCAAAGTCGAAGCAACTGCAGACAACGCAGTTTGGACTTTATCTGTTTCGCAATCATCGCCAACAGTTAACAGCGCCGTTTCTCAGGTTGCCGATGGCGTTAAAGCGCTTTCTAAGTATTTAACGGCAGGCGGTGTAACTAATGACCAAATTACTTTAGGGCCAGTTTCGACCTATGCCAACGAAGAATATGTAAATGGCAACACCACAGGACGCATACTTTCTTACCGTGCTAACCGCGACGTAACAGTGCGGACTAAAGATGTGCAGTTAGTTTCAAAATTGAGCCAAAGCATTGGTGACTTGCTACAAACTGGAGTTCCAGTAAATAACTATGGTCCGCAGTACTACATCTCAACGCTTTCCGAACTTCGCCCTAAGTTGTTGGGCGAGGCCATGAAAGATGCGCGAGTACGCGCCGAATCAATTACTAAAGCTGTTGGTGGCTCAGTAGGGGCGGTAATTAACGTTAAGAGTGGACCATTCCAGGTAACTACTCAAGATTCAACACAGGCAGTTGATTATGGCGCTTATGACACCAGCACAATAACTAAAACTGTTACTTCAACGGTTTCGGTTACTTTTAAAACTAAGTAACAAGCTAGAGCGGGATATTGCCGTGGTTGCCTCTGCGATGAGGCGCTGCGGCAATTGCTTTTGCTAGAGCACTTCTAGTTAGCGCTGGTTCAATAATTTCATCAACTGCACCAATTTCAATTGCGCGCTCAACGCCACCAGAAACCCGATCATGTTCAGCGGCTAACTCAAGCTCCATTGATTCACGTTGCTCTTGTGGAATATCAGCTAATAGCCGGCGGTGAAGAACTCGCACTGCCGCAACTGCGCCCATTACCGATACTTCAGCAGTTGGCCAAGCAAATACTCGAGTCGCACCTAAAGATTTCGAATTCATGGCAACGTAAGCACCGCCATATGCGCGCCGAGTAATAAGAGTTACGCGCGGAACAACTGCTTCGCCAAATGCATGTAACAACTTAGCGCCACGTCGTACTGCGCCTTCCCACTCTTGACCAGCACCAGGCAAGAAGCCCGGTACGTCGGCGATCACGATAAGCGGAATTCCAAATGCATCGCACGTACGAACAAAGCGGGCAGCTTTTTCAGCAGCTGATGAATCAAGCACGCCACCTAAATGTTGCGGGTTGTTTGCTACAACCCCAACAGTGCGACCGCCGAGGCGACCTAAGACTGTGGTCATATTTTCTGCCCACATTGGCAGCAGTTCTAGCTTTTCACCATCAGAATCGAGAATGGCAGTTACCAGCGGATGTACTTCGTAAGCACGCTTTGTTGCAGGCGGAACATACTTCGCTAAGTCTTCATCAACTAAATCAGTATTTAATAAACCTTGATCGGTGAAAAGTGATGTTAAGTCACGAATCTCAGCAATAGCTTCTTCTTCACTATGGGCAATCACATGCGCAACACCGCTGTTCTTGCGATGCGCATCGGGGCCGCCCAACGTTGCGATATCTATTTTTTCGCCAGTAACGCTTTTGACTACATCAGGGCCAGTTACAAAGATTCGACCGTTAGGCGCTAAAACGACTACATCTGTTAACGCAGGTCCGTAAGCACCGCCACCAGCAGTTGGACCAAGCACCAATGACAACTGTGGAATTCGACCGCTAGCTGTAATCATCGATTGAAAAACTTCACCAAATGCGCTGAGTGATGAAACGCCATCACGCAAACGTGCGCCACCACTGTGCCAAATACCAATAATTGGCAGTTGGCTGCCCATCGCAGATTTGTATGCTTCAACAATTACATGTGCGCCATCCGCGCCAAGTGCGCCGCCTTGTAACGTCGCATCAGATGCAAAAACTACAACTCGGTTGCCTTTGATTTCACCGGTTGCCGCAACCATTCCGCAATCAGTCCGGGGGATAAGTAGTTCGAATTTTCCGTTATCTAATAATCTTGCGATACGAACTTCCGGATCGCGCTCGTCGATCATCAATTTAGTTAACTGACTTAAAAACTAATACGACGTTATGTCCACCAAAACCAAAAGAATCATTAAGCGCCGCAATGTCGCCAGCTGGCAGTGCGCGTGGTTTATCACGGACCACATCGACGGTAACGGCTGGATCTAGATTTTCAATATTGATAGTTGGTGGCGCTAAGCGATCTTGAATTGCTTTAACTAGAAATACCGATTCGATCGCACCTGCGCCACCGAGTAAGTGACCCGTCATTGATTTAGTTGCTGAAACCGCTACATGATCTGCATCTTTGCCAAGTGCTAAGCGAAGAGCGTTAGCTTCGGCAACATCGCCCGCAGGTGTTGATGTGGCATGCGCATTTAAGTGCACAACATCTTTAGTCGAGATGTCAGCATCAGCGAGAGCAATTTTGATAGCGCGCTGAACCCCAATGCCATCAGGGTCTGGAGCTGCAATATGGAAACCATCGGAAGTTAAACCTTGTCCGGCAATCTCACAATAAATCTTTGCGCCACGAGCTTTAGCATGTTCGTATTCTTCAAGAATCAAGACTCCGCCACCTTCGCCTAAAACAAAACCATCGCGATCAAGGTCATATGGTCTTGAGGCACGATCAGGTGCATCGCTACGAGTTGAGAGAGCTTTCATGGCCGCAAAACCAGCCATCGGGAGCGCGTGAATTGCAGCTTCAACACCACCACTAATAATTACATCAGCGCGGTTATTGCGAATCATTTCAAAGGCATAACCAATTGCTTCGGCCCCTGATGCGCAAGCGCTAACTGGCGTATGAACACCAGCGCGGGCTTTGAATTCCAGACCTACATGTGCCGCTGGGCCATTAGGCATCAACATGGGCACTGTGTATGGGCTAACTGAGCGAGCCCCTTTTTCTTTCAAAACGTCATATTGATCAAGCAGCGTTGTAACGCCACCAATGCCGGAAGCAATAACAACACCTAGGCGTTCATTATCAACTTCTGGTGAGCCGGCATCTTTCCAAGCTTCGCGCGATGCGATTACTGCGAACGCTTCAGAGCGATCTAATTTACGTAGTTCAACTCGTTCCATTACTTCACTTGGATCAATCGTCACTCGGGCAGCAAAGTTAACTGGAATCGTATTTGCCCAATCTTCGGTGAGGGTGCGAGCACCGCTCTTACCTGCGAGCAAGGCAGCCCAAGTACTTGGCGCATCGCCTCCGATGGGAGTTGTTGCGCCAAGTCCAGTTACGACTACGCGTCGTTGGGCTGACATCTCTAGTTATGCTCCGCGATTAATTAAGCAGAAGCCTTAACGATGAAATTAACTGCATCGCCAACAGTTTTAAGTTCAGTTACCTGATCATCCGGAATCTTTACACCGAAACGCTCTTCGGAAGCAACGACAACTTCAACCATGCTCAGTGAATCTACTTCTAGATCATCTGAGAAATTCTTATCTAGCTCGATAGATGCAGCTGGAATACCAGCAACTTCTTCAACGATCTCTTTCAGACCAGCTAATACATCTGCTTGGGTTAGTGCCATTTCTTTATGACCTTCACTTTCGATAAACGGGTTTTGATCGGTAAGGCGCAATTGTCTAACAAAAGGGCTCTTACTTACTAGTACGAGCACACTTTGCGGCGAAAATTATGGCAATTGCACCACTTGGCCCGCATAAACGAGACCTGCGCCATATCCAATAATCAAGGCAAGCCCGCCACTTAATTCAGGATGCGACTCAAGTAATGCGTCCATTGCAAGTGGGATTGATGCCGAAGAAGTGTTGCCATTTGTTTTTATATCTTCGGCAATCACTACCGATGCTGGCAACTTCATCTCTTTTGCCATGCTTTCAATAATTCGGAAATTTGCTTGATGCGGAATGAATGCTGCCAATTGATCACCAGTAACCCCAGCAGCTTCAAGAGCTTGCAGTCCAACTTTGCTCATTGAGAAAACTGCCCAGCGATAAACAGTTTGACCTTGTTGAGTGATATTTGGCCAGCCTAAGTCAGCGACACCCTTAGTTGGCGCACTTCTAAAATCAGTCCAAGCTGGATTTAACAAAATTGCATCACGAGAGTCAGCATCAGAACCCCAAATAGCAGGGCCGATTCCGGCTTCTTCCGATGACCCAATAACTACAGCGCCCGCACCGTCGGCAAAAATGAATGCAGTTGCTCGATCATCGGGGTCTGTGAAATCAGATAACTTTTCCGAACCAACCACTAAAACCCTTTTGGAAGTTCCACCCGCAATTAAGTCTTTTGCCATGGCAACCCCATAACAGAAGCCGGCACACGCAGCGCTAATGTCGAAAGCGGCAGCTTTTGGATTGCCCATCTTTTGAATTAGCGCAGTTGCGGCACTTGGTGCCTGAAACTCATACGAGATAGTTGCCAGAATTACCGTATCAATATCTGCAATTGTTAAGTTGGCTCGTTTAAGTGCCATTTCGCAGGCAGCTTGCGCCATACTGACAACGCTTTCATCAGCGCCTGCAAAGCGGCGAGTTTCAATGCCAGTACGTTGTTGAATCCACTCGTCGCTAGATTCAATTCGGTCAACAATTTCTGAGTTAGGCACTTGACGCTTAGGGCGATAAGTACCAACTGAAAGAATCCGAGAATTGCTACCGGCTTTTACTTTGATGCTCATTTATGTTTCTCCGCAAACTCTTTAGCTGCTGCCAAGTCGGCAGGAGATTTAAAAGCAAAAGTCTCGATCTCTGGAGCGGCTCGCTTTAGCAACCCAACTAAAGTTCCAGCTGGCGCTAATTCAATTACGCCAGTGACGCCAAGTTCCTGCAGGCTTTTCATGCAAAGGTCCCAACGCACCGGGCTCGCAACTTGGCTAATAATGCGCTCAAGTACTTCTTCGCCATCGACTACGGCAAATCCATCGCGGTTTGAAATTATCGAAGCTAATGGATCAGATGGCGAAATCGTAGAGGCGCTTTTTGCCAATACTTCTTGCGCAGATGCCATGTATCTAGTGTGAAAAGCACCAGCAACAGCAAGTGGACGAATACGAGCTCCAGTTGGTGGATTATCAGCAAAAAGTGAAAGTTCGCTAATTAATCCAGCGGCGACTATTTGGCCAGCGCCATTGTCATTTGCTGCAACTAAACCAAGTTTCATAATTGCATCGAGAACTTCTTCGCGCTCGCCACCTAACACAGCTGACATGCCAGTCTTTTCTAAGTTAGCGGCTTTAGCCATGGCATTGCCGCGATCGTTAACAAAGCGCATTGCATCGAATTCACTAATTACTTTGGCAACTGCGGCAGCGGTAATTTCGCCAACTGAATGGCCAGAGATTACCGGGGCTGAAACATTAAGCAGATTCGCTGCAATTAACCCGGTTGCCACAATTAACGGTTGCGCATTTGCGGTATCTCTAATTTCATCAGCATCAGCAGTTGTGCCTAGGGCAACTAAATCTTTACCAATTATTTCAGACCAGCGAGTTATTGATTCAGCAGAGTTGCTATCTTCTAACCAAGGCGTCAACATGCCTGGCGTTTGAGCACCTTGACCAGGTGCGATGATTGCTAACACAAGCTAAATATTAGGTGATGTTGCAGGTACTACCGAGTAACGAGCCAGATTTGCGCTGTGTGCTCAGGCACTTTAATTATTGAACCAGGCTGAGCAATTACAGGTTCATAGGTAGCAGTTACTTTTGATGCATCAAAAATGCAACGGTAAGCAGTTGCCCACTTTTCTGCCGGTAATTTAAACTCATGCTCAACCCGATCAGAGTTGAAATTCAACAGCAACGCTCGCTCTGCAGAGACTTCGATATAAACCGAAAGTGTGCGCGTCTCTGAATTTTGCCAATGATGGTCGATCATCTCTTCGCCAGTTAAGTTAAACCAAGCCAAGTCTTTGCGTTGAGTACCTAGATCAACTTCACCGGTGTAGAACTTACTTGTGACATCAGATAAATAGGTTTTCCGAATATTAATTAGTTCGCGGAAAGCATTTTGCATATCTGCCGCTTCTTCATTTAGATCCCATGGCTGCGCCCAAGGATTTTCACCGATACCAACCGAATAGCCGTTATTACAGCCATTCTGGGTGCGGTTAACTTCATCGCCCATGTTAATCATTGGCACACCTGCTGAAAGAAGCAAAGTTGCGGCTAAAGATTTCTTTAAGGATTGCCGAATATATTGAATGCCTAAATCATTAGTTTCGCCTTCTTCGCCCACATTCCAAGATTTATTTGAAGAATGTCCATCGCGATTATCTTCGCGGTTGCACTCATTGTGTTTATCGTTATAGGAGACTAAATCTCGCAACGTAAAACCATCGTGGGCAGTGACAAAGTTAATTGAGGCTGTTGGGCCACGGTGGTAAAAGATGCCACTTGAACCACTAATGGCAGAGGCGATATCGCTAACGCCTTCGCCAAAACCACGAGCTAAGTCACCTAACCAAAATTGTCGGACACTGTCTCGGAAAAAGTCATTCCATTCGCGCCATGGATATGAGAATTCTCCTAAACCATATCTTGTTACATCCCAAGGTTCGGCAATCATTTTGCGATCGCGTAAGACTGGTTCAGCAGTGATGGCGGCAAATAGCGAAGAGTGACGTGCGCTTTCATCCTTAAAGAGCGCAGTAGCTAAATCAAATCGGAATCCATCGACACCAATCACATCTGTCCACCAGCGCAGCGAATCAATGATGAAGCGAACCGAATGAGGCTTTGCGGCCGCGAGTGTGTTTCCGCAACCAGTTAAATCTAAGTAAGTGCTCTCTTTAGTGTGGCGATACCAATCACGATTATCAATTCCTCTGAAACTTAACGTTGGTCCGCCTATTCCTGCCTCGGCCGTATGGTTATAAACGACATCAAGAATTACTTCGATGCCTGCGCTGTGTAATTGCGCAACCGCCGACCGTAATTCGTCAACTGCATCATCAGTTGCGGCATATTGCGGATGCGGAGCGTTAAATGACATGGTGTTATAGCCCCAGTAGTTCTGCAGGCCGCGTTCTGCAGTTGTTGGCTCAGAGATAAACGCCTGAATTGGCAATAGTTCAAGGGCAGTAATGCCAAGACCCGTTAAATGAGCGATCGTGCTGGGATGGCCGAGAGCTTTATATGTGCCACGCTCTTCGGCTGGTATTTCCAAATTATTAGCAGTCAAACCATTTACATGTGCTTCATAAATATAGGTATGTGCCCAGCGATGATCAATGCGGTTGATCTGACGTGGCTGGTAATTAGTTACAACCGAGAAAGGAACTTTGCCTGCGTTGTCCCGAATATCGCGAATAGTTAGATCGCCATTGCCCCATCCATCTTTACTTTGATGTCCGTAAATTTCAGGCACGTACTGCAATTCGCCAGAGAGTTCATGTGCGTACGGATCAATCAGAAGTTTGGCCGGATTAAATCGTAAATTCTGTTCTGGAATCCAGGGCCCATGAACTCGATAACCGTATTTTTGACCCGGACGAACACCAGCTAAGTAGCCATGCCAAATCGGACCATTGCGATGACTTAGTGAGTAACGCGATTCAACTAATTCGCCGGCAACTTCATCAAATAAACAAAGCTCAACTGCATCGGCGCCTGATGTCCAGATCGCGAAGTTAGTACCTTCTTCGGTGACTGTTGCACCTAGGTATCTCGGATCTGCTGGCAACATGGGGCTATCTTGCCCGAATTAATGAATTTTTGCCTCTTGCTAAGAGATTTTTACTTCAGAGATTTCGGTTGTTTCCAGATCTTGATACTTACTAAAATTTGGCGCCAATAGATCTGCCCCAACTTGATTTGATTTACGGCTGATGAATGAGCGAGCCCCTTCGATAACCATTAGCAATAAGGCGGCGGGTAATAAATCGACGCTGCGCTTTAAAAACCAAGGGGTTCCGTTACGAAGCATCCAAAGCACCGAGTGCTTTTTACTGCGCTGAATCCCATCATCTATTTCGATTTGCGCAATCTGGAATCCTAATTCTTTAATTAATTTCCTAAATTCATACGCAATACGTTGATGACCAATTTTACTTGGATGCATTCGATCAATATGCCAGTTAGCTAAATTGTAAATGCCGACAATTTTTCTGGTATCCAGTAGAACAGCGTCAAACTCTCTTGCCACCGCAGTAGTAACGGCATTTACAGAGCGAACTCTGCGGTCCAAGACATTTGCCAAAAGTTTAGGCATCGGCACTATCTCGGTTGGATCGTGCAAGAGAATCATTAGAACCAGGGTATTGCTTTCGGTGAGCGCCCTTACGGTCTGACGTAGATTCTTATGTAGCTGTTCGGGATCAAACCCATTTCGCAATAGGTCGTTTCCGCCAACAATTACTGCGCAAATATCCGGATTATGTAATTGAACTCTAGGTAATTGTGTATTCAGAACTTCAAAAGATTGTGCACCTGGACGCGCAACATTGATAAAAACAAGTGGGTTTTCAAAACTCTTTGCTAAGTAGTAGCTCCATCCAAAATTTACGCCTGCCTCATTTGAATCGCCTACACCCGATGCCGCGCTATCACCAATAATGGCCAAAGTTACTGGTTTCATTTAGTTACGCTGCTCGCAGTCGATGCTTAGCTTGTATTAAAGTCGGACGGTCGCCGTGCAGGGTAAGCATTAGCGAGATAGTAGAACTCCAGGGATAATTCTCTGATTGCTCATGACAACGTTGAATTAGATCAGGTTCGAATTCCAATTTTTGGATCAGATCTTCAATTGCATCAGCAAAAGCAATTGCGTTATTGGCTGCGACCGCACCAACTGATTCGCTTTGGCCAATTAACAGGAACTCACCAACAGCGCTAGTTTCTGAAGCGATAACAGGAGTACCTGAAGCAAGTGATTCAAGGGCGGCAAGACAGAATGTTTCTATTGGTCCGGGCGCGATAGAGATATCTGCCGAGGCTAGTATCGTGGCAACTCGTTTGCGATCGGCTATGTAACCAAGGAATGTAACTGGCAAACCTTTTGAATTCTGTCGCATCTTGCTCCAGAGTGGGCCACCACCAACATAAACAAGCTGCGCATCTACGCCCCGCTTATGTAATTCAGCTAGCGCTTCGAATGATCGTTGCGGTTGTTTTTCTGGCGATAACCGGCCGCAATGAACAAGTAGATATTTGGCCCCTTTAGCAAGACTTTCACGCAACTCATGGTTATAGAAAGTAGGGCTAAATGAAGTCAGATCAACGCCCAGCGGAATTTGTGCAAGATTTTGGGTGCCAATTCGGCGAAATTCACTGGCGGCAAAATTAGTAGTTGCGATGACGTGCGTAAATCTGGCGGCAAGGCGGCGGTTATGCCAATTAACAAACTTCGTCAAGTTAAAGGGCAAATAAGTTCGCACTAAACCTGTTAAGGATTCATGGCTAAACACCGATGAAGGAATCCCACGGGCTACCGCCCACTTGCCGAGACTTGAAAGAGTTAAGCGATCTGAAACTTCAAGACGATCTGGATCAAGGGTGATGATTAGCCGCTTTATGACACGCTTATTAAGTATTACGCGGTAGCCACCACTAAAGGGAAGAATGAATGAAGGGACAGTAACTCTGGTGCCTGAAGGCGTTTCTTCACAATAGAAACTGGATCCCGGTACAACATAAACGAATTCGTGACCTTTTGAAATGTAGCCTTTGCCCAGCTCATGCAAAGTAGTTCTTATTCCACCGGATTTAGGACCATAGAAATTAGCGATATGCATTATTTTCATGCCACTAACTCCGTTCCTTGAGGGATATTCAGTTTTATCAAATCTCGATAGTGCCTGATTAGCTCCTGGTTTATAGAACTCCAAGTTCTTTGAACTACTGATTCTCTGGTCAGTTTTCTAAGTAATAAAAGATCGCTGTTCTGAATTAATTTAACAACCCTGCGAATCTCTTTGTAGTTACCAGTGTTGATCAAATAGCCAGTAACTCCATCTTGAACTAAATCAATTGGACCGCCTAAGTTAGGTGCGATTACTGGAACGCCCGATGCGAGGGCTTCTTGGATAGATTGACAGAAAGTTTCGTGTTGACCCGTGTGAATAAAAATATCTAGTGAGGCATACATTTGCGCCAGATCGCTACCTGATTTGAAACCCGTAAAAATTGCATTCGGTAGTTTGCGCTCTAGTCGACTTCGGATCGGACCATCGCCGACAATTATCAATTGCACATCATCTTGACTATCTAGATCAATCAAATCTTCTAGCCTTTTTTCATGAGCTAAGCGTCCAATGTATCCAATTAAGGTGCGGTCAGGTCGGCTACCAAGAAGTTGAGCACGCAATACATTGGAACGATTTTCTGGCTTATATCTTTCAGAATCAACACCTCGTTGCCAAAGCTTTACCTCAGGCACTCCCAAACCGGTTAAGTAGTCGCAAGCAGAAGTAGATGGGGCTAGCGTACGGTCAGTATTTGAATGAACTTTTGCGACAAACTTGCTCAGTGAGCTATTCGCAAGTTGTAAACCATAATTATTCGCAAACCCAGCAAGATCTGTTTGATATACCGACAGCGTAGGTATGTCACTTCGCTTAGCAAACTTCGCAATGTAATTTCCCAATAGCGCCGGTGATGCTAAATGAATAACATCTGGATTGAACTCTATAAGTTTTGCTTTTGCGAGCTGCTGTGGCAGAGCTAATGGAATCAAACCTTTTAAATTAACCGCAGGGATTGGCAAAACTTCATAGCCAGCGTATTCAAGTGGACTACCAGTTGAGTCTGGTGCCAAAATAATTGCTTCATGGTTATTCTTTTTTAGGAAATCTAAAACGCGCAGAACAGAGTTAGTTACACCGTTAACTTGAGGCAGGAATGATTCAGCGACAATTGCTACTCGCAATTTACTTTCCAAATTATCATGCTTCACACATTTAACTATCACTTATGATAATTTGCTAAACCTCAAGTTGAAGTGAAGTGTCGGTGAACCTTAAGTTAAGAATTCGAAAGTAAAGCTAGGCAGGAATCGAGTAGTTACGTAATCCATCGCGAATTTTTGTTTCCATCTCATCGCTATTTATTTGAAATTTGTGCTTGCGTTCCAAAAAATCGATCGGCATATTTCCTGTTCGCACACGCACATTGCGACTTACAGCCCAATGTTTAATTCGATTTAAAAAACGTTGATCGATCACTTCAATTTCATCAGGGTCAAGTGCGATCAAAATATTCTTCAGAAGTCTTTGATTAATAAAAACGCGACGACCGCGTGCAAATGGAACTCTGATCGATGGCAGGTTAATTATTTTCCCGTTATTGGTCTCAATTGTTGCGAGTTGGTAGCCAGGGACGATTGCGATAAATTCATGGCCAGCAGCATGATGGGCAACGGCAACTTTGTTGAGCAGGTCGACCTGAGCTGCTGAGCGATTACCGTAGAAGTTTGCGATGTGCACGATTCTCATGGGCAGATCATGGCTAGGGGATTTAACGGGGCAATAGCCATGAGGTGAATTGTGAGTGACGCTTCAATGAAGAAATGTGACGCGCTGCCGTGTATTTAGAGTTGGCAGCAATGATACTGGCCAGTAACATAGCGCCATGAAGATTGCCGTCTGTGTTAAACAAGTACCAGATTCTTGGGCTGAGAAAAAAATGGTTAATGGTGTGCTCGACCGCGAAGGTGTCGATGCCGTGCTAAATGATCTCGATGAATACGCAGTTGAAGAAGCGCTGCGAATTGTCGAAGCACATGGCGGAAATGAAGAAGGTGGCGCACATAGTGTGACCATTGTTTCGATGGGTCCAGAACGCGCAACTGAGGCAATTCGTAAAGCACTTTCGATGGGTGCTAACGATGCGATTTTGGTCAGCGATGCTGCCCTTGCTGGTTCTGATGCGCTAGCAACTTCTAAAGTTTTAGCCGAAGTAATAAAAAATGGTGGCTTTGATCTGGTTATCTGTGGAACTGAATCAACTGATGCTCGCATGAGTGTGGTGCCAGCCATGTTGGCACAACGATTGGGCTGGGCTCAGTTAACTTTTGCGTCGGCGGTTTCAGTTGATCCAGCAGCAAACACAATTTCGATTTCGCGCACAACTGAAGCGGGCGTTGATGCGATTAATGCGAAGTTGCCAGCGGTGGTAAGTGTGGTTGAAAAGATTAACGAACCGCGTTATCCATCATTTAAAGGAATTATGGCGGCAAAGAAAAAAACAATTGAGAGTCGCGATCTCGCAACTGTTGGAGTTTCCGCTGAATCAGCTTGGTCACTAGTTGCAGATTCAGCGCCACGCCCACCTCGCGCAGCTGGTATAAAAGTTGTTGATGAAGGTAATGGCGGAAATGATTTAGCTAAATTCCTAGTAGAGAAGAAATTCATATGAGCCAAGTATTTATTCTTGCTGATTTCGCGGGCGATAAGTGCACTAAAACTACGGCTGAATTAGCTACTGCGGCAGCTCGCAGCGGAAGCGTTACAGCAATCGTTTTAGCAGCCCCAGGTGCTGGCGCAACTCTTGCGGCCACGGTAAAGAATGGGCCAATCGCAAACGTATTAGTAGTTGAATCTGCGGACTTCGCGGCTCATGGAGTTGCAGCGGCTGCAGATGCGATTGCTCAAATCATTGCGCAGAAATCACCAGCTGCCCTGCTTGTTGCCTCTCATGCTTATGGCAAAGAGGTAGCTGGTCGCGTCGCGGTAGCAACTGATTCTGGAATTATTACCGATGCCGTTGATGTAGCTACAGACCTAACTGCCACACAACTAGTTTTTGGTGGTTCCACAACTGTTCATTCCAAAGTTTCTAAAGGCGTTTCCATAATTACGGTTCGCCCAAACTCGATTGAAGCGGATCTCTCTGATTCAACTCCGGCAGTAGAAAATCTATCGCTGACAATTTCAGATTCAGCTAAGTTGGCAACTACAACTTCATCAACCCCACCAGTTAAAGGTGGTCGACCAGAACTTACCGAAGCTCAAGTTGTTGTCTCTGGTGGTCGCGGTACAAATGGAGATTTTTCAGCAGTTGAAGGTTTTGCTGATTCACTTGGTGCTGCAGTTGGAGCATCACGTGCAGCAACTGATGCTGGTTGGTATCCACACTCACATCAAGTTGGCCAGACTGGTAAGACAGTTAGCCCACAACTTTATGTTGCTTGCGGAATTTCCGGCGCAATTCAACACCGCGCTGGCATGCAAACCAGCAAGACTATTGCCGTAGTGAATAAAGATCCTGAGGCACCAATCTTTGATTTGGCCGATTTCGGCGTAGTGGGCGACCTATTTGCGGTTCTGCCTCAAGCTACGCAAGGAGTTATTGCGCAAAAGTCCTAGACTTACCCGCATGAATAGCGTCTATCTCGACCATGCGGCAACTACGCCGATTTTGGCTGATGCGCTGTCGGCATTTACTTCGCAAGCTAGCAAGTTAGGCAATCCATCTAGTCTGCACACACAAGGTCGCGCTGCACGCAAAGATCTCGAAGATGCCCGCGAATCATTAGCTAAAGCCGCCGGCTGTCTTTCCAGCGAGATTATTTTTACGGCATCAGGCACCGAGGCGAACAACATTGCCTTAAAAGGTCTGTTCTGGTTGGGCCGTAAGAATGGTCGCAATGTTGTGGTTATTTCAGCAATAGAACATCATGCAATTTTAGATCCTGCTAAATGGTTGCTCGATCACGAAGGCGCTGAAGTCATTGAGCTACCGGTAAACACATCAGGAGTTTTAGATCTTGGTTTCCTAACTGACTTAATTGCTAAACGTGGCGATGAGATTGCCGTGATTTCAGTAATGCATTCGAATAATGAAACTGGCGTACTGCAACCAATCGCCGAAGTTGTAAAACTAGCTGGTGAAATTCCAGTTCATTCTGATGCAGTACAAAGTTTTGGAAAAGTCGCTTTGAGTTATAACGAGCTTGGTCTTTTCGCTATGACTTTAAGTGCCCACAAAATTGGTGGCCCACTCGGCGTCGGCGTTTTGATTTTGCGTCGAGCTGTTGAGATCCCGGCACTATTGCATGGCGGTGGACAAGAACGCGATATTCGAAGTGGCACGCTAAACGCACCTGCCATTGTTGCTTTTGCTGCCGCAGTTAGCGCCAAGAGTTATGACGCAATCACTATTGCCAAGTTGCGTGATGAATTTGCCCAACGTGTGGTTGCCCAAATTCCAGATGCATTTGTAAATGGCGCTGATGTTGAGCGCTTGCCTGGCATCGTTAACATCACTTTCCCGCGCACCGAAAGCGATACTCTGTTGTTACTTCTAGATAGCGAGAAGGTTTCGTGTTCAACTGGTTCAGCTTGTAGCGCAGGCGTGCATCGACCAAGTCATGTTTTGATGGCGATGGGTCATGACGATATTTCTGCGCAATCTTCGCTACGTTTCTCCTTCGGGCCAAGTAATACGGCAGCAGAGGTTGATTATGTGCTGTCAGTGCTGCCCGGTGTAATTCAACGTGGGAGAGCGGCGGTGGCATCTTGAAGTTAATTGCAGCCATGAGCGGTGGCGTTGATTCCGCAGTAGCTGCTGCCCGCGCAGTTGAAGCAGGTCACGATGTAATCGGCGTGCACTTAGCGCTGGCTGCTAATCCACAGAAATATCGTTCAGGTGCGCGCGGTTGTTGCACTATTGAAGATTCGCACGATGCTCGTCGCGCTGCCGATGTAATTGGAATCCCGTTTTATATTTGGGATATGGCGCAAGAGTTTCACGATGGTGTAGTAGAAAATTTCCTATCCGAATACTCAGCTGGCCGCACACCTAATCCATGTTTGCGTTGTAACGAGAAGATTAAATTTGCCGCCGTTCTAGATCGTGCTCGCGCTATGGGTTTCGATGGTGTGGTTACTGGCCACTATGCCAATACCCGAGAATCCGAAAATGGTAAAACTCTTCACCGCGCAGTAGATCATTCAAAAGATCAGTCATATGTATTGGCAGTCTTAACTCGCGAACAAATAGCTGGTGCGATATTTCCATTGGGCGATACCGAGAAAATTGATATTCGCAAAGAAGCCGAAGCTCGCGGCTTAGCTGTTGCGCAAAAACCAGATAGCCACGACATTTGTTTTGTGCCATCTGGCGACAATGCCAGTTGGTTACATGATCGCTTAGGTAGCGAAGTTGGCCCAATCGTTGATCAAGATGGCAAAAAAATTGGCGAACATAAAGGTGCTTACACCTACACAATCGGACAACGAAAAGGTTTAGGGCTAACTGTTCCAACTGCCGATGGATCACCTCGCTTTGTTCTTAAAATTGAACCAGTCACAAATACAGTTGTAGTTGGCTCTCGCGAAGAATTGGCAATCTCTAAGATTTGGGGAGAGCGCCCAATCTGGTGCGGTCCCGATGTAACAAGTGAAAAACAGCGTGGTTTTGTGCAGATTCGAGCTCACGGCAGCGCACTTGATTGCACTTATTACTTCGATGGCAGCAATCTAATTGCCGAACTTGATGAACCTTTATTGGGTCTAGCAACTGGGCAAGCCATGGTTATCTACGATGGCGATCGGGTAGTTGGTTCAGCCACGATCTGTCAGACCGAGTAATTCTCATGAGCAACGCTGCGCGCCATCGCATTGTCGAACTTTCAGCAGGGATTCGCGATCATCAATTTCGTTATTACGTATTAGATGACCCGGCAATAAGTGATGCTGACTTTGATAAGTTACTAAAGGAACTCGAAGCTCTAGAGGCTAAGCACCCCGAACTGAAAGAGCCAGATTCACCAACGCTGCATGTTGGTGGTGGCTTCTCAACTCAATTCGAACAACATGATCACATTGAAAAGATGATGAGTCTAGATAACGTCTTTGACATTGATGAATTAAGTGCCTGGTTCGACCGCGTTGAGAAAGAAATTCCGAACCCGCAGTACTTGTGCGAACTCAAAGTCGATGGCTTGGCGATTAACCTTAAGTTTGAAAACGGTCAATTAACGCGCGCACTGACTCGTGGCAATGGCACTACTGGTGAAGATGTAACGTTAAATGTAAAAACTATTAAATCTCTGCCACATAACCTAAGTGGCAAGAAGATTCCTGAGTTAATCGAAGTACGCGGTGAAGTCTTCTTTCCAATTGCCCAGTTCAACGAGATGAACGAAGCGCTTGAAGAAGTGGGCAAACCTTTATTTGCTAATCCACGTAACGGTGCTGCAGGTTCGTTACGCCAGAAAGATCCGCGCGTGACCGCGAGCCGACCACTTGATGTTGTTGTGCATGGCATTGGCGCTCGAACCGGAATTGAATTTTCAGCCCAAAGCCAGGCTTACAAGTTGTTGAAAGAGTTAGGGTTGCCAACAAGTGCTCGCTTTAAGGTTTGCTCAAATCGAGCTGAAGTAACTGATTTTATTGGCTATTACGAAGCTCATCGCCACGATGTAGAGCATGAAATTGATGGCGTTGTAATTAAAGTCGACGACATTTCTGCCCAAGAAAAATTGGGTTTTACTTCGCGCGCACCTAAGTGGGCGATCGCCTTTAAATATCCACCTGAAGAAGTCACGACTAAGTTACTTGATATCAAGGTCAGCGTTGGCCGCACCGGTCGAGTAACACCTTTTGCGTTCATGGAGCCAGTTAAAGTCGCTGGCTCTACCGTAACTAATGCAACGTTACATAATGCCCAAGAAGTTATTCGCAAAGGGATTCTGATCGGTGACACGGTAATCATTCGCAAAGCTGGCGATGTGATTCCAGAAGTGTTGGCTCCAGTAATTGAACGTCGAGATGGCAGCGAACGCGCATTTGTGATGCCAACTAATTGTCCAGATTGTGGCAGCGAACTTCGCGCGATCACCGAAGGCGATATTGATATTCGTTGCCCTAACACCAGATCTTGCCCAGCACAACTGCGCGAGCGTATTTATTACATTGCTTCGCGCGCAGCGCTCGATATCGATGTGCTTGGCTACGAAGCAGCAACTGCGCTGCTTTCGGAAAAGATTTTGGAAGATGAATCTGAACTATTTGATTTAACTCCAGCAAAGTTAGTGAAGTCGAGTTTCTTTACTAAAAAAGATGGTCAGCAGGCAGCCAACGTAGATAAATTAATGGGTGCTCTCGAAGTTGCTAAAACGCGCCCACTTTGGCGAACCATTGTGGCTTTATCTATTCGCCATGTCGGCCCTACCTCTGCCCAAGCTTTAGCTACTGAATTTGGATCCTTAGAAAAGCTAGCAACTGCTTCGGTTGAAGAAATTGCGGCGATTGATGGTGTTGGTGCAACTATGGCCGAGGCAATTTCCGAATGGTTTGCCGTTGATTGGCATAAACGTATTGTTCAACGCTGGACTGCCGCGGGCGTCACTACCGAATTCGTAGATACCAATACTGCGCCACAAACCTTGGCCGGCCTTACTTTTGTAGTAACCGGCGGCCTGGAATCCTTCACTCGCGATGGCATTGCCGAAACCATCACGGCCCATGGCGGCAAAGCTTCTTCATCGGTTTCTAAGAAAACTAACTACCTATTAGTTGGTGCTGAACCTGGTTCAAAATTGGCGAAAGCTGAAGAGTTAGGCGTAACGATTATCGATGAGGCAGCCTTTAAGAAACTACTTGCAGGGTCGTAGTAGGCTCAGCCCATGATTAATCTTGCTTCTGAAATCACTCGCGAACTACCAGCACCGCCTGTTTTCTTCGGCGTTCTAGCGTTTACTGTTCTAACGATTCTTCTCTATTTAACACTTCGCCTCGGCAAGTAATTTAGAAAGTTTAGAGTTTGAGTCGCAGTATTCGGATTGGCCTTTATGGGGGCACTTTCGACCCAATCCACAATGGCCATCTTTATGTAATCACCGAACTACTCGAACGCGATGTAGTTGATCAGATTATTTTGGTGCCAGCAGGCGAACCTTGGTTACGAGAAAACGCACCAGTTGCCTCAGGTGAAGATCGCTTGAAGATGTGCCAGTTAGCAGTCGCTGAACTTGATTTAGGTGATGAGGTTTTTGTAAATAGCATTGAAATTCGTCGAAGTGGCCCGAGCTATACGATTGATACCGTTGAAGCACTCAAGGCAACTTATCCAGACGATCAAATCGTTTTGATTCTTGGCACCGATGCTCACTCAACTATCGATCAATGGCATCGAAGTGACGAGCTAAAGAAGTTAGTCGAAGTTTTAGTAATTGATCGCCCCGACTTTCCAGGGTCACCAACTCTGGATATCGATGCTTTAAATATTTCAGCAACCCAAGTACGCGCTGGAGATTTTGATCTGCTGCCACCTGCAGTAGTTACCTACATAAAGGAACGTGGCCTCTATGCCAGCAAGTGAGTCAGTTAAGGCGTTAACCCAGATCGCAGCGCAAGCAGCTGCCGATAAATTCGGCACCGACATGATTGCCATTGATCTATCTGATCAATTAGTTCTAAACGAAGTTTTCTTGATCGTTACAGGTCAAAATGTTCGCCAAGTAGATGCGATTGCTGACTTTGTTGAAGAAAAGTTACGTCAAGCAGGAGATAAGCCAGTTCGTCGCGAAGGTGGCGAAGAATGGATTCTGCTTGATTACTCCGATTTAGTTGTTCACATTCAAAGCGCTGATCTACGCCGTTACTACATGCTCGATCGCCTCTGGAATGATTGCCCAACAATTAAGTTAGATGTTCGAATCCCGATTGATGAGAAATAAGTAATTTAAATGGCTAATCGAGTTTTATTGTGGCGGCATGGTCAGACTGATTGGAATACCGTAAATCGGTTTCAGGGACACTCTGATATTCCGCTAAATGCCGTTGGGCAATATCAAGCAAGGCACGCGGCAAGTATTTTGGTTGGAATGCAGCCAACTAAAATTGTTTCAAGTGACCTTTCTCGTGCCCGTGATACTGCGCAAGCTCTTGGCGATCTAACCAAGCTAAAGGTTGAAATTGATATTGATTTGCGTGAAACCAATGGCGGTCTCTGGGAAGGCAAGACTGGTGCTGAAAATCGTGCCGAAGATTTCCAAAACTTTGTTCGCTGGATTGATGGCGAAGATAACCCGGCCGGAACTACTGGTGAAAAACGAAGTGATGTAGCTAATCGCGCAGTAGCTGCAATCAAACGCGCACTAGATGGTTTAGATAATCAGTTATTGGTTGTAACTACTCACGGCGGCACCGCGCGTTGCGTTCTGGGGTCATTGCTTAATTTACCAATGGCTAATTGGGGCGCGGTAGGTGGTTTATCTAACGCATCTTGGTCAATTCTGCAGACTAATCCGCGGGGCTGGCATTTAGTTGAACATAATGCAGGGTCAATACCTGAAAAGATCCTCGGTGAAGAAAGTGGAGCGGAAGCACCTGAATAAATAAGGTAGGGTCTGCTTCTCAAAGAAATTCGGGGCTGTGGCGCAGCTGGTAGCGCACCTGCATGGCATGCAGGGGGTCAGGGGTTCAAATCCCCTCAGCTCCACGTGAGTTCTATTCCAACAATTCCACAGGGGTGGAACGCCAAAAATATCGGTGATCTTTCTGGTAAAAAATATTTGATAACTGGTGGCACTTCAGGCATTGGTAAAGAAGCCGCCCGTGAACTAATTTGCGCCGGGGCTCACGTAACAATTACCGCTCGCGATGCCCAAAAAGGTGAAGCCACAGCGCTCGAGCTAGGAAACAAGAATATTTCAGTTGGCTCGCTTGATTTAACTTCGCTTGCTTCCATACATGACTTTGCTAAATCAATTGTTGACGAGTTTGATGTGTTAATTCTTAATGCAGGCGTTATGGCTACGCCACTTGCGCACACCAAAGATGGTTTTGAATTACAACTTGGCACGAATCACTTAGGTCACTTCACACTCGCAGGCTTACTTCATTCCAAAGTAACCGATCGCATTGTTTCTGTCGCCAGCCAAGCGCATCGCTTAGGAAATTTTGGTGATGGCAGTAAAGAAGAAATCTTCAGGCGAGCTAAAGGTATTGGCGCATATAAACCTTGGGGTGCTTATGGCGATAGCAAGTTAGCAAACTTACTTTTCACGAATGAACTTCAACGTCGCGCTATGAAAAACGAATGGCGCTTTAGCGCATACGCAGTGCACCCGGGATATAGCAATACCAACTTACAAAGTGTTAGCCCTGCGATGCGCGGCGCTAGTGCCGAAGCTCGAGTAACCGCAGCAGCCAATGCGCTAATCGCGCAAAGTGCTAGCCGCGGTGCGCTTCCAACACTTTGCGCCGCAACCCATTCACCACTTGTCGGCGCTTCATATATTGGTCCTGATGGCTTCATGGAAATGCGTGGTTTTCCTAAGCTAACTCGCGCCGCCGGAATCGCATACGACCAAGAATTAGCGGCCAATTTATGGGCGGTAAGCGAAGAGCTCACTGGCGTTACTTGGGGCTAAAGCCCGTTAAACTAAGTTAATGACCACTGAACGCGAGCATGCGGCGTATGACTTCGCCTATGTGCAGGAAAAGTGGCTACCTGTCTGGGACAAAATTGAACCATTTAAATCTGGCCGAGCCGATGATCCCCGCCCCAAGAAATATGTTCTCGATATGTTCCCGTATCCATCGGGTGATCTACATATGGGCCATGCCGAGGCTTACGCACTAGGCGATGTAATTGCTCGTTATTGGGCGCAAAAAGGTTTCAACGTTATGCACCCGATTGGTTGGGATGCTTTTGGTCTGCCTGCTGAAAACGCGGCAATCAAGCGCAATGAAGATCCAAAAATCTGGACTTACGAAAACATCGCAGTGCAGAAAGCTTCAATGCGTCGTTTCGCCTGTTCCTTCGACTGGGATCGAGTTTTCAATACTTGCGACCCTGAATATTACAAATGGAATCAATGGTTGTTCTTACAACTTCACGAACGTGGCTTGGCCTACCGTAAAGATTCAGCTGTTAACTGGTGCCCAGATTGCCAAACTGTTTTAGCGAATGAGCAAGTTGTTGCCGGTCTTTGCGAGCGTTGCGATAACGCAGTTACCAAGAAGAAGTTAAACCAGTGGTATTTCAAGATCACTGATTACGCCGATCGCTTGCTAGATGACATGGAACAACTCGAAGGCAAGTGGCCTGAGAAAGTTCTCATGATGCAGCGCAACTGGATCGGGCGCTCAACTGGCGCCAACGTTGATTTCCAAATTGAGGGAATGCCAGACCCAGTAACAATTTACACAACTCGCCCTGATACTTTGTATGGCGCCACTTTCTTTGTTGTAGCAGCTGACTCTGAACTTGCTGCCAAGTTAGCTGCCGGCACAGAAGTTGAATCTGAATTCAAGCAGTATCTAGATAGCGTTAAGGCCGCATCTGATATTGATCGCTTAGCGACTGATCGCCCCAAGACCGGTGTTTTCTTACAACGTTATGCGATTAACCCAGTTAACGGCGAGAAGTTGCCGATCTGGGCAAGTGATTATGTATTAGCCGATTACGGCACTGGTGCGATCATGGCTGTACCTGCACACGATCAACGCGATTTAGATTTCGCTCGCGCCATGAAATTACCAGTGCGCGTAGTTGTTGAAACTGGCGAAGAAGACCCAAATGAAACCGGCATTGCTACCGGTGGCGACGGCAAACTAGTTAATTCAGGCTCACTTAATGGCCTTTCTAAAGCTGAAGCCATTGCCCAGATCAACGCCCAACTTGAAAAAGATGGCCTTGGAAAAGCTGCCCGCAATTATCGTTTACGTGACTGGTTAGTTTCTCGTCAACGTTACTGGGGCACCCCGATTCCGATTATTCATTGCCCTAAGTGCGGCGAGGTCGGCGTTCCTGCGGATCAACTTCCACTTACTTTGCCTGATGCAACTGGCCTAGATCTAAAGCCAAAGGGTCAATCACCGCTTGCTGCTGCAACTGATTGGGTAAATGTTGCCTGCCCTAAGTGCGGCACCGCAGCTACCCGCGATACCGACACCATGGATACTTTCGTGGATTCATCTTGGTATTACTTGCGCTACCCAAGTTCAACAAACCACAACGAACCTTTTAGTCGCAAAGATGTTGATACCTGGTTACCAGTTGATCAATATGTTGGCGGCGTAACCCACGCAATCTTGCATTTGCTCTACAGCCGCTTCTTCACCAAAGTTTTATTCGACCTAGATATGGTTTCATTTAACGAACCATTTACTCGTTTACTAAATCAAGGCATGGTCTTGATGGACGGTTCTGCGATGTCTAAATCGCGTGGCAACTTAGTGCGTCTCTCTGACGAGCTTGCAAACCACGGTGTCGATGCAATTCGGTTATCAATGGTTTTCGCTGGCCCACCTGAAGATGATGTTGATTGGTCTGATGTTTCTCCAGCTGGCTCAGTTAAATTCTTAACTCGTGCCTGGCGTTTATCTGGCGATGTCACAAGTGCGCCGGGTGTTGATTTCAGTACTGGTGATGTTTCACTTCGCAAGGCAACGCACAAAGCACTTCACGATGCCGCCTTTGCTGTTGAATCTTTCCGCTTTAACGTAGCAATTGCTCGCGTTATGGAACTTGTAAATGCCACTCGTAAAGCAGTTGATAGTGGTTGCGGCCCAGCTGACCCAGCTGTTCGTGAAGCAGTCGAAGCCACCGCAATTATGTTGTCACTCGTTGCGCCATATACCGCTGAGGAAATGTGGGATCGCTTAGGCCATCAGCCAGCTGTGGCTCTTGCGGGCTGGCCAGCTGTGGATGAAAAGTTACTTGTGGCCGATGCTGTTGAGGCAGTTATTCAAGTTAACGGCAAGATCAAAGAGCGCTTAGAAGTCGCGCCAACGATTTCTGATGCTGAACTCGAAGCTCAAGCACTCGCACTTCCAGCAATAATTGCTGAATTAGGTGGAGCAACACCAGTAAAGATAATTACTCGCGCGCCTAAGCTCGTAAATATCGTTATCGCTGCAAACTAAGTATTAGCCAATCACTGGCGTAACCAGAACTAAATGAGCTTCTGCAACTTACAGATGCACGTTGAGCCGCATTTATTCCAAACGTTGGTTGGACGCGAACGGTCTTTGAAGAACCCGCATTAACACTAAAGTTGGTGTAAAAATCCTGGAATGTCAGGGTGCACGCGTATTTGCCCTTACCTGAAACTTTTACAGTTGCATTGAATGCGTTAGGCCAGATAACTAAGTTAGGAAGCCCCAACGAAATATCTGTGTAAACCGGAGCGGGTGGCTTCTTTCTGAGTTCTACCGTGCCCTCAGTCGAAGCCGCAACAGTTCCATTCGTTGCTCCCACTGAAACTTTCACCGCTGTTGTCTTACTTAATTTCTGAAGAGTTACGGTGCCGGATCCATTTTTAATTGTGAAAGTCTGTTTAACCGTCTTTCCAGATGAATTCTTGTAAGTAATTGTTGCGGCATAGGAGCCCTTCCATGCCGCGTTTCCAAGGTATGCCTTAACTTTGATAGAAGGAGATGCCGGAGTCCACCAGTAATAACCTTCTAGATCGACAAACTTCAGTACTGGCGCCCACTTCATCGTGTAATTCTTGGTAGCGGTATAAGACTGGCCAATTGTGTCGATCACTTTGACTGAAACAGTGTGAAGACCAGGGGAAACTTCACTTAAACTGGCATCCAATGTTTCTGAAGAGCCAGGGATTACTTTGCCATCTATTGACCATTGAATTTGATCGATATCTCGATAACCGCCTTGCCGATCTATCTGAACAGTTGGGAAATCACCTGGCAAATAAAGAGTCCCACCTTCAGGCAGTGAAATCTTCAAACCAGGATCCTTTAGCGTGTAATCAAACTTATACTTCTCGCTACTGTGATTGTTTTCGTCATATGCCCAGAACTCAAAACTGTACTTTCCATTCTTCGCATATTCAGTTGCTAGAAAGAAAGTCGCTTTTAGAACCTCAGAATTAGGGACAAAACAGTTATCTTCAATTTGGTATGAATTTTCTTCAAGCTCGTCGCCTCTTGAGTCAATCAAAGATGGCAAAATCTCGATATTGGAATCCTGCACAAAGTTCACGCACCACTTAGTGACTTCGGCGTCACCATAACGTTTAGCCGTAAATGAAACAGATGGACGAGTTTCCGAATCTCCCGTACTTGTAGTACCCGTAATTGTTGGACCCGGATTATTAGTTGTGATTGTCCACTTTGCTTCGGTGGACTCTCTACCCGTCGAATCCGTCACCTTAATTGCAAAGGTGTAAGACTTATTTTCCCACTTTGTGGTGTCGTAGGAAAGAGTTAGTTTTCTGGAGTCAAGACTGTTATAGAACCAGCAGCCAGGAGAGGTGTAGTAAGA
>JBIIYZ010000001.1:0-202731 GCA_044346555.1 Candidatus Planktophila sp. | reverse complement strand
GAGCAGCTGCGATGGCCGCGGTTGTACTGGTCGCGATGAGTCATCGGCATGCTGCTGATTCCCTGCCCGCACTTGGTTTTGCGATGGCAGCGGTCGTTATCGCAGACCCATGGCAATCACGTGATGCCGGTTTTGCGTTATCGGTTTTAGCAACTGGCGGTTTATTGCTGGCTGCGCCCAGAATAATTAACTTCTTCGCCAAGTTTGTGCCGCGAAAATTTGCTGAAGCGCTCGCCCCGCCAATTGCCGCAACGCTCTTTTGTGCCCCAGTTTTAGTCGCGTTATCTGGGTTTCTTTCGCCAATGAGCGTGGTTGCCAATCTTTTAGCTGCGCCAGCAGTTGCCCCGATAACAGTTTTAGGATTTATCGCAGCACTTATTCATCCAGTTTTGCCAGGTATCGCGGGCTTATTAATTCTGCTCATTCGAATACCAGCAGCATTCATCGGCTTAGTGGCCAAATGGTCAGCCAGCTTTTCAGTTCTTGAACTAGGGAAAGGGTCTAGCGGTTTCTTAGCAATCGCAGTTGCGGCAATCTGTATTTGGATCTTTCGTACTTTCTTTCGAAAACATCTAAAAGCAATCGCCATTCTTTTGGTTGTACTGCTTACCTTCACTAACTGGGTGTCCAGATTTCCCGGGATAGATTGGCAAGTGGGTAATTGCGATATCGGACAAGGCGATGCCATGGTGATTAATTTGGGTGAACATCGCGGTGTTGTGATTGATGTCGGTCCAGACCCGCAATTGATTGATAGATGTTTAAAGCAATTTGCGATAACTCAAATATCAGTTTTAGTGTTAACACATTTCCATGCCGACCATGTTGAAGGTTTGCCAGGATTACTCAAAGGACGCGCTGTTGGACAAGTTTGGGTTAGCCCGCAAATTGATCCAGCTTTTGAAAGTGCTCGCGTACAAAAATGGTTAAAGCAAATTCCGCAAGTTCCAGTAACGGCTGGATTTGCTGTACAACTGCCTAGTGCTCGAGGGCCAATTAAATTTCAGGTGCTTTGGCCTAAGTTAGGCGCGCAAGATTCACCTAATAATTCCAGCATCGTGTTGCAGATTAATTCAGCCGACTTTTCACTGCTTGCTGCGGGGGATATCGAACCAATCGCTCAATCGCAACTGGTTCAACAGTTAAGCCAAGTAGATCTATATAAAGTGGCACATCACGGTTCGCGCTACCAAGATTTGAACTTTATGAAAGCCCTATCGCCACGAATATCGATAATTAGCGTGGGCAAAGAGAATACTTATGGCCATCCAGCGCCCCAAACAATCGCTGCCTTGAGTAGGATCGGCAGCGAGGTTTACCGAACTGATCAAGATGGAGCGCTAGCGATTAATGCGCGCAGACATCAAGTTAAAGTTCGCAAAAGCCAACGGTTATTTAAGTTCTGGGACTGGGGGTGAGCGATGAAAGATTTCTATTTGATTCTTGGCTCTGAATCCGCCCTGGCCGATCGCGCACTAACCAAATTACAAGCTGAATTAAAAAGCGAGAACGCTGAAATTACTTCGATCTATGCCGCCGATTCCATGGTGGGTGATATCTCTGATGCACTGGCACCTTCACTATTTTCTGAACGCCGCGCTCTAATCATTCGCGACTTGCAAGATTTACCTGAAGATAATAAAGAAGAGATTATTCGCTACTTGCCAGAACCTGATGCATCTACCACCGTCATCTTTCTACATAAAGGTGGCGTAAAAGGCAAAGCGCTACTTGATGCAATTAAGAAAGTTAAGCCCGAGATTATTTCTTGTGACCCACTGAAGAAAGAAGCCGAGAAACAAGAGTTCGTAAAGAACCTATTTCTTGATGCTGGCCGCAAAGCATCACCTGCGGCAATCGCAGCGTTAGTAAATGCAATCGGTGGCGACCTGCGTGAATTAACTGCGGCCTGTAGTCAGATAATTGCTGATGCACCTGCGGGCGTCATCGATGAAAAAGAAGTTGATAAGTATCACCAAGGTCGCGTTGAGACCACGGGCTTTGATGTTGCCGATGCTGCACTCGATGGAAATTTGCCAGTGGCTCTCTTGCAGCTACGAAGTGCAATTGAAACTGGCACCGACCCAGTAATGGTCACAAGTGCGATTGCTTCCGCGCTTCGTTCATTAGCTAAAGTTTCAGGGGCTAACCGAAATGCGAAATCTTTTGAGTTAGCTGGCCAATTAGGTATGGCGCCATGGCAGATCGATAAAGCTCGTCGTCAGTTGGCAGGGTGGACTCCGCGCGGAATCGTGGCTGCCGTTGGGGCGATCGCCTTGGCTGATGCTCAAGTAAAGGGCGCTGCCAGTGACCCGATCTACGCTCTCGAACACGCAATTTCCGAGATCGCTAGCGCAAAAGCGGCCCGATAACCGGATTTCCCCGATTTGAGCCTAAAGGTGCCCCGCTGGTAACCTTCGGGTTCGTATTTAGCGTTCAACCAATTTAGTTCGGAGTAAACCTTAAGTGGCAAATATCAAGTCGCAGATCAAGCGGATCAAGACCAATGAGAAGGCACGCCTACGTAACAAGTCAGTGCGTTCTTCGATCAAGACAGCTGCTCGCAAATTCCGCGACGCTGTAACCGCTGGCGATGCCGCAGCTATCTCAACTGAACTACGCGACGCTTCAAAGGCTTTTGATATCGCCGTTGCTAAGGGTGTTCTACACAAGAACACTGCTGCCAACAAGAAGTCTTCAATGGCAAAAGCTGCCATTAAAGCCGGCGTTCGTTAATTCGCAACTAGTTACTTTTAAGGCTTAACGATGCCTGCAATTTCACTTGCCAAGGCACCTCAACCAGCCGCCACAAATCCAGCGCAGATTCGTAACTTCTGCATCATTGCCCATATTGATCACGGTAAATCAACTCTTGCCGATCGCATGTTGGGAATCACCGAAGTTGTAGAAGCCCGCAATATGCGCGCGCAATATTTAGATCGCATGGATATTGAACGCGAACGCGGAATCACCATTAAGTCACAAGCAGTTCGTCTGCCATGGCGTAGCGGTATCGATGGCCAGGAATACATCTTGAACATGATCGATACACCTGGTCACGTTGACTTCACTTATGAAGTTTCCCGTTCCCTTGCTGCATGTGAAGGCGCAGTATTGCTTGTTGACTGCGCGCAAGGAATCGAAGCGCAAACGCTCGCCAACTTGTATCTCGCGATGGAAAATAACTTAACCATTATTCCGGTCCTAAATAAAATTGATCTGCCTAATGCCCAACCTGAAAAGTTTGCTAAAGAGCTTGCTAACTTAATTGGTTGCCAACCTGAAGATTGTTTACGAGTCTCTGGAAAAACTGGCGATGGCGTTGCCGAACTTCTTGACCAGATCATTGCTCAGATCCCCGCACCACAAGGCGATGCCAGCGCTCCAGCGCGCGCACTAATTTTCGACTCGGTTTATGACAGCTATCGCGGTGTAGTTACTTACGTTCGCGTTGTTGATGGACATCTTTCGCCGCGCGATCAAATCCAGATGTTCTCAACTGGCGTGCGTCACGAGATGCTTGAAGTCGGCGTGATCTCACCAGAACCAATGCCTAGTAAGGGTTTAGGCGTTGGCGAAGTAGGTTATTTAATTACCGGCGTAAAAGATGTTCGCCAATCACGTGTGGGCGACACAGTTACGACCTATAACAACCCAACTAAGACGGCACTTGCCGGCTATAAAGATCCAAAGCCAATGGTTTTCTCTGGGTTATTCCCGCTAGATGGCGCAGACTTTCCAGTGCTTCGCGAAGCGCTAGATAAGTTACAACTTAACGATGCCGCCCTAGTTTATGAACCTGAGAGCTCCGCAGCACTTGGTTTTGGTTTCCGTTGTGGCTTCCTCGGCCTTCTTCATATGGAAATTGTGCGCGAACGCCTAGAACGTGAATCAAAGTTAAATCTAATTTCAACTGCGCCAAACGTGGTTTATAACGTCAAGATGGAAGATGGCAGAGATGTGCGCGTTACTAATCCATCTGAATTCCCAGATGGCAAAGTCGCAGCTGTTTTCGAACCAATTGTTAGATCAACAATTTTGGCGCCATCTGAATTTATCGGCGTGATCATGGAACTCTGCCAAGATCGTCGTGGCGTACTACTTGGCATGGATTACATCTCAGAAGATCGCGTTGAAATTCGCTATACCTTGCCACTTGCCGAAATCGTTTTCGACTTCTTCGATCAATTGAAATCTCGTACCAAGGGTTATGCATCCCTTGATTACGAAGAAAAGGGCGATGAAGAAGGAAATCTAGTTAAAGTTGATATCTTGCTACAAGGCGAAGCCGTTGACGCATTCAGCGCAATCGTTCACCGCGACAAGGCTTATGCCTATGGCGTGATGATGACCGGCAAACTTCGCGAACTTATTCCACGTCAACAATTCGAAGTACCTATTCAGGCAGCGATTGGTTCACGCATCATTGCTCGCGAATCAATTAGAGCGATGCGTAAAGATGTTCTAGCTAAGTGTTACGGCGGAGATATCTCACGTAAACGTAAATTGCTCGAGAAGCAAAAAGAGGGCAAGAAGCGTATGAAGATGGTTGGCCGCGTTGAAGTTCCTCAAGAAGCTTTCGTTGCAGCGCTTGCGACAGATGCGGACATTGAGAAGATCAAGGCCGCGCGTAAAGCTGGCAATTAAGCTTTACAATAGATATCAGTCTTGTTCTAAACCAGAGTTAAGGTCTACTCTCTGAACATGAGCACTGAGATCCTATACAGCAAGCCTTGGTTTAAGAAGAAGTTCATTACCCCGGAAGGCGGTAAAGGACGAATGAAGAATCCAAAGATATTTCTATCTGTTGCACTGCTCTTTGTATTTACAGTACCTGCTCAGCCCGCAAAAGCGGCAGGGTGCGCAGAAGTCATCAAGAAGATGAAATCTGTGGGTGCAGATATAAATTTCTCTAATGCAAAAAGTGCGAAAAAAATGGTTGAAGCATACGAGTTGGCATTCAAGAATCCTAAATGCCGACCCGCAAAAGAGATGATTGAAATGAAAAAAATTACTAAAGAGCTAATCGTTGAATGCTCAAAACCAGATACCGTCTATAAATTGCTCTTTGATAAACCTATCTATGATGCTTTTTGCGGAGGGTTTAAGAAACTTTCCAAATATACAAAGTAGAAATAGTGCTTCAAAGCAGAAACTAAAGCCACTGCAGTTATTGTCTTAACGGAAGTTGAAATACAGTACGCACATGTCGCTCTCGTTTACTTTCATATCTCTTATTGCGTAAAGCGCTGTAGACCCTTTGATTTCAGGGGAGATAGGCCTAATAAGTTCAATTGAGCCAACTTTGAGCTAAACCTTTCATTAGCTCTTTAACTGCTTTAGACTTTCGTAATGCCGACAAAAGGGAATCTCTCCAAGGGACTAGTGCTAGCTCTTCTTCTCACGCTAGTTCCCTCAATCGCTTTCTCGGCCCAAAAAATTGTTCCAGGAACTTCATGCCCATCTTTGGGGATAACAACATTAGATGGCGGAAAAAAATATTTCTGTGTATTGAGAAAAGATTCACTTATCTGGAACAAAGGGGTTAATTGGGTTGCGCGAGCACCCGCCACTTCACCAACTCCAACGCCTTCTTCAGTAGCAACACCTTCACCAACGCCAGCCAGCGTTCTGACTAATTCAAGCACTTACTTGGACATTTCAAGTTGTAAATTAGGTATTGGCACAAGTCGCATAGGTGTAGGTTTTAGTCAGAACCAATACCGAGTGAGAAATACCAAACCAATTCGAGCTTTGATTTTTCCGATTGATTTTCCGGATCTAGTAGCCACTAGCGACCCGAAAACAGATTTTGCGTCAATAACTGCTGGGGTATCCGAGTACTACAAAAATTTGTCAGAAGGAAGATCAATCATTGAGTGGACGATCTTTCCAAATTATGTGCGCTACGCGACAAAAGTTGCCGATGCTAATTTAGGCGGCAGAACAACCAATGGATATGGCTTGTTTAAATCGCAGTCCGAGAATCTAGCAAAGCAAAATTTGAATCTTTCGGGATTTGATCTAGTTGTTTATGCGCCACCACTTACGACGACTAGAGAACAAATTGCAATCAACCCAGCTTTTATCGCTGATAGTCCGACGGACATTAACTCAACAATGCTTGATGGTCAGTCATATGCTCAAAGGTTCCAATTTCTAACTCTCACGCACGAGTTAGGCCATCTTATGGGCCTAGCAGATCTGTATAACTACAATGCTGCAAATGAGAGCGCCGCAACTGGTTCTCAAAATACCTTTGAACTTCAATTTAAATACATGGGAATATTTGATTTGATGAACTGGGCAACTGGCCCCGGAGTTGAGTTAACATCTTGGAATCGCTGGCTCATTGACTTAATCACAGATGATCAGGTTCGCTGTCTCCCTAATTTGTCCACGACAACACTCTTAACTCCAGTCGAAGTTATTGGTGGCATTAAGGGTGCGGTTATCCCGTTATCGGCTACTGAGGCAATAGTGATTGAGTCAAGGAGAGCGCTCAGGTACGACAACGAAATCGGTAAATCTTCAGAAGGCGCTTTGATATACAAAGTGAATACATCAATTGGAACCGGTCCAATGAAAGTGATCAGCAGGCCTGGATCTAATGATATTTGGCATAGAGATGCGCCTCTGAAGGTTAATGAGACATATTCCGTCGACGGATACTCAATCTCGGTTATTGAGAGCGGGATATTTGGCGATGTAATTAAAGTTACTAAAAACTGAATCATTCATAACTAATTTTTCTGTCATTAACTAGCAAAGTAAGAGAGAATGTTCCATATGTCGCTATCGTTTTACGTTCACATCCCGTATTGCGTAAAGCGCTGTGGCTACTGTGACTTCAATACCTACACTCCCTCCGAGCTACAAGATGGTGCCACACTAGAGATCGTTTCAAATGACTATATCGATGCGGTTTTGCGAGAGCTAGAGAGCGCTCCAACTTCACCGGTTCCAACTATCTTCTTTGGCGGCGGAACTCCTTCACTTTTGCCACCTAGTGATTTAGGTCGAGTAATTGCTGCTATTCGCAATCGCTTTGATTTAGCTCCAGATGCGGAAGTAACACTTGAGGCAAACCCAGATTCAGTCACGGCTGAAAAGTTGGCGGAATATCTAGCAGTTGGCTTCAATCGAATTTCCTTCGGAATGCAATCTGCTAAACCACATGTATTGGCAGCACTTGATCGCACGCATAATCCAGAGAATGTTGCAAAGGCTGTAAGCATGGCTCGTGCTGCTGGATTTAAATCAATTAGCGTTGACTTAATTTATGGAACCCCGGGTGAATCACTTGATGATTGGTGCGAGACAGTTCAAGCGGCACTTGCTTTAGATATTGATCATATAAGCGCATATGCCCTGATTGTTGAAACCGGGACAAAGCTTGCCGCACAAATTAAACGTGGCGATTTAACGATGCCGGATGATGACTTGATGGCAGATATGTATTTGTTAGTTGATCAGCTTTGCGAAGAGGCTGGTTTGAGTTGGTATGAGTTAAGTAATTGGTCAAAGCCGGGCAAAGAGTGTTTACACAACATTGCTTACTGGAAGAGTGCTAATTGGTGGGGACTAGGCCCAGGGGCTCATTCGCATTTGAATGGTGAACGGTGGTGGAATGTGAAACATCCAACTGCTTATAAAACAAAGTTATTTGCCGGTGAATCACCAGTACAAGATCGCGAAACCATGAATACATCGCAGCTGCGTGATGAGGAAATTATGTTGGCTATTCGAATGCGCGAAGGTTTGAGTTTTGAGATGTTAAAGCCGCAAGAACTAGAGCGGTTAGCTAGTTATCGCGAAGAGGGTTATCTAGATACCTCGAGTGATCGCATCAAATTAACGGCAACGGGTCGGTTGATTGCTGATCGAATCGTGCGCGAAATCGTTATGTAGTACCTTTTACCCACTATGGAAACCACAAAGCTCGTATTGACTTCATTCTTAGCCCTGATTTTCCTTATCTCTGGCCTCTCAAAAGCTAGCGGTAATGAGAAGGGCCTAAGCGGAACTCGCGATGTGAATGTGCCAGATTGGCTAGCTCGAGTAACTGGCGTATTTGAGGCAGCCGCAGCCCTGGGCTTAGTTCTCTCACTGAAGTGGAGCCCGTTCTCATATCCAGCACTAGTTTCCCTTTGGTGCATCATGGCTGGCGCAATCTTCTTTCACTTCCGCGCGGATAAAGCTAAGACTGCGTTTCCTGCTTTCTTCTTGTTAACTTTGATTTCGATTACCCTCGTAATTAACTAGGTAGAAACTTTCCCCCATGTCTAACCGCCGACTCGAAATTTTGCGAGCAATTGTCGATGAATATGTCGCCACGCAAGAACCAGTTGGCTCAAAAGCAATTGCTGATCGACATGGCTTAGGTATTTCGCCAGCAACTATTCGTAACGAAATGGCTGTGCTTGAAGAAGAGGGCTTGATTGCACAACCTCATACAAGTGCTGGTCGTATTCCAACTGATTCTGGTTATCGCTTATTCGTTGATCGTATTGAAACGGTAAAGCCACTTTCAGGTGCTGAACGTCGCGCAATTGAAACTTTCCTTGAAGGCGCGCTAGATCTTGATGATGTGGTTATGCGTACCGTGCGATTACTGGCTGATGTGACTAAGCAGGTAGCTGTAGTTCAGTATCCATCGATGATTAAATCCAAAGTTCGCCACGTTGAACTAGTCTCACTTACAGCTTCGCGCATGATGATGATTTTGATTACTGACTCTGGCCGAGTTGAACAACGAGTTATCGAGTTAAGTAGCGATGTAAATGACATTTTCATTGCTAGCTTACGTAATCAAATTAACAACGCTTTGGCCGGTTATCGTTTGCCAGAGGTAGCTGATCGAATTACCGGCATCATGGATGTCTATTCGTCGCATGAACGTAAAGATGTGGCGCTACTAATCTCAGCACTTTTGGAAATGTCGATGGAACGCCCAGAAGAGAAGATCGTTTTGGCCGGAACTGCGAATTTAGCGCGCTTTAGTGAGGATTTCTCGACCCAGATCCACCCTGTTTTGGAAGCGCTTGAAGAGCAAGTGGTTCTATTACGCCTACTTGGTGATGCTAACGAGAGCGTAAAGGTGCGTATTGGTCATGAACAACAAGTGGCAAATCTGCAACAGACCAGTTTGGTAACTGTTGGTTATGGAATAGATAATTCGCCGTTGGGAGCACTAGGTATTTTGGGGCCAACCCGAATGGATTACGCCAGTTCTATGGCAACAGTTGGCGCAGTTGCTCGTTACATCAGTCGATATTTAACAGAGGGTGCATAAGTGGCAGATCATTACGAAGCGTTAGGTGTGTCTCGCGATGCATCCGGCGATGAAATAAAGAAGGCTTATCGCAAACTTGCTCGTGAATTACATCCAGATGTAAATCCAGATCCAGCGATTCAAGAGAAATTTAAAGAAGTTACTGCTGCCTATGACACGTTGAGTGATCCACAAAAACGTCAGCAATACGACATGGGCGGAAGCAACATGGGTGGCTTTGGTGGATTTGGTAACGCGGGCGGATTCAGCGACATCATGGATGCTTTCTTTGGTGGCGGCACAGCAAATCGTGGCCCACGACCACGAATGCGCGCTGGCCAAGATGCGCTGATTCGCATTGAAGTTGATTTGAACGAAGCTTGTTTTGGAACCGAGCGCACAATTACTTTGGAAAGTGCTGTTGTCTGCACAAAGTGCACAGGTTCTGGTTGTGCTGATAACTCAACGCCGCAAACTTGTCCGATCTGTAAGGGTCGCGGTGAAACCCAACAAGTAACTCGATCATTTATTGGTCAAGTCATGACTTCGCGTCCTTGTAATAATTGCGGGGGATACGGTTCAACTATTCCTAATCCATGTCGCGAATGTTCTGGCGATGGTCGGGTTCGCGCTCGCCAAACAATTGATATTAAAGTTCCAGCCGGTGTTGAAACTGGTAATCGCATTCAAATGTCTGGCCGTGGTGAAGTTGGTGCCGGCGGTGGCCCAGCGGGTGATTTATATGTAGAAATCGTCGAAACTGCCCACGAAACCTTGATGCGCGAAGGTGATAATCTGCACTTGGCGTTAGCAGTATCAATGGCAGCAGCAACACTTGGCACGAAAGTAAATATTGAAACGCTCGATGGGCCAATCGAGGTAGAAGTTAAAGCCGGCACTCAAAGTGGCGCCACTATTACGGTTAAAGGCAAAGGCATGACTCATCTGCGTCGGGGAACGCGTGGCGATCTGATTGTCCATGTTGAAGTTAAGACCCCAACTAAATTGAATAAGTCTGAAGAAGAGTTGATGCGCAAGTTCGCCGAATCCCGCGGTGAAAAAGCTGGCGAAGTTGAGATCAAAGATCACGACCAGGGTTTCTTCCATAAACTTCGTGGCGCTTTCGGTCGCTAGATGTTAACTCTCTTTTTTGTGCCAGATTTGCCTAGCCAAGTCGGTGCTAGTTATTCATTCAACTCTGAAGATGCTAACCATGCGATTAAAGTTTTGCGCATAGAAGTTGGCGAAATTTTCCGAGTCTCTGACGGAAACGGTGGCTGGGCTAATGTTCAAGTTAACGAAGTAACAAAGCGCTCACTCGAGACCACAGTTTTAGAAGTTGGGCGACAAGAACCGTTAGAAATTCAATTTACAGTTGTGCAAGCGTTGCCAAAAAGTGATCGTGCTAAAGAGGCAGTTGAACTGCTAACTGAAGCCGGCGCTGATGTGATTGTGCCTTGGTTGGCCAATCGTTCGATTAGTCGCACTGAAGTAATTAGTAAATTTGCCACAACCGCGCGCGAAGCAAGTAAGCAATCGCGCCGCCTCTTTATTCCGCAGCTACATGAAACCGTAAAAGAAAAAGGCGTGATTGAATTAATTAAGAGTGCGGATTTGGCACTTGTGTTTCACGAAAGCGCTCAAATAAAGCTAAGTGAAGTCATTACGCCACAGACTAAGGCGAGAAATGTCGCCATCGTGATTGGTCCGGAAGGTGGAATAACTGAGGAAGAACTGGCCGCTTTCGCTGCCGCTGGCGCTCATGTTGCTGGCCTAGGAAGACCGATTTTGCGCTCAGCACACGCTGGGTTGGCAGCGTTAAGCGCCGTTAGTTCTTTGCTGAAAGTCTTCTAAACTAATTAACTATGAGCTGCCTATTCTGCAAAATCATTGCTGGTGAAATTCCCGCCGAGATGAAATTTCAAGATGAACTAGTAATTGCTTTCTCAGATATAAATCCGCAGGCACCAGTTCACTTATTGGTTGTGCCAAAGCTGCATGTTGAAAATGCTGCAGAACTTGCCGCTCAATCACCGGCGGCGCTAAGCGCCCTCTTTTCCGCCGCAGATCATTTGGCAAAAACCGAGGGCCTAACTGGCTATCGCACCATCTTTAATACTGGTGCCGATGCTGGCCAAAGCGTTTTCCACGCTCATTTACATCTGCTGGGTGGGCGTGGTCTGGCTTGGCCGCCCGGTTAAAGGTAGCCTTACGTCACACATGGAGCGAACCTTAATTACGATTCCGCCCGCAATTCCAATGGTTGCGTTGGTCGGAGCAAATGACGCAAATATGCTGGCTATTGAAGCAGCGTTCCCTTCAGTAAATATCACGGTGCGCGGCAATGAAATTACTCTGCGCGGACCACATATTGATTGCCAACAATTAGAGAAACTCTTTACCGAACTAATGGTGGTAATTCGTTCTGGCCAAGCCGTAAATGTTGATGCCGTAATTCGTTCAATTGGCATGTTGGCACAGACTCCGCAAGACAATCCCGGCGAAGTTTTGTCACTCAATATTGTTTCTAATCGCGGTCGCACAATTCGCCCAAAGACGGCAAATCAAAAGCGTTATGTCGATGCAATTGATGAAAACACAATTACTTTTGGAATTGGTCCAGCCGGTACCGGTAAAACTTATTTAGCTATGGCTAAAGCTGTTGCTGCGCTACAAGCCAAGAAAGTTAACCGCATTGTTCTAACGCGTCCGGCAGTTGAAGCTGGCGAACATTTGGGTTTCTTGCCTGGTTCACTTTCCGAGAAAATCGATCCTTACTTGCGCCCACTATTCGATGCGCTGCATGACATGATCGATATTGATTCGATTCCGCGGTTAATGCAATCTGGGGTTATCGAAGTAGCCCCACTTGCCTATATGCGTGGTCGCACGCTTAATGACGCTTTCATAATTCTTGATGAAGCACAGAACACGACTCCCGAGCAGATGAAGATGTTCTTAACTCGTTTAGGTTTTGGCTCCAAGATGGTTGTTACAGGCGATGTAACGCAGATCGATTTACCTAATGGTGCTAAATCAGGTCTAGCAATCATTAAGGATATTCTGCAAGATATTGATGACATCTCATTCCAAGAGCTAACTGCCGAAGATGTGGTTCGCCACCGGTTAATTGGCGACATTGTTAAGGCTTATGACAAGTTCAATGAAGCGCGCCAAACCCCGCGTTCGATTCGCAATCCATGACCATTGAAATAACAAACAAATCAGGAGCACTGGCACCTGGCGATCAAATCCAATCACTCTTGGCTTTTGCGATGTCTAAATTAGATTTGCATCCTGATTGTGATTTGAATGTAACTTTTGTCGATGATGCTGAAATGACTGAACTACACATTAAGTGGATGGATGAGCCTGGCTCAACTGATGTGCTCTCATTTCCGATGGACCTGCCTGAAACCGTGGGTGAAGTTGTGACTTTGGGCGACATCGTTATCTCGCCAGATTTCGCAACTGCGCAAGCAAACTTAGCTGGCCATTCACCCGAACATGAAATGTATATTTTAGCTACCCATGGCTTATTACATATCCTCGGATATGACCATGCTGAACCGCAAGATGAGAAAGTTATGTTCGACCTGCAAGAATCCCTAGTAAAACAATGGAGTGCTGAAAGTAAATGAACCCCCTGCCCATAATTTCCATCATTGCTCTACTGGCTTTTGCTGGCTTCTTAGCTGGCACTGAATCAGCGCTTGCTTCAATCTCTCGGGTGGCTATTGAAAAACTTGAGCGCAAACGGGGCGGAGCGATCTTAAAGAAAGTCTTTTTTGATCAAGCTCGATATTTAAATGTGGTGTTACTAGTTCGTAAGACATGTGAACTAACTGCAACTGTTTTATTGGCTGTTATTTTGCTACGCGAATACTCATCGGCCCAGGCAATGGCACTCACAGTTGCAATCATGGTGGTTATTTCATACGTGATGGTCGGTGTTGGTCCTCGCACCTTAGGTAAGCAAAGACCTGACAACTTGGCTTTAGTTGGCGCGACAGTTGCTTATTTCTTAGCATTTATTCTGGCTCCAGTCACCAAGTTACTTATTGCGATTGGTAATGCCATGACACCCGGAAAAGGTTTCCGTAGTGGACCGTTTGCTAACGAAGCCGAACTACGCGATTTAGTGGATCAAGCACACGAGCGCGGCCTGGTTGAGTCCGATGAACACGAAATGATCCATTCAGTGTTTGAGCTGGGCGATACTTTGGTACGCGAACTTATGGTGCCCCGTACTGACATGGTTTGGGTAGAAAAAGATAAGACTTTGCGCCAAGGACTATCGCTGGCACTTCGTTCGGGCTTCTCTCGAATCCCAGTAGTTGGCGAAAACATCGACAACATTATTGGCATCACTTACGTAAAGGATTTAGCCCGTCGCGCACTTGATCATCATGAGGCCGAAACTACTGAGCGAGTAGAACAGCACTTGCGCCCAGCTACCTTTGTTCCTGAAATAAAGATTGCTGCTGAGTTACTAAAGGAAATGCAGCGCGATCAGATTCACTTAGCCATCGTGGTTGATGAATATGGTGGCACTGCTGGCATTATCACGATTGAAGACATTATTGAAGAAATCGTGGGCGAAATTGCTGATGAATACGACGATGGGGTCGAATCATTTACTTGGCTAAATGATGAGAAAACAAAAGCTCGCGCAAAGGCAGCTCTGCATATTGAAGATTTAGCCGAAGAGTTGGAAATTGAAATTGAGGCGCAAGACTTCGAAGATGTTGACACCATCGGCGGACTAATGGCCCAGAAACTCGGTCGTGTACCAATTACCGGAAGTACCGTTGATTTGGGTGGTTGGTCAATTACCTCAGAGCGACCAATCGGTCGTCGTCGCAGGATAAGTAGCGTTCTTGTCGAAAAGTTAGCGGAGCCAGTTTCTGATGCTGAATAATCCAGAAGATCAAAAGTTAGTGACATTGGCGCAAGCCACGTTGAAACGCAGTGGCGCAGATCAAGCTGCCGCTCTTCGTGATGTCACTGGTCGCACCTATGTGGCAGTAGCTATTGATTCTCCATCACTGAAGTTAGATGCAGTCCAAGCAGTTTTTACAGTTGCCATGGCATCGCAAATTGATGGGATTGAGGCAGTAGTTTTCACGGGCGAGCGAAGTGCCAAAACTGCAGTAATTAGTGACTTTGCGCCAACGGCCGCGATCTTCTTTGCAAATGATGGGGCAGTGCCCGATAAGATTGCGTAATGCGCATCATTCGATTTAGCCCAGGCCCAGATACCGGACTTGGCACCGACCCGCTCTACGGATTGCTCGAAGATGACAACGCCATCAGCGTGATTTCGGGGGATCCGATCTATCACGGAGTCACTAAGACCGGCGCAACCACAGAGCTAAGCAAGGTTCGCTTGCTAGCTCCCGTTATTCCGCGCAGCAAAGTTGTCTGTATTGGCAAGAACTACGCTGATCATGCCGCTGAAATGGGCGGTGTTGTGCCAGATGAACCAATCATTTTTATCAAACCAAATACTTCGGTAATCGGCCCTGGTGACACAATCGTTTGGCCGAGCATGGCTGGCCAAGTTGATCATGAAGCTGAACTAGCAATTGTGATTGGTCGAATTTGTAAAGATGTTCCGAAAGAGCGCGTAAACGACGTGATCTTTGGTTACACAATTGCTAATGATGTAACTGCTCGAGATCTTCAGAGAAAAGATGTCCAGTGGTCTCGCGCGAAAAGTTTTGACACTTTCTGCCCACTAGGGCCCTGGATCGACACTGAATTCATTCCTGGCACTCAGCGAATCACCGCAAAACTTGACGGTGAAATAAAGCAAGATGGCAAGTTAAGCCAAATGATCTTTGATGTGCCAACAATCGTTGAATTTGTTTCTAAAGTAATGACTTTGCTTCCGGGCGATGTAATTATTACTGGAACTCCAGCTGGTATTGGTCCAATGCCAGAGAAATCAACTATTACTATCGCGATCGATGGTTTAGGCGAATTATCAAATAAGGTGAGTGTTCGTGGGTAAAGAAGTTCGCGTACGTTTCGCACCATCTCCAACTGGTGACCTTCATGTTGGAAATATTCGCACAGCACTCTTTGATTGGGCATACGCCCGTCACACTGGTGGATCCTTTATTTTTCGCATTGAGGACACCGATACCACTCGCGTTACTGATGAATACATTCAAGCTGCAATCGATACGCTTAAATGGCTCGGACTTGATTGGGATGAAGGCCCAGAAGTTGGCGGCCCAAATGGTCCCTACCTTCAATCACAACGTTTAGATATTTACGCACAGTGGGCCCAAAAGTTTCTTGATCAGAAGGATGCTTATCACTGCTACTGCACGCCGGTTGAATTAGAAGCTCGTCGCGAAGCACAACGTGCAGCGAATGTGGCCCCTGGCTACGACGGTCAATGCCGTGACTTAACTGATGCTCAAATTGCTGATTACAAAGCGCAAGGCCGCGAAGCTGTAGTACGCATGCGCATGCCAGATGGCAGCACCACTTTCACCGATGAGATTCGTGGCGACGTAACTTTCGATCATAAATTTGTACCTGACTTTGTGCTGGTTCGTGGCGACGGTTCACCGCTTTACACCTTGGCAGTTGCAGTTGATGACATCATGATGAAGGTAACCCATGTCCTGCGTGGCGAAGATTTACTCTCATCGACTCCTCGTCAGATTCGGGTTTATCAAGCAATGGGCGTAATGCCAGCCGACTACCCAACTTTCGCGCACTTGCCATTTGTTATGGGTCAAGACAATGCCAAGCTTTCAAAGCGAAATGGCGAAGTATCAATTGCTTGGTATCGCGAACGTGGTTTCTTGCCAGAAGCGATTTGCAATTACTTAGCACTGCTCGGTTGGTCGCCTGGCGATGATCGCGAAAATGTAACAATGAAGGAGCTAACCGAACTCTTCACTGTCGATAAAGTTCACTCTTCACCAGCTCGATTTGATATGAAGAAGTTAGAAGCAATTAATGGCGACAAGATTCGGGCATTAACTCCTGATGAGTTCCTAAATTGGTCACTGCCCTTCCTCACAAAAGATGGAGTAATTTCCGGAACCGATGCCGAGATTGCGGTTGTTAAAGCTGCGCTACCAATTATTCAAGAGCGTATTGTCACCTTAGCTGAAGTGCCAGCCATGCTTAACTTCTTATTCGTTAAGAACTATGCAGTCGCTGAAGATTGCGTCAGTAAAGTAAATGATGAAGCTGCTAAAGCGGTGTTAACTCGCAGTATCAGCGAATTAGAAAAACTCACTACTTGGACTCATAATTCAATTGAGGCAGCGCTTAGATCTTCACTTATTGAAGAGATGGGCCTCAAGCCACGTATCGCTTTTGGCGCTGTACGTATCGCCACAACAGGTAGCAATATTTCACCACCACTCTTTGAATCTATGGAGCTACTTGGCCAAAAAGTTAGTTTAGAACGCATTAAACTGGCCCTCGCCCTCTAACTCTAGGCCCCTTTAGTTTCCAAGGTTTTATAGGCGGTAATTCCTAAGGTATTCTTAGCCCTCGTTGACCATCGCCGGTCAGCGCAACTAGGTGAAAACCTATTTGGGGTATGGGGTAATTGGCAGCCCTGCTGATTCTGGTTCAGTAAGTCTAGGTTCGAGTCCTGGTACCCCAGCGCAAGACATAGCACGAAGGAAATGAAAGCCGCAGGCGATCATTTTTGAAAAAGTTAGTACTAGGGCCCCGTCGTCTAGCGGCCTAGGACTCTGGCTTCTCAAGCCAGCTACGAGGGTTCGAATCCCTTCGGGGCTACAAATAGAACGGCCCGCCTTAACTCAAATTTGAGTCAAGGCGGGCCGTCTTTACTTTCTTATTTAGTCGATCGTAATTACTGTTTCCGATGAGTACGCCAAGTTTTTAGCGTCTCCTGAATTGGATCCATTAACTACACATTCACCTGCACGGACTGCGATAACACGCTTTCCGATTACATAACATGTTGGTGATGAAGTAGTTGACCACTTAATTTTTACTCCACTTAAAGACTTAGCTGGCAGAACTAGATACTGGCCACGCTTTAGTGATGTCTCAATTGGGGTAGTTTTCTGAATAGCTGGACCAAATTCGGTGGCAGGACCATCAGTGATATCAAATGTAACTAGATCGATATCAGCATCTTTGTCGCCCTTACCAGGAATTACCACCTTCATAGTTCCGTATAGACGTGCTGGCTTGATAGCTTCACGATTTTGAGTTGGTGAAGTTGGTGCTTTTTCAAGACCAGTTGTATCAGTATTGGTAAGGTTGAAAGTTACCTGTCCCTTAGCATCTGTTGTTCCACTTACTTCTAGACCAAAGTTACCGTCATTCTGGGCAGCTACTGCTTTTCCATCTGAAGTTACCCAAGTAGCTTTTGAACCGCTCCATGGTGCGTTAATCTGCAGCAGAAGTTTTTGATCAGCAGCTGGTGTAGTTCCATCAGTTGTAACCATGTAAGTAAGTGAAAGCTTGGTGCCATGACCAATGTAGGTGTAAAACGCCTTGGTACCAGCTGAGTAATACTGTGCAATATCACCAGTGGCATCAACGCTATTTGTCGCGTCATAACTTGGGCTCATCAAGCGAACTGATGGTAATCCAGCAGCGCTACTTGAAGGAATTGCCACGAATGTTGCTGCGATAACGAGGGCAAGCGAAACTAAAGCTCGTCCTGTCTTAAGTGTTCGGTTATTCATTTTTCTCCTTTTACTGGACGATTCCCGCGAAAATGAAGCATTTTCATGGGTTTATTTCTTAGTTACCTTGCCGACTCCATCAACTGAGTAATAGCGGATGTAATCAACAAATGTTTGAGTTTGATTTATTGCCGGATCGATAGCGCCACCAAATTCGCCACCCATTGCCAAGTTAAGAATTAAGTAAAATTTTTGATTGAAAACCCATCGACCTGGCTTCACCGAGGCGGGAGTTTCGCTTGAAATCAAACGATCATTAAAGTAGAAATCGATTTTATTCTTTTTCCATTCAATCGCGTACACATGGTATGCATCGCTCACAGGAGTTGGACTCTGATATGAACCACCCACACCTGGGCCTTTTCCATAACCTGGACCATGCAGAACTGCCGAAACTAAATTTGGTTCTACGCCACGAGTCTCGACAATATCAATTTCGCCACATTCGGGCCAAGGATTACCGTCTAGTAAATCAGCACCGAGCATCCAAAAAGCTGGCCAAGTTCCTTCGCCAGGAGCAACTTTGATGCGAGCCTCTAGCCGGCCGTATTGAAACTGTACTTTTCTTGAGGACTTTATTTTGGCGCTTGTAAATTGGCATTCCCAACAGGAATTCAAAATTTGAGTTGCAGCAGTCGAGTTATCTGTTTGATTACCTTGTGCATCAGAAATTCGATTCGCTGAGATTACTAATCTGCCTTTGCCATCGGTTGAAATATTGGCTGGTTTATTTGTGTAGTACTGGAGCTCGGCATTACCCCACCCGTAACCATTACCTATGTCGTATTCCCAATTCTTAGAAGAAGGCAAGGAACCTTTCTTGCCGTTGAATTCATCAGCCCAGAGTAGTTTTAGAACTTTAGGACCAGCAGCTTGAGAAATAGTCGCCGGCATAATGGCAATAGCTGAGGTCGCCAAAATTGCGGCCGACAATAAGGCCGATACCCGCGCACGGGATTTCCGGTTCTGGTTCAAGCTGCTGCTTCCTCTTTCCTGCCTACTCGGTCACGCTTTGATAACAAACTAGAAGTTCACGCAATTGGTGTTGCGCTCCTAGCAATTACACACTTAGATACAGTAGTGTGAAACCGCTTTCATAGTGCTTAAGAGCCTACCTCTAGGGCGGGCAAATTGATACTACGAAACGATAACTTTTTTATTGGCGCTGTTAAATTCAAAAGGAGTTGGTTATGCGTAAGAAGACCTTGTTTAGAGGATCAATTGCTCTTTCAACCGCGGCTGTTTTGGCAGCTGGCGTTCTGGGCACCCCTGCTCGAGCATTAGATCCAGTAACAATTACGATCTGGACCTTTGGAGATGTCATTCAGCGCAAGTTAGTACAGGAATATAAGGTCCTGCATCCAGAAATCACCCTGCAGATTAAGAAATCAGATTTAGACCCACTAAATGGTACAAATATGGTTACCGCATGTACCTCTAAAACTGGCCCAGATATTGTTGCCGTTGAAGTTCAATACTCCGGATACTGGCGCTCATATCCAAAGTGCTTTACTGATTTGCGCAAAATGAAAACTTCAGAGACAAACGTTGTAGCGGGCGTTGCTGCAGGTAAAACTGCTCTTGACTTTAAGAAAAACTACTTGCCATGGCGCTGGGAACAAGGCGTTGGCTATGACGACAGCGTTATCGGATTCCCAACAGATGTCGGCGGACTTGAAGTTGCCTACCGTGTTGACTTGTTCAAGAAAGCTGGTCTTCCTACCGAGCGTGGCGCAGTTGGAAAACTTTGGCCAACATGGGACAAGTTCATCGAGACTGGCGTTAAGTACAATAAAAAGTTGAGCGCAGCAGATAAGAAGGCTGGCAAAGGATTTATAGATAACGCCGGCACAATTTATGCCGCAATCATGAATCAAGGCACCGAAAAGTATTACAAGAATGACGGCACCGATGCAGGTAAGTTGATCTACACCACAAATCCTCAAGTTAAAAAGGCTTGGGATACCACGATTAAAGCAACTGAATTAGGCATCGGAACCCGTATCGGCCAGTACACATCTGACTGGAATATCGGAATGAACAAGGGAACTTTTGCAACTATTTTGGCACCAGCCTGGATGATGGATTACATCAAGCAGCAAGCGCCAGATACTTCCGGTAAGTGGGATATTGCCTCTCTTCCTGGTGGTGGTGGTAACCAAGGTGGTACTCAATTAACAGTTCCTTCTTATGCCAAATATCCACAAGAAGCCTACGACTTTATTTCTTGGTACCTAGCTCCAGAGCAACAGCTGAAGGTATTTAAGACCTACGGTTTGTTCCCGGCAGCTTCGGTTTTATATGACGATGCCGCTTTGCTTGACTACAAGGATCCATTCTTTAACAATGCCCCAGTTGGAAAGATTTATGCTTCGGGTGTTTTAAAAGTTAAGCCAATCTTTGAAGGCAAACTACAACGTGCAATTGATCAAGCTATTGGTGCTGGCCTAGGACGAGTAGCTGCAAAGAAAATGACGGCTAAGAAATCTTGGGATCAAGTTCTTGCTGACATCAAAAAAGTTATCACTAACTAGGTATACAACTAGGTACTGAAAAACTTATGAGCCATTTAAAGGTAAAGGAGAGGCGTCGCAAGGCGCCTCTCTCACCTTGGAAATCAGCTAATCCAAAAAAGAGTAAAAAAACTAATAAACCTACTGAAGGTGTTGCTTCATTAGACCACCGTTTCGGTATTCCGTTTATTGCGCCATTCTTTGTGATTTTTCTGATTTTCGGCCTGGCTCCAGTCATCTATTCAATTTACATTTCTTTTTACAAGTGGGATCCACTTGGCGGATCAACTTTCAATGGTGTGCAGAATTTCGTAACCTTGTGGGGGGACTCTGATTTCTGGTTAGCGATTCGAAATACATTTAGCATTTGGGCACTTTCTACATTTCCGCAAATGGCTATGGCCATTGGCTTAGCTGTAATTCTAAGAAGTAAGCGGTTGCGCGGAGCATCTTTCTGGCGGACTATTTTCTTAGTTCCTAACATCACTTCGGTAATTGCGATCACCATTGTTTTTGGACAATTATTTGGTCGAGATTTCGGAATCATTAACGGAATTCTGGGTCTCTTTGGGGTTGATAATATTGACTTTATTGAAGGTGTAGTTCCTAGCCATATCCAGATTGCGGCCATGATTACTTGGCGCTGGATTGGCTATAACACGCTGATTTTCTTAGCTTCCATGCTGGCTATCCCCGATGAACTATATGAATCGGCAGCCGTTGACGGAGCTACTAAGTGGCAGCAATTCATCTATGTAACGCTTCCGCAGCTTAAAAATACGATCACTTTCGTATTAGTAGTCGGAACAATTGGCGGCCTGCAAGTGTTTGCAGAACCGCAACAATTGGCCGCAGATGGCGGATCAAGTAAGCAATTCTTGACATTGACTCTCTTTCTTTACAACCAGGCATTCGTCAATAATAAGTACGGCTATGCCGCAGCTATCGGTATTGCCATCACCGTGATTGTGCTGATTATCTCAATGATTAACTTTTTAATAACTCGCCGTATTTCCAACGATGGAAGTGGGCGATAATGGAAAAGATTCCAAAATGGCAGCGCACCTCTCCGCTTAGTTATGTGGCCTTAGCCTTAATTACTTTCCTCTCTATCTTTCCGTTTTATTGGATGTTTGTAGTTTCTTCAAATACCAATGCCGAAATCTCCAAGAGTCCACCTTCGCTAGTTCCTGGTGGAAGATTCTTGATCGTAGCCGAGAAGGTGCTTAACGCCGAAGGTGTCTATTTCGGCTCTGCCCTGATGAATACATTTATTGTTGGTATTTCGATCGCCGTTGCTCAAGTGGTTTTCTCTGCTTTTGCTGGGTTCGCTTTTGCGAAACTGAACTTTAAAGGCCGCAAGTTCTTTATTCTTTTCATTGTCGGGACCATGATGCTACCTAGCCAGTTAGGCATCATTCCGCTCTTTATTTTGATTAAAAATCTACAAATGATCGACACGCTTTACGCACTTATCGTGCCAGCGCTAGTTACTGCGTTCGGCGTATTCTGGATGCGTCAGATTATTGATGCTCAAGTACCAAATGAACTTCTCGAAGCGGCGAGCATTGATGGTGCCAGCGTTCCACGCATCTTCTTTGGCATAGTGCTTCCAATTATTCGCCAAAGCTCATTCGTACTTGGTTTATTCGCCTTTTTGGCCGCCTGGAATGACTACTTATGGCCGACGATTGTTCTGCAGAGTCCCCAAAATTTCACACTGCAAGTTGCCCTGACTCAACTTAAGCCGATGTATGGACTCGATTATGCGTTACAAATGGGTGGAGCCTTCTTGGCGACCGCTCCACTACTAATTCTCTTTGTCTTTGTTGGCCGCAAGTTGGTAAGCGGAGTCATGGATGGAGCAGTCAAAGGTTAAGAATTTTTCTCGGGAAAAGAGAAAAGTAAGCACACAATACAAAAGCAAAAGGAAGAGGAAGATAAATGAGTATCAAGACAAAGAAAGTACTAGCTGGTTTTGCTGCCGCTGTAACTGTGCTTGCTTTATCAAGCGCTATGTCAGCTCCGGCAATGGCCGCAGGAGATCCACCGCAAGATGCAGTAATTAAATTAATTAGTCCAATTCTTACTGCGGAAAATACGAGTGAAGCCGCGGCAAACCAGAAGATGGCTGATGGCTGGGTTGCCAATGGTTGGTTTGGAACTGGCTTAGTTTTCCAGCGCGCATTCGTGCCAACTGGCTCAACAATTGTCCTGACCTACAACGTCACAGATAAGAATGGAAAAATCCTAGTTGGCCAAGATGTGACTCTTCGCGTCAACAAGGGTTACTCAAACTCTTCAGCAATTGTTCAAGTTGATGACAAGATTACAACTGGTATTCACAAGCCAGAATCAGCTGATCAGGCACGAGTTACTCACAAGACTGATGCTTACGGAAACGTAACATTTGTCATGAAGAATCTTGATAAGCCAGGAACTGGCGAACCAGAACCTGAATCAATGACCGCTAAGCCAGATATCAGCGTGGATGGCCTAAATGATCTTCACGCACAGGTGTTGCCTGAGATTGCAGGCGAAAAGCCAGATCACTCAGTAATCACTGAATTCCATTACTACGACCCAAAGACACCTGTAGTTCAACCAGCAACCAAGCCAACAATTCGCCTAGTTTCACCAATTTTGAATGAGGCCAACTCAATTCAACGTGCTGATCTGGAAAAGACTTTCAGCGTTGATAACCCTTGGTATGCCAAGGGAATTGGCTTCCGTCAGGCTTATGTTCCAACTGGATCTGCTATTAATCTGGTTTACAAAGTTACTGATGACAATGGCAAAGCTCTTCCTAACACAACAGTCAAGCTTCATGTAAATAAGGCTTACAGTGCTTCAAAGGCCGGCATGACTGATGGAACTAATGCGACTGATCCAATGAAGGACAGCGCGCAGGGCAATGATCAATTGTTGCTAACTGGAACCACTGATGGTTTTGGTTATGTTCTATTCGCTTTGAAGAACACTGACAAAAAAGGTGAACCAGTGCCTGCCTCGCTAACAACACCAACACCACTGACAAATGGTGTATTCAGCCAGATTTATCCAGAAATTTCTGGTCAAGCAACGGATATCGCAGACATGGTGGAGTTCCACTTTGTTGGTGAAGAGGCTGTACCTGTAGCACCACCTTCGACCGCAGTTTCGGTAAAAGCAACTGCCTCAAAGGCAACCGTGAAAGGCAAAGCTGTCTATTCAATGACAGTTGTTATTGCGAATGCATCAGGAAAGACAGCCACAATCTCAATCACTGGTAATAAGAAAGTTACTGAGAAAATCTCAGTTGCAAATCAAGCTTTCAAGTACACCGTTACAGCAGGAAAGAAGACTGTAACGGTTGTAATTGCGGGCAAGACCTATAAATCAACAGTTACAGTTAAGTAGAAATAAGCGCCGGCGAGGCCCTAAAAAAGCCTCGCCGGCGCTTTCTAATTTGAGGAATCTGAGAATATGTATCGCAAAGCTCTAGCAGTTATCACCGCATTAGTATTGAGCGTTTCATCGTTTTCAATGATTGCGGCACATGGTGAAGAATCAAAGAAGCCAATAACTTCGCCTAAAATTACTGCTGGTTCAACCGGATACACCTTTAAGGCAACGCCAGCCAAGTGGTCAGACAATGGCCCGAGCTCATTTCAGTGGCTTTTAAACGGTAAAGCCTTGCCAACTTCTGGTCTAACTTTGAAGTTAAAAAGTAGCGATAATAAGAAGAAATTGCAGTTTAGCGAATCTCATATCTTTGATGATGGAACAACAGTTACTGCGAAATCAAACACAATTACGATCGGCAACGTACTTCTATCCGAGTCTTTAACTATTCGTGTGCGACCAAGTGATGACAAAGTTATGGAAATTGCGGTTCTTCCGCAAAGCATTCCGACAAATGCTAAGCCGACATACCAATGGTATGTCGGATATTTTGAGATTAAAGGTGCGACTAAGAGCACTTACAATTTAAAGACTTCAGATTTAGGCACCGATATTTCGCTAGAAGTTAAGTTTTCAGCTAAAGGCTTTGTCACGGCCAAGAAGACTTCAAATACCGTTGCCGTAGCTAACATAACTCGTAAGTATGATCAGATTTGGTCAGAAGAATTTAATGGTCCCGCTGGCGCGCCAGCTGATCCGAATGTTTGGGTTGCTCAAAATGGCGACGGTGTCGCATTTGGTAATCGGGGTTGGGGCAATAATGAAAGACAATGGTATGACGACAAGATTTCTTCAACCAATGGTTCAGGATCTTATGTAATTAAAGCAACTACTGAAGGTGCTGACGCAAATAACTGCTATTACAAAGGACCATGTGAGTGGGCAAGTACCAAGTTAGTTACAAAAGATAAAGTTGGATTCAAATACGGCCGCATAGAAGCCCGAATAAAGGGTCCAGTAGGTAAAGGAACTTGGGGCGCTTTCTGGATGTTAGGTGCAGATATCGATGAACGAGGCTGGCCTGGTTGTGGTGAAATTGATGTAACTGAATTACTCGGAAGTCTGCCATCCACAAATTTGGGATATATACATGGCCCTGGCGGTAGCCGCGGTGAGAGAGTTGAAATGAAAACTCCACATGCGTCGGAATATCACACTTATGCAGTTGACTGGCTGCCTGACCAAATTCGCTATTACTTAGATGACGTTCCCTTTTTAACGCTTGATAGGCGTGATCCAGGCTGGGTTTATGATCATGAGTTCTACATCATTATTAACTTAGCTATGGGTGGAAATCTAGGCGGAGAAATTGAAGCAAATCTGAAAAATTCCACAATGGAATTTGATTACATTCGGGTTTATTCAATTAACGGCATTGGCGAAGTAATTAAGCATAAAGCTTAAGTACTAGCCCTTAACCTGAAACAACTTCGCCAATACCATCAATCATGAAGTGCTTGATGTACTCAATCTCTAGCTTACTTTCCTGCAGCAAGGGATCTACCTCACCCACGAACCAACCGCCGATTGCCTGATTAATGATTAAGTAGAAATAGTCATTAAATGGCCAAGCTTTACCTTCAAATTCACCTTGACCGCGACTGAACTTCTGAAACGCATCATCGTTGAAGAACCATTCAATCGAGTCTTCTCGCCAATCAATTGCGAACCGATTAAAGTCCTCTGATAGGTCGCTCAAGCTTTCATGGAAACCAGTAATTCCAAATTCGCTGGCGTAGCCAGTTGCGTGAAGAGTTCCTTGAATGGTTTTGGGCTTAGCGCCGTTTCCCTCAAAGAGATCGATCTCACCACATGCTGGCCATGCAGTACCTTCTGAAATGCTTTTACCTAGCAGCCAGAGAGCAGGCCAAGTTCCAACACCCCTTGGCATCTTGGCTGAAATCTCTAGGTATCCATATTTAAAGTAAACCTTGCCATTGGTATGTATTTTCCCACTTGTCCATTCAGCGGGTCCGTAATAAGTTTCAAGATTAGATCTGCCTGCTTCGCGAGCTGCCGTGATTGTTAATCCATTATCGGCAGTCAATGAATCGGCAATGTAAAACTGACGTTCATGATTTCCCCAGCCAACTAATCCGTGTTGTGATCCATCACCTAAATCAGGTGTCCAGATTTCGGGATTGGGCTGCCGGTCACCAGTTGGAAGAAATTCTTCTGACCAGAGCAATGTTTTAGCATTTGAACTTAACATTCTGGCCTCCAAATAGGATAGGGTTTGAAGATATGTAACCGCTTTCAGAGGCGGTTTATAGGGCTCTTATGTGAAAGTATAGGGGTAGAAATTGCCGAAATGGAGTTCAGAGTTTATGTCTAATGTTTTTCCAGATGACTTCCTTTGGGGAACGGCAACTGCTAGTTACCAAATCGAAGGCGCGGCACAAAAAGATGGTCGTGGCGTGAGCATTTGGGACACCTTTAGCAAAACTACGGGCAAAGTTGTAGGCAGCGATAACGGCGATGTTGCGTGTGATCACTACCATCGCTATCCAGAAGATATTGAAATCATGAAAGATTTAGGCGTTAAGGCATATCGTTTTTCAATTGCTTGGCCAAGACTTTTTCCTAATGGCGATGGGGTACGCGAAGAACGTGGCTTTATCTTTTACAACAACTTGATTGACTCGCTCATTGAAGCTGGCATCGAGCCGATGGTGACTTTGTATCACTGGGACCTTCCGCAGCAACTTGAAGATGCAGGCGGTTGGGCAAATAGAGCAACAGCCTTAGCATTTACAGATTATGCACTTGCATGTGCTGAAGAATTTGGCGATCGAGTAAGTAACTGGATTACCTTGAATGAGCCTTGGTGCGTTGCGTGGTTGGGTTATTCAATTGGAGTTCACGCACCTGGTAAAAAAGATCACGCATTAGCAATCGCTGCATCGCATCACACAGCGCTTGCTCACTCAATGGCAACTCGCGCAATAAAGAGCATTCGCCCAAATGCTCAAGTGGGTCTAACCGTGAACATGACGAACCACAATTTGGAAAATCCCGAGAATACCGAACTAGTAACTCTTAATGCTTTGCTTGATTCAAATATTAATCGTTGGTGGATTGAAGCAATGCTCTATGGCAAATATCCAACAAATATTCTTGAGTATTACGGTAAAGCTCTTACCGATGTGCTTCTTCCGGGTGATCAAGAATTACTTAAGGCAAAGCCTGACTACCTTGGCATCAATTACTATTCCGATTCGTTCTTGCGTAATCCGCGCCCAGAAGATTTGGTAGATAACGGTCCAGGAATCTTCCCGTTCCCGCAAAAAGGCGATAATTCACCGCCATCACACTTGGCTGGATCCCTTACTGCCATGGGTTGGGTCGTGACGCCTGAAGGCCTTGGAAACTTAGTAGCGCGAGTTCATCGTGATTATCCAGAGATTCCTTATTTAATGATCACCGAGAATGGCTCTTCTTATGAAGACTTGGTCGAAGCCGACGGCAGCATTAACGATGTTGAGCGAACTTCTTACCTAGTACGCCACCTTCAGTCGCTTCAAAAAGCGATCGCTTCAGGCGTGCCAGTCAAGGGCTACTTCGCTTGGTCACTACTTGATAATTTTGAGTGGGCCGAAGGTTATGCAAAGCGATTTGGCTTAGTTCGAGTTGACTATAAAACCTTAGTTAGAACGCCCAAGTTGAGTGCAAAAAAGTATAAAGAAATTATTGCCTCGAATATACCTAACTAGCTTTTAGCGGTTGATTCTCTAACTACCAGCTTTACCGGCAACATTTTCGTGGTGACTTCAGATCCGCCCAGCGCTGCCACCAACATATTTGCTACTTCGGCACCTAGTTCGCGAATTGGCTGATGGATACTTGAGAGCGCGGGTACCGAACGCGTCGCAACAGGTGAATTATCAAAACCTATTACCTTGACTTGTTTTGGAACCGCAATTTTGTTTTGTAGTAACACATTGATCGCTCCAATTGCACTTAAATCGTTTCCAGCGAAAATTCCATCAAATGGAATTTTCTTCTTTAGAAACTCACGAACAACTTCTTCAGCTTTAGAAGATGAATAATCACCGGTTAAAACTGAATCTGGTGAGATTTCTCGACCAGCCTCTGACATAGCTTTTTCAAATCCTTCAAATCGATCACGCCCTGACTGAAGCTTTAAATCTCCAGTGATCGCCACTATTTTCTTACAGCCCTGCGAAATCAAATGTTTTGTAGCTAAATAGCCACCTTGAACGTTATCAACGTCTACGTAAGGGAATTTGTCTGAGCCGCCCAAGTCGCCACCAAAAACCACTGGCACGCCTTTAGGAAGCAAGCGTTCAAAACTCTTTACTGAACGGTGCCAGCTAAACATGGCGATTCCATCAACTTGAGCTTTTCGAAGCGATTCAAAGAGAGAGTCTTCGCTACCAGTTTTTGGGCGAATAAGTAGCAGAGGTTGCATGCCCGCATCGGAAATCGCTGTGGTAAATCCTTGAACCACCAAACCCCAGAATGGATTCAGGAAGAATTCTTCACTGGATTCCTCAAGCACCAGGGCAACAAGACCGCTGCGTCCGCCCGCAAGTCTGCGAGCAGTGGCATTTGGGACGAAGTTATATTTCTTGATTGCCTTACGAACTGCCTTTTCGGTTTCTGGTGAAACTTTTGCGCTGCCGTTTATCACCCGTGAAACCGTGGCACGACTGACCCCGGCAGTTTCAGCAACTAAATCAATAGTTACCTCAACGCTTCGGGAAGTGCTCTTGGGGGTCACTGGGTAATTCTAGGTTAATTACAGCGATGTGGCTATAAAAACATTTGCCAACGTAAGAGCGATTAGCCCAGCCCAGAGCCCCGTTGATACTTCATTTTTCTTCTTGTTTAAGATGGTAAGTACCAAAATAACCAGAAGGATAAGGAACTTAACTCCGACTTTACCGTGCTCTGGTGCCGCATACTTAACCGCATCTGTTGCGTGTAGCGAAGTGTTTATCCCAACTAAGGCGATACCAGTAACCAGAGCTGTGAGCATTGAATGCAAGAAGCCAACGTGAATCGTCTTCCTTGGCTTAGGCAACGCAGTTAGTAAAAGCGCCAAGCCACCTAAGATGGAAAGAATATGGAGAATCAGGAAAAAGTTTTTAACAGTGCTCATAAGAAAATAATAGAGGCGGCATGTACATATCCATGGCCATTTCATGGAATAAAGGAGCATAATTTAGGTATGGCAACCACTAAGAAAGCTCCAGTTAAGAAGTCAGCAGCTAAGGCCCCAGCAAAGGCTCAAGTAATTCAGCCGATTTACCAACAATCCAGAATTGATTGGCGTTCGCTTTACCTCTATGCCGTCTGCCTAATTACTTTGATGGTCTGTCTGTTCTCGCTAGTTTCACTTATTAGAAGTGGCGTAAATGTGGCGTATCCGGATCCAGCATATGTCGATCCTTATGCAACAAAACCGCAAGTTGATTCTGCAGTCATCGCAGCACAAGTTAAAGATCAGAACCAACGTCAAGCCGTGAAGAGCGCGATTGATGCCGTCACTACTTTAATTATTGCTGGGCCACTTTATGTTTATCACTGGCGTTTAGCTCGCAAATAATTCCGCGTATGAATAAATCAAAGTACGCACTTTTAATTTCTGCGTTACTCGCTGTAGGAATATTCCCAGCACAGGGCGCTCTTAAAGTAGTCAAGATTTACGATGGCGACACTGTAACTATGGTCGATGGGCTAAAAGTTCGACTTCTGCAGATTGATGCACCAGAACTTGCTGAAGGCGAATGCTTTGCTAAAGAATCCAAGGCTGCACTGGTTAATCTCTTAGGAAAAAAAGGAACAGTTACGCTAAAGGCTGATCCAGCTTCAGCTTCTTTTGATCGTTACGGTAGAGCGCTGCGATACATTTTTGTGGGCAAGTTGAATGTAAATCTTGAGATGATAAAGATTGGGGCCGCAGCTCCGTACTTTTACCAAGGCGAAAAAGGTATTTACTCGGCAGCTATGTTGAAAGCGGCAAAAGATGCGAAGTTTTACAAAGTAGGACTTTGGAAAGACTGCCCGGGCACAAAGCTGGTACCAACCAAAGCTATTACGACATATAAAGCCGTAGGCACTCCTGTCGCAACACCAACTTCTAATCCAGTTACAGTTCCAAGCCCATCAACTGGTTGCGATCCTAACTATGCCGGATGTATTCCACTCTTTCCGCCGGATCTTAACTGCAGCGATATAAAAGCACTTGGTTTAGCGCCAGTAACCGTGCTAGGCAGGGACCCACACAGATTAGATGGCGATGGTGACGGAAAAGCTTGCACGAGCTAATTTGCCAGCTTAACTTCTTAGTATTGCTTGAGCAATTTTAAAGTCTTTCTCAAAAACCATAAGTGCTGGGCCATCAAAAGTTTGGGTCAGGTTAACTCGGATATCAGCAGCAATTAGTTTTTGTTTTAGCATCTCAGCTTCAATGTAATTCTTTGGTGTCGGAAGAGCCACCAGTAATCCATATTGATCTTTTTTTCCAGCTTGATCAGGGGTCGCAACAAACTTCTTATCTTTTGTGCGATTTCCAAATGCCCATTTCAAAATCAGAGTTAAAAATGCTAGCGCGAAAAAACCACCAAAGGACGACAGGAACAGTCCATTATTGATTCCACCTAGCATTCGGAAAGGGTATTAGACCTGAATATTTTTTGCATAGTGAAGAATTCGGATAAATGATTGAAATTATTGGATAAACTGCGCAAGTGAATGACTTCCTAGTACTCCTAGACTTTCTTTCTACCTTTGCCTTTGCGCTGGTAGGCGCCCGCCTTGCAGCAAGCCGCTTTATGGATTATGGCGGAATCCTTTTTGTAGCATCGGTCGCAGCGCTTACAGGTGGAACTTTTCGCAACTTAGTCCTAGATATTCCACTGACTTGGATTGAGAAGCCTTACTTATTAGGCGCAGTGCTTTTGGCTGTGGCGCTAACTATCGTATTTAAGTGGTCAAAGGAAGTCGGCAATTTCGTACTTTTCATTGATTCGATTGGCTTAGGTGTATCAACTGTTGCTGGCACTGCGCTTGCGTTAGATTTAAATTTAGATCCAATCCCAGCAATATTACTTGGCCTGCTCAGCGCTGTACTCGGGGGATTAACTCGCGACTTACTGGCACAAGTCCCGCCCGTTCTGCTTCATCGTGAAACTAATGGAACCGCTTCATTTATCGGAGCGAGTGCACTCGTTCTCGCCATTGAAGCGGGCGCTATTCAAGAATTGGCTTCGGCTATTGGATTCATACTAGTAATTAGTATCCGGTTGATCTCAATCAAACAGAACTGGAACTTACCCAAGATCAAAAGCTAGATTTCTAGGTTTATTAAGATTTGCCTTGTATTCTTCACATATGGCTAAACGCGCGTTCGCATCTCTATTGGCTATCGCCTTATGCATAGCGCCGTTGTCTCATGCCAGCGGTGTAACGGCAAAAGCGGGAGCCAGCTGCGCAAAGCTAAAGGCCACTTCAATTGTTAAAGGTAAAAAATTCACCTGTGTTAAAAGTGGCAAGAAATTGGTTTGGAATAAAGGTGTTTTAGTTAAAACTTTAGTTACCAAGCCAAAGCCAACTAATTCAACTGTGAAGATTGTTTGCCCAAAGGTAGATACGGCTGATCAATCCGGAATCTCGCAAGTTAGAGCCGATGCGCTAATTGGCATGAGTGAGTCAGAAGGCTATGAATGTGCGGCCTCGCTTAATTGGGGTTTCCGAGTTGGGCAACGAGATAAAGAGATGTTCGCAACCACCAGGGACTATCGATTTGATCGGGTAACCGTTGTCGTGATGTTAGGCGTAATCACACGCGTAGATGTTGGCTGATTTAGCCAAATATCGAATTTTTTACCTTGAAACCTAGGGGTTGACCCTTAATTACCCTAAAATAGAGCAATAACTAGGAGTTGCTAATTGGCACCCTAAGACTTTTCGCCAAGGGGCAAGAATGAATAGTTTCACCCGGAAGAAGTTTCGACTCTCTGGTGTAGCCATTCTCTCAGCATTTTTAATGCTGGGATCTTCAGCTCATTCTGAGGCGTTAAATCTTGGCGCAAAAGCTAAATACATAATCTCGATTGATCCTGCTGCCCGCGCTGCTGTTGAAAAAGCAATTACAAATGCAGGCGGCAAGATTAATACTAAATATAACTATGTATTCGACGGATATGCAGTCGAACTACCAACGCTAGTTGTTTCACTGATCAAAAAAATACCAAATATTTTGAACGTTGAATTAGATCAAACGGCAGTTGGTTTGGCCGAGCAAACGCCAGCTCCATCTTGGGGTCTAGATCGAATCGATCAACGAGAGCGAGTAGGTTTAACGGGCTCAGTAAGTTCATATAGTTATCGCAGCGCAGGTGCTGGTTCAACAATTTACATAGGCGATACCGGGATCTACCCACATTCTGATTTCGGTACTCGACTATCTAATTCTGGATTCTCAGCAATTGCTGACGGTAATGGAACCGTCGACTGCAATGGTCACGGAACACACGTTGCTTCAACTGCGGCGGGAACAAAATTTGGCGTCGCTAAGAATGCGACCTTGGTTCCAGTAAGAATCTTGAACTGCGCTGGCAGTGGAATGTACTCACAAGTTATTGCCGGCCTTGATTGGATTTTAAGTCCACAGAATCCGAACTCAAAGAGCAATGCAGTTCTTAATCTTTCAATCGGTGGTCCAGGTTCTGCTGCTTTAAATTCAGCAATTCAAAGATTAACTAATGCCGGCATAACAGTTGTTGCTGCTGCTGGAAACGAAGCAACTGATGCGTGTACACGTTCTCCGGCCGGTGCGCTTAGTGCCATTACAGTTGGTGCTACTTCACTTAGCGACTCACCTGCATCTTTCTCAAACCATGGCAGTTGTGTAGATATAAACGCACCGGGTGTAAGCATTACTGCCGCTTGGATTGGCTCAACTACAGCGACAAATTCAATTAGCGGTACTTCAATGGCGGCGCCGCATGTAGCTGGTGCTGCGGCTGTATATTTAGGTCTTTCGGGCGCTTCTGTTTCAGGAGTTTCCTCATTTCTAGTATCTGAATCAACTAAAAATGCCCTCACCGGATTAAAGCCAAACACTGCGAATAATTTGCTTTACGTTTCGCCAACTGACGGGGAAGCACCAGTTGTAACGCCACCATCGGTTGTTGTGCCACCAGTTGTTGCACCAACAGTTTCGCTAAATAAAATCACGGACATAACTCACGAGAGTGCTAATTTTGCGATTGATGTTAATCCTGGCTTTGCTCAGACAACGCTTGGTTTTGAATATTCCTTAGACTCAACTTTCGCTACTGGTGCACTTACAGCTTCAGTAAATCCGGGAACAGTAAGTGGCGGGACAACAACTGCAGCAGCAGTAGCTCTAACGGGCTTGACTGCTTCGAAGAGTTATTCATTCCGAATTTCTGCAACTAATGAATCGGGAAAGACTTTAAGCCAAGTAGGTTCATTTACGACTTTAGCGCCTCCGCTAACTAAACCAACTCCAGTTGTAAAAGCGGCCACAGATATAACTGCTTACAGTGCAGTTCTCAACGGAACTGTTATGGCTGGCAACTCAACAACCACAGTTACTTTTATGTATAGCCCTGATTCAACTTTTGCGACGGATGTAGATACAATTGCAGCCGTTCCATTCCAGGTAAATGGCAACAACGTGACAGCTGTTTCTTTACCACTTTCTTTCCTTGATGGTGGAAAAACTTATTACTACAAAGTTGTCGCAATCAATTCAACCGCCACAGTTCAATCGAGTGTTACTTCATTTGATACGCCTATCGCACCTGGTTTAGCTCCTGCTGTGACTACGGATCCAAATCCAACTAGCCGCAAATATGATTCAGCCTCTTTCGTTGGAACTGTTCACCCACAGAGCCAGACTACAAAAGTCACCTTTACCTATGGTCGCGATAGTTCATTAACTTCAGGTCAAACAACTATCACTTTGCCGCAGAGTCCTGTTACAGGCGATGCAGTTGTAAACGTTTCGGCGACCATCACAAGTGGAATGCTTCCGGGCACTGGTTATTACTATCAATTCTCAGCCCTTAATGCTTCAGGTGTAACAAAGGGCCCAATTAGATATGCGATTTTGAACCGCGAGACGCCAGTACTTAAGAACATTTATGCCAATTTAAATACCGCATCAGGAATCACGTTAAATGCCCAATGGAATGCAATGGGAAGTAATAGTCGCACCTACTTCAGCTATGGAAGCGACCCTGCGCTAGTAGGAGCAACAATTGTTCAGGGAACTCCTTGGGCAGTTGCGAATGCGACTGATACCGTTTCCAAGGTTGTGATAACTGGTCTACCTTCGGGAAGTAAGTTCTACTACAGGTTCTATGTAACCGATGTAGCCGGTGGAGGTTGGGACAAAGTCGAAAGCTCAATTCTGACTTTCGGAACCTTGAACGTAGCGCCAACACCAACGCCTTCTCCAACACCAACGCCTTCTCCAACACCAACGCCTTCTCCAACACCAACGCCTTCTCCAACACCAACGCCTTCTCCAACACCAACACCTTCTCCAACACCAACACCTTCTCCAACACCAACACCTTCTCCAACACCAACGCCTTCTCCAACACCAACGCCTTCTCCAACACCAACGCCTTCTCCAACACCAACGCCTTCTCCAACACCAACACCAACTCCAACTCCAACTCCAACTCCAACTCCAACACCAACTCCAACACCAACTCCAACACCAACTCCAACACCAACACCAACACCGACTCCAACACCAACACCAACACCAACACCAACACCAACACCAACACCAACACCAACACCAACACCAACACCAACTCCAACTCCAACACCAACACCAACACCAACACCAACACCAACTCCAACTCCAACTCCAACTCCAACACCAACTCCAACACCAACACCAACACCAACACCAACACCAACACCAACACCAACTCCAACTCCAACTCCAACTCCAACTCCAACTCCAACTCCAACACCAACACCAACACCAACACCAACTCCAACTCCAACTCCAACTCCAACTCCAACACCAACACCAACACCAACACCAACTCCAACACCAACTCCAACACCAACTCCAACACCAACACCAACACCAACACCAACTCCAACACCAAGTCCAGCGCCAGCCCCAACACCAGCGCCAGATACAGCAGTTCCAGTAATTTCTAGTGGCTTTGTTTCGCCAAGCTCAGTTCAAGTCTGTAAAACTGTTTCAACAATCAGAGCTTTAGTTACAGATAATCTTGGTGTTACCGCAGTGCAATTTAGAGTCCTTTATCCGAACGGTTCTATTGCGAGTACCTATTCCGCATACCGAATCAGTGGAACTGGCTTGAGCGGAAACTGGTCAAATGATTGGACTATTCCTTGTGACTCTCCAACCGGTACTTACACTGTTATGGCTCAAGCCCGTGACAGTGCTGAGAACACTTCAATCTGGAGCACCGTTGGTACTTTTAGTGCAACGCCACGGATTATCGTTGATACAGAAGCTCCAGTTATTGTCAGTGGATTTGTTTCGCCCGGTGCGGTTGAAGTTTGTAAAACTGTTTCAAAAATAAGTGCCTTAATTACTGACAATGTTGATACTGCCTCAATGCAGTTTAGAATTTTGAATCCGAGTGGTGCTATCGCCTCTACAGTCGGGGCGTTTCGCAAGGACGGAAGTGGATTGAGCGGAAACTGGTCAAATGACTGGACCATTCCTTGTGGCTCCCCAATCGGTACTTACACTGTTATGGCTCAAGCGCGCGACACGTCCATGAATATCTCAACTTGGAAAACTATTGGAACTTTCAATGGAACTGCACCGATTATCGTCGATACTGCAAATCCAGTAATTGTCTCTGGCAATCCACTGGTTTCAACCGTTGAGGTTTGTAAGACATTTGCGGGGGTAGATGTAGCAGCAAAGGATGACACCGGTTTAGCTAATGTCGAATACAGATTTATAGATCCTTGGGGCCAGGTAAGAGCTACTAATACTGTTTACAAGAGATCTGGCACAAAGCTAGATGGCGTCTACGGTAACGACTACGTGATTCCTTGCAACTGGCCATCTGGAACCTATCAAATTGAAGCCAGAGGAACAGATGAGTGGAAGAAAACTAGTGGTTGGGTAAATGTGACATCAATTTCAATTACCTCACCAAATCCAAACCCGGTTCAGCAGCCAATGGTAATTGGCGTAACAGGTGCTTCATCATTTAGTAGGTCAACTCTTTATACTTTCTTTGAGACAGTTCTTCATGTCGAAAGCAGACTAAATTGGGGATTGACGAGCTTAGGCCACTTGTTAACTGTGGTTTCAAATACTCCGACAGTTTGTAAAGTAGTTTCAAATGAATTGGCCGATCTAACTGGCGGGATCAAAAACAAGACAATTCTGCAAGGTGTTTCAAATGGAACATGTTCAATTACCTGGAGCTTTAGTGGCACTTCTACTAGGGCTCCAACTTCAAAAACATGGACAGGTTTAGTCAGCGGTTTTTAGACCAGATAAAGGATTCTGTCTATATTGATTTATGATTATGCTATAGACATGAATCAAAATCGCGCTGTAATTGCTGCTGCATCCCGCACGCCATTTGGAAAATATCGTGGAGGCATATCCTCTGTTCGCCCCGATGATCTACTTAGTCTGACTTTCCAGAATTTACTTACAAAGGTGCCTAATCTGGATCCAGTTACGATCGATGAAGTCATTGCTGGCAATAGCAATGGTGCTGGTGAAGATAACCGCAATGTCGCACGCATGAGTTTGCTTCTTGCAAAGATTCCAGTGACGGTGCCTGCAGTTACCGTAAATCGTCTGTGTGGTTCTGGCGCTGAAGCAATCGCGCAAGCGGGTCGTTTGATTCGCACTGGTGAGGCAGAAGTAGTAATTGCCGGCGGTGTTGAAAGCATGAGCCGCGCCCCTTGGGTATTGCCTAAGTCAGACACTCCGCTTGATCCCAAACAATTTCTGCAGCAAACAACAATCGGTTGGAGAATGATAAATCCACTGATGCCTGTTCAATGGCTATCGTCTTTAGGAGAAAGTGCTGAAAAAGTAGGCGAACGTCTGGGAATTTCCCGTTCGGCGCAAGATGAATGGGCAGTTAGATCTCATCATCTTGCAGACGCTGCTTGGGAAAAAGGGTTTAATGATTATGTCTTTGAAGTTAATGGTGTGAGCAGAGATGAATGTATTCGCCCGGACAGTTCAACTGAAAAGCTGGCTACTTTGCCATCGGCATTTACAAAAACTGGCCCAGTTACTGCTGGAAACTCATCTCCATTAAATGATGGAGCAGCAGCAACATTGATTACTTCAGAGCGCAGAGCCAAAGAACTTGGGATTGAACCATTTGCATATATTCTGAGTTCAGCTGTGGCAGCGCTTGCTCCTAACGAATTTACGATAGGGCCAGTTCCTGCAATTCGGAAGGCTTTAGCAATTGCTGGTAAAAAGATAAGTGATGTTGCAATCTTTGAAATCAATGAGGCATTTGCAGCGATGGTTTTGTCGGTGTTACATGAGATGCCAGAAATAGATCCAGCAAAAGTAAATCCAAATGGTGGTGCAATTGCGATTGGTCATCCAATTGGTGCATCCGGTACTCGCATTGTTGCCGATTTAGCTAGGGCACTAAAAGCTCGTGGTGGCGGGATTGGCGTAGCGGCTGCGTGCATCGGCATTGGCCAAGGCATTGCAATGGTCATCGAGGTCTAACGGATTCTTAGACTTCTGTTGTACGCCGAATTAGCGCCTCTTGTCTGACTGAAACTGCTAGTAAACCGTCTTTGGTAAAAATTTTCCCACTTGCGATGGAGCGTGACCCCGAATAACTGGCAGCTTCCTGTTCAAATAAAATCCATTCATCAGCCCTAAAGGGGCGGTGAAAATGCATTGAGTGGTCAAGAGAAGCGCCGAGCTGGCGAGATTGCGGATTGTTAAGGGGCATATGAGCAGTGCGAGTCAAAGTTAAATCAGTTATGTAGGTTAAGGCACACGCATGCACCATTGCGTCATCAGGCAAAAGATCCTTTGACTTAAACCAAGTCAATTGGCGGGGTTGCGATGAAACGATTGAATTTGGCGGGCCATATGGCCAACGAAAGTCTATCGGTTCTCGAACACGCGACTTGCTTCCGGGTGGAATATACCCAGCAAGGCCACACTCTTCGGCTGGAATCACAGAAGGCATCTGGTCTTGATAACTTTGACTTTCTTCCTTAATGTGAAACGAGGAAGTCGAAGTCATAATCAAGCTTTCATCGCCATCGATATCTTGATATGCATCTACACGATAGGTAGTTAGAGATTTTCCATTTCGTAATTCGGTGACAATGTATCTGACTTCATATTCAGGCTTACCTGGTCTAAGAAAAATACAAGAGTAAGAGTGGATGTCTCTGCTTGCTGGTCTAATCAGAGTTGCCGAACGCATCGCTTGGGCTGCCACTTGGCCGCCGAACACACGGCCAGTAGCGCCAGGTAAACAATTACCAGTAAATAAATTTTCGGAAATCTGCGTGACTTCAATTAGCTCAGCTAAAAACAGTTTATCTTCTGAACTACTCATAATGGGACACCTGACATACAGACATCATAAGTGCGAAAACCCTTCCATTCCAACTCTTTAGCATGTAACTTTATCGCAACAATTATCAAGCCTTGCTTTTAGGAGCGATTAATCAACTGCACTGAAATGCGAAGGCAAATCTCAATGCGATCGAGGCACTACGAATGAGTGCCGGAATTTATTTGAATTTTTTGTACCAGAATTAAACCTATTTTCAAGGGACGGTGGATGAAGTGAGTGAATTTAGTATTCGGGGAGTAATCGAAGGTTTCTATGGCAAACCTTGGACACATGCTGAACGCATTGACATGATTAACTTTCTTGCAAAAGCTAAATTGAATACTTATTTTCTGGCTCCCAAAGATGAGCCTGGTCATCGCCGCAAGTGGCAGGATCCACGCCCAGAATCTGAGCTTCTAAAATTGGGCGAACTTGTTTCACATGCAAATAGTCAGGGAATCTCTTTTGGAACTGCTGTCTCACCAGGTCAAACGATCATTTATTCAGACCCATCTGAGTTAGCCGCACTTAAAGGCCGCCTAGCTCAGTATCTAGCACTAGGGATAAACCTAGTTGGGGTATTCCTCGATGATATTCCGCACGATTTTCAATCTGAAGCAGATAAGAAAGCCTTCTCCTCTTTTGCACAAGCTCATGCTTCACTTTGCAATCAATTAAATGAATGGCTTCAAAGTGATTATCCGAATGCACAGTTGGTTATTTGTCCAACTGTTTATCGTGGACTTGGAAATGAAGAATACTTAGTTGAGATTGGAAATCTACTCGATCCGAAAGTACATATAATTTGGACTGGATTGCAAATTTGTTCTTATCGATTAGACGTACGCGATGCTTTAGTTTTCGAGCAGAATGCAAAACGCAAACCTCTTTACTGGGATAACTATCCAGTAAATGATGTTGCGATGGTTTATGAATTGCACATCGGACCATTACTTGCACGTGAATCTGGCTTGGTTGATCACAGCGAAGGATTACTCGCAAATCCGATGACGCAAGCCGAAGCATCTAAGATTGCAATTTGGACAATAGGTGAGTATCTATCTGATCCATTTAATTATGATCCTGATGCTGCATGGGATCGAGCGCTAGAAGAATTAATTTCAAATAAGGATGATCGTGCCGCATATCGAAATTTTGCCCGCACATCGCTTGGTTCATGTTTGAATGACTCTGCGGCACCCGAATTTTCGGCAGATCTAGGCGAAGTCGCATTTGATTATCGCCGGAGCCAGATGCCCGCTGCCATCGCTAAGTTAAAGTCCATGGCGCTAGAAATCTCAAATTCAAGCTCACTCATCCAATCGCCAACTTTCGCTAATCCTAAGTTGGCTGCCGAATCAGGCCCCTGGGTCACGGACTACAAGCGTGGCGGGGAAATTCTCGAACTCTTGGCTGAGAATTTGATTAAAAAGGCTGACGGAAATTACGTCAAGCAGCTTGCAGATGAAGTATTGACATGGCGCAGCCGCATTTTTGGTAGCTCGTTGCACATGTTCCTGGGTGAACTCGCCGATGACCTGAATTCTCCGGAATTTCATTGACTCACCCATACTTTCACCCATAATCTCTACCAACGCCACGCTCGGCGTATTAATTCTGGGGAGGGTTTATGTTCAAGGGAAAGAAGCTGGTTGCGGTTCTCGCAAGTAGCTTGTTAGGCCTTGCAGTAATTACAGGCTGCTCAAGCAGTGATAGCGCAGATAAAATCTTGCGTATTGCTACACCAAGCTTGGGAGAAAAGGAACTTCCAGTCTGGGAAGCAGCGAAAGCCGCTTATGAAGCAGAAAATGAAGGTTGGACAGTTGAGTTTATTCAACAAGATGATGATCTTTATTCAACAGTTGGTTTGCCGACACTATTAAATGGCAAGAACAGCCCTGATGCATACTTTGAATGGTCTGGAGCTCGACTAGATCAACGCGTTGCCGAAGGTTACGCTGCAGATATTTCTGGTGATATTGAATCAAGTGGATTAAAGGATCTATTCACTGACGGCGCATTTGCCGGTTATGACTCAAACGGTGCGCTATCAATGATTCCACGTGCACGCGACGTAACAAATGTACTTTGGTACAACGTCGATATGTTCGAAAAGAATGGTGTTACACCTCCAACAACTTGGGAAGAACTAAACGCTGCTTGCGCTAAGTTCGTCGCTGCCAAGGTCAACTGCTTTGTTCAGGGAAATAAAGATCTCTGGACTGTTGGAAACTGGGGCGGACACATCATTTCGCGTGTAACAGGTGAAGCTTTGTATGCCGAAACGCTACAGAAGAGCAAGCCAATGAACAGCCCAGAATTCGTTAAGGGCCTAACAGTTCTAGCGGATCTTGCTAAGGCTGGTTATGTAAACGAATCTGTAAACACCATTGCGGATAACGAAGCTGCTAGCCAATTCTTCCAAGGCAAAGCTGCTTTCCACCCAATTGGCTCATGGTTAATTGGAACTCAACAAGGTGAAGCTCCAGATTTCAAGATGGACTTCATTAATTTGCCAGCAATTAGCGATGGTGCTGGCGATCAGAACAGCATCATGGCTGTTTACACTGGTTATATCGTTAATGCTAAGAGCACCAAGAAGACTGAAGTTATGAACTTCTTCAAGGTGCTTTATAACGCTGAAAATGCCAAGTCAATCGCAGATGCCGGAACTCTTCTTCTAGTGAAGTCTTTGGCTGGCGGAACACTTGATCCACTAACTGAGAAGATTAATGCCCTATTAAATGGTGCAACAGTTGTTGTTGCTCCACCTGATACCGGTTTTGAACTTCCAGTAGCGGATGCTCTAAATGCGGCACAAGCTGAGGCAATTGGTGGCAAGTCGACACCACAAGCAGCACTTGATGCGGCACAAGAAAAGGTTGCCGCACTGGGTTAATCTGCGGCAATAAATGTAGTTAAGTAGTGAAGCGACCAGGATGGTAGGGGAATGAAACCGACAGCACGTTGGATCCCTTACTTCCTGGTCGCTCCTGCTTTTGCGATATTTGCAACGGCAATTTTGGGTCCAATATTTGCGACTTTTGGTTTGAGTTTGACTGATTGGGATGGATTTAGCACTCCTAGTTTTGTTGGCTTTGAAAACTTTACGCGTGCATTCGATGACAAGATATATATGAGCTCTTACGTGCATGCAGCCATCTATATCTCTTTAACTTTAATTCTAGAAGTAGCTCTTGGGCTAATGCTTGCGGGATTAGTCAGCGCTAAACGCAATACAACTTTCTATCGGGTGGCTTTCTTTACACCAGTCATGTTGCCGTTAGTTGTGATCTCAGTTCTTTGGTCATTCATATTGAATCCTGATTTAGGAATTTTAAATCGCCTTTTAGGTGAATTTGGTTTGGAATCTTGGCAACGTATCTGGTTGGGCGATCAGGCAACAGCGCTGCTTTCGCTATCGGTAATCTCAGGTTGGATTTACGCAGGTTTCTACATGGCGATTTTCTATGCTGGTTTTCAACGGATTCCCAGCACGATTATTGAGTCGGCTCGGTTAGATGGCGCTACCGAGTGGCAGTTGCTACGTAGAATCAAGATTCCGATGGTTAAAAACTTAACTGAAGTAGCAATATTGCTCTGTTTTACCGGCGGAATTCAAATGTTCGATCTAGTTTACGTGCTTACAAATGGTGGACCTTATGACACCACCCAGATGCCAACTATTTACTTAGTTCGTGTGGTGTTTCGCGATCAGCAGATGGGCTATGGCTCGTCTCTCGCAGTTATTTTGACGGTAGTTGTAGTAACAGTGGGTTTGATATACAGCAAATTGCGCACCAAAGATGATGCGGTGGTGGAGTACTAATGAAACGCAATCCGGTTTTTCACATCGGCATGGCGATGTACTCGTTAATTTATTTTGTACCGCTCCTTTGGATGGCACTTTCTGCACTAAAGAGCAATGCTGAGATCGCTAAGAACCCACTCTCGCTTCCAACGTCTTGGGATTTTTCAGTATTTGCCGAAGCGTTCACGGTAGGCGGGTTAGGAAAGTACGCAGTTAATAGCGCAATTATTACCAGCACCTGCACGTCGGCCGTTCTGCTCTTTGGCTCAATGGCAGCATTTGCTTTTACGCGTTTGAAGTTTAGATTCTCAAAACAGATCCTGGGCTTGATAACTTTAGGTTTGATTTTGCCTTTGCAGTCATATTTCATCGCCCAGAATGCACTCTTTGACGCAATGGGAATTAAAGATACCCGCTTAGCCTTAATCTTGCCGTATACCGCGATGGGGCTGCCACTTTCAATCTGGCTATTTCGTGCCTATATTCAAAATCTTCCAAAGGAAATCTTTGAAGCGGCCAGAGTTGATGGTGCTGGCGACTTGCGGGTTTACCAAACTATTTTGCTACCAATGTTAAAGCCAGGAATTGCAACGGTTGCAGTTTTTACAGCTCTTAGCGCTTGGAATGAATTCTTGCTAGCTTTGGTTTACATCCAAAATGATGAATTAAAAACTATCCCAACTGGTCTATTAACGTTCTCTACTCGATATTCAACTAACTACCACTTGCTTTTTGCCGCACTAACTATCGTTACTATTCCAATGATTATTGTTTACGTTGTTTTTAATCGAAAAGTGATTGATGGTCTAACCGAAGGAGCAGTTAAGTGATTCAAGATAAATTAAGCCAGTATTTTTAAGGATTCATGATTTACACCTGTATGATTACATTATGAATGAACTTCAATTAGACGCGGGAGTAAAGTTAACGCCATCATCCCTGGCTGATTTGCCAGGACTTTTAAAAGTATGTTTGGAGACTGCCGATGGCGGTAAGGGTGCAACGCACCTGCACAATCTGCATGATTTGGTGGGAGAAATTTACGTTGCCCCATACGTGATTTATGAGCCCAATTTTGCTTTTTCCCTAAAGGCGAATGAAAAAGTGGTGGGGTATGTGCTGGGAGCTTTAGATACTGGCAGGTTTGAAAGTAATTTAGTTGTTGATTATTGGCCGGCTACCAAAGCAAAGTACGCAGCTTTGACTCAAGATCTGACCCCAAAGGATGTTAGCCTGATTAAAGAACTAAATAGGCAAGGTTTTAGTCCAGCTGAGCTAATTTCTCAATATCCTTCGCACTTACACATAGACATTATTGAATCGCATCAAGGTTTGGGTTACGGAAAGACGATGATCCTGCACCTACTCAAAGCTTTACAAGATGCAGGCTCATCTGGAGTTCATCTGCATATGTCAGCTTCAAATGATCGCGCTAAAGGTTTCTACAAGAAAATAGGTTTCGTCGAACTTCATTCCAATGCGAACGAAATTATCATGGGTTTAGTTTTTTAAATCAAAAATTAGACCAGATATTTTTAGGTTTTCAAATCTATAATGGATATTATAAGCCTTTAACTTATATCCTAATAATTTGGAGGCGATTTAATATTCCAAATATCTATTCAAGTCAAAATAGAAATTATAAGGTTTTCTACTTCTCAACATTCTTTACGAACACTGCAATTTGGATGCAAAGAATTACTCTTGATTGGTATGCACTAGAAATAACGGGATCTCCTAAAGCATTAGGAATAATCACGGCCGTGCAGTTTCTCCCATCTTTCATTTTCAGTCTTCTAGGTGGCCGATTGGCGGATAAATACAACAAGGCCTACATTCTGACTTTGCTAACTTTCTTGATGGGCTTGCTTTCCCTTGTAACTGGATTTCTCATTTATAGCAAAAATCTTCCCTTTTCCTCTTTGATATTAGTTTCCTTGGCTGGTGGAGTTATAACTGCACTGGATGGTCCTATGCGTCTTTCACACCTTACGGATTTGATTAGTGACGGAGCAGTATCTAAAGGGGTCGGGTTAAACTCAGTGAATGCCAACTTTGGCCGGCTAGTTGGACCATTGATCGCCGGATTCGTAGCGCATTCGTTTAGCAATAGATACACCGTCATTTTTATGGTCTCATTTTTATTCCTTTTTTCTTCAATCATGATTTGGTTTTTCAAGAAACCAGTAGAAAATGTTAGTGAAATAGATTTTGAATCTAATGCAGGAACAATCAGGGCAGGTCTTTCGCATCTAAGGTCAAAGCCAGACTCACTTATTGCCCTAGCTTCGGTGTTCATTGTTGCTTTCTTTGCGATGCATTTCCCCACAACGATCGCTTTGATGTCGAGAGACGAATTTAGACTTGATATCAGGTTTTTTGGCGTAATTTCATCGTCCATTGCGCTCGGTTATGTTTTTGGTGGCGTCCTTATGGCAAGAAGGAATAGTTCTATTACCCTGGAAAGTCTGATGAAAAATGTAATTATATTTTCGATTATCCTCACAATAACCGCAATTTCACCGACTGTTCAAATATTTGCAGTTCTTGTCTTTTTCTGCGGTACTGCTGGATCAAATATGGTGGGGTCTTTCAACGCATACGTGCAAGAGAATTGTAATATTGTTTATAGAGGGAGAGTTCTTGGTGTCTACCTATCCTGCTTCACTGCAGGAACAACTTTTGGAGTTCTGTTAGTCGGGCTTGAGGCACAAGTATTCGGCCCAAGGTTTCCACTTTATGTAGGTGCAGCTACATCTATGCTTTTGGCTGTAGTCGTATTGCGATACAAAAATAGAATCAGAGATCGTTTACAAATAGAGAGTTCTTGACTATTTGAAGGCTGAAATTCCAGTAAGTCCTTTACCGATGGTCAGAAGATGCATCTCGTGAGTGCCTTCATAAGTCAGGACTGACTCTAAATTGTTTGCGTGCCTTAGCGGCGAGAAGTCGCTGGTTATGCCAGATGCCCCCAAAATAGTTCGAGCCTCTCTACATATTGAGATCGCATTCATAACATTGTTGTATTTTCCGTAACTGATTATTTCTGGAGTAATTTTGCCATCTTGCTTAAGTTGACCAATATGCAACGCAAGGAGCATCATCAGATTCAAGTTTGTTGACATTTCGGCAAGTTTGCTTTGAGTCAATTGAAATGAGCCAATTGGTTTACCAAATTGCTCACGTGAGATCGAGTATTTTTGAGCCGTCACAAAGCTGTCACTAGCTGCACCAATTACACCAAAGACAATTCCATATCTTGCTTCGTTCAGGCATCTAAGTGGTCCACTCAAGCCATTGGCACCTGGTAAACGTGCCGAATCAGGAACTACAACATTCTCCAAGTAAACTGCACCAGTTTTGGAAGCCTTCATGGAAATCTTTCCCGGAATTTCAACGGCTGAGAATCCGGGGGAGTTAGTGGGCACGAGAAAACCGCTAATTCCTTCATCGGTTTGAGCCCAAACAACAATCAAATCAGCGATAGTGGCATTGGTAATCCACATTTTAGATCCATTTAGAACCCAGTCGCCGCCCTTCTTCTTCGCAAACGTTTTCATACTGGCGGGGTCGGAACCGTGATCAACCTCAGTTAAACCGAATGATCCGATTAATCGTCCACTTATCAACCCTTCCGCATATTGATCAATCTGTTCTTTGCTTCCGTAAGTTAGCAAAGGGTAGATAACTAAAGAATTCTGAACTGAGAGACAAGACCTTAATGACGAGTCCATCGCCTCAATCTCCAGGCATGCAAGACCATAAGCAATTGCATTCTTAGTGGTGTGAGTATTGTCTTCCACATTAAGCGAAAACAGTCCTAGTTTGCCAAATTCAAGCATTAGCTCTTTTATTGGTGCGCCTTTATTTTCATACCACTGTTGAACGTTTGGTTGAATCTTATTCGCAGCAAATTCATTAATCCAAGATTTAATCTCAGCTTGTTCCTGAGTTATCAACTGATCAATTTTCAATAACTCGAATGGGTGTTTCATATTATGTATTTCACTCCAATTGTAACTATGCTGATATTAGTTGGCGGGTACTAAACTTTATGGGGGTAACTATAATGGCAAATAGCAACAATGAACTAGATGGACAGGTAGCAATTGTTACTGGTGGCGCAAGAGGTATTGGCGCAGAAATTCTCCGAGAGTTAAGCCACAAGGGCGCTAAGGTAGTTGCTCTAGATTTAGACCAGATGCAAATTGATGAATCTTTGAAATCTATAACCAGTGAGTCTTTAGGTATCGCGGTAGATATTACAAAACCATTGGAAGTAAAAGAGGCAATCGATCTTGTACTGTCCAAATTCGGGAGAATAGATATTCTTATCAATAATGCTGGAATTACGAAGGATGCTCTCTTTCATAAAATGACATACGAAGAGTGGTCTAGAGTCATAGAGGTAAACCTAAGTGGAGTTTTTCATGTAACCCAACTGGCGCAGGCGGCCATGGTTAAAGAGCGCTATGGCCGGATAGTCTTTATATCTTCAAGATCATCGCTTGGAAAGAGAGGCCAAGCCAACTATGCAGCCTCAAAAGCAGCCTTATTGGGGCTGGCAAAGACCTTAGCAATTGAGCTCGGACAATTTGGAATAACGGTGAATGCAGTAGCACCCGGATTTATTGAAACTGAGATGACTCGTGCTATCACTGAAAAGACTGGGCAAGATTGGTCAATTCTTGCATCTACCATGAGTGATCAGACTGCCGTTAAGAGAATCGGCAATCCATCAGATATAGCAAATGCAGTTGCCTTTTTTTGTAGCCCAAAATCCAGCTTTGTTACCGGCCAAACTCTTTATGTGACTGGGTCACCCAGTGTTTAGAAATTTAATTTTGCGCCGGTCTTACTTATCAAATCCGATTTGGTTAGTCCTGGGCTCATCTCTCTAACAAACATCTGCCCATCCTTAACATCAATTGTTGCAAGATCTGTGTAAACAGTTGAAACAACACCCTTTGCCGTCAAGGGAAAAGTGCACTCTTCCAAAATTTTAGGAGTGCCATCTTTTGAAGTATGAATCATGATCACGAATATTTGTTTAGCTCCAGAGGCAAGATCCATCGCGCCACCTACCGCTGGTGGATATGTCTCGTCATTGGTCGCCCAATTGGCAAGATCACCTTTCTGACTAACTTGAAGCCCACCCAAAACCGCTACGTCGATGTGCCCACCTCGCATCATGATAAATGAATCTGTGTGATGGAAAATAGAAGCACCTGGTTTCAAGGTAATGAAGTCCTTGCCTGCATCGATCAGGTCAATATCTTCCTCGCCAGGCAAGGGTCTTGGCCCGACTCCCAACACTCCATTTTCACTATGTAAGACAATCTCCTTGTCATCAGGAAGAAAACTTGCAACTAGAGTTGGTAGCCCGATACCCAAATTTACGTACTGGCCATCTTTGAGATCGTTAGCTACTTTTCTTGCGATATCTTCCTTGCTTAACGGCTCAAAAGTCATCGTGTCACCTTCACAACTTTGTCGACGAAAATTCCTGGCGTTATTATTACTTCAGGGTCAAGCTGTCCCAGCTCTACGATGTTCAAAACCTCGACAGCAGTTACCTTTCCGGCCATAGCCATGCTTGGCCCAAAATTTCTAGCTGTGGTGCTGTAAATCAAATTACCCCAGCGGTCTGCTGTTTTTGCAGAAATCAAGGCAACATCAGCGAAAAGTGGATACTCGAGTTGATGAAGTTTCCCATTGATCATTTTCTGTTCTTTATCTTTACCTAAGAGAGTTCCGACTCCAATGGGTGTGTAGAAGGCACCAATTCCAGCACCAGCTGCCCTAACTTTTTCAGTTAAATTACCTTGAGGAAGTAGCTCTAGCTCAATCTCTCCGGACTTATACAACTCTTCAAACCAAATTGATCCTCGAGATCTTGGGTACGAAGTAACAATTTTTCTAACTATTCGCTTTTTAAGCAGTGACGCGACACCTGAGTCACCACTTCCAGCGTTATTCGTAATTATGGTTAAATCTTTGACATCTTTGGCAACGACTGCGGCGATCAGATTATTGGGAATACCAGAGTTGCCGAATCCACCAATCAAAATGGTACTGCCGTCTTGAACATCTGAAATCGCCTCTGAAAGCGAATCTACTATCTTATTAATCATCTAACTTCACCAAAGTAATTCGCTCAACAGATAAAATTGGTTTAGTTTCAGTAGGGCAAATAATCGTATTTTCTTTATACATTTTCACTCCAGATTTGCAGTCCTCAACTGCAATTAATTTGGTTGTCAAATATATATCGGAATTCACCTTTAGTGGCGTTATAAATCTCAAGCGATCCAGACCGTAATTGATTCTTACTTTTACGTCACTAATTGTGTAGCTCTGACACTCGAGGCCCGTAATGAGAGAAAGAATCAAAAAGCCATGCGCAATTGTGACTCCATAGGGGCCGTCAGCTGCCAATTTAGGATCATTGTGAATCCACTGATTATCGCCGGTTATCTCTGCGAAATCATCAATTCTCTGCTGATCTATTCTCATTATCGGGCTAACGCCAATTTCTGACCCAACTAATTTTCTAACATCTGCGAGTGATTCATAATTAATTAAAGGCATGAAGATAAAGCCTCACTCTTGGTGTGTTGAAATCGTACAGCAATTGAAAACCCGCTTTCAATAGGAGCTTCTGGTCTAAAAATTGATGAATAGAAATTCAACTTGGCACCTGAAAACTGCGCATTCTGGCGCATTGCGAATGGTATTCGGTCCAATTGCGCTTCCCCAATTCAGGTCTGGTCTAAAAAGATTTCTCATAACTTTTTAGTCAACAATAAAATCATATCACCTGATAAGTTTAAAACTTATAAGAAACTTTATTTATGATCTGGTCTATTTTAAAAAGATTTCTTTTCGTTACATTCTAAGAAAATAAATATTATTGATTTCATTACATATCCGTAATTGTTGGTGTAACTTATGAATCACGGCAAGTGAAGTTGCGAGATGTTCTTCATCTGCAATTTCATAAGTGAATACATTAGGAAGTAGAGAGGATTAAAAGTAAATGCGTAAAGTAAATTTAAGTAAACGTAAAGTTTTTGTAACTTTACTAAGCGTTGCCATGGTCTCATCCATGTCAGTGTCAGCTCGAGCGGCACAAGAAATCAACGTATTCGTAACGGTTAGCCCTAGCTCTGATGCTCTAAAGGCAATGGCGCCAGGATTTACAGCTAAGACTGGAATTAAAGTTAACTTTGTTACAGTACCAACTGCAGACATTGTTACTAAGTTGCTATTGGCATGCCAGACTAAATCATCTACTAACGATGTAGTTCAGTATGACAGTCAACATTTAACTGCTTTAGCAAGTGCTGGTTGTCTTGATGAAGTTGGATTGAGAGCCAAAGCTTCAGCAGAGTATCAAGACTCACGTATTGCAAATCAATTGAAGGCTTATGGAACTTTTGAGGGAAAGCGATTGGGACTACCTCTTTCGACTGAGCCATATGTCTTGTGGTACCGCAAAGATCTCTATGCTAAATTGGGCTTAAAGGTTCCTAAGACTTGGACTCAATACGCGAGTAACGCAAAGAAGTGTCATGCTGCCGGATACTTTGGATCAGCTATTCCTTACGGACCAGCAGCAGCCGCCTTTAGAATCGGCGCAATGGTCCATAACTATGGTGGAGCATTCTTTGATAAGAGCTTCCAGCCAACCTTTGATTCTGCTCCAACAAAGGCAGCAATAAAGATGGCTATGGATCTTGTATACACCACTCCACCTTCAGTAATTGCAGGTGGTGGAGCTGTTGCAGTTCAAGCAATGCAGGAACTAGAAACGTGCCAGATGTTAAATGCAACGGGTTGGTATTCTATCCTTGGTAGCGAAAAGCAATCACCAAAGGTATTCGACAAGCTCGCATTAGCTGATGCACCTCACATGAACGGGTCTAAGGAGACTTTCTTATTTGGATGGTTAATTGGAATTAATCAATATTCAGATCAGAAAACTAACGCCTGGAAGTTCTTGGAATACACACTCGGAAAAACTAATGCCGAGGCATACCTCAAGACAGGTGCACCACCTACAGGTCGTACCCTAGTTAGCACATCACAGAAGGAATTACTAGCAAAAGTTGCTCCGTATACCGATGTAATGAATACAGCTAACAAGAATGCGATTCCGCTCTATCGAATTCCAGAAATTACGGAAATCATGGACGTAGTCAATCGTGGTCTTAACGCTATGGCCACAAAGCAAATCACTTTCGATGCAGGAATCGCGAAATTAAATGCCGATGTTAAGGCTATTTTCGTTAAGTCAGGCAGATTGAAGGGATAGTAGTTGAAGCAGGATGATGGCTCTGTGGGCCATCATCCTGCTTTCTACAATTTAACGCTTAACAACATTAACGCTTAACACATTTAGGAATGGAGGATCGATGGCTACAAACGAGATAAGAACTGTAAGAAGATACTCTCGATCTAGCGGACTAGCCTTCCTGTTTTCACTTCCAGGCCTTTTGCTTCTGCTATCGGTAGTTTTAGCCCCACTTATCACCGGGTTCTATTATTCGCTAACTAATTCAAGTTTGATTTCATCAGAACCAACGAGTTTCGTTGGATTACAGAACTATAAAAGTGACGTAATCACCGCTACATTCGGCGAAGCTCTCAGAGTTAGTATATTGATTACGTTCTTTAGCATCTTGACTCAATTGTCGACCGGTTACGTTATTGCAAAAGTTCTAGCAAGATCGATGAAAGGAACCAGTTTCTTCGTAAGCGTAATCATGCTACCTATGCTTCTGACACCTGTGGCGATCGGCATGATGTGGTCCTTAATGCTAAATCCTGACATCGGTACCATAAAGTGGCTACAAAGCTTTGTTGGGCTTGACATCAATTTTCTAAGTTCATCAGGCACGGCGATGGGAGCCATCATCTTTCTTGAATGGTGGGGACATCTCCCATTCGTCGTGTTGGTTTTAATGGCAGGTATATTGAATTTACCTAAGGAAATAATCGAATCTGCATCCATAGATGGCGCAAATTGGTGGCAGACGAATTTACGAGTGATTATTCCAATGCTGGCACCTGTGATAGCCGTAATTATAATTATTCGCTCTGTAAATGCTTTCCGCATGTTTGACACCATCTTCGTGCTAACCAGTGGGGGACCAGGAAACGCGACTGTCAATCTCCCATTTTTGGCTTTCAAAACTGCGTTTACCTATTTTGATACTTCTAGAGCCTCAGCAATCTCAGTTGCAATTGTGGCAATAGTTATGCCCGTCTATTTCATCTTCTTAAAGATGACGAAGGTGTGATATGAAAACATCATTTATTGGAAAAGTATCTGGGTACTTCTTATTGATAAGTATTTCCATTATTATTATCTTTCCAGTTTATTACACTTTATCAACTTCGCTAAAGACTAATGCGGATGCACAACTTTTTCCGCCAAAGCTTTTCGATTTTGAAGTCACAACAGAGAACATTAGTTACCTCTTCGATAATGAAGAATTTTACGCAGCGGTTAGAATAAGTTTTCTAGTTGCCATATTTACGACCTTATTGGTTGTACTAGCTGCAACCCCGCTGGCATACTCATTGAGTAGAATGAACTACCCAGGCAAGAAGTTGATAGTTTTGCTAGTAACTCTTGTCCAAGTAACACCGGCAATCGTTCTTCTAGTTCCTCTATTTGCTCTAGTTTCTAAGTTCGGGTTATACGATAAAGTCATAACGCAAGTTTTAATCCTTTCTGCCTTAATTCTTCCCTTTGCTACTTGGATTTTGGTAGCTTTCGTAAAATCAATTCCATATGAATTGGAAGAGGCAGCATTTGTAGATGGTGCCTCACGTTTGCAAGTTATTTGGCACATCATTAGACCGTTATTGACTCCAGGAATTGTGACTGTTGCGATATTCACACTAATTGGTGCCTGGAACGAATTCTTGGTTCCTGTGATTATGTCGGAATCGAATGCAAAACCGGTCACCGTATTCATTACTAGGTTTATCACCGAAAAAAATATCGATTATGGCTTATTAGCCGCAGCTTGCTCGTTCCTTTTTGTACCAGTCTTACTTTTTACAATCTTTGCTAAACGATTTATCGTTGGTGGCTTATTAGCTGGAAGCGTCAAGGGATAGCTTGTCATGAGTAAAATTCACGATACTTGGAGGATGTAATGCAAAATCAAGCTCGACTGAGTGAGGATTCACAGTTTAGTGAGATTGATGTAGCAAATCTGATCTCTAGTTTAGGTGTTAACGCTGTCAAGTCACAGCTTAAAGAGATAAGTGAAGTCGCGAAGATGATCGTAGACGTCTATTCAGCAGGTGGAAAAGTATTTACATTTGGAGCTGGGCATGCGCAAGCTTTCGCTATGGAACTCGCAAGCCGCGCAGGCGGTATGTCGTTCTATTCGTCGATGCACCTACAGGATTTTCGACAGAAGATTCGAAATGCAAATTGGGATCTAAGGGATTCAGAACCCGAGCGACAGTCGGAAAATGGATTAAAGCTGTTAAATCACCATCAGGTAACAAACAGAGATATGGTATTTATCGCTTCTCAATCTGGGCGCAATAAAGCCATTATCGAGATGGCACTGGAATGCAAGAAGTTGAATATAAAGGTAATCGGAATTGGATCGTTACTACATGCCTCACAGTCGGTGTCAAGACATGAATCCGGCAAAAGATTATTGGATGTGGTCGACATTTTTCTAAACAATGGATCTGTATATGGAGACGCGACCGTCGAGATTCCAGATGGAAAGAAGATTTGTTCAGCTTCAACAGCTTGTTTTGCAATCTTCGCCCAAGTAATCAATTTTGCAGTAGCTAAGGAAATGCTCTCAAGAGGTATTACTCCGCCAGTTCTAATAAGCGCAAATGTTGATCAAGGCGATAGCGCAAATGCCTCTCTCAAGCGAGAAAAAGCTCCTCCGGCGGTATGAATTTGAATAAAGAAGATTCTCTCAATTTAGCGGTCGATATTGGTGGTTCTAAGACCATTGTTGCTCTGGCTTACCAAAATAAAATTATTGCTACCAAACAGATTCCCACATCATCAAATGGTTTTGACGATTTTCTAAGAGATTTCTACTTAGCATTTACTAACCTCTGCAGCGAGTCAAGTGTTAACCCTAAAAATATTGTTTCAGCCGTAATTGCTTCCCCAGGACTTTTAGATATAAAAAATGGGATAGTGATAAGAGCTATAAATCTTGACTGGAACTCGGTAAGTCTCATCGAAAGTTTTAGAAATCTATTGGGTATTGAAGATATCGTGCTCGAGAGCGATAAGTCTTGCGCAGCACTTGCTGAGTATTCTGCCAGAAAAGGTAAGCATAAAAATCTTCTCTATTTTACCGCCAGTACAGGTATTAGTTGCTCCTTCGTAATTAATGGAAAAGTTTGGGGCGGTTCAAATAATTTTGCGGGAGAAATTGGTCAAACAATAATCGATGGGAATGAGATCGATCGTAGCAAGACACTTGAGAGATCAGCATCTGGTGGAGCAATACTTCGCGACCATGGGAAATTAGCCGCAGAACTTCAGAAGGAGTCTGACGAAGGCAACTTAGATTCCAGATCAAAGCTGGTTGCGGCGGGAAATGCATTAGGAGTTGCAATTTTCAATCAATTTCAAATCTTAGATCCCGAGATTTGTGTACTCGGTGGCGGCCTAGCGCTGGGGAGTGACACATATTGGCACGCAGTGACAGAAACTTTAAAGAGCGCAGAGTCTAACTCTGTTAAACGTAGGTATTCAATCGAAAGAAGCTTTCTAGGTTCTGATGCTGTAATTCTTGGCGCAGTAGAACTTTCAAATACGAAAGAAGGTCTCTACTATGTCGGATAAAAACATTACACTTAAAAATGCAAATGTTGTAACACCGGATGGAGTTGTATCAAAAGGCATTATTGATGTTGAAAATGGAAGAATTAAGCAAATCAGAAAAGAGTCAGATTCAAAATTTGATGATAAAAATGCAATAGACCTAAAGGGAAGGTATGTTTTCCCTGGATTTATCGATCTACATGTCCATGGCGGTGGTGGCGGTTCCTTCAATTCAGTTGATCCGGTAGATCATGAAAAAGCCAGAAGTTATCACCTCCAGCATGGAACTACCTCGATGCTAACAACGACGAGCACTACAGAGTTTGAATTTCTTGAAAAAGTACTCACATCCTTATCGGTAAGCGCAAAAATGCCAATCAAGGGTTCGAGAGTTCTTGGCATACATACCGAAGGCCCCTTCATATCACCAAAAAGGAATGGTGCTCACCATATTCCACTGATTTTAGAGGGCTCTAATGAACTTATGGATCGATTGATATCTGCCTCTAATAATTTAGTTAGCATGGTTACCGTAGCGCCAGAGATTAAAGGTGGATTGGACCTAATCAAACATCTAATTTCTAAGAATATTGTTGCTTCTCTAGGACATTCCGAAGCAACTTTCGAAGAAGCTACTAAAGGTATTGAACTTGGCGCGACTTCGACTACTCATACTTTCAATGCAATGTCACCCCTTCAGCACCGTGAACCAGGAATGGTGGGTGCTGTCTTAGACGCCGATGACATTTTCTGCGAAGCGATTCTTGATGGAATTCACATTCATCCAGTTGCATTTCGAGTGCTGCTGGCTCGTAAGGGGATAGATAAAGTCAATCTAGTAACAGATTCGACAAGTTATGCGGGCGAAGGTGATGGAAAGTTCTCGCGGCCTGATGGTAGAACTTTGATAAAAGATGGAGGTCGCATAGTCATCGAAGGGTCAAACACTCTTGCCGGAAGTAGCCTTAATATGAATATGGCATTGAAGAACTGCCTGAAATTTTCAACTGTAGATTTGAGCGATTTAAGTAAATTAACATCGCTAAATGCCGCAAAAATCATTGGATGTGAAAATGATTTGGGATCTATAGAGATCGGCAAAATTGCTGATTTAGTTGTATTAGATGCGAATTTTGATACGCAAGCAGTAATGATGGAAGGAGTATGGGTTCGTAACGAATTGAATTAGTCGCTACCTCTGAATTAAACACACAAAAATAATCGAAAGGAAAAGAAATGGTCAGATTTGGAATTGTTGGTCTTGGAGTTATGGGTTTGGGTGCCTCAAAAGCTTTGTCAAAGGAAGACTACAAGGGAGGCTCCTTAGTTGCTGTTTGCGATCTGAACGCTGAACTAGCAAAAAAAGTTGGCACTGAACTTAATGTTCCATACTTCTCATCATTAGAGGACATGATTGCGGCCGGCAACTTAGACGCTGTATACATTGCGACACCAGATCCTCACCATAGAGATCCCTTCATTACAGCCGCAAATAGCGGTTTAGCGATCATTGTAGAAAAACCACTAGCAACAAATATTCAGGATGCAGAAGCAATGGTTGCAGCTGCAGCAAAAAACAATATTGTTTGCCAAGTTAACTTCAGCAATAGATTTAATCCTCCATTTGTACGCGCGAAGGAAGCCATTGAAGCTGATGAAGTAGGAGATTTGTTGTGCTTTAACGTTCGACTCAATAATGCTTTGGTCTCACCATCAAAGAATCTAAAGTGGGCAGGCGACTCATCTAGTGGCTGGTTCTTGCTCAGCCATTGCTTCGATCTAGCTCGTTGGTTCGGAAATAGAAAGCCAGTACAAGTTTGGGCTAACGGAACTAAGAATAAATTACAAGGCATGGGAATACCAACCTGGGATTACATTCATGCAATGGTTAAATACGATGATGGTACAGACGGAATCTTTGAATCAGCATGGGTGCTTCCAGATTCACTTCCATTCGTCGTAGATTTCAAGTACCAAATTGTTGGTAGCGAAGGTACTTTATGGATGGATACTTTTGAGCAGACCAGCATCAAAGCCACGCCAACCAAATACAGCTATCCAAGAGTTTTAGCTTGGGCACCAGCAGCTTGGGGTGCATTCATCACTCGCGTTAATAGCAATGATAAATCATTAGATCTAATTAATGATGGTTTGCTAAATACTCAGCTACTTGTTGCCCTACATGAATCGCTTGAAACTGGCAAAATTGTGGAAATTAAGTCATGACAAGCAATTCTGCTCTTTGGCTAGGCTGCGCAAAGGTAGATATAACTCCCACTAAGCCGATGGTGATGGGAGGGTATGGCAACCGCCTCGATAAATCGAGCGGAACCCATGACCCTCTCTTCGCCAGAGCAATCTATTTATATGACGGAAAACAGTCAGCGCTGATTGTGGTCTGTGATCTGGTAGCTGTTGGTGATGACTTAACCGAGCTTCTTCGTACTGATCTAAGTCATAAGTTAGATGTAGCGAAAGCAAACATCATGATTACAGCCACGCATACTCATGCTGGCCCAGCAGCTGTACGAAATATGCTTGACCCTGATTACACCTCTTTGCTAACAGAAATGGTTAGTAAGGCAGGCGCTAATGCGAAAGCAAACAAGCAACAGGTTAGCTTAAAGCTTCTTCAAGCTAACGTAGAAGGCGTGAGCCAGAACCGTAGAGACCCAAATGGTCCGTTAGATGAAAATCTAGATCTACTTGTTGCGGCAAACTCATCAGGGCAAGCTGTTTCAACGATCGTTTCGTTCTCATGCCACCCAACAATTATGGAATATGACAACCTACACTTCTCCGCTGATTTCCCAGGTGTAGCCATTTCTCTAATTGAAAAAAACTTCGGTGGTATTGGTGTTTTCATACAAGGTATGTGTGGAGATATAAATCCAACTTGGAATGCTCATACCTGGGAAAACGTTGAACTAAACGGAAATATTGTTGGTTCAGCTGCACTGGCTGCTGCATATAAATCAAAGGCACTGGGTACCGATCGCTACGGAGTCAACTTGAGTTGGGGTATTGATACTCCACAAAAGGAGATTGCTGGATCAGTTATTGAAGTAGAAGAAATCAAAGTAAAAAGTGAATTCATTACTCTGGTTCGACAAAGACCCGAGGATGTCGAAGAAGATAAGGACGAGATAGCTGATCTTGAGAACAAACTTAGATTAGATTCAAGTTTGAAAAACAAGAAAATTCACCAACCGCGCCTAGCATTTCTAAAAGCTAAAAGGTATGGCTGGACTCACCCAAATCCTAGATATCAAGCAGGTTCAGATAATCTGGAAATTCAGGCCATACGTCTCTCTAAAGATTTAGTGTTTCTTGGACTCCCAGGTGAGTACCTAGTTGAGGTTGGCGAAAAAATTCGCAGTGAATCACCATTTAAAAATACGATCATAATTGGGTACGCCAATGGTTATTTTGACTATTTCCCACTCCAAAAAGATTTTAAGGAACATGGATATGAAGTCGGAAGGTCAATTTATGGCGAAGGCTCAACAGAAAAAGTAATGAAGGTAGCTATAGATCTTCTTCATAACCTTTCGTAATCTAATTTCCTAAGATAACGAAACTTAATCAAATAAGCTTGCAAAAGCACTTTTTAAAGGCTGAAACTTAAAAGATTTGGGAAAATCAATCTATTCCAATCTAACGAGGAAGGCTTTATAATAAAAAAATGCAAGCCGCAATCATGAGAGCCAGAGAACAGATTCTCCTTTTGCTAGGGGAACAGCGCCTTGGAACAAGATTGCCTGGCGAGCGTGTGCTATCCGAACGTTTCGGAGTAAGCCGCATGACTTTAAGAGCAGCAATGGATATTTTGATCGAAGAAGGTTTGATTTTTAGAAGTGCAAGATCTGGCACTTTTGTTGTAAAACCAATTACTTCTAGTGGCTTAGGGCTAAAGTCCTTTTCTAACACAATGACCGATCGTGGCTTTTCTGTGACCAGCCGAGTAATTTCATTGAAAGAAATTAAGGCAGATAAAACCTTGGCTGAAACATTGAGGATTAAGACTTCATCAATTGTTTTCAAAGCCACACGCGTGCGCTTTGGTAATGAAACTCCCATTTCAATTGAAGAGTTATATCTGTCCAAGGATCTTGTTCCGGATCTCACTAAAAGTGCATTAACTGGATCTCTATATAGTTTCCTAAAAGAGAAGCATGGCATAGTAATTCAGACAGCAGAGAATCGTATCTCAGCTCACATTCCGAGCGAAGCTGAAATGAAGTTATTGCAGATAGATGCAGGTGTTCCAACTTTGAGAATGCGGGTAATTGATGCTGATCAAAATGGAAATATAGTTATGAAGGCTATTTGCCATTATCGCAGTGACTTGTATAACCTAAATCTACAATTGGTTTCTGTTCAAAATCTAGACGGAAAAATTCTGAAAGCATCCAGTTAAAGTATTTTTGGATTTTGTATGTTAAAAAGCCTTAAATCTCAGAACTAAACTTGTTACGACCAATAATAGTAATGGCGAAAGTAAGAAGGGCAGCAATCGCACCGAGTGCAAATGCGTAATTAGTTCCACGAGTGTCGATTAGCCAGCCAGCCATAGCGAGTGCAAATGCAAAGCCCAGGCCTATACCTGCATACATGGATGCAATCGCTTCAGTAGTACGACCAAGGGGGGAACGGCGCTGAGTAATGGCCGCGCTTGCAATTAATAGGGGCGAAACACCAATCCCGGCAGCTATTGTGAGCAAAGCAAGCATGAAGATACTGTCTACAAAAACCATTCCAGCTGTGGCGGGAATTAGGAGAAAACTAACCACAATTAACTGCTTTTGAAGTGGTGATTTTAAATTCAATCCGCCATAAACAACGCCGCCAACAAGTGAACCAAATGACCAAAGTGCGATCACGATTCCACCATAGATTGGCTGTCCGGCAAGCTTTGTAAAAGCAATAATAGATGTTTCTACAGCACCAAAGAACATTCCGCTGGCAACATGAACTACCCAAAGGTAGATAAGACCATTCTGAAAGATTACAGGTTTGCCTGGCTTGCCTTGCTTTGCATTAATTGGTGGTTCACTACTGCGCATCGAAGCTAGCCAAAGTCCGCCAACTACCAATAAGAAAATGGCAATTACTTGCGGAGCTGCTGGATGTATCTTGACCGAAGCGGTAGCGGAAATTGTTGGCCCAACAATAAAGATCAACTCATCTATTATGCTTTCGATTGAAAATGCAGTTAGCAATATCGGGCCCGAGACAAGTAATGCTGTCCAGCGAGATCGAACAAGTGCACCAATTGATGGATATGCAATACCGCTACCGATTGCAAAGATGAATAGGTATGGTGATGGCACGTTTGATGGAATCAACAATACTAAAGCCACTGAGCAAATCACAATAATCAAAATTTGAATTGGTAAAACTCGATGTTGTCCGAGCTTATCGATCAATCTAGAACTAAGTGGTCCACCAATTGCAGCCGCGATTGCGACTGATCCAGAAACCGCACCGGCTATCGCATAGCTTCCGCGTTCAGCTTCGACATACATCAGGATTCCGATACCGACCATTGAAATGGGAAGTCGTGCGATGAATCCTGCCGTTGAAAATCGCCAAGCAGTATTACCTGCAAACGCCTGACGATACTTATTTAACATTTAGCCCTCAGCCAAGCGAGCTTTAACCATGGCCTGTATCAATTTAATGTCAACGTCCCAATCATTAGGCACCGCAATAGTATTCTTAGTAACTCTATATTCAGATAACTTGGGCCGGAACTTATCTATTACGTCAGTGCTCCAAGGCGCGATCGAGATATGATTCTTGGAAACCGAGGCACCGAAAACATACATCGTGCCTTTTCGCAGCATTGGTTGATTCCAGGCGATCACAAGTTCTAGTTCTGGATATTTATCAGTAATCGCTTTCATGATCGCTCGTACAGTCTTGGCCTGAATTTGTTCAATACTCTTAAAATATTGCGTGGGGGTTTCATGCCTATGGGCCGATGTCGATCCGCGCGAATACATCACCAAAGCGTTGGCATGAGCTTGCGAAAAGCCATAATTCTCGCGCAAGTGGGCAATCTGTTCGGGATATTTTCTACCTTCAAGACCAGCCATAACTTTGAACCAATATGACATTTTCTCACCATACTTCTTTTCAATCGCTGGAAAATGCGCTTCGCGACTTGGGTCCTTGGTAGCCATGACCAAATGCTATTACAGTTTACTCATGAAGAAGTTAAAGGGACTAATCAAAGCGTCTCACTTCGGCCCCACCCTGATAGTTACTGCAATTTCATTTGGATTTGCTGTGCATTATTGGTGGGAAGGTCCAGCTTACATAATTGCCTTTGGAGTTTTTACTGGGCAACTCGTAGTTGGTTGGAGCAATGATTTATATGATTTTAATGATGATTCAAAACATCAACGAAGTAAAAAACCATTGGTATCAGGTGTAATTACCAAAGAGTATCTACAAAAGTGGCTGCGCTTTATGGTGCCTTTTTCTTTCCTAGCGAATCTGCTGAGCCCACTTGGAATTAAAGGTGGCTTGGTTTATATGCTTGGTATTGCCTGTGGCGTAGCGTATAACTTCTACTTTAAGTTCACCATACTCTCACCACTTCCTTATGCGATAGCTTTCGCAGCACTTCCATCATCGGTTGTAGTATCTAAAGATATAAACCCACCTATCTGGATGTTATTAGGGGGAGCGCTATTCGGCATGGCTGCCCACTTTATAAATGTCATAAAGGACATGGATCAAGATCAAGCCAGCGGAATTAAAGGTTTGCCACAACAAATAGGTAAGACCAAATCAGTCGCTACAGCTGTCGTTTTAATCGGCTTAGGAATTGCTGTTCTAAATAGTTAGCTAATCACATTAATGCTTGATAACAGAATCGACTTTGGTTCTGAATTAGATTCATTCTCTTTCGGAGATTCCAATTCTTCGGGCAATTTAGTGCCAACAGATTCAAGTGCCTCAGCTGTCATACCAAAAATTTATACCAGATAGCGAAAGTAAATATTTGTTATATTTAAATCCAGACTTAAATCCGCAAGTATCTAAATATTTAGACAAAAGTTGATTTACACGCTTATTTATCTATAAAACGTGAAATAAATTAGACCAGATCAATTCTAGTTTAATTTTTTTGATATGCCACAACGATTGACTTAAAAATTTATTGACATAAAATCTTTTTAGCAACACAACTACAAAGTTATATGAACCTTTTATCGCGATTAACAAGGGAGAGATATAAATGAAAAAAAGATTAGCTTTGGCATTAGTCATTGCGCTATTGCCAATTGGATTAAACCCTGTGTTTGCAGCTCCAAAGCAAACAACGATTACTTATTGGACTCATGATAATGCTCCATCAAATGCATTTGAGAGAACCCTAATTGCTCAGTATGAAGCTGCGAATCCAAAAATTAAGATTAATTATCTTCCAGTACCTGGCGCACAAATTGTTACGAAGCTAGCGACATCTCTTGCTGGCGGATCCGGGCCAGATTTGGTTAACGTGATTCGTAGAGCCGTGCCACAGTTGGCTTCAAAGGGACTATTGGCTCCAGTTAACTACTCATCAATAGCTTCAGTTTATGGAGACCAATATAAAGGTACGACAGCTGGAAAGAAGCATTTTGATTCTTTGTTCTCAGCCAAGGTGAGAAATGCTTTCGTTTGGGATAAAAAGCAAGTTGGAATTCCACATGAAGTGGCCTCATATACAATGTGGACTAACAAGTCTTTCACATCAAAAGCAGGCATTAAAACTTTCCCAAAAACTTGGGATGATGTAATTGCATCGTGTAAGGCAATAAATGATGCGAACCCAGGAGTTACTGCTTTAGTACTTCCACTTAACAGCTCAGGACAGATGTATCAAGTATTTGATCAAATTGTTCGCGCTGCTGGCGGCAAGATGATTACTTCTGATGGCAGAACTCCATCCCTTGACACACCAGCGGTTGTTAAGTCATTAACACTATGGCGCGATCTGGTTAAAACACATAAGTGTATTGATCCGTCTATAGGACCTATCGCAGGTGCAACAGCATCTGACTTGTTTGCTCAAGGAAAGTCTGCAATGAACCTAAGCTCTGCTTCTTGGTACATTCCATACTTAAAGACTGGATATCCAAAAGTTTACGACAACTACGATGTTGGTCAACTTCCAGTGTTTAATGCAAAGGACAAACCAGAAGGTGGAGCAATCTATTCTTACTCGCTACTAGTTCCAAAAACATCCAAGAAAAGTACAGAAGCTTGGAAGTTTGGACATTGGCTAACTAGCAAAGGTCAAGAATATTTCAATTCAACCGGCGTATGGCTAGGTGACTTGAAAACCTTTAACTCTAAAGAGACAGCTAATTCTGAGCGTTTTGAAGTCTTTAAAGAGGCAATCGAAACTGGTGAATTCTTGCCAAACGTGACCTCATATCTACAATGGACAGATCTCGTCAGAGTAATGATTGAGTCTGTGATATTAGGAACCGTCTCACCGGCAGATGCAGCAAAAACCGGACAGGAAGCTGCGGTCAGACTGCTCTATAACTAATCAGAAATCTGATTGATTGAGGATATGGCATGTGCAATAAGGATAGAACTCCAGAGTGCATGCCATATCCTCACATTTTATAAGTTACTAATTTCAAGTGGAGAGGTTTTAAATGGCTGGTGAACTAGCACGAAGAGAAGCCCGAGCTGGTCTCTCATTTGCGCTACCAGTATTGGCGCTATTCGCTTTAGTGAATACAACTCCAGTCTTTATTTCTTTCATTTACAGCTTGACAGATTTCACACTGGGTTCAGAAGCCAAATTTGTTGGGATTGCAAATTACCAATTCCTGGTATCAGATGATGAGTTTCTAAAGGCCCTAGTTGTCACTCTGAAGATGGGAATTGGACTAGCTCTTCCAGGGAGCCTCCTTGCATTTCTTGTAGCTTTGGCAATTTCAAAAGGCTCAAAAACGGGCATTTTCTCGACAATTTTGTTTATTCCGGTAATTTACCCGTCGGTGGTATCAGCTTTTATTTGGGGCGCCACACTTAAGGGTGACGGCCTAATTAATCGCTATCTCGGCTTAGACAACGATTGGCTGAATAGTGTTTCAACAGCACTTCCATCTTTAATATTGGTTCTACTTTGGACCAATATTGGTTTCTACGTGGTTATTGTGCTAACTGGACTTAGAGGCATTGCACCCTCACTTTATGAAGCTGCAAGTTTGGATGGGGCGAATGAGTGGAATCAGTTGAGGTGGATTACTTTTCCACTGATGAAGCCAGTGATTTTGTTTATTGGAATTATTGCGACATCTGATGCATTACAGATATTTACGCAACCATACTTACTTACTGGTGGCGGACCAGTCGAGTCAACTAAGGTATTGGCAGGATTGATTTATGAAGTTCTGTTTGAGCGATTAGAAATTGGACTCGCATCTTCAATAGCTGTTTCTTTAGCTATCATTTCAACCTTAATTGCTTTGATTCAGTATATGGTAGTGAGAAACAAAAAATGACAACAATAAATGCGCAAAGCAAAATACAAATATCAGATATTCCGGTAAAAAGGAAAAACTTTAATATTTATAAATTCCTGAATTACTTCTTTTTAATTCTGATCACAGGTTTGACTGCCGTACCTCTACTTTGGTCTTGGAAAGCAGCGTTCTTACCTTCGTCTGAGATATTTGAACTAAATTTATTCTCTTTCAATGGCTCTTGGACATTCCAGAATTTCCGTGAAGGATTTGCTTCGGCACCCTTTATGACATTTCTCTTTAATAGTGCGCTAATCTCTATAGTTTCAACAGTCATCATTCTGATTTCCAGTTTATCTGCGGGTTATGCATTCTCTCAATTCAGATTCAAAGGCAAAAACCTTCTCTTCACACTCATCATCATCGCATTGGTAATGCCTTTTCAGGCCATTATGATTCCGCTTTTCCTTGGCACTGCAAAAGCAGGCCTGATAAATACACATATGGGCATAATTCTGCCTTCCGCAGTGAGTGCCTTTGGAATTTTCATGATGAGGCAATTTCTACTAAATACACCTAGAGACCTGATTGATGCTGCATTGATTGACGGCTGCTCTCAGCTAGGTGTTTTCTGGAGAATCATTGTTCCTCTTACTAGAGGCCCACTGGCAACACTGGCAGCAATTTCTTTCCTAGGAGTTTGGAATAATTATCTTTGGCCATTAATGGTCGCCCAGGAAGTAAACATGTACACGCTACCTGTTGGCTTGTCCCTTCTTCAAGGAACATATGCGACAAATTATGGAACTATCTTTGCTGGTTCGTTATTAGCCTGTGTTCCAGCTTTACTCGTATTTTTGATAATGCGCCGTCAGATCATTAACAATTATGCAATGTCTGGTTTGACGCAGTAATTATAAAGCTCTAAGCAGGGTCTAACTTGTTTGATTTAGCGAGCCGCATGTAGTGCTCTTGGGCTTAGCAACTTTATGCACTCAGCATATTCGGTATCGTTACTCAATTTACCAGCGCTCTTGCCAAGATTGGCAATGTGCTTGGCACGAGTTTTTAGATTTCCCAATAAATTTTTCATATCTTCTGGGGAGAATTGACTGTTGTAACTTGAAACAGCCAGTAACTTTTGATCTAACACCTCAGTAATGTCAATGAAGCAATTAGCTTCAGAGGTTGTAAACATGCCAACAGATATAAGGTCGCGTTGCTCTGAAGAGATAAATTTGTCGGGAATTGTTACATGAGTGTCTTCAACTCCAGGAACATATGAAAGAATACTTGCTTCAACTGCTGCAAATCCTGATTTATAGTGATCGCTGTGAGCTTCTGTGCCTAACCAAGGATCTAGAGTTAGTACACAATCTGGCTGGTATTGCCGAATTACAGACATCAGAGATTTTCTCAGTTCGTGTATATCCCAATCGCCAGCATCGGGAAGACCCAACTTTATCAAGCCTGAAACGCCGAGAATCTCCATCGCCCTCTGAGATTCTTCATCTAAGGCAAGTGCAGCTTTCTCTTTGCTTTGATCGAGATCGACGACTCCTGCCAGATCATCTGTGGCTGTAACGTAGAGAATCTCAGCGCCCTGGAGGGTAAATAAAGAAATCAAGCCACCCACTGAGATATCAGTATCGTCATAGTGCGCTTGAATAGCCAAAATTCTCTTTGATTGCATGATGTCAGGGATCGGCACTAACGATGGAATATTTACAAAATCGTTGTTGGCTATGTTATTAATAGTAAGCACCTTCTTATCTGCAAAGTATTTTAGAGACATACGGCTAAGTTGAACTTGTTACAAATTCTAACACTCACTTCTGGCCTACTCAATGAGTTTTCAATTATTTCTAGAATGCAAATGAATTTTCTATTTACAAGTGATGTTCGTGAATAATTAGACCACTTATCAAAAAGTTAGAATTGAATTCAATACCTTAAACACCTAACTCAAATTTAGCGCTAATTTGTGAGATTTTTGCGCTCATGATTAAAGTTTAAATCTTTCCTGCATCTAAGCCTTTAAGCACTTCTTTCGCTCTGATCTTTAACTCTGGCAGGTCACTCAAGCGATTTAGACCAAACACTTGCTGGCTCATGCGGTGATTCTTAGCAAAAGCCTCCTTGTGCCGATCAAGGAAATCCCAGTACAAGGTTGTAAATGGGCAGGCTGTTTCGCCAGTGCGCAATTTGGGGTTATAAACGCAAGGTTTGCAGTAGTTCGACATTCTGGAAATGTAGGCACCACCTGCTGCGTATGGTTTTGTCATCATCTGACCACCATCGGCATGCACACCCATACCAATTACATTGGGAACCATTACCCATTCGCTGGCATCGATAAACACCTCACGCATCCACTCTAGAAATTCTTGCGGATTAGTGCCGGTGATTAAAGCTAGGTTCGAAAGCAACATAAGCCGCGGAATATGGTGAACCCAGGCTCGCTCTTGAATATCAGTAACAGTTTCTTTCAAACAATTCATTTGAGTGGCGCTAGGGTCTTTAAATAGTGGCAGTAGCTTACGACTAGCCGTTAGCTGGTTATTCTCGCGATAATCAGGACCAAGGAACCAATACATGCCATTTACATATTCGCGCCAACCAATAATCTGGCGAATAAAGCCTTCAGCAGATTCGATCGGTACTCCACCGCCATCAAATGCTTTGACTGCAGCGCTTATCACTTCATTCGGGTGCAAAAGCCCATTGTTTAAGTAGGGCGAGAGAAGTGAATGATGTAGCGCCCAGTTATCAGTAGTCATCGCATCTTCAAGGGGTCCGAATTCAGCAAAGTGGGTATCAATAAAGTTTTTCAACTGAGCAAGCGCACCCTGTCGCGTAGTTGCCCAAGTCGTAGTCATTACTTGACCGAGCTCGCTAGCCACTTGGGCATCTATGTCATCACGCTTGTGTTCTAAATACTTAGGGCCCTCATACTTCTTTGGGGGAGGCAACCGGTTCTCTTTATCAAAATTCCAAGCACCGCCTGCTGGTTCTGAGCCAGACATCAGAATATTTAGGCGAGTACGTTGCTTGCGATAGAAACTTTCCATTAAATAACTTTTTTGAGAATCAGCCCAAGCTTTAAAGAGTGGGCGAGGAGTTAAGAAGAAATCGTTCTCTAAAAATTCCACCCCAAATTCTTTAAGTGCTTCGAATTGTCTAAACGATGATGGTTCGGCGCAACTGATCGGCAGGTTCTTATGCTTAGCCTGAATAGATTTGAGCCCATCAATTGTTGTGGCGGCTTTTACATATTCAACGGTGAAACCTTCAACCTCAAGTGATTGCGCAAAGTGGCGCGCGCTAGAGATTAAGAAGAAAAGTCGCTCTTTATGCCAGTTGCGACCCGTTGTCATGCGAGCGCTTTCGACAAAGGCAATTAGATCGTTCTTAGGGTCCGCCCCTTTGAGAGCCCCAAAGTTACGATGTAGATGATCAAAAGGTAGATAGATGATGCGCTTCATTTGTTTTCTCGACAACGCTCGCTGCAATACTTAACTTCAGGCCAGTTCTTTGCCCACTTCTTGCGCCATTCAAATTCCAACCCACAGCGAATGCAGACTTTCGGCGAAAAACCGTTTTTTTCTTTAGCGACGCGTGACATTAGGCAATAGTAGATCAGTGTTTAAGAACTTTCATGGGACGATTAAGGCATGAGCAAAGAGATAAATTCATCAACTATTCGCCGCTATAACTTGATTGCAGGCTTTTTCCACTTAGTCCAAATGTTCGCAGTTATCGCCTTAGCTAATGATTTCACGCTACCAATCGTGGCTAGGTATATGACCGGTCCTCCCGGTAGCACATTTGCTGAGCCAATCACTTTGCTCGATACCCCAGTTGGATTAACCGTGGCACTTTTCCTTGGTCTATCTGCATTCTTCCATTTCCTAGTCGCCTCACCTCAGTTCTTTGATCGATATCAAAGCGGATTAGCCCAGAGTCGGAATTATTTCCGCTGGGTTGAATATTCAATTAGCTCCTCAGTAATGATCGTTCTGATTGCGCAAATCGTGGGTGTCTCAGATGTTGCGGCAATAATTGCCATCTTTGGCGTTAACGCATCGATGATTCTTTTTGGCTGGCTCCAGGAAAAATATGAGACGCCAGGAAATGGCGGATGGCTACCATTTATTTTCGGCTGCATCGCCGGAATAGTTCCGTGGGTTGGTTTGGTTTTCTATGTCTTTTCAATCAAGGGCATCGGTGATGCCTCGGCACCAGCTTTCGTATACGGAATCGTCTTTTCACTATTCGTCCTCTTTAACATTTTTGCCATTGTGCAATATCTGCAGTACAAGAAAGTCGGCAAATGGGCTCAATACTTACGTGGCGAGAAGACCTATATAACTCTTTCTCTCGTTGCTAAGTCAGCGTTGGCTTGGCAAATATTTGCTGGAACCTTGGTGCAATAAAGCTAGTTTCGCCTAGACTCGTAAAATGAATGGTTCGCTTGCTTTAGTTGGTTCAGGTGAGTACCTACCTGCCATGTCGAACTTCGAAGGCTCGCTAATTGCCGATGGTGTTAAAAATGGTAAAGCCGCGCGCTACTTACAAATTCCAACCGCAGCTGGCCGTGAAAGTGAAGATCGTTTGGAATACTGGCGATCACTTGGCCAACGACAGGCAGATGTTCTAGGTGCTGAATGTACTTATCTACCGATCTACTCACGCGAAGATGCTTTTAATCAAGAATATGTTGATGCTGTTGCGGGCAGCGGGCTGATGTATATGTCAGGGGGAGACCCACATCATCTCGCTGAAACTCTCATTGATACACCCTTATGGTCGGCCATGATTGAGAATTGGAATACCGGCGCATCTCTAGCTGGATGTAGCGCAGGTGCGATGGTGCTTAGCTCGCAGATTCCCAACTTTCGTTTGCTTAAGAAATCGCCAACTGCTGGGTTAAATCTGCTACCTGAGATTCGTGTTATTCCACACTTTAATAAGTTCTTTAAGTGGATTCCTGAAAATGCTGCCAAGGTTTTACTGCATGTTCCTGATGATGCGATTTTAATTGGCGTCGATGAGTTAACTGCGATTGTAAAGCGTTCAGGCGAAACCCATTGGGTAGTAGTAGGCGAGGCAAAAGTTCATGTACTAAAGGGTCTGCCAGATCAACAATTACATGATGGCGAACAGATTCATCTTTCAATCACGAAATAGAAGCACTCATTCCACTAGTACAGAAAAAAGCAAAAACCCCGCTGCTATTAACAACGGGGTTTTCGAAGCTCACAATTCGTGAACACCACCATGACTAAGTAAAAGAACAGTATCAGTTTTTATCTATCCACAGGAATTCTTCAATTCAAATTTCTATCTAGTTTCATTCCCTATGTTTCGCCTGCGTAGCTCTGTAGCTCACTGGATAGAGTGCCACCGTGACTGAGTTGGACGTAGCGGGTTCGATTCCCGCCAGGGCTACGCACACCAAATGGCCCCACGGTTAGTCTCGAGGGGCCAATTGTATTTCGCAAAGTAATAATCTGGCACCCTTTATATTCCCAGAGCAACAAAGTTAACCTACACTTTTGACATGAGAAGCTTACGAACCTGGCTAGCAGTAATAGTTTTAGCTGCCTGGACTTCTATTTCTATTATCTATCCACAGATAGGTCAGGCTCACGGCGGTAAAGGTTCAGTTGAAGTTATACCTGGCGTAAACACAAATACGATTTCACCTGCAGAGGTTATTCCTGGTGGCGAATGCGGAAAAGTTGGCAAAACAATTAACATTTCTGATTTCAAATACTTCTGTGTAAAGACTGGGACAAAATTACGTTGGAGCAAGGGTGTCAAAATGATCGCCCCCAAACCAAAAGGGTTAAGAGACATATTTGGAACCCTGACTTCAGAAGAAGCCTTAGCCGTAGAGAAATTGGTTGATATTGCGTGGGAAAAAGGAAAGCCAGCAACTCAGTTTGTTACCAGTAATGTAAATGATCGTGTTAAGGGAACCACTTGGGCAAACGATAATGCCGCAATGTTGCCTGCGATCACTCGAATTTTGGATGGTGCGGGTGCTCCACTTTCCAGCAACGTCGATTGGTATGTTTGGTGGGACCTAGAAAGTTTGCAGCCAAAGCTGCCGACAAATTGTTGGGCGAAAGATACTAGGTTCTTTGATGTGAAATCAGTGGGTGCGGGCTACTGTCGGCCAAGTACCATATTTGTTTTCTTTGAAGCGTATCAACAGTGGTATCCAAAAGAAGGTTTTCTTGAGAAGTACCCAAATGAATGGGATAAATACGGAATTGCATCAGTAACCGCTGGCGAAGTCGCTCACTTTGCCCAGCAAACTTATGGCGAAAAATTTGGACACCAATCATTTAATTTCTTACCAGCTTGGCTTCGCGAAGGCCCAACTGTTCTATATAGTGCAATGGCCTATGCAAAACATATGAATATTCCCTATTCAACCGTTCGAAATTTAGCTCTGCAACATTTTAGAACTCTAAAATGCGGCGAAGTCCCGCTAACGGATCTATTGATGTTCGCTACTTCGAATTCACTCTGCGAATATAGCGGGGGCTTTCTAGCCGCTGAGTACATGGTTGCCAAGAGTGGCGATATTTTGGCGCCATTTAGATATCTAGAGAGCAAGATGCCTGGCGACGGCGAGGTCTGCCAAGAACCTTATCGAATCTGTCGCCCATCATATGAATCAGTGATTCGAGAGATCTACTCAAAGGATGTAGATGCCTGGCATGCCGAACTTCAGCAGTACATTATTAAGTGGGCTTATTAGAACTATGGAACTAATTCGCAAAGCAACGCAAGTCTTGCTCGGCGCAGCACTGATCTATGCCGGCATCTCACACCTAACAACTAGCCGTCTCGAGTTCCAGGCTCAAGTCCCTGGTTGGGTTCCGCTTTCAGCCGACTTTGTTGTACTGGCTTCTGGGGTGGTTGAGATACTTCTAGGTTTAGCACTTGCTTCATTGCGTTATCGAAAAGAAGTTGGTATTGCTACAGCGCTTTTCTTTATCGCAATTTTCCCTGGAAACATTTCGCAATATGTAAATGGAATTGATGCATTTGGCTTAGACACCGATCGTGCTCGCGCAATTAGATTGCTTTTCCAACCCTTACTCGTACTCTGGGCGCTATGGTCGACGGGAGTCTGGCCGAGGGCTAGAAAAGTAAATCGCCGCGGCAAGTAGGCAAATCGAAGATTAGATAAGAATCTAGGCTCAGTATGCCTAAAGTTTTCAGTTTCAACGCGCCAAGTTCAAGGTTCAGACCTACCATTTACGCAGTTGCTCAAGCAACGAAAATGGGGGAGAGATCATGGACGAAAAAGGTTTATTGGAGCTTTGGAACACAAAGCGCTCACAGGTTATAAATGCTCAAATCGCACCAACTCTGCTTTTGATTGCTGTTTTCGTATTGGCAGCTTTCGGTAAGTTTGAAACCGCTAATGATGCCACTAAGTATTTAACTATTGGCGTGGCTGCTGCAACTGGAATTCTTGCGATCATTTCGCAGTATGCAACTATTCGCGAAGCCGAAATTCTTCTAGTAGATCTCAAAAGGTTAGAAAAGCCGTCAGAGTTATCTAAGAAGATTGCTGATTCGCGTGGCCTCTTGTCACTATCAGCCATTGCAATGGTTGGACTAGGTCTTGCCGTCTTCGCACTCGTTGTCTGGGCAGTTCTCGGATAGTTAAATGGAAAAGTTTCTTGTTATTGGAGTCTTCACCATGATCATTGCCGCTTTCTTGGTCGCTTACGAAAAACCAGGAAAGAGCAAGAAAAAGATCACTGGTCGAGGTGGAGACTTCGAGTCCTGACCGATTCACAGATAGCTCGGCTCTTCACAAAAGCTTTAGTTGCTTTCGATCGTGCTCTAACTTGCGCGTGTCCTAAGCATTTGCCTCATGATGATTTAAAATTATGCCAAGTACCTGATCTGGTGCGTAAATCTCAAGGGGACTTCGTGCATAAACACATTCAGGCTAAATATCGCCCATCATCGTTAGTCGTAGTGGCAATCATGCTCCTTGCGTCAGTTTTGGCGCAACCAGCACAAGGTGCAGAGACAGCTGGCTCTAAGTGCACAACGCTTGGCAAAACTGTAGTCAAGGGAAAGACAAAATTAACTTGCGTAAAGGTAACTGAGTATAAGTGGGCTGCCACTCCAGTTAAGCCTGCCCTTGCCTCAATCTATAACCCAGTTCTTCCTGGAAATAAATTTAAAGTCAACACAATTCAATTCCAAGCTGGCGCTGTGAACTTTGAGTTCGGGGCTGAAGTTTGCAGAGAGAACATATTCAATGATGGATGTGTCTTTAGTCAGGGTTTGACCGGTTCTGTAGATCCTGATAGCCCAAATAGATGGATAGGTGTTGATCTAATATTGACCAATTTAACGAGTAAAACTGTTGAAGGCCTAGATCTGAATTTTACTTTTTACATGATTCTTTCTGATGGCAAATACATTGAAAGTGATCAAGGGTTAACTTATGAGAATTCGCCTATTGAAATAACACTACCGGCCAATAAACCAACAACTATGCGGATTGCATATGCGCTACCAAAGACAGTTAATAACCTCAACCCAATTCTGGTTGTCCGCGACAACTCAGCTGCCAAATCGAAAGATTATTTCTTTTATCTAAATTGGTAAATCACTAAGGAATCGGCTTGGGTGAAAAATTAGGCACAGATCCAGTACTCTCGGCTGGAATGGGTTTTGTCGAAGTATTTGGGATTGGCTTGCTTGATGAACCAGGCAATGGTTTTTTTGTATTGAGTGGGACTGGCTTAGGCTTAAAGAGTGTCGGGGTAGGTTCTGGTGTAGTTGGCGTAGGAGTTGGCGTAGGAGTTGGCGTAGGAGTTGGCGAAGCAACATCTACGTAAACACTTCGCGTTCCGCCAATATAGGCGGGTTTAGCGAAGTATGAGATGGGAAGCGGATCCAATGCACCTCTCATGAAGTCATTCCAGATGCGTGCTGGAAATGATCCACCAGTAACCGAACTCAAACCACCAATTCCTCTTAACTGCTCTTTAGGACTATCGCGAAAGAAAGCAACTGATGTAGCTAAATCTGGTGAGTAACCAGTAAACCAAGCAGATGCGTTGTCTTGAGAAGTTCCAGTTTTTCCAGCAATTGGGCGAGGAAAGGAACCTAGGACTGAACGTGCTGTGCCATTACGGATTACGCCAGAGAGTGCATAGTTAAGATCAGCCATAACTCTCTCTGAAAATACTCGCTTACTTTCATCTTTTGCTTCATAGATTAATTCGCCTTCGCCATTGAACACCTTTTTTACCAGGTATGGTTTTGAATAGATTCCGTTAGCTGCAAAAGTTGCATACGAAGATGCCACGTCAATTACTCGTGGGCTTGATACGCCAAGCACGACCGAAGGTGTTGCAAGCACTTGAACATTTGACGGTATGCCAGCTCGTCTTGCAGCATCGACAACTTGTGCAGCACCAACTTTAAGTCCGATCCTTACATAGACCGTGTTGATAGAACTCGCAGTTGCTCGGTATAACGAAACTGGCCCAAAGCTGGTATTTCCATAATTAGAAACTGGATAGTTACCTGAGCTGGTTCTAAATGTTTGAGGTGAACGCCCATCCCATACGGTTGACAATGAATATCCACTTTCAAGTGCGGCAATCAATGCAAACACTTTGAAAGTAGAGCCAGCCTGTGCAATTGCCTGTGTTGCATCGTTTAATTGGCGATCTAAATAATTCTCGCCACCGTAGAGTGCGACTATCTCACCTGTTCCGGGTCGGATGGATGCTAAGCCAATGTGCAAATCTTTAGGAGCATCTTTAGGCCTCTGTCTTTCGACAGCTAATTCAGCATATTGCTGAGCGTTCTGATCAAGCGTAGTGACAACTTGATACCCACCGATAGTTAAAAGATCCTCGCTAAATCCTAAGTCTGCGAGCTCGGTCTTAACGGCTGCAATTAAATGCCCACGATTTGAGGAGTTAATTTCTTCTACTTTTTCTGTTGAAAATTCAGGGAAAACAATTGATCTCGCTTCAACATCAGTGAGCCAACCTCTCGAGACCATATTCACTTTAATTCCATTAAATCGAATTACTAGTCTTGTAAAATTGCCAGGCTTGAACTCAGGATCGTAAGTTGCAGGGGATCGCACAAGAGCTGCAAGCACTATTGACTGAGCTGGATTTAGCGCACTTGCACTTATTCCAAAATATTTACGTGCCGCCATTTCGACTCCGTAAGAGTTTCGACCAAAATAGACAGCATTTATATATTTCTCAAGGATCTCTGATTTACTGTAGGTAGCTTCTATCTTTAAAGAAACAAAGACCTCTTTAACTTTTCTAGAAATATTCTGCTCAGGTTTTAAGTAGGCGATCTTCGCGTACTGCTGAGTTATGGTTGAGCCACCTTGAGTTGAATCTGAAGTGGCGTTCCTGAAGAGAGCTTTAACTATAGATACAGGGTTAACCCCACTATGAGAATAGAAGTAGCTATCCTCGGCCGCCAGGATTGCTTCTTGAAAGTGACGAGGTACCCGAAATAGAGGAATTTCGACTCGGTCTTCTCGATAAACGCGCCCGACTTCGCTTCCATTCGAGTACTTAAACAGCGATGTCTTACTTGAGGTGTAACTATTCTGAACGGAAATAGTAGTGGTGTTGTAAGCAACCAAGAACATTACAACGAAAACAAAAATTATTGATAAGAAGATAACTAGAAAATGCGACTTAAACCAATTCCAAATTTTATGTTCTCTTCGTTTTTTTGCAAACACTAGATTAAAACCTAATCTCAAAATGATGGTTTGTATTCTTCAAGATCAGACCCTTTCTGTCGAAAGCTATAGTTTCTTGATCCAGAAAAATCAATCTATGACCCCACCAACGATCCTTCGACTTTAAGGAACTCTTAGTGCTGCCTTATTGGGCTACCCACTCTCAAATTGTACTTTTCAAGACCAAAGATCTGGCTAGGCGTGCCGAATTTGATCCTGACCGATAAGATTTCACCCTACTTACTTAAGAAAAGAGTTGTCATGGGAGCTTGCACCTGTACTTACACCAGAGATGAAGAGAAAAACTGCGACGGTACACATAAAGTTGTAAAGGCTGTAAAGGCTGAGCTTGCGGAAAAGCTTGAAGCCAATGGCTTTCCTCACGCATCAGAATATGTGAAGAACAACTAAATATTTACTCCGTTGGCAAAGAATCTAATTGGGCCTGCGTGATGAAGCGAAACTTTCTCGCCTAAGACAAAATCAAATGGACCAGGAATACGAACCTTTAATTCTTGTCCAGATATATCAACGGTAATCATCGCGTCGTGACCGTAGTAATCAATTTTCTCAATAAGGCCAATTGCAGTTGCCTTTGAAATATCACGGTCAATTTTTATCTCTTCGGGACGAATAACTATGTGCCCTTTTTCAACTGCAGTGCCATTGGCTAATGAGTTAAAGAGGTAAGCAGTGCCACCATCGGCCATCTTGGTTGCATCTAGAACCAAGGCATCGCCCGTGCCAATTGCGGTTTCCAGTGAAATCGGAGCAGAGTAAACCGATTCAGGTGAACCTTGCTGAATGATCTTGCCATCGCGCATAAGTGCGACAACATCGGCTGAGACAAGTGCCTCTTCGCGGTCATGGGTTACCAAGATTGCAGTTGTATTTTGCGCCCGAAGTAAATCAATTACATCAGAGCGCAAATCTGCGCGCAGTTCGGCATCGAGTGCTGAAAATGGCTCATCTAATAAAACTAGAGCGGGCTTTATGGCAAGTGCGCGAGCTAGAGCAACGCGTGTTTGCTGGCCACCGGAAAGTTGGCTGGGCATGCGGTTTTCAAAACCTTGCAGTTCAATTAACCCAAGCATCTCTTTAGTGATCTGGCGAATCTTATCTTTGGTAAAAGTTGAGCGATCTAACCCAAATGCAATGTTCTCGGCTACATTTAGATGCGGAAATAAAGCACCTTCTTGCGGAACATAACCAAGTTTTCGTTTATGAGACGGCAGCACTAGTGAAGAAAGTGAAACCAACTTACTTCCAAAGCGGACAGTGCCATGAGTCGGCTGCACCAAACCCGCAATACTGCGCAATAGCGTAGTTTTGCCACAACCTGATGGCCCAAGCAGTGCCGCGATCTGACCTTCGGCAAGTGAAAACGATAGATCGTCGAGAATTAACTTTTTCCCCAAAGTTACCTTGAGGTGGGAGATCTCAAGTGAGCTCACTTTTGACTCCTTGCATTCTCTTGAATATATGTGCGATCTGATTTATCAGGGCGACTAATTAAAAATGTGGGAACTGCCGCGATTAGAACCAAGATTAATGCATACGGTGCAGCTTCGTTAAATCGGTTAATTGCCGCTGCCGACCAAATCTGTGTTGCCAAGGTGTCAAAGCCAGTTGGCCGCAGCATCAATGTGGCAGGCAGCTCTTTCATGGCGGTGAGAAATACCAAGATAGTTCCTAGCCCAATTCCTGGTGCTGCAATCGGGGTCACAACCTTTTTGATTACTTGCCACTGATTCATACCGAGGGTTGCGGCAACATCTTTAACATTTGTTGGCACTCGCGATAAAGATGAACTCATGCTGGCAACTGCTTTGGCCAGAAATAGTAGGGCGTAGGCAAAGGCCAGTAAAAATGTGGTCTGATACAGAGCACCGAGTTTTGAGCCAATTGAAACTAACGCTAATCCGATAACGACACCGGGTAAGCCATGGACGATAGTGATGATGCGTTGTGCATATCGACCAGTACGGGTTTTAGCACCTGATAAAACTATTCCAAGCGGTGCTGATAGAACGAGTGCGATCAAAGCGCCGAAAGCTGCGACCAAGATGGTAGAAATCGAAGTATTCGCCAGTTCGCCCCATTGGATAGCAACACGATTACTCATAAACCGAGAGATCAATACAAAAAATGGAATAACGACCGCAACTAAAGAAAATGCAGCGAGGACTGCGATAACCGCAACGCGCAACCAAACTCTAGTGATAAGTGAATTCTTAGTTGAATAGAGTTTTACCATGCCCTCTTCGGGACTTTTTTGCTTTGCCTTTTCATCGGCCAGAACTACGAACGTAGAAAAAGCGATTAGTACAAGTGAAATAACAGCAGCCGCACTTCGATCGTATGAAGCACGATACATATTCTGAATTGTCACGGTCAGGGTTTCAACATTTAACAGTGAGACCGCACCGAAGTCACTTATTGTGTAGAGCGCGGCCAACAAAGCTCCAGCACTTATATGTCCCTTGACTTGTGGAAATACCACGCGCCTAAATGTTTGCGGAATTGATAACCCAAGTGATCTAGCTACTTCTATCTGTGCTCCATCTACTGTGCGCAAGCCCGAAAGCGTTGCCAAAATAACGTAAGGCAGAGTTGTCACTGAAAGGATAAAGACTGCAGCGAGGAATCCGGAGAATTGTGGAACCAAAGCGATCCAGGTGTAGGTAAAAACATAAGATGGAATCGCAAGGGGCAAAACTGCCGGGATAATCAAGATTCTGCGCATCGGCAACCTAACAAAGTGCAGCCCGCAAGCCAGGGCAACACCTAGCGATACCGTAATAAAAACAACGCCAAACACCAACGCCGATGTGGTTAGTAGAACTTCGAGCGTCTTTGGGCGCACCAGCAGTTGGACAATTTCATTGACTGACTTTTCGCTAGAGCGCACCAATAGATAAACGATGGGAATCAGCGCTAAAGCGACAACAATTGCGACAGTACCGTTTAGCACGCCACGGATTACACGCCGATTGCGTGCGCCTTTGGTCAGTGCTGTACGAGTGCCTTCTGTAATTGTTGTAGGCATTGTTAAAGCAGGCCAACCTCAATCAAAAGGTCTTGAGTAACCTTAATATCTTTTAGTGAGTTTAAATCAACTGTTGGCGCACCGATCTGGTCTAAGCCAGGCATATCAGCTGGTGCGATAGCGCCTTCAATTAAGGAGTATTCATGTGTCTCGGTCACAAACTTTTGCTGTACCGCCACCGAGGTTAAATAGTTAATCAGATCTTGCGTAGCTGCATACTTTTTACTGGAAGCCATAACCCCAGCTCCCGAGACATTGATTAGATTTCCAAGATCGCCTGGCTCAAAGAATTCGACATTTACCCTGACTTCACGACCAAGAGCTTCGCTGACTTCCCAGACGTAATAGTGATTAACTAATCCGATCGAGATTTCGCCGCGATCAATTGCTTCTACAATCGCGCTATTCTTCGGATAAATTTTCACGCCGTTTGCTTGCAGTCCCTCAAGCCATGACTTAGCAAATTCTTTACCATTGGCATTGATCAAGGCGGTTAAAAATGCCTGGAATGAAGCATTCGTTGGCGCGATACCAAGTTGATTCTTGTAAACACTACTTGTTAAATCTGTAACTGACTTTGGCAACACTTTCAATCGCTCAGGTGAATAAGCAAAGACGCGTGCGCGACCTGTGACCCCAACCCAGTTGCGATTAACTGCTACAAATTTGGCCGGAATTGCTGAAGCAACTTCTGCGCCTAGCTCGGTAAACAACCCAGCCTCAGCAACTGCGCCAAGGGAGCCAGCATCTTGGGAAAGAAATAGATCAGCAGGGGAGTTGCTTCCTTCTTCCAAAATTTGAGCAGCCAACTCAGCTGAATCGCCATAGCGGACATTTAACTTGATGCCAGATTCGCTTTCCCATTGCGCAAAAAATGGAGCGATAAATTCCTCAGAGCGACCTGAGTAAACCGTTAACTCGGTGACATCTTGGGCCTGCTCGTTACTAGATGAGCAGCCAGTTAATAAGGATAGAAATAGTGCAGATGCGCCAGCTAAAGCGGCCAATCGGAACTTATTCGACATGGCTCTTCTCTCGATCGGAAATGTTTACGCCTAAACCCTATGGCAAAGGCAATAATTACGCAACATAAGTGTTGCGTAATTAACCTCACAAAAGTGCTCGCGGGTGTTCGCACCAAATTGATCCACATAGGTTCCTAAAAGTTACCTAAAGTGCCGTCGTTCTGATACGGTTCTAGGGACAGGACAGGAGTCCCGAATGGCCACAAATGTAAAACTCTCCGATGACTTAGTTGAAAAAGCGCGAAGAACTGCGGCTGCCGAACACCGTTCTGTTCCAAAACAGATCGAGTACTACTACCGCCTCGCACAAATCGCCGAGGAAAACCCAGACTTATCATTTTCGTTGATCCGTGAGCTTCTGCTCGCCGATGCCGAGGAAGCCACTAACGAGTACAGCTTTAATTGATGCAAATCCTGGTAACTCCTTCTTTTGAACGAGCCATCAAAAAACTTCATGCTATTCAAAAGAAATCCCTTGATAAAGCGGTCAAAGCGATTGCCTTAGAGCCTGAAATCGGTGACCCAAAGGTCGGAGACCTAGAAGGCATATTTGTCTTTAAATTTAAATTAGTTGATAAGCAATGGCTGTTGGCTTATCGAGTTATTTCAGCCAAGAAGTTAAAACTCTTGCTGATTGGACCGCACGAGAATTTCTATAGAGAGCTCAAGAAATCGAATTAAACCTTTAATCGGTTGTTCACCAGAAATCTGTCAGTAAGTTACCGTGCGTAAATTGTGCCTACGCGATATTTCGCCTATGAAAAAATTTCCGCTAATTGCAATAACAGCATTAACTGCCGCCGCACTAATTTCAGCTGGGCAACTTCCAGCACTGGCTAATGAAGCCACCGTTAAAGTCACCGAGATCTCAGCAATTGCTTCAGGCGATGGCGAGGGCAGCCACGAGATCGTTACCTACCACGCCGGCTCAAAGCGAATTTTCGCGACTAACGGTGTCAAGAACTCAATCGACATTTTTGATATTTCAGATGTAGCAAATCCAAAGAAGGTTAGCTCAGTTTCATTAGCACCTTATGGCAATGACGTTACAAGCGTTGCTGCTGGCCGCGATGTTGTCGTAGCCGCAGTGCTAGTAACTGAAACTTTCTCCGCAACTGGTGTCCCAACTACGCCAAATGGAAAAATCGTAGTTTTTGACACCAACGGAAAAGTTTTAAGTTCAACAGATATTTTGGGTGTATTGCCGGACTCAGTAACGTTTGCGCCAAATGGCACTACAGCACTTGTTGCGATCGAGGCCTCACTCGTCTGTGCCGAAGATGATCCAGCAACTCCTGAGAAGGAAGAAAAAGATTACACAAAGGCGTCAGACCCAGTCGGTGGCGTATCAGTTGTTGATCTAACCGATCCAACTGCGCCAGTTGTTAAATTTGCTGGCTTTGATAAATTCACTGTGGCGCAAATGAGAGCCAAAGGAATCGCAGTCTCCTCAGTTGTAAACAACGTCTCAAAGGATTTCGAACCAGAATTTGTTACTGCCGTAGATAACATGACTGCCTATGTAACCATTCAAGAGGCTAATGCAATTGGCAAACTCAATATTGAAACTGCCACCTTTGAAAACGTCACACGTGCCTTTGAATCTAAGATTGCTACTGTCGCTCGCGACACCAGTGATAAAGACTCTGGTGCAGGTCCTCGTACTTATCAAAATGTAGTTGGAGCTTCACAGCCAGATGCGATTGCTGGTTTCAAAATAGGTTCAGGAAACTACTTCATCACTGCCAATGAGGGCGATGCACGCGAGTACACCTGCCTAAACGATGATCTTCGTGCCGCTTCACTCAAAGTAGATACCCGCCGTTTTCCTAACTGGAGCACGCTGTCAGGTAGCGCTGAGCTAGGTCGCGCAAAGGTCAATCCAACTATGGGCGATAAGGATGGCGATGGCGATATCGACACAATTCATCTACGCGGTTCAAACTCAATGACCATGTATCGCAATGGAATGCCCATCTGGGATAGTGGCGAACTGTTAGATCAGATTCAGATAAAGGCATTTGGTGTTGCAAATATCAATGGTTCACATTCTTACTCTAAAGATAAGAGCACGATGAACTATGTTGGTCAAGACCGCTCAGACGACAAGGGTGCAGAACCAGAAGGTGTTGCACTTGGAATGGTCGGCGATCGTCGAATCGCAATCCTTGGTCTAGAGCGAATGACTGCGCTAGCAATTTTTGATATCACCCAACCACGTATGCCTGTCTTTCAAGAGTGGCTTCAGATGCTGCCTACAACGGCAACTCCGGCAAAGGATGTTAAGCACTGGTCACCGGAAGGAATCGTCTTCGTTCCTGCGGACAAGTCACCTTCAGGTAAAGCACTAGTCATCACAAGCTATGAACTATCTGGTTCAATCTCGATTCATCAGATCGAGCCACGTAACTAATCTCTGACACATATAAAAGACCACCTCAGCACTGCTGGGGTGGTCTTTTATATGTAGCCCTTTAAACTCTTTCTATGATGCGCTTCCCATTCATTAGAACAGGTTTGATCTTTGCGATCTCACCGATCCTGCTTGCCTTCATCACTTCAGTCTTTCAAGGTGGATCCATGTGGGATGAGGGCAGCGGTACGGGGGGATATATCTGGCTTATGTTCTTAACTCTGCCAGTTGGCTCGCTTCTAGTTCTTATTGGTTTAGTAATGATGGTGGTACGTAGGACGCGTTGATCTAAAGCGCGCTGAGCTTCTCTTTAACTGCCATCGCAGATGGATTAGTCATGGAAGTTCCATCTGAAAAGACCAAAGTCGGCACCATCTGATTGCCATTGTTTAGTGATTCAACCAGGGCAGCTGCCTCGGGGGACTGCTCGATATTAACCTCTTGAAAGCTAATTCCCAGCTCACTCAGTTGTCCTTTTAGCCGCTTACACGGGCCACACCAAGAAGTTGAATACAAAGTAAATGTCATGTCGGCATTCTAGACACAAAATACTGAGTCAAAGCGAATACCCTTACCCCATGATTTTGAGAAAATTCCGCCTGAGCGCCCTAATTGTTTCACTGGCGCTTTTATTGTCAGCTTGCGTTGAGGTTAAAGGCGATATCAGCGTGAACTCTGCAGCGCGATTTAATGGAGAACTGACTTACACGCTAGATAAGTCATTTGCCGAAGCAGCGGGTATACCTAATTTGGCGGCACTTAATAGCGAAGCAAGTGCCTCAGAGGACCCAATCGATTTCTGCCTTGGCGTTCCATTTATTGAAGACTCAACAAAATATATTCTCAAGTGTTCGCTCAAGGATGCGCTAGCTCAATCGGGCGATATCACTGCCAGTGTTGTAGGCAGCAATATTGTTTTTCGCTACAAAGCAAATCTAGATGCGGCTAGCGATCAAACAAATTTTGGTTCGGTATCTCTAACTGTCAGATTCCTCGACCCAGTAATTTCGTATAAAGAAAATAAGGTAGGGCTAGTAAAGCAAGTTGATAACCTCACTTATCAAATCTCTGGCTATGCAACTGAACCAATAGATATTGAAATTACCGCGAATTGCTCATCAAGATGCGGATTGACAAACCCAGCGCCTGCTCCGGAACCTGCAAAAACAACTAGTCCAACTGATGCGACAAATGCTGCCATTGATGCTGCGAATAAGGCAGCTGACGCAGCCGCCGCAGAACTAAAGGCCAAGCAAGAAGCAGATGCCAAAGCCGCCGCAGAAATAAAGGCCAAGCAAGAAGCAGATGCCAAAGCCGCCGCAGAACTAAAGGCCAAGCAAGAAGCAGATGCCAAGGCAGCTGCAGAACTAAAGGCCAAGCAAGAAGCAGATGCCAAGGCAGCCGCAGAACTAAAGGCCAAGCAAGAAGCAGATGCCAAAGCAGCTGCAGAACTAAAGGCCAAGCAAGAAGCAGATGCCAAGGCAGCTGCAGAACTAAAGGCCAAGCAAGAAGCAGATGCCAAAGCAGCCGCAGAACTAAAGGCTAAGCAGGAAGCAGATGCCAAAGCAGCTGCAGAACTAAAGGCTAAGCAAGAAGCTGATGCCAAAGCCGCAACTGAGAAAGCAGCTGCAGAACTAAAGGCTAAGCAAGAGGCGGATGCGAAAGCTAAAGCGGCAAAGATTCTGGCCGCCGCCAAAGCCAAAGCCGCTGCTGCCAAAAAGAAAACAACAATTACTTGCGTCAAGGGAAAACTCACAAAGAAGGTAACTGCAGTTAAACCTGTCTGCCCAAAGGGCTACACAAAGAAGAAATAGTGCAGCGCATTCGTTGACTAGGCAATGTTTGGCAATACCCTTTAGTCATGAGGCTTGATTCCCGCACAGCGATCTATTGCCACGAATTACTCCACAAGAAATATGCACCTAATGCATTTCCAGGTCTAACACCTGATGAACCAGATCCGGTAGTTGAAGAGTTCAAGAACCTTGGCTTCTCGCATGAGAACAAAGCAATACAGGCACTAGAAGTCGCTAATCCAACGATTATCAAAATTGCTCAAAGCAAGAGTTATGATCAAATGGAGGCAGATACCGTCAAGGCTTTACTAAATCCAGAAGCATCAATTATTGCTGGTGGCTATATAGCAAACTTGGCAGAGCAGGAACTAGCGAAAGCTTTTGGCATTGAGTTCAAACCTACAGAGCGATCAAGTCGCCCAGATTTGATAATCAAAGTGGGAGTTAGATCTGATGGCAGAAGTGCTTGGGCGCCAGTTGATATAAAGAGCCACAAAGCAATTGAGAAAAGTAAATCTAATTTCATCTTTACCTCGCCTATTTCAAATATTCTTCCCGCACAAGACGCAAGGGCTGAAGGTCGCTTGGATTACAACGACCTGCACCAGTTAGCCCACTACACCAGACATTTCCAAGCAATTGGAATTGATGGGGGCGATCTTTGGGTCGGAATCATTGGCCGCGATCTAGATAACTGCGTCTGGGCACGTATTGGCGATGTTGTAACTGGGTCTGGCAAAGCCCAAGAGTCTTTCTTAAGTGAGTATGACCAGCAATATGCCGCAGCCCGCGATGTAGTGCGGCTGTCACAAATTGAAAATGAAGATTTAACCAAGAAATCTGGCGTTATTTCAGTTAACTCATCGGGCAAGATGGGCTGCACAGTATGTAAATACAAATCAACTTGCCTAAAGGAAATGGAAGCATTTGATGGCGGAAAAGGGCATGTAACACTTCTTGCCCGAGTTACGCCTTTAGTTGTTGCCAAGAATTTTCCACAGATTCTAAGTATCAACGACTTAGTTGAGCAAACACCACTAAATGATGCCATGGTCACGGCGCAAATTCGCGCTCGAGTTTGGCAGAGCGAAGTTCCTGAACTACTTGACCCTTCAACTCCTTTTGAAATTCCTGAAGCTGATATCGAAATTGATATTGACTTAGAAAACTCAATGGAAGCACTTCGTGAACTCGAATTAGATGAACCTCTCGGCGTTGATCGTCTATATCTTTATGGCTACGGAATTCATGATCGAACCGTTAGCAAAGATTGGAAAACTGCCGTCATAGATACTTTTTCAAATTACTCAAACACCGAAGATGGTGAATTTGAAGTGATGTCTAACATGTGGAACAAACTTCAGGAAGAAATTCAAAAGGCCGAATCTGCGGGCAAAACAATCAAAATCTTCCACTACTCACCACATGAATACAGCTGGTGGAAAAAGTATGCAAACCGCTTTACTGGCCGCCCCGGTGTTCCCACACTTAATGAGTTAGAGATTTTTAAAGCCGACTACTTAGTCGATCTCTATCCGCTGGCGCAGAAGGTTGCCTTTCCCACCAAGTCTTATTCCATTAAAGACTTAGCGCCGTTAGCCAACTTTGATTGGTCTGTTGAAATGGCTGGGGGAGCTAATTCGCTCATCAAATACAAAGCTGCAATCAATAAAGAATTAGACGATGCCACAAGGCAACAAGCTAGAGAATGGCTAGATTCCTATAACCGCGATGATGTGAAGGCGACTTTTGCAGTGAGAAATTACCTGCGCGAACTGCGGCTGGCTTAAGCAAACCCGAGCTAGCGCCTAACCAAGTCCGATCAGCACAGGTCACCAGCGCCGATTTGAGCCTAGGAACCCGACACGCCCCTACCGAAACCCCTAGAACTCCGAACGCATGTTCGAAAATCCTGTGCTAGGTTTCGCTTCCCCCAAAAAGGGGAAGATCCAAAGCCCATCGCACTACAGGCCCGCAGCAGCCCCACTACCGCAACCCGCAGTTCATGTCACCGATCGACTCTAAAAGCAGCGAATAGCACTACTTAGAGCCACTTTTTTGTCAGTGACTGCAAGTAATTTAACCGTTACTAGCTAGCAAGATGTAAGGAAAACAGTGTCCGATAACGAAAAGCAAGACGAGAAAGAACTCTGGCAGCGCATTCCAAATACCCAGGGCACCGAACGTGCCGAAACTTTTGTTGCACTCAGTCACCTTGCCTATGACCGCGGCGATCACAAAGCATCTCTTGCGCTTTGCGAAAGTGCTCGCGAGATTTATGAAAAGTTAGGTGCTGAAACTAGTACTGCAGCTTTAATGCATGTCTATGAAGGAATCACTTGGTCACTGCGCAAACTAGATCGCGATGAGGAAGCAGCCGAACTAGCGCTGCACGCAGTGGACATTCTTAAAGAGAATAATCCAATGGAAGCCGCTGACATGATGCGCGATGCTGGTCGTTTTTACTTTGCTGCCGGTAAATATGAGAAGTCTCTGCAGTGTCACCAAAACGCAATCGTCGAAGTTGATCCAGACACCACAGATTTCACAATGGGTATTGATTCTTACAACTGCGGCTTCGCCTTGATCCGCCTAGAGAAGTATTCAGATGCCCTGCCACATATGAAAGCGGCCCGTAACTATTTAAAGAAAGCTAAAGAACCTGCAAAGGTCTACTACTGCGATGAGTATTTAGCGGTTGCTTACATCGAATTAAAAAATGGTGTTGAAGCAACAACACATGCCCAAAAGTGTTTGGACTTTGCCCAATCTGCACAGAATACATCTCTTGAAACTTGGGCTCGCTATCGCCTGGGTTGCGCCAAAGTTCTACTAGGTGAATTCGATGAAGCCGAAGATCATCTGCGCCAGGCACTAAGCATGAATGTGCATGCTTGTGAGACTGACTGGGATCTAGCGATTGATCTTGAAAAAGAGATCGCAAATATCCTCGTAATCAAGGGTCGCGTTGCTGAAGCCAATGAAATCAAGCGTCGTATCGCAACTATTGAAGATACGATGAAGTGTGAAGATTAATCGCAACATCGCTGTTTCCCTGGCGATTTCAGCTCTATTAGGTGGACTTATTGGCTGGCTGGTATCAAGCGATGATCAGCCAACCCAAATCCAACCAAATTCAGCGCTAACGGCAGCAGCCACACCAACCCCAACAGCGAGCGAAGAACCTGCTGAAATTTTTGAAGATCCAAACCCGAACAAATTACCGGCCAGCAATATCTGGACATATAACTGCGAGATTCCGGTTCAGCTACCTGAATCCTTCTATCTGACCTGCGCCGATGGCGGTTGGTATGTCTACAACATTAAGTGGCAGAGCTGGGATAAAACAGAAGCCAAAGCCACTGCGATTTATTCAGAGAACGTGTGCGAACCAAATTGCGCCGAAGGCTATCGCGTCGAAGCCCCAGTTGACATAAATATCTCAACATCAGCTAAACCGGGTAAAAAGATTTACCTAACCGACCTTGTAATGACTGCATCAACCGAGAAGAATTTCAATAGTGGCGACCGCAGCCTCACCTGGGATCTCGGCGAATTCGCAAAGATGATTAATGAAGAGTAAAGATGTTTATGATTCGAACCAGAAAACGAAAGGTTAAAAATGAGCGATATCACCTGTCCTGGCTGTGGCAAGGCTTTTAAAATTGATGGATCTGGCTATGCCGAGATTCTCAAGCAAGTCCACGATAAAGAGTTCGAGAAAGCTATTAGCGACCGCCTTTCACTCGCAGAGGCTGATAAGAAGAGCGCACTTGATCTAGCCAAGGCCAGTAAAGATGCTGAGATCGCAAAGCTAAAGGCTGACCTTGATGCGAGCGCTGTAGCGAGCAAACTCGCTGTTACTGAGGCAACGGCCAAGCTTGAGAAAGAACGCGACAAACTCGCTAACGACCTCAAGTCAAAAGAATTCGAGCAAAAGATTCAAGAGAACGCACTTAACGACAAGTACCAACTTGAACTCAAAACTAAAGATGAACAAATTGAGTACTACAAAGACTTAAAGGCAAAGCTTTCAACCAAGATGGTGGGCGAGACCCTTGAGATTCACTGCGAAACCGAATTCAACCGCATTCGCGCAGCCGGCTTTCAAAATGCCTACTTCGAGAAAGATAACGAAGTTAAAGAAGGCAGCAAAGGCGATTACATTTTCAGAGATTTTACTGATGATCAAATCGAGACTGTCTCAATTATGTTTGAGATGAAGAATGAAAATGACGCTACGGCAACTAAGAAAAAAAATGAAGATTTTTTAAAGGAACTAGATAAAGACCGTAGCGCCAAAGGATGCGAGTATGCCGTTCTTGTTTCACTGCTTGAGCCTGAAAGCGACCTTTATAACTCTGGCATCGTTGATATGTCCCATCGCTATCCAAAGATGTATGTGGTTCGCCCACAGTTCTTTATTCCAATCATCACAATCCTTCGTAATGCCGCACAGGGAGCCGTTTCCTCAAAGAAGGAGCTCGCTCGCATGAAAGAGCAAAATATCGATGTTTCGAACTTCGAAGAAGAGTTAGAGACTTTCAAGACCGCCTTCGGAAAGAACTATCGCTTAGCCGCTGACAAGTTCGCAACTGCTATTGCCGAGATCGATAAGACCATTGATCACTTACAAAAGACTAAAGAAGCCCTACTTGGTTCGGAAGAAAACCTACGCCGAGCAAACAATAAGGCCGATGAGCTAACGATCAAGAAGCTAACACGTGGGAATCCAACGATGGAAGCCAAGTTCAAAGAGCTTGGTGCACCGGTTAGTTCTGACGACAAATAAGCCACGTAGCTAAGCGCTAAACAAAGTTAAAAGACCAACCCTGCGATATGCGGGGGTGGTCTTTTACTGTAACAAACTCTAGATAAGTTTTCTGAGTCTTCTCACAATTAAAAGCTAGCGGACACCCAATAAACGCTCTCACTATTTCTTTCTAGGATCCCGTACTCGATCATATGTCTGCGTATTGCCGCGGTATCAGGGTGGAACTTCGCGATAATCTCATTGAGCTGCTTCTCCGGATATTTGGTATTGGGAGAGAGTTCTAGGGCAATGTGGCGAAGTACTGCGATCTTCTTATTCGACTTCACGGGGATGCTTACCAGAGTGCCATCGGCGCGGAAGAACTGATCGATCTGTTCTGACATAGAAGCAATTGTAAATCTTTACTGGGCGGTACGAGGGAATCAACTTTTGCCTCTATATACAGCCACTTCTGACAGGTCTACATTACTTAAGACCATTCACGTTATGGCAACTAAGGCATAACCCCATAACACCTAGGAGAGAACATGGCACATGTAGTTGAAACAGGAATCATCAATGGAGTTGAAGGAACAACACGTGCTCAGCAATTAGAACGACTAAAGGAATGGAAGGATTACTTTCTCGGCGAAGGCGTAGATAAAGTAGTTCTATCTGAAGTGGGTCCTGGAAACATCGATGGCATGTGGATCCTTGCTATTCATCACAAGTCAGGTGCCGCATATGGCGCTACACATGATTCTTACTTTAAAAATCCTAAGAGCTTTGACACTCTCATGGAAAAGTGGCAGAAAGCGCCAAGGATTAAGATGGCAAGCTTTGCAATCACTTTTGTAATTGATGACTTTTAGGTTGTAACGTAAAAAGACCACCCCTAGAGAAATTCGGGGGTGGTCTTTTCGCTTGTAGCTCAATTCTTGCGAAGCCGCCTAGACTCCAACCATGAAGCGTTTCCCGTTCATCCGCATAGGTTTGGTCTTTGCCTTCTCGCCAATTCTTCTAGCTTTTGTTACCTCACTCTTTCAAGGTGGCTCAATGTGGAATGAAAGCAGCGGTACCGGGGCATATATCTGGTTAATGTTCTTAACTCTGCCGGTCGGCTTTTTACTCGTTGTTATCGGCTTAGTAATGGCGGTAGTTCGCAGAACCCGTTGATTTAGTTTTAATGAATACTTTGGGGATTTGCTCGATAACGACCTTTTGGAAGGTGATTTCTCTATCCATATGTTCCATGCCTAGTAGACTCGAACCATGAGGCGAATACTCGTAACCATTTTGGTTGGATGCCTTGCTCTTTCAGTAAACCTCTCAAATGCAGCAGCCACAATCAAAGCCGGTGCCACTTGCCCAAAGTTGGGAAAGATCGCCATTCAAAATAACACTAAGTATTTCTGCATCAAGAAAAACAATAAACTCGTGTGGAATAAAGGTGCGAAAGTAACGGTTAAGGCCACACAAACGCCACCACCAAAATCTGCGCCGACGGCATCACCAACTTCAAGTGCAGCCCCTAAAACCCTTACCGCACTTGAGAAAATGAATTTAGATATCTATAACCGATATCTCGCAGCTGAGAAGAAGATTAGTCCAAGTTTTAATTATGTACGTTGCCCAAATGTAGATCCGGCAATGGCGGCAATCACCGAAAATGCCTACATCGATGCCTATTCGTTCTGGGCAACGATCTATAAATCCTCGGCAAAGATTAATTGGCTATTGATGAGCGAGAAAGACTGGAGTTGTTGGTATGAAACAACTGCGATTTTCGAAGGCCCAAATCCGGTAAGTCGGTCTTGGAATGTTTGGAATAAAGACACTGGCATCTTGGGTCACTGCAACGTTTCTTCGAGTTCTTTTTGCGGCTATGGAACTGGCGTTCAAGCCGGCGGAATCTTCGCCCAATACAACATGATCGGCAGCAACTACAAAATTGCGCCGACTCCATTAACAGTGCACCACGAGACCGTGCATAATTATCAAGCCCAGTTGGTTGCCGATAATTACCAAACTTCGAAAACAAATACGGTTGCCTGTTGGTTCATGGAAGGTCAAGCAAATCTCTTCGGCGTGCCGATTGCGGCAATGGGTGAGCCATCGGGATATAGAAATTTTGAGATCAGCCGTTTGTTAAAGGTCTATCCAAAAGGTGCTTCCTATACTAAAGAGGAGTGGCTTGGCGTCCTTAACAATCTTAAGACGCAAGGCGACTTTTGCTTTCAGAATGAACTCGGTTATTCACTTGGTTGGTTTGCACTCGAATGGACCTATATGAACTATTCGATTGAAGAGATGCATAACTTCTTGGAATTGATAGCCAAAGGATCCACTTGGGAAGAAGCAATACAGAGCGTTATGAAAATGGATGAGCAGACCTACTACGGCAAGATCGCGCAGTATTTTGTTGATGCTTTCTAGTTGTTTTACGTTGACGCATTGAGCCTTATTCGAGCGCGGAACTACCTATGCCTTAATGGGCAAGAAGGCCATGGGCATTAAGGATCTCGAAAAGATTCTGGTTGATAACCCCGACTATCCAGAGGTCGAGAAGAAGTTGACTGAGCTTAAGAGCTAACAACTTTAACTTGGTGGTTAAGAGTGGGTTAGGCATTCCTCACTTACGCTCAACCTTACCAAACTGCCCTTACTTAGCTTGTTTAAACTCGCTCAGCAAGTCACCGTGGTCTATCTGCAATCCTTAGATGTCGAAAATCTCATATTTTTCTCATTATTAATAGATTAGTAAAGTAGAATTTGACTATGGCATCCAAGAAATATTGTGACAATTGCAAAGCCCCAGCAAATGATTTCTATGCTTTAGAGTGCGAATATTGTGGAGGCAGTTCGTTTAGTCACAAAAATGATGAACGAGGAAGCGACAATTTTGTTTCCCAGAGAAAGTCGACTGAAGACCATAGGGAAATTAAAGATAACTACGACCCATCAATCTTTGAAGGTCTTTTAGACACATCGTTCAATAAATACACGACTAGAAAATTGGCTTCTTTTACTTATCGTGTAGCACTTTTTGTAGTTGGTATGATTGTGTTTTTGTGTGCTGTCGCAGTTTTATGGATAGCATTTAACCAGAACACAACGTTGCCTATTTTTTCTGCAATGTTGTTAATGATTGCCCTGCTGCTGCTGTTCACATTAATCTGGTTAGCATCCCTAAGGCTAAGGCTTGAATCGTTTACTGCTTTAGTTCAAATTGCACGAAATACTCAAAAGCCCTAGTTAACAATGAAAAAGAGATTGGTATTGAAATGGGCACTGCATTTTCTCGCCTGCTAGCGTGGGGGAAATTAGCTACCTGAGATAAAACCAACCTAGTCACTAATACTGTGCGGCTGCACATACCCATCATGTTTGGGATTCTCAGCCGCAAATTGACCCGCCGGAGCCCACGCCAAAATGAAGGCACCCAACGCCAATGGAGTCGCAATAATGGCCAAAGCCGCCACAAACTTATTCGAATCTGTGTTTCTCATAGTAGGAATCTAAGGGCGACAAATCTGTGGCAATTCGTAAAATAGAAAATGAGCGCCGAGTGATTAAGAGCCAGCGCAAGTAAGCTCTTACGCAATACTAATAAAGCAAACTGCCGCATGTAATAAGCCTAGTAAAAGTTAAATTATCTAACTTGGTTAGTTAGATTTAAGTGAAAGAGTTATCTTTGTGCGTGAAACACCCGACTCCTTTGAATCAGCTCCTATAGAAATACCCAAAGCACCTAACGGAGCCTGCTTTACATCGACATCAAATTTTGGCAGAACGCGATTTAAGTTTACAAATAGGGATACGTTGCCTGGCTCAGTGAGAGCTTTTTTAAACCCTTCGTCATCACGCAGCGGGGTAGTCGCAGATTTCAACGAGCTAATCCCGCGCTTAAGCGTTTCTGCATCCATGGCTAAGTAAATGTATTTACCGTCGGCTTTGATGATCGAATCAAATTCGAATGGGTTGTATCCATTTTGAGTCAAAATCCGCTGCATGGCACTTAAAGCTTGAGCGGGATTTATCGGCTCAATTCGGAGCAAATAAAGTGGATCAGAGTTCTTTCGATTGCCATCTACTGCAAGTAAGGCAAATCGTCCGTCAAAAATTGCGCTCAGATCTTTGGCTGATATCCCGATGTTTCCTAAAATTTCACGGGCAAGCGAATCGTTGAGAAGTGAATCATTTAACGCTTTTCCAATTCCATCGATACTCAAAACACCAAGTAGATCAGAGGGAAGCTCTCCAAGTAGTTCTAATGAATTACTTTGCTCCTCAATTTTAACTTCTTTCTCATTGAGATCTACAGTAATCAGATCAGTCACGAAAGTGTCGGGAGTAAAATGCATTCCAATGGCTATACGACCATTTGTATTCTGCAAAACACTTAAGTTTTGTTCAATTCCTTGGTTATAGAGAAATTCTCTTATTGAACTATCAGCTATTTTTGTAATTGGTTTTAAGTTTACCCATACAGATGCGATTTGATCTCCGCCCAGGGTAACCATGTCCGATTTATAGTCCTCATTATCTGACAAATGGGTTGGCGCACTGGTAATCACTTTAAGGACAGACTCGTCTTCGGCAATCAGCAAATAATCTAAAATCACTGCGACACTTAAATCTGGGTAATTCTTCGTGAAGAAGTACTTCATCTCTAATTCATCTTTTATTGAAATCGCCAGGACTGGATTCAGATTGCCGGAACTCTCGACAAGTGCAACCGCATAGCGATTGCCTATCCAAGGCTTTAACTCTTCCCAGTCCAAACCTGAAGTTATTTCACTTTGTTCGAGGATTGATCCAACTGGATCTTCTTCATTGAAGTTCTCAATTGTCTTTGGGAATTTAGACAAGAAACGCACCAAGTTAATTCGTTGCCCAATTCTTGGATTCAAATCAATCTTCGCCATAGCGACTGTATCTCGTGGCAAGACATCTTCTGGCTGATTTCCTCCACCAGATAAGAGCGCAAACGAAACGGCAACGGTCGCAATGACAAGGGTTACCCCGCCCACAATGATTGCTATGAGCTTGCCGGAAAACCTTTTCTTGGCAATGCCTGCTTGATCAGTGCTTGTCATTGATTCACTTTCGTCAGCCATGTTGCAAGAGTAACTACAAGATCTAGAAGAACAAGAGGTGAGAGCTAGCCAAAAGCGTGATTTGGCTGATTTTCCTTTTTTCCTTCGGATTCTATAAAAACCCTGCGTTAAATTCTAACTGTCTATTCTTAAAATCACCCTTTTCAAGACAGCAACCAGATGCCAGAATTCCGCTATGAATCAAATAAAGCTCGCGGGCATAAGGAAAATCTTCGTTGGCATCTCGGTTAGTGCGGTTCTGTTGAGCAGTTCACTCTTGATCACTCAATCAGCGGCGGCAATTGAAACCGAAGTGTCGAACGAGCATGGCACCTTCACTTTTGAATTTCCCGACGTTGAGTTTGACGCTAGCGGCGAGTGTATTAATCCTTCATTCAATGTTGATATGAAGTCCTTCGTCGAACAGGGCGATTGGTATGTTGATATAACTATGCGAAAGAGTGGACAAGTACCAACTGGAAGTAGTGGACGGGCAATGGGAACAAGCACCGGACCAGCAACAGGCACAATACAAATTTGTCCAAATTTGGACGGCACAGGAAACTTTATTATCGATGGAGTTTTCACCAGTTATGACAATGGTCCGTCAAACAGCAGACTCGAGAAAACTTTTGTATCTTCTGTGAATGTTAAGAAGGGTAAAAGTACTCTGGTCTTAAGTTCACTAAAGCGTAGTGGCTCAAAAATCAGCATTTCCGGAAAGGTTACGGGCATCTCTGAGAAGTACGGAGTGGTCGGGTTGAGGGGCTCAGTGAGGATTGATTATCAACTCAAGAATTCAACAAAGTGGCTATCTCTAGGGGATACCTATAGTAGTCAATCTGGAAGCTATAAAATTAGCTTTACTAAAAAGCTACCAAAAAATGTTTTATTCCGAGTGAAGTTTGTGGAAACGGACAGTATCCAAGCAAGCGAAGTAAAGAAAGTGGCCTAGATCTAGTTCCATTTTCGCACCCAATTGTTAGATATTTCTGAACTTCTTTTTGGATTAGATCGCAACTGTCATTATTCCTTTTCTTGGTCATTTAAATTCAACAGACATCCAATTTAGACTTGTTTCGACGGAAAGCTTGATTTACTTAGTAAAGTAGGCAAAGTTGCTCAGGTCAAAGAAAGGGTTATTCCCTCAATGCCAATTTGTACTAATCCAAAGTGTGGTGAGATATCAAAATCTAAAACCCGCTTTTGCCCGCATTGTGGCCAGGAGTCGCTCTCTACCGTGAGTAAGCAAGAACTGGGAAATATTCAAGATGAGCCTCTGACCACTGAGACTTTCGAGAATGAAACTCTTTATTCTCCGGCGCCCCAAGATCGAGTCACGAGCAGAAAGAGATTCTTTCATTCATCCCCAAGTGGGGTTAAGTTTCGCAAAAAGCTAAATGTCAAGAAGATATTAGCAGTCATGATATTTGTTCCCATCGGTGCTTATCTTATTTTTGATGCGGCACCAGCATCACTTAAAGACTCGATTTATCTTAAATTAGGTTTTCAGCAGGAATTTTCAAAAGATTTTAAAGAAGACCAACTGCAGTTTAAGTTTATGGCTTATTCAAAAAATGGTATTCCGGTCTTTTTCAAGGGCTGTGGGCCGATTGATTATTTCATTAGACAGAACTATGCCAGTTCGGCTGATATCGCAATTGTGCAGACAGCTTTGTCGAATCTTGGCAATGGCGCAGGTAGGACATTTAACTTTAAGGGATTCACGAAAGATAGTGACAGAAAAGTCTTTCCAGGTTCGGTCTTAATTGATTTCACAAGTATGCAAGAGTCAAAAGATTTACGAGAAGCTCAAGCTGAAACAAAGCAAGATGTCGCTGGATTGGGCGGGGCGGGAACTACGGAATATACAAATAAGCCTAGGTTTAACTCTGAGGTCACAACTGATGGAACTGTTTGGGTTAATAAAGAGTTTTGGTTGGAGATGAGTCGTGAGTCGAAAATCAATTTAATTATGCATGAAATGGGCCACGTTCTTGGCCTAGGTCACCCGAAAGACGGTACAAACCAAATAATGGACGCGAATGTTTATTACAGCACCTCTCTAGGAAAGGGTGATTTACTCGGACTACAAATACTTTCGGCGCTAGGTGGATGTAGAGAATTTCCAGACTATCTCAAAGTTGGAAGCGCGCAGAATTCAGCATCAGAAGTTACTCAAAACCAATCAACACCGAGCGAAGATCCAAGTGCGGGCTCAGACACTGGATTAGAAGACATGTATTTAAATCGTTCAACAATCAATTCTGCTTTGAATAGTTGTGGAAGTAGCTATCCAGAGGTAATCCAAGAACTAAATTTTCTGATTCCGCCTAGCTGGAACTTGCTAGAAGACAACGGATGCGGTTCAGGTAATAGTCATACGTGGAGCAATCCTTATAATTCTTCAGAGAGTGTCACTTTGTCTGGCTGGGGTGGAGTTGGCTGGTGCCAGGATGTTGACCCAGATGATCTTGACACAATTGCGAGCCAACTTGTGGGAGAAGTTGATTATATAAGTAGGGTTTGGCGCAGTTCGGGAAGGTTTATTTATCTCTATTCAAATAACTCGACTACAGGGCATATAGAGATAGGAAGCGAATCGCAATTTTGTGGCGATGGCTCAACTATTCTTACAGTAAGTGATGTAGCTGATATGGATTTGTCAGACGCACTTGTTGAAGTCGTTTTTGGAACCTTTTAGAATCTACGAATTGAAACTGTTGAAAAGACTCATCTAAGAATAATCCCACCAAGTCTTCTCGCCCTCGTATTCATACTGGCAATCCAAGATCTTCACACAGAAAGCATCCAGTGACACCGCCCCGTTGTACTGCTGAGTCCTCGAGCTCCAGGTAGTAACACCAATTCCATTAGCTTTGGTTGGACAGATTCAGGCCGCAGGAACTGGCCTTAACATCCAGGCCGCATCCGTGGTGATCTTATGTGAGCCACAAATTAAGCCATCTCTAGAGGTGCAAGCGATTGCCAGAGCGCATCGCATGGGGCAAGTGCGTAAAGTGCAAGTGCATCGATTGATCCTGCCCGAAAGCGTTGATGAACAGATGCTCGCAATGCTTGCCTATAAACAAAGTGAATTTGATGACTACGCACGGGACAGCGATTTAGCTAATCAAGCAGATGGCGCCAAAGATGCATCCGAAGAATCAATGGCAAAAGTAATTGTTATGGAAGAGCGAAAGCGCCTTGGTATCAATGAGAACGACATCGAAGTTCAGATAACTGACAACGAAAGCTAGTTAGAACTACCTAACACTCCGCATCACAGCTGTTACCTTGCCCAGGATCTCGCAATTATTTCCATCGATAGGTGCGAAGTTGTCGTTGGCAGGTAGCAGCCAGATCTGGCCGTTCTTGCGTGAGAATGTTTTAACGGTTGCTTCGCCATCGATCATGGCAGCAACGATTTCGCCATTGTTGCAATCCTTTTGAGAGCGGATTACTACATAGTCTCCGTCGCAGATTGCAGCATCGATCATTGATTCTCCGACTACGCGAAGCATGAAGAGCTCACCGCTACCAACTAAGGACTCAGGTAGTGGGAAAGTCTCTTCGATCTCTTGTTCGGCCGTAATTGGGCCACCAGCTGCGATGCGACCAACTAGCGGGATGTACTTGGTCTTATCTACGGGGGTTGAATTCTCTGCGCTCTTTTCATCTGGCATCAGAACTTCGATGGCGCGACCACGGGTGGCGTCGCGGCGGATGAAGCCTTTTTTCTCGAGGGACTCAAGCTGGTAGGAAACACTGGCCGTTGAGGTTAACCCGGCAGCAACGCCTAGTTCGCGCATTGTTGGGGGATAGCCCTGGGTCTCAACGGCAGTCTTGATCGCTTCGAGGATCTTTAGCTGGCGCCCGGTCAGGCCGTGTGGGCCAGGGGTATCTGGAAGCTCGGAAACATTGGATTTTTCGCTCATGGGTTAAGAGTAGAACATATTTTCGAGAATGTCGAACATTTGTTCGCTTTCGGGTTGCTTTTTGTCAGTGGAGGGGTGTTTACTATGACATATACGAACAAGTGTTCGAATAGAAGCAGTACCTACAACTTGAAGGAGTAAGACCATGAGCACAGCAACCTTCCCCGCTGGCACATATAACTTCGACCGTCCGTCCGCGGGCTTAACCCGTCGTGGTCGTTTAGCGCGCACGCTCTTGGTTCTTTCTCTCTCGATAGTTCTAGGTGCTGGTTTTGCGATGAAGGCTGGTGCTGGTGATGCTGGTGCAAGTGCTGGTGATCCTCTATCAGCAGCCAAAATCAATGGTTCTAGCGCTGCTAACTCTTACGTTGTTGTAACAGTTGCTGCCGGTGAAACACTTTGGTCACTTGCTTCACAAATGGCCGATGGTGGCGATGTTCAGTCACTAGTTGCTGAGATTGCTTCTGCAAATTCACTAAGCGGTGTTGATGTTGAAGCTGGTCAAAAGCTTCGCATCCCAGTTAAATAATCTGACCTTAGGCCACCGCTAGCCCCGCTTATTGGGGCTCAGGCAGGCTCAGCAGCCCTGAGCGAGACCTAGCGACACGCGGACTGAGCCCAGCATGAGGCGCATCCCGCAAAACCCTAAAGTCCTAACTTATAGTTACCACTAGATGTAGTGGTCCAAATGAGATATAGTTCCATTAGTAGTGGTTTTACCCCCTACTTATGGGTTTTCTCAGGAAAGCCCATTACACCTAAATTTGAAAAATCGCAGCATTCGAAAGGAGACACGCCGCATGATCTGCCCATTCTGCCGACATGACGATTCCCGCGTAGTCGACTCTCGCCCAGCTGAAGATGGCGCTCAAATCCGCCGTCGTCGCGAATGCACTGAATGCGGCGCTCGCTTTACTACCCAAGAGACCACCTTGCTTAACATTGTTAAGCGATCTGGCGCCTCTGAGCCATTTAGCCGCGAGAAAGTTATCGCCGGCGTATCAAAGGCCTGCCAGGGCCGCCCAGTAAATAACGATGATCTTGCTCTGCTAGCAATGCGGGTTGAAGAAACCTTGCGTGCTACTGGTCAAGCCGAAATCGAAGCTCAAGAAGTTGGTTTAGCTATTTTGGCGCCACTTCGCGAACTCGATGAGGTTGCCTACTTACGGTTTGCTTCGGTATACCGTAGTTTTTCCTCCCTTGAAGATTTTGAAGGTGAGATCGCACTTCTCCGCGCGGCTCCTTCAACCCCAGCTTCAAATAATTCCCTAGTAAAAAACGTAGTCGAAGTTAATTCCGCAGCGAAATAACTTCAACTACACCTTCCCGTACGGCAAAAAACTAAATAACAATTTAATAGCTTTAAAAGCATTATAAATCAGGGCTCATAGCAATCATTTAGATTCAGCAGAACTGATTTTTAAAAAACGACGCGAAATAAGAAACTGGAGATTCACATGTCAGATACGGTTATCAACCGAGTAGCAGCGAAAGTAAAGCCTGGGAAGGGCCTAACGATCGAACGCATTTACACCACCGAAGGCACGCACCCTTATGACCAAGTAACTTGGGAGCGCCGCGATGTGGTCCAGACCAACTGGAAAACTGGCGAAGCAGTATTTGAACAACGTGGCGTTGAATACCCTGACTTTTGGTCAGTTAACGCGTCAATGATTGTTACAACAAAGTATTTCCGTGGCGCAGTTGGCGCTGAAAACCGTGAATGGTCCTTGAAACAGGTAATCGATCGCGTCGTTCTTACCTATACCAAGGCTGGAAAAGAAAACGGTTATTTCAATACAGATAAAGATGCTGAAATCTTTGAGCACGAACTTACCTACATGTTGCTACACCAGGTCTTTAGCTTTAACTCTCCAGTCTGGTTCAACGTGGGTACAAACGCGCCACAGCAAGTATCAGCATGTTTCATCTTGTCAGTTGATGACACCATGGATTCAATCCTTAACTGGTACCGCGAAGAAGGAATGATCTTCAAAGGCGGTTCAGGTGCCGGTCTAAACCTTTCACGTATTCGTTCATCAAAGGAATTGCTTAAGTCAGGTGGCACAGCCTCTGGCCCAGTTTCATTTATGCGTGGTGCTGATGCATCTGCCGGAACAATCAAGTCAGGTGGCGCAACACGTCGTGCGGCCAAGATGGTTGTTCTAGATGTTGATCATCCAGATATCGAAGAGTTCATTGAGACCAAGGTTGCTGAAGAAGACAAGATTCGCGCACTTCGCGATGCTGGCTTCGACATGGACCTCGGTGGCAAAGACATCATCTCTGTTCAATACCAGAATGCAAATAACTCAGTTCGTGTTAGTGATGAATTCATGCGCGCATACGAGAACGGCACCGGCTTTGGTCTAAAGGCTCGCTCAACTGGCGAAATCATCGAAACAGTTGATGCTCGCGCACTATTCCGCAAGATGGCCGAAGCTGCTTGGGCATGTGCTGATCCAGGAATTCAATATGACGACACCATCAATGATTGGCACACCAATCCTGAGACCGGTCGCATCAATGCATCAAACCCTTGTTCTGAATACATGTCACTAGATAACTCATCTTGTAACTTGGCATCACTTAACTTGATGAAGTTCCTAAAGGCCGATGGTTCATTCGATGCGAAGACATTTGCTCGCGCAGCTGAAGTAATCATCACTGCTATGGATATCTCAATCTGTTTCGCAGATTTCCCAACACAAGCAATTGGTGACACAACTCGTGCCTACCGTCAGCTTGGAATCGGATACGCAAACCTTGGCGCACTACTTATGGCATCAGGTCTTGCTTATGACTCCGAAGGCGGCCGAGCCCTTGCTGGTGCGATCACATCGCTAATGTCAGGTGTTACTTACAAGCGTTCAGCTGAACTAGCTGGCATTGTTGGTCCATACGATGGTTTCGCACAGAACGCTAAGCCACATGCTCGCGTAATGCGCAAGCACGCAAGCGCATCATCTTCAGCTAAGTCAATGACAACGCTTGATAAAGATGTTTGGGCCGAAGCAAACAAGGCTTGGGATGCTTGCCTTTCAACTGGCGATAAAAATGGCTGGCGTAACGCACAGATCTCTGTGCTTGCTCCAACCGGCACAATCGGCCTAATGATGGATTGCGATACAACTGGTATCGAACCTGACTTCTCACTAGTTAAGTTCAAGAAGCTAGTTGGCGGCGGTTCAATGCAGATTGTTAACCAGACTGTGCCAGCTGCGCTTAAGAAGCTTGGTTACGCTGAAGAAACAATCGAAGCAATCGTTGAATTCATTGCGAATAACGGTCACGTCATTGATGCTCCTGGCCTAAAGCTTGAGCACTACGACGTATTCGATTGCGCACTAGGTGCACGTTCAATCGCGCCAATGGGCCACGTTCGCATGATGGCTGCTTGCCAGCCATTCCTATCAGGTGCGATCTCAAAGACCGTTAACCTGCCAGAGGATGCAACTGTTGAAGAAGTTGAAGAGGTTTACTACGAGAGCTGGAAGTTAGGTATTAAGGCTCTGGCTGTATATCGCGATAACTGCAAAGTTGGTCAACCACTTTCAGATGGCAAGGCAAAGAAGAAGGATGTTGAAGTTGAATCAGCAGCTCCAACAGCTGCAGTTCGCAAGCGTCTTCCTAAGTCACGCCCATCAACTACAACATCATTTGCTGTTGGCGGCGCTGAGGGTTACATGACCTCAGGTGCATATGCCGATGGCGCACTTGGCGAGGTATTCCTAAAGCTAGGCAAGCAAGGTTCAACACTTGCCGGTGTAATGGATGCCTTCTCAATCGCAGTATCAATTGGCCTGCAATACGGCGTACCGCTAGAGACCTTCGTCGAGAAGTTCACTAACTTGCGCTTCGAGCCAGCTGGTATGACTGATGATCAAGATATTCGTATGGCGCAATCAATGATGGATTACATCTTCCGTCGTCTAGCCCTTGATTACTTGCCATTTGAAACTCGTAGCGCAATGGGTCTCTACACATCAGCAGAGCGCACACGCGCCCTAGAAACTGGTGAATACTCACCTGATGTCGCAGCTGTAACTGAGACCCTGTCTCAATCAGCAGCTCCTGCGGCACCAGCTGCGCCAGCGGCTCCAGTAGCCAAGGTTCAAGATGTGAAGATCGAAGAAGCACCACGCACATACAACTCTTCGACTGAACTAATGGAAGCAATCACAGGTGTGGCTTCAGATGCTCCGCTATGTATGACTTGCGGTGTGAAGATGCGCGCTTCAGGTGCCTGCTACGTCTGCGAAGGCTGTGGCAATACCTCAGGTTGCTCATAAGACACGCTCATCTAAATGAAAGGTTTAGGGTTTAAAAGCCTATAAACTATCGGCATTAAAGAAACTACCTTCGCGGGTTATCCGGTTCGCGGGGGTTTTTCTTTGCCCAAAAATAGCTAGATCAGACGGTTACGTTGTAATGGGTGCTTACTAAAGAAGGCGCGTAGCGGCCGTTAAGTTTGTTTAGCCTCACCAGGAACATGGACTGAATTAAAGTGTGGTTTAACTTATTAACCTTATTAAGGCCAGTTAGACCAACAAAGCTAAATTTCTCGAGATTAGCAATCATCTTTTCCACGTCTAAATTTGAGTTTCCTTTAACTGCCGCCATGATCATTTGTGCGGCGTTAACACCGTTATATGTATATAGGTCATGAGGCTTGCCAGCCTTGGCAAAGTCAGCCGCAAGCTTTGTCGCTAATTTATTCTTAACTACACCCGGAAAGTAGCTACTAATCAGAGTCGCATTTACGCCATCAAGCAGAGCTCCATATGTTTCGTACATATCAACGCCAGGAAGGGCAGTAATTAGGCGAGCGTTTGCGTAGGCACCTTGCTGAGCAAGTGAAGTAAATAAAGCACTAGCCGTAGAAGTATTAGACCAAGCAACAAAGATGTAATCACCCTTTAATTCCGCTGCTCTTTTGGAAAACGAGGTGAAATCTACAGTCGCGGCTGGAATCTTAACTTCTTCGATGATCGCGCCTTTTGGAACTAGGAAAGCTTTTGCCGCAATCAGACTTCCGAGGCCAAAAGAATTATCCTCAACAAAAAGCGTAAATTTCTTGCCCCGCATAGGATTTAACTTTGTAAGTGGCGCGACATCTTGTTGCGAAGTATTTCCTGATCGAAAAACATATTTATTTGCTGGGGTTGTTATGTAATCATTTTTTGCTAGTCCTGAGATGTATAAAACTTTGTTCTGCGCTGCAAGTGGTGCAAGAGTTAGTCCAACTGGCGATGATGCAGTCCCAACGATGATATTTGTACCTTTGCCTACCAATTCTTTAAATGCAGCTGTTGCGGTTATAGGGTCTGCGCCGTCATCTCTCTTGGTGATGACGATCTTTTGTCCATAGATGGAATTCTTTCCATTGGTGAGGTGCTTAAGACCCCACTCAAGGCCATCGATATATGCCTCACCTTGCGCCTTAAGCAGCCCTGTTGTCGATGTGATCACACCGATATTGATTTCGCCAGCAGCGTTAGCAGGATTTGTTGAAATCGGAAGAACCAGAGCAAGAATAAGTATGGAGATAAGTGATCTCTTTAGTGAAGACTTCCTTGACATTAAATCTCCTAGAAAAATCAGATATCAACTTGCCTAGTTTGAGTTTAGTACCAGACTCATAGATTGATCTAATTTTTCTAGCTACTGGGGCATTACATTTTGTTATCTATTTTTGCTGGCTATTTCATAAGATGAGAAAATTGCTAAAGCCAGAAATTAGGTCAAGTGACCCAGTAACTCACATTTAACTGGCACGGCAATCCTTGTTAATTGTGTCCTGAATGCGCGATCCGACAAAGTAGTTAAGGTTTACCTTGTGAGCAGCGCCTTGTCTACCCAAACTCGAAAAGCTCTTGAGGCTGCCGTTGCGGCAATAGGTGGGCAAACTCGCGAAGGTCAGATCGAGATGGCCGAAGCTGTCGCAAATGCGCTTAGCGATCAACACCATTTAATGGTGCAAGCAGGTACGGGCACTGGAAAATCACTTGCTTACTTAGTGCCCGCTTTAGTTCATGGTCGAAAAGTTTTAGTTGCCACAGCCACGCTTGCACTGCAGCGACAGTTAGTTGAACGCGATCTGCCCGCAGTTGTGCCAGCACTTGAAAAAGCACTTGGTCGAGAGATTTCTTATGCCGTCTATAAAGGCGTAGGCAACTATGTTTGTTTGCAGAAGATGAATTCCGAAACTGCCGACCCCGATGGTGAAGTACTTCTCGAGATTTCTAGTTTAGGTAAAGATGCCAATCGCTTAACTGCTTGGGCCAAAACGCCAGGCGTAAGTGGCGATCGTGATGATGCCCCTGAGGTTGATCGCCGAGTTTGGTTAGCCAATTCGTTATCGGGTCGCGAATGCGTCGGTGCTGATGTCTGTGCTTATGGCGCACAATGTTTTGCGGCTAAAGCCAAAGCAAAAGCGCAAACTGCCGATGTGGTCATTACTAATCACACCTTGCTCGCAATTGAAATTGTTGATTCGCATCCGATTTTGCCTGAGCGAGATGCCGTGATTCTCGATGAAGCCCACGAGTTCATGGATCGCACTACACAAGCAGTTACTGAAGAGCTAACTTCAGCCCGAGTTATTAGAGCTGCGGCAATGGCCCGTAAACATCTACCGGGCAAACTGGCTGATACTTTCGTAAAAGTGGCCGATGATTTCCATGATGCGATGACTGATTACGGCCAAGATGTGCGTGGTGATTTTACTAAGAGTGGACGGTTAGAAGATATTCCGTCATCGCTAGAAGCCCCGATTCGTAAGGTTTTAGAGGCGGCCAAAGCGATTACTCAATTAATTGCCGTCGATGAAGAAATTGTTGACTCTGACACGATTGCTGAACGCGCTCGAGTTAAAGGTGCGGTCAATGAGATCTCAACTACCTGCGGCAAGCTGTTAAAGCAGAGCAACAATCAAGTGCTTTGGTATGAACCAACTTTCTCAACTCTTTATTTAGCCCCTCTTTCAGTCTCTGAAGTCTTGCGTTCAAATCTCTTAACGAAGACGCCAGTGATTGCCACTTCGGCCACACTGACAGTGGGTAACTCATTTGATGCGATGGCAAAATCAATTGGCTTCCTAGTTGGTGGCGACGCCGATACTGAAGTGGCCAAAGATGAGATTGATCCAGCAAATGTGCAGATGCTCGACGTGGGCTCACCATTTGATTTTGCTAATCAAGGCGTTTTGTATTTACCAAAACACTTACCCGAACCAGGCCGCGATGGTTTGAGCCAAGAAGTTTTAGATGAGCTAGGTGAATTAATTGATGCTGCCGGTGGTCGCACTTTGGCGCTCTTTAGTTCTTGGCGCGGGGTAGAGGCGGCAGATGCGCATTTGCGTAAAGTGTTAGCTGAACTTCCGATAAAGATCATTACTCAAAAACGTGGTGACTCAGTTGGCCCGCTAGTTGAGAAGTTTGCTAGTGATGAAACTTCTATTTTGTTAGGCACGATGTCGTTGTGGCAAGGCGTCGATGTGCCGGGCCGAGCTTGCTCGTTAGTTGTTATTGATCGCATCCCTTTCCCTCGCCCAGATGAACCTGTGATGGCGGCTCGTGCAGCCCAAGCAGATAAATCAGGCGGTAGCGGATTCATGCAGGTCTCAATGCCACGGGCAGCGCTTCTGTTGGCACAGGGCACAGGCCGCTTGATCCGTTCTGAAGCCGATCGCGGGGTAGTGGCGATCCTTGATTCGCGCATCGTCAATAAACGCTATGGAAGTGTGCTTTTGAACTCGATGCCACCACTCTGGCGCACTACCGACCCAGCTGTGGTGCGAGATTCACTGCGCCGATTAGCCCAAGAAATGTAAAGATTGGCCTATGCCTCGGATAAACACTATGAGTTTGGTGCAGCAACGTGAATGGCGCCGCAGTGAGCTAATTAGCGCTGCCGCGGCTATCGCGCTGGAATCTGGCAGCGAAGCAATTACCGTTTCAGCAGTGGCGCAAAGAGCAGGTTTAGCTCGAACTTCGGTATATGAGTATTTCGGCAGCAGCGCCGAACTAGTAGCTGATTTGATTATTGAAGAACTAAACGCTTTTACCGAAATTTTGGTGCAGGCGGTTGAGCCAGCAAAAGTTCCTGAAGATGCAGTTGCTAACTGGATCAACTCAGCCCTGCAATACATCGCCGATGGTCGCCACTTGTTAGCAAAAGCACTCAGCGCCACATCGTTACCAGTTAATCGCAGCGCTGAAATCGGGGCCGCGCACCGTGCGCTTTTAGCTCCATTGTCATCGGCGCTAACGCAAATTGGTGTGCGCGATTTGAACTATGCCTTAAGCATGATTCAGTCGCTAACTGATGCAGCAACTAAGCGAATTGAAAACGGCAATAGCGCAGATACCGAAATCTCGAAGACCACAGCCTTTTGTATTGCGGGTTTAAGAACTCTTATTGAATCTTAATTTTGTGGGTCGTTTTAACGCCAGCAAAAAGATTAGCCACACTTGGTCCAGTTATCGAAATCAAGCAAGTACCTTTCTTTAGCGCTATGACTTTGCTTCCCGTAACTCGGCAAGCCTTGCTCTTTGATTTAAAGTTAAGCTTTTCGCCAAACAAACTATCGCTTTTTAGAACTGCACTCTTGCTAATCTTGAGCGAAGTCGGATACGCCTTGCTTAGAATTCCATCATTACCCGGCTTCAAATAAATCGGGAATTGAGCTTCAATTGGCCCATAGGTTGCGTTGCCAGGTGAGCTCACGCTGATATTGCAAGCTCCAGTTCCTTTAAGCGCGGTAATTACCCCATCAACCAAAGAACAAGCAGATACAGATGACTTATAGGTCAATACCGCACCTGATTTGGCACTTGCTAGTAGTAGCCCTGGAGCTCGATAAGCCATCGTAATTGGGTTTCTTTGGCTCAACGTAACGCCACCGATTGAGGCAGTAATTTCATCACTAAATAAGGTTGGCGTGTTGTCGTCACTTCTAAAAGTAAGGGCAATGAAGTTATCTTCACTTAAATCTGCACCGTTGTTACGGTCGTATCGTATGAAGATACCGCAGGAGGCTTTACGGCAATCAATCTCTTCGCCAGCACTAGTCTTAAAGCTTGCCGTTGGCTTAAAGATGATGTTCGCAGTGGGTGCGAAGCTAGCGCCCCGCTCGGTTGAGATCCAGAGTTGGGCAGCATCATTACAAGTGGTCGGACGCGTTGGACCAGTTGGGGCAGCGCATTGTTGAAAATAAAGTCCAGCTTTAGTTGGAAACCCAGTGATACTCAAATTAATTGTTGGCGCAGCTGATAACTCGGTTAGTGGTCCGCCTATGACTTTAGCTTGCGCGCTAGCCGGCGTTGGGGCTGCCAATAGACCTGCGACGACTACCACTGCTAGAACTATTCTTTTCACTTGGATCTCCTATTTGAAAGTAATCGGTAAATAAAGGTCATAACTTCTATCATCACTTCTTAAATGATCGGCTCTTACTGTGACTGCACACTTAACTTTTGTGCAGTCAAATTTTCCAATCTTCTTAGCAACTCGAATCTTGTAGCTAAACCGACCACCTGGTTTGAATGGATCGGCTAATCCAATTCCGTATGGTGGCGGGTTAGAAGAAATCCAAAATGAACCTTCGCCAACGCCAGCCTTGTTAACGCCACCTCCACATGGGCTTGGTGACAGACCTTTCTTTGGAATCACGCAGATCGCCAGATAAATACCCACACTTTCGTCAAAACGTCTTCCAGTTACGGTAATGAATGAGTTATTAGAAACCGAAGTGGCCGACGCGCTCAGAGTTTGCCCAACTGAACCAGTAATTGATTTACTGGCGGCGTACGAGTTTTGCGGCAGCGCTATCGTTAAAATCAGGCTCAAAATCAGCGTTTTTCGCATACCCATACCGTAGTGCTCGAGCTGTGAAAGGTTAGCCGACAAAACATTCGTATCTGTCGGGTGAATTTTTGACACAATGTCGCAATGCGTCGAGTGCCAATTCTAAAAGTAATGGCGCTCACACTTGTGCCGATTTTCTTGCTCACAGCATGCACTCAGAGCCAATCACAATCTGAAAAAGTAATTACGAAGTCAGATGTAACAAGTGTTTCCGTGACACCAGTTGAGAAATTGCCTGACGCGCGAGTTGTGGCGTTGGCAAATGGCGCTGCTGAACTGATTGCGGCGATGGGATATGAAGAAAATTTAGTTGGTCGAGATATTGCTAGCACCATCACAGAATTAACCGATGTGCCAATTGTAACCTCCGGACACCAAGTAATTCCAGAGACAATTATTGCGTTGCAACCGACTCTAGTAATTATTGATGATGCAACTGGTCCAAGCAGCGCTGTTGCTAAATTAGAAAAAGCTGGAATTCAAATAGTTAGCATCTCGCAAAGTTGGAACTTGGCAGAATTAGTTAGCAAAATTGAACAGATCGGAACTGCTCTCGGTGCGCCTCAGAGTGCAATTCGATTAAAAAGTGCGCTTACCGAATCAATAACTGGAAATCTGGTTGAAGCAAACGCCGCAGGTAAAGAACTAAAGATTGCCTTTCTCTATTTGCGCGGAACCAGTTCGATTTATTTGGTTGGCGGAAAAGGATCTGGCGCTGACTATCTGATAGAGGCAACGGGTGCAACTGATGTGGGGGCCCAAAAGTTAAGCAAGCCCTTCACACCGCTAACGGCTGAAACCATGGCGCAACTAAATCCAGATTTGATTTTAGTAATGATTGGTGGCCTTGAATCTGTGGGGGGAGTGTCGGGTCTCGTTGAACTACCTGGCATCGCGCAGACACCAGCCGGAAAAAACCGTCAGATTGTGGCTGTTGATGACTCGCTACTTTTAAGTTTCGGGCCAAGAACTCCCTCATTAATCAGCGAATTGGCCACTGCCTTCGGAGCGATAAAAAGTGCGTAGTCGCAACGTTTTCTTGAACATGAACGTGGCTTTCCTATTCGCGATGGTGGCTGTTTCGCTTAGCGTTGGCGCTGCTCAGATAGATGGCTTGGTGTCAGCACTATTTAACCCGGGCGCGAATACCAGTGCGGCAGAGATACTTTGGCAGATTCGAATCCCTCGCGTAATTACGGCCCTGATAGTTGGAGCAGCACTCGGAGTCGCTGGCGCACTCGCACAGGGTGCTACCAATAACCCGTTAGCCGAGCCCGCAATTTTAGGAACTTCAGCAGGTGCTGCATTAGCTGTAGTTATTGGGGTACTGGCGAACATTGTTGTAATTGGTTCAATCGCAGCCATGGTGATTGCTGCTATTGGTGCGTTACTGGCAACACTTCTGACGCTGCGCTTTGCCACTCTTGACCGCAGCGTTTCACCACTTAATTTAGTAATAATCGGGCTGGCATTCTCTGCCACTATCTCGGCGGTTGTAGGAATTCTTACTACGGCGATCTCACGGTCAGATGCGAGATCAATTTCGTTTTGGAGTTTTGGCTCACTGGCCTTAACGAATTCAAGCGACTTACTTCCACTATTGATTTTTACAGTAACTGGAATTGTGATCGCTCTCTGGATCGCACCGAGGTTAGATTTACTTTCATTGGGCGATGCCACAGCGAAACATCTAGGCATTGATCCACGCAAAGTTCGCCGAATTGCGTTAATTGCCTTGGCGATATTAATTGGAGCTGCAGTTAGCACTGTGGGCACAATTTCTTTCTTGGGATTAGCGGCCCCACATATTGCGCGGTTAGTCGGCGGGCCAAAACATCGGCCACTAATTGTGCAGAGCGCTTTACTAGGGGCCACTATTTTGTTGGTTGCCGATACTTTAGCTCGCACTATTGCTGCTCCGAATGAACTAAACGTTGGGCTCTTTACCGCACTTATTGGCGCACCGATTCTGGCGCTTTTGGTGCGTAATCGCCAGAGCAGTTGGAGCCAGTCATGATTTCAATTAACTCAATCTCAGTTTCTCGCGGCGATAACCCCGTCATTAAGGGCTTTAGCGCTGAATTTAAAGCGGGCACAATCACTGCAATCATTGGTCCAAATGGTTGCGGCAAGAGCACATTGCTGGCTGCTATTGCGGGTGATCTGCCGTTAGCAAACGGGATAGTTAAAGTAGCTGAGAAAGAGATACAAAACTATTCAATTTCTGATCTGGCAAGGCTACGAAGTGTGGTCCTGCAGCAACCGCTCTTTAATTTAGCTTTCACAGTTCAAGAAGTGCTAGCCATGGCGCGCTCTGCCGGCTCAACACTTGCTAGCGAAAATGCCGCAATTGCCAAACTAGCAATCAATGATCTGGTTGATCGAAAAGTCACTCAGCTATCTGGTGGCGAAAAACAGCGCGTGGCTATCGCATTAGCAATTGCAGTCGATGCGCCAGTTCTATTGTTAGATGAACCACTGGCTGCGCAAGATGTGGAAAGTACCAAACGAATAATCGAGCTACTTAAGGCAGAAGCAAAAGCTGGCAAGACCATAATCTTGGTGGCACATGTGCCAGAGAGCGAATTAAACTGGTGCGATCAGATCATTAAGGATTTCTAAAACTTGCGGCCAAGTTTTCGCAAAACTCGGATGTAAATCTAACTGGGTAACTTCTTGCCAATGAACCCAGCGCACTTCATGAGATTCATCATTTAATTCACGGGCTACTAACTCTGAGGTAGCAGATGCCAAAACAGTGTCATAGCGCCAGTTTCCATGAAGATCAGAAAATGTCGTAATAGGTTGAATAAATGCGGGGTCAATTCCAGTTTCTTCCACTGCCTCACGAACTGCTGCTTCAATTATGGTTTCATGCGAATCACGCGCACCACCCGGAACCCCCCAGGTGTCACCGTTATGTACCCACGGCGCACGATGCTGTAACAACAGATGTTGATCGCGAATTAACAGTAAGCCAGCTGCGCCATGCTTTCCCCAATGGCGATTACCGCAGTCACATTCGACCCAACCATCACCATCGCGTATCGCCACAGTTCTAGGCTCTCACATCATCCACACTTTTGCAGGCTGCGTGGATCTAGCCTGATCATGGAACCTAGCCTGCTCGGATGCGAAAACTAATTATCTGCTTACTACTAACGCTTATCCTGCCTGTAATCGCGCTCCTACCCTTTAGCACGGCTAGTGCTGCCGACTGCGTAGCTGCTGCCTGCATCGATGTTTATACCCAAGATGGTCAGATCATTATTGAAGGAAAGAAAGGCAGTGGCCCGAAAGCAAAGGCAAAGCCGCGCACCATAAAACCGCCAACCCCAAAGCCAACCCCGAAGCGCACATATAAACCACGCATTAAACCAACCGTTAAACCAACTCTTAAACCAACTCTTAAACCAACTCTTAAACCAACCGTTAAACCAAAAGCAACCAACTCGGTTTCCTTAAATGATCGCTTGATTAAATTACTGCCAACCGGTGGCATTGCCTATCAACCTGAAGCCGAACCACTTGTAAATGTGCCGATCTATTTTTGGAGTGATTTACCAACTCAGTTTGCAACTCGCGTAACCGTGGTGGGCGAAGTGGTCGACGTTTTATTGCGACCAGGATTTGTTTGGAGTTTTGGTGATGGAACTTTCTTAAGTACCAAAGATGCCGGCGGGCCATACCCAAATGGCAAAATCAAACATACTTATAAGAATCCTGGCATCTATCCAATTATTTTGGTACAGAGCTGGAACGGTCACTGGACCCACAACGGCACCACTCGAGCAATAACTGGAACCATCAAGACCACAGTTTTTGCCGTTATAACTGTCGTTATTGCGCCAACTCGCTTCATGTTTTAGCCATCCACAGCAATTGGTTAATTCTGGAAATCCGTCGGTAAGTTGATTTAGGTTCAAAGACATGACAACACTTACTTCTCCGCACGACCTATTAGCTGCAATTCCATTTCTGATCGGCTATCACCCAAGTGATTCGCTGGTTTTAGTGGCCATCAAGGGTGATCAAGTCTCGATGGCTATGCGTGTTGATTATCCAAGAGCTGAGAATAGCGATGCTTATGATTTATTGGCACATCACTTAAAACTCGATGGAGCCGATGCAGCACTCATGTTGGCTTATGTGCCAAGTGGCGGTCCTGAGCTATACCAATCTGGCACTGAAGTACTAAGCAATCTGTCGATATCGCTAGCCAAGAATTCAATTGCGATTCGTGAATCAATTGAAGTAATTGGCAACTGCTGGCGCTCAGTTATTTGCCGAGACATTTCTTGTTGTCCACCTGAAGGCAATGTATTGCCAGATTTTGATAGTTCCAGAGTGGCAGCTGAACAAGTAATGGCAGGACACACATTGCCATTTATTGATGTTTCTAAATTAGCTGATTCAATTGCTGCTCTTCCTAATATTGGCGTTGAATTCATTGCTCAAGTTGAAAGTTATTTTGTGCATGAAGATTCGCCAGATTTAAATGAGAAACAACGCGATGGCGCAACAGCCATTGTTGATCTTGGGCTGCTTTATGAAGCTGATCGCGGCAGTAGCGACCCTGACTTAGTCGCGCAAGTTATTGGTCGCTTATCTGATATTCAAGTGCGCGATTACGCACTCGGTATTCATAACGCTGAAACTATTGAGGCTTATTGGACAATGTGGAAAGAGTTATTGCGTATCGCGCCAGTTGGTTATGTCGCACCGATAGCTTCAATTTTTGCAGCTGTTGCCTATGAATCTGGCCAAGGTGCTTTGGCGCATAAAGCACTCGATCGCGCACTGATTGATAACCCCGGATACTCACTGGCCTTGTTACTTCGACGAGTCTTCAGCGCAGGCTGGCCAGCTGCAGCCTTTATCCAGATGCGCGAACAGTTACATCCGAAGGTGAAAACCGCGATATTTGAGACTAATTAACTGAGACAAAAGGGTTCGCAGTTGCAAGCGCCGCGAGTTACAATTTACCCAGGTCACGAGTTCTAGGTACTAGCCCCGGCTTACTAGACGGCAACCCTCCACCGCGGCGGGGTGCTCCGGGTGACGACCTGGTTCTAGTCTTAACTGGCTAGAGCAAGTGCGTTAAGGATTATTAATGGCAACTTCAGAAAACGATTCGGCGAAGCACCGACACCTTGTTACCGGCGCATGGCTCGAAGGTGATGATCCCGGTGATCGTAAATTTATCAAGATCGGCGATTTAACACTTGAGTCAGGCGAAGTTTTACCTGACATCACCATCGCTTATCAAACTTGGGGCACACTTAATGAAGCACGCGACAATGTAATTTTAGTAAACCACGCAATGACTGGTTGGTCTGATGTTCCAGGTTGGTGGCCGCAAATGGTTGGCCCTGGATTGCCTTTTGATACCAATAAATTTTTTGTGGTCTGCCCAAATGTAATTGGTGGGTGCCAAGGAAGTACTGGTCCGTCTTCACTTGCACCCGATGGAAAACGTTGGGGTTCTCGGTTTCCATATCTAACAGTGCGCGACATGGTTGCAGCTGAAGTTAAGTTCAGCGATGCCCTTGGAATTGCGAAATTTAAATTAGCAGTTGGTCCATCACTCGGTGGAATGCGTTCACTGGAATGGGCGGTTCAGTTACCTGAACGAGTTGAGGCGATCTGCACGATTGGATCAAGCGCTGTTGCAACCGGTGATCAAATCGGAACTCACTCAATTCAGATTCGAGCAATCAAGAGCGATCAATATTTCAATGGTGGTGATTACTACGACCAAGAGCAGGGGCCCTACGAAGGCATGGGTATCGCCCGTCGTATCGCGCATCTGACTTACCGAACTGAATCTGAAATGGATGTTCGCTTTGGTCGCCAAATGCAGGGCGATGACACCGGTCGATATGCAGTTGAGTCATACCTTGATCATCAAGCTAATAAGTTGGCTCATCGCTTTGACCCAAATACCTACATAATTTTGACTGATGCCATGAGCTCCCACGATATTGGGCGAGAGCGCGGGGGCGTGGATAAGGCGTTGGGCACCATCAAGATCCCGGTAACAGTGGTCTCAATTGATACCGATCGCCTCTTTACCCCGCGATTACAGGCTGAAATCGCCGAACTTACGCCTACGGCTCAACCTGTGGTTGAGATTTCTTCACCCTTTGGCCACGACGGATTTCTAGTCGAAGTTGATGCTGTCGGCGATGTAATTCGAGGAATCTTAAATAAAGCCAACTGATTTAAGAAATAAACCGCGAAAAGCGGCAAATTAGGGCTTTTGGATGTGCATTTACCCCTGTGGACAAATTATAATATAGCCATCGCCTTCGCGACCGAAAAGTTAAAATCGGGGTGCGAATCAAACAAAGGACTGCTGTGGCTGTATTTAGTGCGCTCAAAAACAAGGTGAAGAAGTTGGCATCACCTGAAACAAAAGCAGCTCCAGTTAAAAAAGGTGCAGCAAAGAAAGCAGCGCCAGCTAAGCCAGTTGCGAAAAAGGCGGCACCTGCTAAGAAAGCTGCGCCGGTTAAGAAGGCGGTTGCCAAGAAAGCCGCACCAGTTAAGAAGGCAGCTCCTGCTAAAAAAGCCGCACCAGTAAAGAAAGCTGTTGCTAAAAAGGCTGCGCCAGTTAAAAAGGCAGCGCCAGTAAAGAAAATTGAACTTAAAAAAGATTTAACTGCCAAAGATGTTAGCCAGATTGTTCAAGCCCGCGATCTGGCGATACGGTTTAAAGAAGTTCAAAACGAACTTGAAGCACGTGGCGTAACTTCACTAAATCGTATTCCTAAGAAAGCCGACAAGGATTTAGTTGATGAAGCTAAAGCACTTGGACCCCAGGTTGAATTAGCAACTGAGAAGCTTCGCAAAGCTGGTCTGGGTTCACCATTCCGCATGTTAAAGAAAACTGAACTTGCGCTAATTGCGCCACCTCCAGCACCAGTTGTTAAGGAAGCACCAGCAGCGGTTGAAAAGCCAGCAGCCGGCGGCAAAGTTGCAGTAGTAAAAGTTGATGGCGAAGAAGTTGAACTTGAAGAAGTTGAATTAGAAGATGTTGAAACTTTAATTGCCGAAGCTACTGAAATCATTGATACTGAGGCAGAAGAGAAGGGCAACCAACCTCGCGTTGTTGATCTAACTGATGATTCAGCCATTGGTAACGAAGAGAATGCCTTTACGCTAAAGGCCTCTGAAGAAGACGACGCCCCTGCGCAGACAGTCATGACTGCTGGCGCAACTGCTGACCCGGTAAAGGATTACCTAAAGCAGATTGGCCGCGTGGCGCTGCTAAACGCTGAACTCGAAGTAGAACTAGCAACACGTATCGAAGCTGGTTTATTTGCCGGCGAGATGCTGCTTCACGAAAAGAAATTAGATAAGAAGCTAAAGCGTGAACTCGAGTGGATTGTCGAAGATGGCAAGCGCGCGAAGAATCACTTACTTGAAGCTAACTTGCGTCTGGTTGTGTCTCTGGCAAAACGTTACACCGGCCGCGGCATGTTATTCCTTGATCTCATTCAAGAGGGAAACCTAGGCTTGATTCGTGCGGTAGAAAAGTTCGACTACACCAAGGGTTATAAGTTCTCGACCTATGCAACTTGGTGGATCCGTCAGGCGATTACTCGTGCGATGGCTGACCAAGCTCGTACTATTCGTATTCCGGTTCACATGGTTGAAGTTATTAACAAGTTGGCACGTGTTCAGCGCCAGATGTTGCAAGACCTGGGCCGCGAACCTACCCCTGAAGAGCTAGCTAAAGAACTTGATATGACCCCTGAAAAGGTAGTCGAAGTTCAAAAGTATGGCCGCGAACCAATCTCACTTCACACGCCTCTTGGCGAAGAAGGCGATTCAGAATTCGGTGATTTGATTGAAGACTCTGAAGCTGTAGTTCCAGCTGATGCGGTTTCATTCACGCTGCTACAAGAACAACTGCATTCAGTTCTAGACACATTGTCAGAACGTGAAGCCGGTGTTGTTGCGATGCGCTTTGGATTAACAGATGGCCAACCAAAGACACTTGATGAAATCGGAAAGGTTTACGGGGTAACTCGCGAACGTATTCGTCAGATCGAATCAAAGACGATGTCTAAATTACGCCACCCATCACGCAGCCAAGTACTGCGCGATTATCTAGATTAAATCGAAAATTTCTTTTTAGTATTAAAAGAAATTAGTTAGAAGAGACGTCGACTAATTTGTCGGTCTCATCTTGAATCTTCGCTGAAACTTGCTTTAGCTTTTCAGCGTATTCCTTGCCGTGGTGACCACAGAACAAGAGTTCGCCACCAGATAACAAAACCGCGCGCACATAAGCCTGGGCACCACAGCGATCGCAACGATCAACCGCATTAAGAGGGGTTGTTTCGAGGATTAGCTGATCGGTCATGTTCTCTCCATTCGGTAAACGACTAGTCGTTCTCGGTGACTACTTCATCTAGGGGAACAGCAAACCACACCTTGGTTATTCCCCGCTTGTTAAAATAAATAAAAATTCGACATTTACCTGTTAATTTACTGAAAATTGAGCGATAAATTCACTATTTGAGACCCATTCGGCGCGCTTAACGGGTGAAATCGCAGGTCGCAGATAATCTTCACCCCCGTGGCTACTAATGAAGAAGGCGTGCAAGATTCCTATACCGCCAAAGATTTAGCCGTATTAGAGGGCCTCGACGCAGTTCGTAAGCGCCCAGGTATGTATATCGGTTCCACTGATTCACGCGGCTTAATGCACTGTCTCTGGGAAATTATCGATAACGCAGTTGATGAATCACTCGCTGGTTATTGTAAAAAAATTGATATCAACCTCGAATCAGATGGCTCCGTTGAAGTTCACGACGATGGTCGAGGTATTCCAGTTGATAAAGAACCTAAGACTGGCCTAACTGGTGTTGAAGTAGTTCTAACAAAGCTACATGCTGGCGGAAAATTTGGTGGCGGGTCATATGCAGCTTCCGGTGGTCTCCACGGTGTTGGTGCCTCAGTTGTTAACGCTTTAGCTGAACGCCTTGATGCTGAAGTAGATCGCAATGGCAAGATTTACTGGATGTCGTTCAAACGTGGTGTTGCCGGAATATTCGAAGGCGATGGACCAAAGGCAACATTTACACCAGCATCAGGTTTGCGCACAATCGGTAAAGTTTCAGCAAAAGTAACTGGTACTCGAATTAAGTGGTGGAGTGATCGCCAAATTTTCCTTAAGGATGCCGAACTAGATATCGAAGAAATTTATGCTCGTGCTCGTCAAACGTCTTACTTGGTGCCCGGCTTAACGTTAATTGTTAATGACAATCGCACAAAGACTAAAACCACTGAAACTTTTTATCATAAAGGCGGCATTTCCGAATACTGCGAATTCTTACAACCAGATCAAGGCATTGGCGAAGTAATTCGCTTAACTGGTTCGGGTCACTATCAAGAGACTGTGCCAGTACTAGATGATCAAGGCCATATGGTTTCAACTGAAGTTGAGCGCGATATGTTGGTTGATATCGCCCTTAAGTGGGGCAACGAGTTTGCCAATACCAACCGCTCATTCGTAAACATCATTGCAACGCCAAAGGGCGGAACGCACATGACTGGCTTCGAGAAGGCGCTGACCAAGACCTTTAACGAGACCCTGCGCAGCACTGGAACACTTAAGAAGAACGAAGCCGATGTTATTAAAGATGACATCCTTGAAGGTCTCACATCGGTTGTGACAGTTCGTATGTCAGAACCACAGTTCGAAGGACAGACCAAGGAAGTTCTCGGCACATCAGCTGCTGCTCGAATCGTCGGTGAAGTTGTGGCCGAAGAGCTAAAGAAATTCTTCGCAACAACCAAGCGCATTGATAAGGCCAATGGCCGTTTGATTCTGGAAAAAGTTGCCGGCGCATCTCGTACCCGTATTTCTGCGCGCGCCCATAAAGATCTACAGCGCCGCAAGAACGCCCTTGAATCTTCATCGCTTCCGACCAAACTTTCTGATTGCCGCTCTGAAGATGTAAATCGCACCGAATTATTTATTGTTGAGGGCGATTCCGCACTTGGAACCACCAAAGCTGCGCGGAATTCTGAGTTCCAAGCGATCTTGCCAATTCGCGGAAAGATTCTGAACGTCCAAAAAGCATCACTTTCCCAGATGCTAGATGACAAAGAGTGTGGCTCAATCATTCAGGTAATCGGTGCCGGCTCTGGTCGCTCATTTGAATTAGATGATGCTCGCTACGGCCGCATCATCTTGATGTCGGATGCTGATGTTGACGGCGCACACATTCGCTGTTTGCTTCTAACTTTGCTTTATCGCTATATGCGCCCGCTAATTGATGCTGGCCGCGTATTTGCGGCAATCCCACCACTGCACCGCATTGAAACAATGGGCGGCGGCGGCAAAAAGGGTGAATACATTTATACCTATTCAGATGATGAAATGAAGAAGGTAACGGCTGAACTTATTAAGTCTGGCAAGAAGTGGAAAGAGCCGATCCAGCGCTATAAAGGCTTAGGTGAAATGGATGCTGATCAGCTTCGTGAAACCACAATGGATCCAGATGCCCGCACACTTCGTCGCATAACCGTGACCGATGGCGCAGCAGCTGAGGCAATGTTTGAACTGCTAATGGGTAGCGATGTTGCGCCACGTAAAGATTTCATTGCTAACGCCGAAATTGATCGCGACAGCATCGACGCTTAATTAGTCGATTGCGACTAGATCGAAGTAATCCTCTTTCCAAAGATCTTCATCGCCATCGGGTAGCAAGATCACGCGTTCAGGTTTGAGTGCCTGAACTGCGCCTTCATCGTGCGAAACCATAATTACTGCCCCTTGATATTCGCCAAGTGCGCCCAGGATCTCTGCACGAGATGCGGGGTCAAGGTTGTTGGTTGGCTCATCAAGAAGTAATACGTTTGCAGCTGAGACAACCAAGGTTGCCAAGGCTAAACGAGTTCTCTCACCACCAGATAGGACTTTAACTGGCTTATGGACATCATCGCCTACGAATAAGAATGAACCAAGTACGTTACGCGCTTCAGGTTCACGCAGGTCATCTTTAGAGGACATCATATTTTCTAAGACAGTACGTTCGAAGTCGAGCATTTCATGTTCCTGGGCGTAGTAGCCAATCTTTAAGCCATGACCTGCTTCAACTATGCCAGTATCTGATTCAAGTTCACCAGCCAAAATGCGAAGAAGTGTTGTTTTACCAGCACCGTTAAGGCCAAGGATTACTACGCGAGAACCCTTATCGATTACACAACTTACGTCGGTAAAGATTTCAAGTGAACCATATGACTTAGAAAGTTCTTCACCCGATAGGGGAGTCTTGCCACAAGGGGCAGGCGTAGGAAAACGCAGCTTTGCGACCTTGTCGGAAACGCGCACATCTTCGAGGCCAGAACGTAACTTCTCGGCGCGACGTAACATGCCTTGTGCCGCTGTTGCCTTAGATGCTTTGGCGCGCATTTTCTCGCCTTGCTTCTGCAGAATCTCAGCTCGCTTTTCAGCATTAGCGCGTTCTTTCTTGCGACGGTGCTCATCTTGCTCGCGCTGAAGTAAATAGGCTTTCCAACCTAAGTTGTAAACATCGATAACGTTGCGGTTGGCATCTAGGTAGAAAACCTTATTTACAACGGTTTCGATCAAGTTAACATCGTGCGAGATGATTACTAAGCCGCCTGAATATTTAGCGAGATAGTCACGTAACCAGTTAATCGAATCAGCATCTAAGTGGTTAGTTGGCTCATCGAGCAAAAGAGTTTCGGCACCACTGAAAAGAATTCGAGCAAGTTCAATACGACGACGCTGACCACCTGAAAGTGTGGCTAACTCGTGATCGAAAACTGCTTGGGTAACGCCAAGGGAAGTAGCAATTGCTTCGGCTTCAGCGGTTGCGGCATAACCACCGGCGGCACTGAACTCATGTTCAACTCGGGTGTAGCGGTCCATGGCTTTTTCTAGCGCTTCGCCTTCAGAAGTTGCCATCTCTTCTTCGACAACGCGCATGCGATGCGAAATTTGATCAAGATTACGAGCAGACAAGATGCGCTCGATTACGCTGCCGGTTTCTTCGCCAACACGAGGGTCTTGGGGCAGGTAGCCAATCTTGCCAGTGCGATTTACGGCACCACCTGCTGGCATATTTTCACCAGCTAAAACTTTGGCCAAAGTTGATTTTCCAGCACCATTACGACCAACAAAACCGATGCGATCACCACTGTTAATACGTACGGTTACGCCCTTAACGAGCAGGCGTGCGCCCGCGCGTAGTTCAAGGGCTTGAGTTGAAATCACGTCGCAGTCTAACTGAAGTTTAGGCAGCTGAAATACGAGATTTACGAGGGGTAGCAAATGCTTTGCCGACCTCGGTTAACTCGAGTGAAACTTGAGCTTTGATGCTCTCTTCTGACTTTAATAGCGCTGTTAATTCAGCAATAGTCTTCTTGAGTTCCTTGCTCTCAGTTTCTAATTCAATCTTGCTCATCTTGGTTAGACGGCGAAGTGGCATATCGAGAATATAAGTAGCTTGCTCGTCATTTAATTTGAAATCTTTGATTAACTTCTCTTTAGCAGCAGCTGCATCATCGCTACCGCGAATGATCTTAATTACCTTATCGATATCAATAATTGCTTTCAGTAAGCCATCGACCAGCGTCAAACGTGAGTTGGCTTTGGCTTTGCGGAACTCTGAACGACGGCGCACAACTTCAATGCGGTGCTCAATAAAGACTTCGAGTAACTTCTTTAGGCCAAGAGTTTGTGGGCGACCATTAACAAGTGCTACTGCGTTAATGGAAAAAGCATCTTCCATGGGAGTTAACTTAAAGAGTTGCTCGAGCACTTTTTCAGGTTCAAAACCATTCTTGATTTCGATAACTACGTTGGTGCCAGTTTGGCCATCGGTTAAATCGATAATGTCAGAGATTCCTTGAATCTTCTTGGCTTTAGCCAGGTCAGCGATACGTTCAACAACTTTTTCAGGCCCAATGTTGAAAGGCAGCTCTTTGATGGTGATGCCCATCTTGCGTGTGGTTACTTTGCTGATCTCAACGCTAGCGCGAACCTTTACTGAACCTTTGCCAGTTTCGTAAGCATCTTGAATTCCTTCGATGCCCACAATTTCGCCACCAGTTGGGAAATCAGGGCCAGGAACAAATTTCATTAACTGCTTAAGCGTTGCTTTTGGATTTTCAATCAAATATTTAGTGGCCGCAATTACTTCGCCTAAGTTATGAGGCGCCATATTGGTAGCCATACCAACTGCAATACCGGAACCACCATTAACTAATAGGTTTGGATAGGCAGCAGGCAGAACCAGAGGTTCTTGTAATTGACCATCGTAATTTGGCCCAAAATCAACGGTGTCTTCATCGGTTTCAGCAACCATTGCCATAGCAGCGCTACCCAAACGAGATTCGGTGTAACGCATTGCAGCTGGACCAGAATCTAGCGAACCAAAGTTTCCGTGACCATCGATAAGTGGCAAACGCATTGAGAAACTTTGTGCCATACGAACTAGTGCGTCATAGATTGCGCCGTCGCCGTGTGGGTGCAACTTACCCATTACTTCACCAACTACTCGAGCACTCTTTACATGGCCGCGCTCTGGGCGTAAACCCATTTCAGACATCTGATGCAGGATGCGACGATGAACAGGCTTTAAACCATCGCGAGCATCAGGTAGTGCGCGTGAGTAAATTACTGAATATGCGTATTCGAGAAATGAATCTGACATTTCAGATGAAACATCAACGTCAACAATTTTGCCGGGATACTCGCCAGCTTTAGGACCAACTGGTTTTTTCGATTTTGCGGCGCTCTTAGAAGGGGTTTTTGCCGTAGCCATGGCGGTGATTCTGCCAATAAGTTGGGCTAAACCTGCGCATCTAGGGCTGGGCGCGCCCCCACGATTGCAACACACTTGGCAGCAATGGTCAGAGCCGCACCTAGTGATTGAGTGAAATCAAGACCTGCTTGGTCGGCGGCGATAAATCCAGCAGCAAAACTATCGCCAGCACCTGTTGTATCAATTACTTGAGCAGAAATTGCGGGCAATGAAATTGAATCTGAGCCACGATTTGCGGCAATAACTCCATGTGATCCACGTTTGACCACGATAGTGGGGCAGATCTGTAATAAATCAGAGATCGCTAAATCAAGATCAGTTGTTGATGATAAATACTTTGCTTCTTCTTCATTTAACAGCAAGCAATGAACTTGGTTTATCCAGGCCCGAATTTCGGCAATCGGCACGCCGGTCATGCCGCCGACGGTGGCGGGATCTAAATAAATCTTTAGGCCAGCTGCTTTGATTTTGCCGATCATCTGCAGAATTCCGTGCCGAGATTTTGGATCAAGAAGTGCGTAGCCAGAAATATAGGCAGCGTTAAAGGAATCAAGTTCTGGTAGATCAGCCAGAGTTAAACCGCTATTTGCGCCATTATCTGGAAACATGCTGCGTTCGCCATCTTTATCAACGATCACAACAACAATTCCAGTAGGCGCACCGTGAACATCAATTTCTGAATAGCTAACACCTAGACGATCAAATTCACTTCGCACAGCAACGCCTGCAGCGTCTTTGCCGATGCGTGCCAACATGTGGCTTTGAGCACCTGCGATACGCAGCCAAGCAGCGACATTGCCACCTGCGCCACCACCATGAGTAGATACTTTGGCAGCGGTGTCACTGCCGTAGTTAATATCGCTAGAAATAATGGCAACTACATCGAGGTTAACTTCACCAATGCAGAGTATTTTCGACATATTTAGTTACTGGCAACGGCAATATCGGCAGCAAGTGCGCTATTTGATTTAATGATTTCAATATTAACTGAAAGTGATTCGCCATGTGAGGTGGTGTGGAAATGCTCCAGCAAGAATGGCGTGACTTCTTTACCAATTATGTGAGCAGCCTCTGCCTTAGCTAAACCAGTAGCCAAAATTTGATCGTGCTTAGCGCGGTTCATCTCTTTAACAACTGGGTTAGCAACCAATAGAGCTGCGTTATTTGTGCCGACTAATTGGCGAGCTTTGATAACAGCAGCAATCTCAGGGGCTGAATCAACACGGTGCTCAATTGTGAAACCCGAATCAGTTAAATAGAAACCAGGGAAAGCATTTGTTTGGTATCCAACTAAGCCAATTGCCAGAGTCTCAAGACGCTCAAGAGTTGCACCAACATCGAGAATTGATTTAACGCCAGCACAAACCACCGTCATATCTAGCGTTGAGAGCGCGGTTAAGTCAGCTGATTCATCGAATGATTCATTAGCGCCACGATGAACGCCACCTAGACCGCCAGTTGCGAAGACTTTGATTCCAGCTTGTGCGGCTAAGTGAGCAGTTGCCGCAACAGTGGTGGCAGCAGACTTCTGGCTAGCGACTAAAACTGCTAGATCGCGGCTGGATGCTTTGCTGATGTCATCGCGGTTTGCGATTGCGACCAGTTGATCATCAGTTAAACCAATATGAACCACACCATCCAAAATTGCAATAGTCGCTGGTGTCGCACCATGTTCGCGCACAATTGCTTCAACTTCGCGGGCCACATTCAAATTCGATGGGCGCGGCAATCCGTGGCTAATAATCGTTGATTCGAGGGCAACTATTGGCGAATTGCTCGCTAGTGCCGCTGCAACCTCAGGCGAAAAGACAAGTGCGGATTTCATGCCCTAACCTTAACGCATGCATCTTCACCAAATCTTGCCGGCAATTGTTGCTGGTCTTGGCGTATCAGATGTGCGTGATGAAATAGCTGCTGGTGAGTCACCAAGTGGCCGCGAAGTACTTTTCTTAATTGATGGCTTAGGCGATGAAGTAATCGAGAAATACGCCGAATACATTCCAACGCTTTCGACTTTTATTAGAAGTGGGCGAGTGCAAACTGCCTTTCCTTCAACTACTGCTACCTCACTGGCAACACTAACCACCGGAACTTTGCCAGGTGCTCATGGCATGTTGGGCTACACAGTGCGGGTGCCTCGTAGTAATGGTCGAATTTTAAATGCATTGAAATGGGATGATCGCGTTGATCCAACTTATTGGCAACCAGTACCAACTTTATTTGAGCGAGCTACGGCTGCTGGCGTAAACGTTTCACATGTGGCAGCCAAGCGTTATGAAAATACCGGATTCACGCAAGCTGTATTCCGTGGTGCAACTTATCGCGGTGCAAACGTAGTTGATGAATTGGTAGCACAAACTAAATTAGCTTTAGCTAAATCACCATCACTGGTTTATCTCTACATGAATGATCTTGATTCGGCCGGCCACAACGATGGCGTTGGTTCGGACAAATGGTTAGCAGCTCTTACAATGCTTGATCAAATGGCGAAGCAATTGATTATCGAGTTACCCAAAGGCACTCGAATTTGGCTCACTGCCGACCATGGCATGGTTAATGTTGAAGAAAAGATTGTGATGGGCCGCGATAATCAATTACTTGCTGGCATTGCCACGATTGCAGGGGAGCCTCGTGCCCGTCACCTATATCTAGATGAAGCACTCGATTCACCTGCTGCACGAGCCGAAGTTAAATCACGCTGGGAAGAGTTCTTAGGTAATCGAGCCGATATCTATACCCGCGAAGACGCACTTACTGCTGGCTTATTTGGCCCGAACTCAAGTGCTGATACTTTCGATCGCATGGGTGAAATTATTGCGATCGCTAAAGGTGGTCTAATTTTAATTGAGGCTGAACGCGAAAGTTTAGAAGGCTCAATGGTTGGCCATCATGGCGCACTTACTGAGATAGAAAATTACGTGCCGTTATTGCAAAAGACGATTGATTAATCTTCGTCTTTCTTCTGGCCAAACATAATTTCATCCCAACTTGGCACCTTTGCGCGACCCTGTACGCCATCTTTAGCCGATTCTGAATCAGCATCTGTCCGAATTGAAACTAAGCGTGGTGTTTCGCGTACAGGTTCAGTGCTGCGTGGATTGCGATCAACTTGCTCGGTATAAATCAAACCTGGCTCAAGTGGCGCACGTGGTGCTGGAGTTTCTTCGCCAAGTAACCAGCGTGCATTGTCATCGAGTGCGTTTAGCGCACGACGAGTTGGGTCGTACTCCCATTGCGCAGTTCCATGACCATCAGAAGTTGGGTAGGTAACTTGAATTGTCCATATACCAGTTTCAATTCGCCAGCAGTTGTAATTAATTTGCGTGATGTCAACACCGCGTGGTGCCAGGCGCAGAACAATTGCGTCACCAAAGTTAACTGGTTCGCGACCGGGTTCTTTTCGCACAATAACTGTGGCAACTTGATCAACAATAAATTGACGTTCTTGCAAAATTGGTCCGCTAAATCGTTCTACTTTTTCAACCGTAGTGTTGCCATCTCGGGCAATTGATTCTGGTGATTCACCAGTACGCAAACGACGTTGAATTTCTTTTACTGAAATCGGCGCAGCTTCTTCATCTTGAACTGACATCAATCGCGGTTGATTAACCGTAGAGCGCAGAGTGTCACTAATTCGAACACTGAATTCTTTGCCATCACTATCTAGAAGAGAGAGATATAGGCCATCTTCAGACTTGCCGTTTACGCGCAGTTCGCTCATAGTTTTCAGAGCCTAACCGATGAGCCGTGACATTAGCGGGATTTCGGGGGAGTAGAATTGTGAAATGACTGATGCAAAGTTGATCGCTGAACTTCTCGAATTAGCTAAACGCGTAGGGCGCGAAGCGGGCGAATTACTACAAAAGCGACCAGTGGCATTTGAAGTTACTTCGAAATCGACGGCAATTGATGTGGTCACGCAGATGGATTCCCAGAGCGAAAACCACATCGTTTCCGAAATTCTAAAAGCTCGCCCAGGCGATGGCATTATTGGCGAAGAAGGTTCGCAGCGAACCTCACAATCAGGAATTACTTGGGTAATTGATCCGCTCGATGGAACGGTTAATTACTTATATGGGTTGCCTGGTTGGAATGTGAGCATTGCAGCAAAAGATTCTGATGGCGTTGTAGTTGGAGTTGTCGTTGCGCCCACAATTAACTCGACCTGGTCGGCCAGCCGAGGCGGCGGCGCTTTCCTAAATGATCAAGCAATTGCATGTAATGAAGGCGTCGAACTTAATCGAGCACTCGTGGGAACCGGCTTTGCCTACGATGTCGATGCGCGGCCAGCCCAGTTAGCCCAACTTTCCGAGCTGCTTATTCGAATTCGCGATATCCGCCGAAATGGGGCAGCTGCCGTAGATCTTTGCTTTGTGGCAATGGGCGCCCTCGATGGCTACTTTGAAAAAGGCCTCCAAGAATGGGATCTGGCAGCAGGTGGCTTGATCGCAACTGAGGCGGGCGCCAAGGTCACTACCGCTTCTGGAACCACGATTGCCGCCGCCCCAGCCTTGCATGCCACGCTCTCGTTCCGTCTGGCTCAATAGCGCGCTCACGCTCGATTTACGCTTAAGCGATGACCTGTGGCAAGATACGCAGTCTGCCGTGGTTATTTAAGCCGCGACTAGATCTAGATAAAGAGGACGAAAATGAACATTCTTGACGCCGTTGATGCAGCATCCCTGCGCAAAGACATCCCGCAATTCCGTGCTGGCGATGAGCTCAAGATTTCTGTTCGCGTTATCGAAGGTAACAAGAGCCGTCTTCAGGTCTTCCAGGGAATCGTAATCCGTCGCCAAGGCGATGGCGTTCGCGAAACTTTCACCATCCGCAAGGTTTCTTACGGTGTTGGTGTTGAGCGTACTTTCCCAGTACACACTCCAGTTATTGAAAAGATCGAACTAGTAAAGAAAGGCGATGTACGTCGCGCCAAGCTTTACTACTTGCGCGATCTACGCGGTAAGGCTGCCAAGATTCGCGAAAAGCGCGATGGCGTTGAAGGTTACGGCGATGGAATTCTTTCGACACCGGAACCAGTAGTGTCCGAGCCAGTTGTAGTGTCCGAGCCAGTAGCAGAGATTGCTGTGTCCGAGGTTCCAGCAGAAGTTGCGACTCCAGAAGCTGTGGTTGAAGCTGAAGTTGTTGAAACCGAAACCAAGCCAGCCGAATAACTTCTAAAGTTAATCGCGGTTTGCGCAGATGAGACGCAAGCGGAGCTTCCTAAGAGAATTTCCAGTTTTAGTTGTTGTTGCACTTGTCGTCTCACTTTTTATTAAGACTTTCATAGTTCAATTTTTCTATATTCCATCTGGTTCGATGGAGAACACACTTCAAATCGATGATCGGGTAGCGGTAAATCGCATCCCATTTATTGCAAATGATATAAAGCGTGGCGATGTAGTTGTTTTCCGTGATCCAGATAATTGGTTACCGGCTGCATATCTAGGTGATTCACCATTTGTAATTGCAAAGTTAAAATCTGCCTTAGTTGCAGTTGGCGTGCTGCCAAACCCAGCCAAACAGTACTTAGTTAAGCGTGTTGTTGGCGTTGGTGGTGATCGAGTAATTTGTTGCAACAATAATGGAAAACTCACAGTAAACGGTCAAGAGATGAATGAGCCATATATCTTTGCTGGCAATGTTCCCAGCGATATGAACTTTGACGTCACGGTTCCCAAAGGCAAGCTTTGGGTAATGGGCGATCATCGTGGCGCAAGCGCTGATTCTCGTTTTCACCAAGATGATATAAATAAGGGTTTTGTGCCAGTTAATCGAGTTACTGGTCGCGTACTTGCAGTTATCTGGCCAATTAAGAATCTTTCGTTAGTGCCAAATGTTGATGCCTTAAATCAACCAGCAGTAGTAACTAAAACTAAGAAGTAAAAATGAAGGTGATTGAGCAGCTATTAATTGAAGCTGGCATTTCACCGATTGCCGGAGTTGATGAAGCCGGTCGTGGTGCATGTGCTGGCCCATTAGTAGTGGCAGCGGTAATCTTGAAAGATCCGTTTCATCCAGATCTAGCTCCGGTGCGTGATTCCAAAGAGATCAAAGAAAACAAACGAGAAGCACTATTTGATTTAGTAATCGAGCACAGCATTGCTTACAGCATTATTGAAATTCCAGCTGCTGAAGTTGACTCACGTGGCGTTCATGCAGCTAATCTCGATGGCATGCGTCGAGCAGTGCAAGCTCTTAAAGTTTCACCGGCATACGTCTTAACCGATGGCTACGCAATTGCGGGTTTAGCGCTACCAAACTTAGCGGTCTGGAAAGGCGATCAAGTCGTTCACACAATTAGCGCTGCTTCAATTATGGCTAAAGTTTACCGAGATCGCATCATGCGCCAACTTGATGAAAAGTATCCGGCTTATGGTTTTGCTGGACACAAGGGCTATATCACTGCAAGCCATAGTCAATTGTTAACCGCGAATGGACCGTGCATAGAGCATCGTCGCTCATTTGCAAATGTGGCAGCGCTACTTAAGTAGCCACAGCTCTCACTCGAACACAAGGGTTTGCGCGGTAAGTAATTAAGTCGGGGTCGCTGCCTAGCCTCTGGCTTTATGAGAACAGTTAAGAAAAGTCTAAATAAAAGTATCGGGGCTGCTGGCGAAGAACTAGCCGCGCAATATCTGCTTAAACGTGGTGATGAAATACTTGCCCGCAACTGGCGAATCCGCGAAGGCGAACTTGATCTAGTGACGCTAGATCGCAGCGGGTTAATTCATATGATCGAGGTCAAAACCCGCTCTTCGACGGCCTTTGGTCACCCGCTTGAAGCTATTGATAGCGCTAAAGCGCATCGCATTCAGCGGTTGGCAATGGCTTGGTTAGCTACCAATGGGGCGCTGGGGTGCGATTACCAAATTGATGCAATTGCGGTTCTAGCTTCAAGCGATGGTTCGCACACAATTGAATTGCGCACAAACGTTCTATGAGCAGAGCTAACTAATGTCACTTGGAATGACTTTCGGGGTCGGCCTACAAGGGCTCGCAGGAAACTTAGTCACAGTCGAAGTTGATATTGCCGATGGTCTACCCGCGTACACCTTGTTGGGCCTACCGGATGCGGCGCTTTCTGAATCACGTGATCGGGTTAGATCAGCGCTAACTAATAGCAATGAACTGTGGCCAAATCGCAAAGTTACCGTTTCGCTCTCGCCAGCTTGGTTACCTAAGAGTGGACCAAGTTTTGATTTAGCGATTGCCGTTGCGTTGCTAATTGCTAATCAAACTTTGCCAAATTGCGAAGACACGGTTTTCTTAGGCGAACTTTCGCTCGATGGCAAAGTGCGCAGTGTTCGTGGGGCGCTTCCGGCGTTATTGGCAGCAGCAAAAGCTGGCATTACTCGCGCAGTTGTTCCAGTTGCAAATTTAGCTGAAGCCAAGTTAATGGTTGAGCTAGAAATAATCCCAATGTCAACATTGGCTGAAGTTCTGCGTTGGTTGCGTACTGGCGAGCGGGCTGAAGCACAACCACTTGATCTGCAGAATGATATTGATGAAGGAAAATTGGATTTTGCTGATGTAGCAGGACAACCGCGTGCGCGGTTAGCTGCCGAAATTGCCGCAACTGGTGGACATCATTTACTTTTGATTGGGCCACCAGGTGCCGGAAAAACCATGATCGCGCAACGGTTACCAACTATCTTGCCAAAATTATCAATTGCTCAAGCTCTCGAAGTTACCGCCGTACATTCAATTGCTGGCACCTTAGGAAATCGCGCACCACAATCGCTATTGGCACCATTCGTTGCACCGCATCACACAACAACTCGAGTAGCAATGGTCGGCGGTGGCGCACATGTGATTAGACCAGGGGCATCATCACTTGCACATAACGGTGTGCTTTTTATTGATGAGGCACCTGAATGTGGCCCTGGCATTTTGGATTCCTTGCGCCAACCTTTGGAATCAGGCGAAATCACGATTGCTCGCAGTATTGGCAACCTAACTTTTCCCGCGCAGTTCTTACTTGTTCTGGCGGCGAATCCCTGCCCATGTGGCAAATTCTCAGGTCGCGGGCGCAACTGCACTTGTACTTCGCAACAAGTACGGCGTTATTTAGGCAAGTTATCTGGGCCGTTGCTTGATCGCATTGATCTACGGGTAATTGTTGACCCAGTAAGTCGGATTGAAATGGCAGCGAATGAATTAGGCGAATCCAGCGTCGTTATAAGGGATCGAGTCATTGCCGCCCGAGAGATCGCAGCTAAACGTTTTGTTAATGAGAGCTGGAAATTAAATAGCCAGATTCCATCGCGAGCGCTACGAACAACTTATCAACCAGAAAGAGCAGCAATGAATTTCTTACACGATGAGTTAGATCGCGAAACAATTACAGCGCGTGGTCTGCATAAAGTGATTCGAACCGCTTGGACGCTAGCTGACTTACACCGTCACGGAACCGCAACATTGACTGATGTGAAGCAGGCCTATGCGTTGCGCGATGGGGTAGAGCTATGAGCGAACTTATTGCGCGAGCCAGGCTATTTGCCGCCATTGAAGGTGGATCCTCGTTCTGGTCACGCGAGATATTTAGTAATGGCGCAAGCTATGTTCTCGATCGAGCACTCAACGGAGCTTATGACCCAATCAAATATGCCCGAACTATCGAGAAGATAAAAACTAGTAACGCTGATGAACTATTTCAATCAATCTCAGAAGCAGGCGCGATCTTTTTAACGCCAGAAGACTCAACCTGGCCACAATCTGTAACTGACTTAGCAGCACCACCTATCGCGTTAGTAGTTAAAGGTGATCCCAAATTACTTACCGGCAATTCACTTGCCATAGTAGGAACTCGTAATCCAACTCAGTACGGCGTGCGTATCGCGCAAGATTTCGCCGCAGGGTTTGTAGATCGGGATTGGGCGATCATCAGTGGTGGCGCATACGGAATTGATGCAGCTGCGCATAAAGGTGCCTTAGTTGCCGAAGGCGTGACGGTGGCGGTAATTGCTGCCGGTATTGATATAAATTATCCAGCTGGCAATGCGCGGTTATTTGCTGAGATAGCCGAACTTGGTTGTTTAGTTAGTGAAGTCGTGCCCGGAACGCCAGCGATTCCATCACGTTTTCTAACTCGCAATCGGCTGATTGCGGCACTTTCAAATGCGACCTTAGTTGTTGAAGCTGCGTTTCGAAGTGGCTCATTAAGAACTGCTCGCGATGCTGCTGAATTAATGCGGCCAGTTATGGCGATTCCGGGGCCAATCACTTCACCAGTAAGCGAAGGTTGTCATCGTTTAATCGGTGAACGAGCTGCTGAAATTGTGACTTCAGTAGCAGATGCGGTGGAATTTCTCTCACCAATGTAATGAGATGATTAGCCAATGAGTACAGAGAATGAATTCCGATCGGGCTTCGTTGCCATTGTTGGCCGCCCAAATACCGGAAAATCAACTCTGGTTAACGCACTCGTTGGCAGCAAAGTTGTAATTACTTCGCCACATCCAAACACCACGCGTCACGCTATCCGCGGCATTGTCAACGAACCAGATTTTCAGGCCATCTTGGTTGATACGCCTGGCGTACATAAGCCAAAGACGCTTCTAGGTAAGCGCTTAAATGCAGTTGTTGAAGAGAGTCTTGATTCGGTCGATGTGATCATTATTTGTTTGCCAGCCGATGAAGAATCAGGCGCTGGAGATCAATACATAATCGATGAAATCGCAAAGCACCCGCGCAGCAAAAAAATCGCACTCGTTACAAAGACTGATCTAATTAGCAAGGCAAACTTAGCTACTCGATTAGCCAGCATTATGGCGATGGCCAAAGGATTTACCTGGGATGAAATCGTGCCGGTCTCGGCAGCAACTCACGAGCAAATTGATTTGTTAAAGAAGTTAATTGGCCAACAGCTAAAGCCTGGTCCAGAGTTTTATCCAACTAATGTGCGAAGTGATCAAAGCGTTGAACAGTTGATTTGCGAGTTAATTCGCGAAGCTGCGTTGCGTGATGTGCGCCAAGAACTGCCACACTCAATCGTGGTGACTATCGATGAAATGTCTGAACGCGAAAAAACTGGCAGCCGACCATTTTTCGATATCCATGCCACAGTTCACGTTGAACGCGATTCGCAAAGAGCTATTTTGCTTGGCCATCAAGGCTCTCAGTTAAAAGATATTGGCATGCGTGCTCGCGCCGACATTGAACGCGAACTAGAAGCCCGCATTTTCCTCGGTCTACACATTAAGGTATCTAAAGAATGGCAGCGTGATTCTAAGCTGCTCGATAAGTTGGGCTTTGCTGAAAACTAAAGCAGCGCTAAGGCTTTAACACGATACGAATCGGACTGCCGATCTTGTTAGCTAATTTTTCTATTGCTTCGGCAGCCTGTGCCAAGGGAAGAATTTCAGAGATTGAGTGCGAAAGATCTAACTTGCCTTGACGCGCAAATTCAATTAACTCACTCACATGATGAGGCTCAGATCCGTAATGTCCCATTATTTGTGTGCGCATATAAGTAAATACCATGTCGTTCGGAATAACGATGGGTTCATTAGCTATACCCACAATGATTAGCCGACCCTGCTCACCCAACATAGATAGTGCTTGTTTACGTACTGGAGTGACACCGGCAAAATCAAAGGCTGCATTTAAGCCACGGTGCTCTTTTAACTTCAGATCATCTGGCGCAAAAGCAAAATCAGCTCCACGGGCCATCGCATTAGCTCGCGCATCTTCACGCGGATCAATCGCAATTACTTTTCTGCAGCCGATGATTTTCAACAATTGAATGGCATGAATTCCTAGCCCACCAACTCCAAAGACTGCCACTGCTTCGCCAGCTTGAATCTTGCCAGTTGAGGAAATAGCAGCCCAGGGGGTAGATACCGCGTCCGGAATAATGGCTGCTTGTTCAAAAGGTAACGAGTCGGGAATTGGCAAAACAAGTTCAGAATTCATTACAACGTATTCGGCCCAACCACCATCGTAATCAAATCCCAGAGTTGTAATCTGATTTGATTGATTTCGTTCGCCAGCGATAACAACAACACGTTCACCGATTGAGCGAGATTCAACGCCTTCACCAATTTGATCAATGGTTCCAGCTACTTCATGGCCAAGGGTTACGACATCACCGGCTAAATAGCCTGGCGATAAAATTCCTTCTAGGAAATGTACATCTGATAAACAGACACCAGCAGCACCGACCTTTATGCGAACCTGTCCAGCTTCGGCGCTTGGAGTTGGAACTTCGGTTACTTCAAATTTACGGGTTGAAACTGTGATGCGTCCGGCCTTCATGAAATTTTTCCTTCGGCTCGGTTAATTAAGGTATTTACCGCAGCCCCAAACCCAGCGAAAGCTGGATTAGTAGTCTGACCCAAACGAAAGCGTGCCCAGATCTGTTGAATAATCACAGCTAATCTAAAGAGACCAAAAACTTCATAAAATGTAAAGTCATTACAGTTGCGGCCACTTAGCTCTAAATATCTTTGTACAAACTCATCACGAGTTGGCATGCCTGGCAGATGGCTTGGCTGCCTACGAAGTGATGCAAATGCTGCTTCATCATCTCGATCAACCCAATAGGCAAGTGCTGAACCTAAATCCATTAGGGGATCACCAACAGTTGCTAGTTCCCAATCCAATACTCCTTTGATCCGGGAATTTTCTAAATCAAAGACCACGTTATCTATGCGCCAATCGCCATGAATAATGCAGGAATCAACGTCATTAGGTTGGTTAGCAGATAGCCAGGCCATTAACTTTTCGGCAGTAGGCACATCATCGGTTAATGCATTGCGATAGCGTTTAGACCAGCCCTCAACTTGTCTCTGTACATATCCATTTCCTTTATTTAGCTCGGCCAGAATCGAAGAATCAACTGCATGTAATTGAACTAACCCATTAATCAAAGATTCAGCCATAACTGAGATATCAGAAGAGGTTATGCCTTCTGGAATATCACGACGAAAGATTTGCCCTTCTACGTATTCCATCACATAAAAATCAGAACCCATAACAGTTTGATCTTGGCACAAAGCGATCATCTTGGGCACTAATGGGAAGACTGACTGCAGTCTTGATTGAATCAGAAATTCACGATTCATGTCATGAGCAGATGCTGCTTTTGTTCCAACCGGTGGTTTGCGTAAAACTAATTCGCGATCAGGGTAGCTCAGTAAATAAGTCAGATTAGAAGCACCGCTGCGAAACTGTTTGACCTCAGGTAGCTGATCTTGATTTATAAATGGATGCAGCCAAGCATGCATTTTCGCAATATCGAAACGATCCTCTTCGCGGACCGCAGTTAAATCAATCATGACAAATAAGGCTTGATTTCTAACCGCGCGATATCTCTAATGTGAACCTCATCTGGCCCATCTACTATGCGTAAGCTCCGAACTCCGGCATACATAGCAGCAAGCGGTGAATCTTGGCTCACGCCAGCACCACCATAACTTTGGATTGCGTGATCGATGATTCGCTCTGCCATTTGTGGGACGGCAACTTTAATTGCCGCAATCTCCTTACGCGCACCTTTAGCGCCAACCGAATCAATCATCCAGGCCGCTTTTAAAACCAGTAACCGAGCTTGCTCAATATCAATTCGTGCCTGAGCAATCCACTCCTGAATCACACCTTGTTTAACCAACTCTTTGCCAAATGCTTCTCGGGAAACTGTGCGTTTAATCATTAAGGAGAGCGCTCGCTCTGCCATTCCAATGGCGCGCATGCAGTGGTGAATTCGGCCTGGCCCCAGTCTTGCCTGCGCCAAGGCAAACCCTTCACCTTCGGCGCCTAACAGATTAGCAATTGGTACGCGCACGTTAGCAAAAGAAACTTCAGCATGACCATGTTGATCTACATAACCAAAGACAGTTAAGTTTCTAACTACCTTTACCCCTGGTGTGTTCATTGGAACTAACACCATTGATTGTTGGTGATGATCATCAGCATCAGGATTAGTTTTACCCATCACAATTAAAATCTCGCAGCGTTTATCCATCGCGCCGGTTGTCCACCATTTAGTTCCATTGATTACGTAGTGATCACCATCTTTGACAATTTGGGTTTGAATATTGCGAGCATCACTTGAAGCAACAGCTGGCTCGGTCATTGCAAAAGCTGAACGAATCTGACCATCGAGAAGAGGTTGTAGCCACTGCTTCTTCTGTTCATCCGTTGCGAACATATCGAGGAGTTCCATATTGCCGGTATCAGGGGCTGCGCAGTTAATTGCTTCAGGTGCGATATCAGGTGACCAACCAGTTATCTCGGCCAACGTTGCGTAATCAGTAACCGATAAACCATGACCATAATGTGGCAAAAAGAGATTCCATAGCCCAAGAACTTTGGCTTTGATCTTTAATTCTTCAATAACTGCGGGTAAAGCGTGCGGCTTACCTTCAGTCAGCAACTGCTCGCGTTGCAGGTGGTAGACCGCTTCAGCCGGGAATACTTCAGAATCCATAAAGCCTTGAAGTTTCGCGGCATATTCGGTTGTCTTAGGGCTGAGGGCGAAGTCCATGCCTTAACCTTACGCAAATAAAACCTATTTGAGGAGTGAGTATGAGTGTTCTTGACCGCTTTAAATTAGATGGAAAAGTCGCAGTGGTCACGGGCGCATCATCAGGCCTTGGCGTTGCTTTTACCAAAGCCTTAGCCGAAGCTGGCGCCGATGTTGTACTTGGCGCAAGACGCATTGACCGTTTGGCTGATACGGGCGCTCTAGTTGAAGCAGCTGGTCGTAAATATGCCGCCCTGCAGACTGATGTAACTCAACCCGAACAATGTGATGCGTTGATTGCACTTGCCATTGAAAAGTTTGGCCGTGTTGATATTTTGGTGAATAACGCAGGCGTTGGCACGGCAGTGCCCGCAACACATGAAACGCCAGATCAATTTAGAAGTGTTTTAGATGTGAATCTCTTTGGTGCATATTGGATGTCACAAGCTTTCGCTAAAGCCAATAAAAATGGCGGGGCAATTGTAAATATCTCAAGCATTCTTGGCATAAAGCCTCAAGGTTTACCGCAAGCAGCCTACGCATCGAGCAAGGCCGGGCTGATTGGCTTAACTCGTGACTTAGCAGCGCAATGGACTGGTCGAAAAGGAATTCGAGTAAATGCTCTGGCACCTGGCTTCTTCCCATCTGAAATGACTGAAGAACTTCCTAAAGATATGGTCAATATGATCAAGATGTTTGCACCTGCCGGTCGCTTAGGCGAACCCGAAGAGTTAGCGGCAACCTTGATTTGGCTGGTAAGCGATGCATCAAGTTATGTCACGGGAATTACTGTGCCGGTTGATGGCGGATTGGTAATGCCTTAATTCAGGCGACTGTATTGATAACTCAAGCTGGCAGCTGTTGCGACCCAAGCTTGATAAGGCAGCAGAGCTAATGCAATGGGAGTCGAAGTCCTAAAGGCAATAAAGATCATAGGAATTGTTAACACTGCAGTACCGATAAGTGCAATTGAAGCAACTTGTAAGTTGTGCGGCCGATAGAACTGATATGCCCAAGTAAGCGCACAGGCAACTGAGAAGGCAAAGAAAGCCAAGTAAACAACGGCGTTCAAGGTGGAAGCTTTTTGTGCAATTGTTACCGCAGCTATTCCTAAAACAATGAAGTTATAGGGCCAAATAATTCCAAAAATAAAATCTGGTGGTTGCCACGAAGGTTGATTCAGGGTGCGATACCAATTGTCGCCCGTGTTCACCCAGAGCCCTGAGCCGATGACGTATGCAGCCAGAATTGCGATACCTATGATCGCCCCAGTCATCTTCATGGCTAAATGGTAAAGGCTATGCGCTGACTGTCGGCTTACGGCTGGCTAAGAACGAGCCAATCATTACAAGTGGTAAGCCGATCATGATTCCGAGAGTAAGCGGTTCAGAGAGAATCAATACGCCTAACACCACCGCAATTGCGGTGTTTACATAAGTCACAATTGAAGATCGGGCTGGACCAATTTCCTTTAAAACAATGAAGAAGGAGATGAAGGCAAGCGCTGTGCTAAATATGCCGAGAGCTAGAAGCGAAATTGCCGATTCTGCCGATACTAAACTGGGTTCTGGAAATTCTGAAATCATAAATGGCAAATAAGCAATAGCTGTAAAAACCATCGCTAAGCCATTGATTGCTATGCCAGACACATCAGGCAATTTTTGAGTGATCATCTGAACTGCGAATGCGTAACTTATTGCGGCAACAAGAATCATGGCAATTGAAAGTGGGTCAGAAGTACCTAGGATACTTTCATAACCAACTAAACCAATTAGCCCGATAAAGCCAACTAAGAGACCAACTATTCGTTTACTATGCCAAACTGTTTTATCACCATTCATAGAAGCAAATATGGTCGACCAAATTGGTACCGTTGCTATCAATAGCCCAGCTAACCCAGAAGAGATCTTCTTTTCAGCGTTAGTGATAAGAATCCAAGGGATCATCATCTCGAAGAGGGCATAAGGCAGAACATATCGCCACCCACGAATAGCATCCATTAACACCTTTTGATGGATTGCAATTGGAATCAAGATCGCAGCGCCGATAAGTACGCGACCACAAACGATCACAGCCGGTGGAATATCTTCGACCGCAACTTTCATCAATAGATAAGGAAAGCCCCAAAAAAACCCAGAAATAGCAAAGTGGAAAAGCGCGCGACGGGACATGGTTTCCTTTAGTTGATCAAAGCTACTTGAAGAGCGATTGATAGAGCGCAAGAGTAGCGCGCGCAACCGCTGGCCAGCCAAATTCGGCAGCTGCGCGTTTGCGACCTGCCTCACCATATTGCTTTAGCAAAGCTGGTTCTTTCATTAATTCAATAATCGCATTTGATAAATCTTGCTCAAGAATTGCACCATCGCCAGAGTAATTCACAAGTTCGCCTGTGCTGCCATCTGCGACTACTTCCGGAATTCCACCTACGCGAGTTGCGAGAACTGCGGTTTCGCAAGCCATTGCTTCAAGGTTAACAATGCCCAATGGCTCGTAGATAGAAGGACAAATAAATAAGTCGGCCGAAGTTAAAAGCGCGCAGAGTTTTTCGTGTGGCAACATATCGGGGATCCAAATCACATTTGGTCGAGTTTTTTGAAGTTCTTCAATTAAAGCCTTAACTTCATTACCAATAACTTCTTCATCAGGGCTACCTGCTGCCAGAACTAAGCCATATTCAGCCGGCACGTTTTGCCAGGCTCGCAATAAGTGAGCTAAACCTTTTTGACGCGTAATGCGACCGACAAAGATTGCATATCGACTAGTTATGTCAAGTTCAGTTAAAAGCGCTGGGTCGGAAGTTGGTTTGAAGCGATCAACATCAACGCCATTACGAATAGTGACGACTTTAGCTGGATCAACGTTTGGGTAGGCGGCTAATACGTCGGCACGCATGCCATCGCTGACAGCAATGATTGCGTCCGCAGATTCGTAAGCGCTCTTTTCCGCCCATGATGAAATTTGGTATCCGCCGCCTAGCTGATCAGCTTTCCAAGGGCGAAGCGGTTCGAGTGAGTGAGCCGTAATTACATGGGGGATACCGTGGAGCAATGACCCAAAGTGACCAGCCATATTGGCATACCAAGTATGGCTGTGAATTACATCAACGTTCTGTAAGTTATTTGCGATTTCTAAATCTGTCGCTATTGCTTGAATAGCGGGGTTTGCACTTTCAAATGAACCAGGTGTCGAATAACCAAAAGCACCATCATCGCGAGCGCCACCAAAACAGTGAACATCTACCGAAACATGATCGAGATTGCGAAGTGCTTGAGTTAACTGCACAGCATGAACGCCAGCACCACCATAAACCTGTGGTGGCCACTCTTTAGTAACAAGTCCAACTCTGGTTGTTTTCACTTGGTAAGGGTATCGTTAGGACATGGCGCGCTTTGAACAACCACTCGGTATCGTCTTAGCAGGTGGCGAAGGCAAGCGTTTGATGCCGTTAACTGCAGATCGAGCAAAGCCCGCGGTGCCATTTGGTGGTTCATATCGACTCGTGGATTTTGTTCTTTCCAATTTAGTAAATGCCGAGATGCGCAAGATTGCGGTATTAACGCAATATAAGTCGCACTCACTCGATCGGCACATAACCACAACATGGCGAATGTCCACGCTGCTTGGAAACTATGTAACTCCGGTTCCAGCTCAGCAAAGACTTGGCCCACGTTGGTATACCGGCAGCGCTGATGCAATTCTGCAGAACTTTAATTTGATCCATGATGAAAACCCAAAGCACATCGTTGTTTTCGGTGCTGATCACGTTTATCGCATGGATTCCAGTCAAATGTTTGATTTCCATTTAAGCACCGGGGCCGGCGTAACTGTTGCGGCCATTCGCATGAAACGTTCTGAAGCTCATGAGTTTGGCGTTATTGAATTAGCCGAAGATGGCGTAACAATTAAAGCTTTCCACGAAAAGCCAAGTGATCCACCTGCAATGCCAGGGCACCCAGATCTTTGCCTGGTATCAATGGGTAATTACATTTTCAAGCGCGATGTCATGGAAGAAGCGCTAATCCTGGATTCTGAAGATCTGGAAAGTCGCCATGACTTAGGCGCAAACATAATTCCGATGCTGACCGCAAATGGGGTAGCTAAGGTTTATGACTTTGCCACCAATAACGTGCCAGGTGAGACTGAGCGCGATAAAGGATATTGGCGCGATGTAGGTTCAATTGATGCTTATTACGATGCGCATATGGATTTAGTCTCCATTCACCCGATTTTTAATCTTTATAACCGCGATTGGCCACTACTTACTAATCCACCATCACTGCCACCAGCTAAATTCAGCGAAGGCGGCCTAGCGCAAGATTCTATTGTAGGAGCTGGTTCAATCATTGTTGGCGGCCACGTAAACCGCACTGTAGCTTCATATGACGTGCTGGTTGAAAAAGGTGCTTTCGTTGATGGTTCGGTGTTAATGCCAAGTGTTCGAATTGGCGATCGTGCAGTAATTCGTAATGCAATCCTTGATAAAAATGTAATCGTTGATCCGGGCGCTCAAATTGGCGTTGATTTAGATCGCGATCGTGAACGTTTTACTTTATCGCCAGGTGGAATTGTGGTTGTTGGTAAAGGCGTGCGCGTTACCGTTTAATTCCAGTCGTCAGTGCGATTGCGCAGCTCTTGATACTTAGCAAACACATCTGGCGAAGCTTTAGCACTAACTTTCTCAACCTCACCAAAATTCCAGATCGGCGCGTCAGCATTTCCAGATAAGGCCCAAGCTGCTTGGCGCGCTGCACCGTCTGCCACATATTCACCGGCAGGTGGGATTAATACTTCACGACCAAAGAGCGAACTCGCGATCTGCGCAACTGCTGGATTTTTAGCAGCTCCACCAATTAACAGAATTCGATTGACCGAAACTCCGTGTGATTCAAGAGCACCAACTGCATCAACTAAGCCACAGAGCATCCCTTCGATCATTGCCCGCGCAATGTCTGTCGGGTTTGAGTTGTTTAAGTTCATACCAGCAAAGACGCCGGTCGCAACTGGGCGATTAGGGGTGCGCTCGCCTTCAAAGTAAGGCAAGAGAGTTAAACCATTTGCGCCAGCGCTAGCTGATAAGGCAAGCGCGGCTACTTCGTCATGACTCTTACCTAAAATCTTGCAGGCAGCATCCAGAATTCGAGCCGCATTTAGTGTGCAAACTAAAGGTAAGTAACGCCCAGTTGCATCAGCAAAGCCAGCAACTAAACCGGCTGCATCATGAGTTGGGGTATTTGAAACTGAGAATGCAGTTCCGCTTGTGCCCAGCGAAACGATGACATCGCCGGGTTGCGCGTTTAAGCCAAGAGCTGCTCCTGCGTTATCGCCAGCACCTGCGGCAATTAGGATCCCACTAAGGGTCGTACCACCAAATGCATTTGGCGCAATAATTTTAGGAAGATAAATCTCTGAGTCATGCTTTAGCGCAAGACTCAATATTTCATATCGGTAATGCGAAGTGGTGGGATCAAAGTAACCAGTACCCGATGCATCACTGCGATCAGTAAAAAGTTTTTCAAAATCTTTACCGCCTTGTAGTTGCCAAGATAACCAATCGTGGGGGAGCGCAACTGCTGCAACTCGCTTAGCACTTTGAGGTTCATGTTCTGCCAACCAACGTAATTTGCTGGCCGTGAATGAAGCAACTAAAACCGAGCCAACTTTGCGAGCAGTTTCGGCATCGCCACCAAGTTCATGATTTAAATCTTTCGCAGCTTGCGCAGAGCGAGTGTCATTCCAAAGAAGTGCATCACGAATAACTGTGCCTTCGCTATCTAGTGCGACCATGCCATGTTGTTGGCCACCTATTGCGATTGCCGAAACATCAGAAATTCCGCCAGCTGCCTCAATTGCTTGGTCTAGTGCGTTTGCCCATAGTGTGGGATTTACTTCAGTCCCATCTGGATGGCTGGCACGGCCACTTCGCACTAACTCACCAGTATCTGCGTTACGAATAACCAATTTTACAGATTGGGTCGAAGAATCTACGCCCGCAACTAGGGTTTTTTCGCTTTGGCTCATGGGGCAAGGCTAGACTGTGATCGTCAACGTTGACCACATGAATATTTAGATTTCTCAACCTAAGTTCTATCAAATCTAATTCACGGCGATATTGGAGTTTACAAAAATGCGTATTGGAATCCTTACTGGCGGCGGAGATTGCCCAGGTTTAAATGCAGTTATTCGCGGAGTAGTTCAAAAGGGTGTCAAAGAATATGGTCACGAGTTTGTAGGTTTTCGCGATGGCTGGAAAGGCCCACTAGAGGGTTTGACTATGCCGTTAACGCTTGAGAACACTCGCCACATTTTGCCTCTAGGTGGAACCATTCTTGGGTCATCGCGCACAAATCCCTTCAAAATTGATAATGGCGTTGAGCGCATCAAAGAGAATCTGGCTGCTGCCGGCATTGATGCCTTGATCGCAATTGGTGGCGAAGACACACTCGGAGTCGCCACCAAGTTAGATGCCCTTGGCGTAAAAGTTATTGGCGTACCAAAGACGATCGATAACGATCTAAACAACACTGATTACACATTTGGTTTTGATACTTCAGTCAATATCGCAGTCGAAGCAATTGATCGCCTGCACACAACGGCGCAGTCACACCATCGCGCCTTGGTTGTTGAAGTTATGGGTCGCCATGCTGGCTGGATCGCACTTCATTCAGGTATAGCAAGTAGTGCAGCATGCGTATTAATTCCAGAAGTTAAGTTCTCGCTCGAAAAAGTCTGTGCTTATGTAAATTCTTGCTTCGAAAAAGGACAAGCTCCAATAATCGTTATTGCTGAAGGCGCAATTCCGCAAGATGGCGACATGGTTATCAAGGATCAAACTCTTGATGCTTTTGGTCACGTAAAGCTCTCTGGAATTGGAGAATGGTTAGCTCAAGAAATTGAAGCCAAGACTGGTCATGAATCTCGCACCGTAGTTCTCGGTCACGTTCAACGTGGTGGAACTCCAAGCGCCTTTGACCGCGTATTGGCCACTCGTTTTGGCTTGATGGCAATTACTGCTGCCAGCGAAGGCGACTGGGGCAAGATGGTTGCACTCCACGGAACCTCGATTGCTCGAGTTCCACTTGCGTCAGCAACTGACAAGCTAAAGACCGTTGATCCTTCACTTTACGCAGAGGCTGAGGTTTTCTTCGGATAATTGGTCAACACCAATACCTAAGATTCTCTATTCTTAACCCATGACTTCTTCCCTCGACAATCTATTTACACCTGGCCTGGTTGCGGCCCAACAACCGCAATGGCCAGGTGGCTTAGATGGCGAACCAGTAACTAAAGCCGTAAATCAACTGAAAGCTTTCCCGCCATTAGTTTTTGCCGGCGAATGCGATAACTTGAAAGCTAAGATTGCGCTAGCGGCTGAAGGCAAAGCATTCTGGTTACAAGGTGGCGACTGTGCCGAAACTTTTGTTGCAGCAACTGCAGATTCAATTCGTAATCGCATCAAGACAATTCTCCAGATGGCAGCAGTTCTGCAGTACTACTCAAGTTTGCCAGTTGTAAAAGTTGGTCGCATGGCTGGGCAGTTTGCTAAGCCACGTTCTAATGACAACGAAACTCGGGGCGATGTAACGTTGCCGGCTTACCGAGGCGATGCGGTTAACGATTTAGAGTTCACACTTGAGTCACGAACACCAAACCCTGATCGCTTAGTTCGGGTTTACAACACTTCTTCAGCAACTCTGAACTTAGTTCGCGCATTTACGCAAGGTGGCTTTGCTGATCTGCGCCAAGTGCACGAATGGAATAAAGGTTTTATTCGCGACAGTTCAGTAGGCGAGCGTTACGAAGCGATGGCTCAAGAAATTGGTCGTGCACTCGCGTTCATGACTTCAGCTGGCGTTAGCCCTGAAGAGTTTAAAACTGTTGATTTCTATTCAAGCCACGAAGCTTTAATTCTGGAATACGAAAAAGCGCTAACTCGCATCGATTCACGTACCGATCTTCCATACGATGTTTCAGCGCACTTCCTCTGGATCGGCGAGCGCACTCGTCAACTAGACGGTGCACATATTGATTTCGCTTCAAAGATTCGCAATCCGATCGGCGTCAAGCTAGGGCCAAAATCCACAGTTGAAGATGCCCTAACTTTGATTGATCGCTTAGACCCAGATCGCGAACCAGGTCGCTTAACATTTATTACGCGCATGGGCGCGGGCAAGGTTCGCGAAGTTCTGCCAGCTCTGGTCGATGGCGTAACCAAGTCGGGGGCTAAAGTTCTATGGGTCTGCGATCCAATGCATGGAAACACCTATGAAGCACCAAGTGGCTATAAGACTCGTAGATTTGATGATGTGCTCGATGAAGTTAAAGGTTTCTTCGAGGTGCATAAATCGCTGGGCACCCACCCAGGCGGCATTCATATCGAGCTAACTGGTGACGATGTAACTGAGTGCGTTGGCGGCGGCGAGCAGATCTCGCATGAAGATCTAGCTTCACGCTATGAAAGTGCTTGCGACCCACGCCTAAATCATTCGCAGTCACTTGAGTTAGCATTTTTAGTAGCGGAGATGTTGCGCGACCGTTAAGTTTCACCTGTGACGCTTTTAATTACCACTAGCAAGACCCCAATTGGCAATCTAAATTTAATTGCCGATGAGCATGTCTTGCTCGGAGCAAATCTCTCCAACATTTCTGCGCTTAAAGCTGGGCTAGATATTACTGAGCAGAACCGTGAAATTAAAGTTGTAAAAAGCATTCCGATTATTAGCGACTTAATTTCTGACTACTTTGATGGTGACATCTCTGCGATTAATGGGATTTCAGTCAGGCAACCAGGTGCCACATTTTCACAAGCAGCCTGGAAAGCAATGCGCAAAGTAAAAGCGGGCGCTGTCATAACTTACGCCGATTTAGCAGATCGTGCTGGTTCTTCAGCTGCTGTGCGTGCAGCCGGAACTGCCTGTGCAAAAAATGCAATTATGTTGGTTGTGCCTTGCCACCGAATTGTTAAAAGTGGTGGCGCTCTAGGAAACTATGCCTATGGCGTTAACAAAAAAGAGTGGCTATTAAGCCACGAGGGCGCGCTTTAAAACATCAATTGCATATGCAGTACCGGCATCATCAATATCCAAATGTGTAACCAGACGTGCATACTTTGGCCCAAGTGCGCCAATCAACAAACCTTCAGCTTTACAACGCGTAGCTAGTTCGGCCGCCGAAATATTTAATTCAGCTAAATCAAGACCAACAATATTTGTTTGCACGGTTGCCGGATTAATCAACGAAGGAATTAACGCATTTAGCGCAACCGCAATTTCTTTTGCGCGGCGATGATCTTCGGCTAGCGGCGCAATATTGTGATCAAGTGCATAATGACCAGCTGCTGCTAGTAATCCAATTTGGCGCATGCCCGCGCCATACCGCTTACGCCAAACTCGAGCTTTAGTAACGCGATCTTTAGTTGAGAGCATTACTGAACCAACCGGAGCACCTAGTCCCTTAGATAAGCAGACGCTGATGGTTTCGAAATGTTTTCCATATTCGAGGAACGAAACGCCACTTGCTACGTGAGCATTCCAGATGCGAGCGCCATCGAGATGCAGTGCTAAACCAAGCTTTTGAGCACCTGCGGCAAGGGCGGCAATCTCAGAAATTGGTTGAACAGTGCCACCGCCAAAGTTATGAGTATTTTCAACCGCGATTGCGGTAGTTGAAACTAAATAAGGACCAGAATCCGGGCGAGCGATTTCCAGGGCATCGGTTGCTTTTAGCAAACCATTTACCGCTGGCCAAGTGCGAGTTGTAATACCCGAGAACACGGCGGCAGCGCCAAGTTCAGCTCGAACGATATGTGAATTTGTCTCAGCTAAAAGTTCTTCACCTGGTGCTACCAACATACGAATTGCTAATTGGTTAGCAAGAGAACCAGTTGGCGTAAATACACCCGCTTCTTTGCCAAACATGGCAGCAACTCGTTCTTCAAGCGAATTTACGGTTGGATCATCGCCATAAACGTCATCGCCAACGGGTGCGCTAGCAATTGCTTCGCGCATTGCATCTGATGGGGTAGTGACGGTATCTGAACGAAGGTCAACTCTCATGAGGTAAGTCTCTCACGATTCTTTAAGCACAATTAAGTACATAGCGGCTACGACTAAAATTCCACCGAGCGCAGCCTGCAGAGTTAATCGCTCACCTGCGAAGATGATGGCAAAGAAAGCTGCAAAGACAACTTCCATAGTCAGGATCACGGCAACTTTAGTTGCCGACATATGTGCCTGTGACCAAGTCTGCACAATAAAGGCAATCGCAGTTGCAAAGACCGCCGTGAAAATTACCACGCCCCAAACGCCATTATCAGGTGGCGCTGAATAGCCTTCAAATGCTGAAGCTACACCGGTCATAGCAGCACACATTGTTAGTTGAGTAATTGTCATGGCATAAACATCGCGACCAGCAGACCATTTGCTTAACGCTGTAATGTGGGCAGCAAATGCAATTGCGCTAAAGAAAACCATTAACTCGCCAAAGCCAACGGACCAACCCTTAAGCGAAAGTAAGGCAAGTCCAACTGTCGCCATAAAAACGTAGAACCAAGTATTTTTGCTAACTCGTTCTTTGAAAATGAGACCGGCAAATAGCGGTGTAAGGACTACGTATAAACCAGTTACAAAGCCAGTAATTGCAGCGCCAGTATTAGCTAAACCTACGGTCTGGAAGATATATCCTCCACCAAGCAAGAAGCCAGCAGCCAGCCCGCGAAGTAAAAGGTCCTTAGTTAGAAACTTCAAAACTTGAGGGCGAATTAAAATCATCACCAAGACCGCCATTAAAAATCTGGTGAAGAGAAAGTTATTAACGCTCTGACGTTCAATTGCTGGTTTCATGACAACGAAAGCCAATCCCCATGCCGCCGAGACCAGCAGAAGAGCGAACGGTGCTAGTTTTAATTGCAGATTATGACGCGCGTTCATCCACGCATCCTCTTTAGCATCGCAATCTCTTTACCGTGCTCGGGTTCCATGCCTGGAGTTTCCAAGACCATTGGTACATTTTTCATTACTGGGTGATCAAGCATCTCTTGGAAAGCAGCTAAGCCAATATGGCCTTCACCGATATTTTGATGCCGATCCTTAAGCGCACCACAGACATCCATTGAATCATTTGCATGGACAAGTTGGAAACGTTCGGCGCCAGCAATTTCAATTAATAGATCAATAGTTTCAGTCATGCCACCTTTTTTGGCGATGTCATGTCCAGCTGCAAATACGTGACAAGTATCTAGGCAGATACCGACCTTTGGGTGATATTCCAAGGCCTTTAAGTAATTGGTTAAATCATCCAATTTCTTAACTAGTGATTGACCTTGCCCAGCAGTTGGCTCGAGCAAAAGCATTGGGGCATCATCAGCCAAAGCATTAAGGACCGGCATCATGCCCTCGTGAATTTGTTTCCAGGCATTATCAACATTATTAACATCAACGGCCGAACCAGTGTGAATCACTACGCCAAGAGCGCCAATGTCAGCGCCGCGCTTTAGCGAGTAAGCAGTTGATGCAACTGAATTCTCGTAAGTACCGACTGTAGGTGAACCTAGGTTAATCAAGAATGGTGCGTGTACGTAAGTAAGAATATCTAGAGCTGCGGCTTTGCTGCGAAATTCTTCATCAGCTACTGGGTTGGCTTCAGGCATTGCCCAACCACGCGGATTAGATGCAAAAACTTGAATAACTTCAGCGCCAGTTAATTCGGCATAAGCGATTGAGCGTTTGGCCATTCCACCTGAAGTAGGGGTGTGAGCACCAAGCCGAGGACCGTTAATTTTCACTTTAGACATTTGGCTAGCCTACTGTGATGGTCACGGTGCTGCCACGTTTGACCTGAGAGCCCTCTTTCGGTGAAACATTGATTACCTTTTTCGCCTTGTTAGCGCCAAGAGTTTTCACTTTAACTTGCAAACCAAGATCTTTCAGAATCTGAGTTGCTTTAGCTTGGGTCTGTCCAATGATTCCATTAGTCGGGATAGTAATAAATGATGAGCCCTTAGAAATAATTAACTCGACTTTAGCGCCTTTAGGTATATCGCCGGTTGCGGGGGTTTGTGAAACTACGCCACCCGGAATGATTTTTTCATCGAAGGCATATATGACGGTTACATCAAAGCCAGCATCGGTTAATTCTGTAAGTACTTCTTCACCAATTTTCCCAACGTATGAAGCTAGCGTCAGGGTTTCAATTCCTTTACTAACTACTAAATCAATTGTGGCATCACGACGAACTTTTTTGCCTGGTGCGGGGTTAGCCGAAATCACAAAACCTTTAGGAATTTCGGAGTTAAAAACTTCAGTAATTGCTCCGGTCTTTAAAGGTAACTTCGCAATTGCATTTACGGCAGCTTCGGGTGTTAAACCAACAAGTTGTGGGACCAAGTATCGCTCTGGGCCTTTTGACACCGTTAATTTAACAGTTCCATTCGCTTCAGTCTTATCACCACCTGCTGGATTTTGCGCAATGATTAAACCTTCATCATCTTCTTCGCTGAAAACACGTTCAACAACTTCACTCTTGAGCCCAAGTGGGGTTAGAAGTGAGTTAGCTTTATCGACTGAAGCTCCAATCACCGAGGGCACATCAGCTCTGGTACCTGGACCTATCAAGATCCACCAACCTGATATGCCAACACTGATCGCTAGCAGTAAAGCGATGATGCGATTGCGACGAACTCTTTTACTTACGCGGCGACGTTCTTCGGCCCGGTCTTTCTTAGTGCCTGCAGTGCTCTCGATCATGGGAGCCACTATCTCGGTTTCTTTTGATGATCTAGCAGCTTCGGCACGCTTGGCAGCACGAGATTTATCTCGCACCTCTTCTCGTATCGGAGCAACCGGCAGGTCTAATTGAAGACTCAACTGCTTACGCTTCGGATCAATTTCACCGCGTACACGTTCCAACTCAGCCAGAAACTCACCGGCATCTCGAGGTCGATCATCTGGGTCAGAACTGGTGGCTTTAGCAACTAGGTTTTCTAGGGCAACAGGTACTCCCGTTAACTTGCTGCTTAATAATGGGATTTTCTCGTTTACATGCATGTACGCGATTTGAATCGGAGTATCGGCAGCGAATGGTTTTTCACCTGTGATCATTTCAAATAACACAATGGCGGCGGCATAAACATCACTTCTTGAATCTGCGATGCCACGTTGTACTTGTTCAGGGGATAGATAAGAAACGCTACCAAGAATTACGCTGGATTCAGCCGTCATGGTCGTGCCCAACATATTGCCACGGGCTAAGCCGAAGTCGGCAATCTTCACGCGCCCTTCTTTGGAGATCAAGATATTTTCAGGTTTGATATCGCGATGAATAATGCCAATGTTATGTGCAGCAGCCAAAGCACTTAAAACTGGTTCTATAAAAGAAAGCGCATCATCGACTGTGAGTTTGCCTCGCTCATATATGTAATCACGAAGAGTGTGACCTTCGACTAACTCCATAACGATGAAAACTGCCGGAACGCCACTTTGATTCCAGCCTTGATCTTGTACTGTCACAATATTTGGATGTGAAAGTGAGGCGGCAGCTTTTGCTTCACGAATAAAGCGACCAACGAAATCTTCATCTTGCGCCAGATGTGGATGCATGATCTTGACGGCAACTTTGCGATCTAGTCGAGTATCGATGGCACTATAAATTGTGGCCATGCCACCGGTGGCAAGCAGCGCCGTTAACTGGTAACGGTCATCAATTAGTTCACCGGTTAAATCAGCCACGGCTAAATCTTAGGCTAGCTACTGCGTAGAGAGGATGAAATCCGCTCTTTCGCGAGTTAAGTCGTGTGCGAAATATTCAATTTCCATTTTCTGCCACTTGATCATTTCATCAAGTATCTCTTCGCCATCGCGCCCTAAAACTCGCGCTAATCCAATACTTTGATCGATATCTAGCCAGATCGAAGTCGTTAAACTCTTTTCAAGAAGCTGATTAGAGCTGCCAACGCCTTCAAAAATGAGAAGTTGCGCAGCCTTAATTTCTCGCGAGCCAGAAAAAGATCCAGCCGACCAGTCGTAAATAGCTAACTCTGTTGCTTTGCCAGCTCGTTGAGCCGTAATTAGTTGATCAAGCTTCTGGAATAGTTCAGCCGAGAGCGCTTGATCCCAGCCGTTGTACAGCTCGTCAAGGTGAATAACTTCAATTTCATAAGTGCCGGCAAAGGCTCGAGCAACTTCACCAGCAAGCGTGCTCTTGCCAGAACCTGCTGGTCCGTCAATTGCTAGAACTAATGGTTTAGGTGCTTGGCTAAAGAGGTCGCGGAGCGCTTCGTTGATCTGCATACCAACGCCTCCAACCTTGAAGTGCAATCAGAGTGAAAATTCCATATAGGAATGAAGTGAAATAGTAGCCCTGATGGAAATAGAGAGCGGTGCCAGCGATATCTACAACTACCCAGATTACCCAGCTCTCATATTTTTCTAAGACCATGAGAATTTGTGCGATTAGTGAGCCAACAAAGAGAAATGAATCAACAACTGTTGCTGCAGCGCCAATTCTAGAAAGTAACGGCGCTAGTACCAACCACAAACCGAGGATCCATAGAATTGAATAAATGCGACCTCGGTTGCCTAATTTGCCAGGCTTGGCACCAGTTGGAGCCCAACCTTTCCAGCCGCTGGTGGCAGCTGCGATAAAGACAAGTTGCAGACCAGCGCTAGCAATTAAATTTGCTTGGTAGAAAAAGACGGCATAGAGCGCGCTGCTTAACCCCCAAAATGGCCAGGTAATTCGCTTACCAGTGGTGCCTAGCCACACTCCAATTAAGGATGTAACTGATGCGATGAATTCCAGGATCGAAACCTGATAGTTCCAAACTGTGAAAAGTGTGTATGACACAAACAACTCCGTTCCAGGTCCGCATTACCGGACCGGTCAAGCGGTCGATCTGCACTTCGCAGATCCTCTCAGCCATAAATTCTCGGCTCCCGCAAAGCAAACTATAGCCATTAAGGCAGCAAAAAGTATTGTGATACGAGAGAATTAAGCCGTGCAGAAATATGGCTACCTGGCGATGCTGGCCTTTACTCTTTTTGGGTCAATCTGGCTAGAAGTTGTTTTAAAAGTCGGAGTTGTTCGCAGATTTAAGCGAGTAATTTTAAGTATTTTACCGACAGCACTCTTCTTCCTAATTTGGGATGCTTATGCCATTCGTAGCGGCCATTGGTTTTTTGATGAGAAACAAATTTTAGGAATTATCGGCCCCTTTGGAATTCCACTTGAAGAGTTCATGTTTTTCTTTATCGTGCCACTAGCTGCTTTGCTAACTATTGAAGCGGTACGAACAGTTAAGAAACATTGGATAGTAGGGGATGAGTCATGACCTACACCCAGATTGCTCTCATCGCAGTGTTCATTGCCGCTTTTGTTGATTTGGAAGTACTAAAGACGCGGCTACTTAAGCGAAAAGTTTTCTGGACTTCATACGCCATCATTGTGCCATTTCAGTTGCTGACTAATTGGTGGCTAACTTCGAGAAATATTGTGATGTATAGCGAAGATGCTATTTTGGGAATTCGTATTGCATCTGCGCCAATGGAAGACTTATTTTTTGGCTTTGCGCTTATTCTTTCGGTAATGGCAACTTGGGTTTATCTAGGTCGCAAAGCGCCTAAAAACTAACGAGCTGCGATCGCCTTTACGTAAGCTTTACCTGCAACTCGCATACGACGAGCTGTCGAAGTCTTTGCTCGCTTGTTAAAGATGTCATAACCAATAGCTTCAACTTCATCAACAATGCCGCAGTAAAGTTCACTTGCAGCTTCAATGCATGGCCGGCTTGATGGTTCAAGCTGCAGAATTCCTGGTGTGGCTTCGCGCTGTAGTTGACGCACCCGTTCGATTTGAAACTTAAGCGCTGCCACAATTTGCGGAGTCAACTTTCGTGCTTCCAACATTTCGCGATCTACGCGAAACTGGGCTAATTCATCTTGTGGCAGATAAACCCGGCCGCGATCTAAATCTTCCCCAACGTCTCTAATGAAGTTAGCTAACTGAAAGGCCACGCCTAATTTTTCGGCTGGCTCATAAGCTGCCTCACTTAAAGCCCCCAAAATAGGGACCATTTCGAGGCCGATTACCGCTGCCGAACCATAGACATATTCCATCAAAGCTTCGTAATCTGCATATTCAGTAACGGTTAGATCCATAGCCATTGAATGTAGAAATGCCACAAAGTGTTCGTGCGGGATATCAAAGCGAGTTACGGTGTCAATCAGTGCCCGGCCAACTTGATCGTTGGAATCGCCACTTTTTAGCCCTGCCAAAACTTTGTCGCCCCAAGTTTTTAACTCGGCAGCTTTTTCTTTATCGGAAAGCGTTGAAGCCAGATCATCAACAATTTCATCGGCATAGCGAGCAAATCCATAAAGAGCGTGCACGAAAGGTCGCTTAGCTTTCGGTAAAAGCAAAGTGGCTAAGTAATAAGTTTTTCCGTGTAAAGCATTAAGACGCTTGCACTCTTCGTATGAAGCACGCAGCTGCGGATCTGTGATCCCAGCAGCAGTTAATTCATCCATTACTTAACCGGGCCCACAATTCGTTCAGCAGCTAAACGGCCAGAAATCAAAACCATTGGAACGCCTACACCTGGTTGGGTACCTGAGCCAGTGAAAACAACATTCTCAAAACCTTTAGCCAAGTTACTTGGGCGGAACGGACCGGTTTGGAAGAAAGTATGCGCACTAGCAAATGGCGCACCTGCTTCCATTCCCATTGCTTCCCATTCAAGTGGCGTAGTTAGATGTTCTTCTTCAATCGCATCTCCAAATCCGTCATAGCCACGTTCTTCAAGAGTGGCAATCATTTGATCACGATAAGGCTTTGACTCTTTGCGCCAATCAATATCGGCAGTTAAGTTTGGAGTTGGAAATAGAACGTAGTAACTCTGCTTGCCAGCAGGGGCGAGATTTGGATCATCATGAGTTGGCACGGTGACCAAGACACTTGGATCACTCATTAGTTGCTTCTTGTTGATCAACTCGTCAAAGACGCCATCCCAAGATTTACCGAAGTGAATATTGTGGTGCGCGATGTGGTCGTATTTCTTACTTGAACCGATCAACATAGTTGCACAAGATGGTGAGTAGCGCAGGCGCTTTACTGAGCGGGGAGTCTGCCCCAATAGATCGCGCCAAGCCACAGGCAGGTCAGGGTTTAAGACAACGGCATCGCAAGTAATTCGCTCGCCTTTATCGGTAATAACCGCCTTTGCGCGACCGTTCTCAAAATCAATTTTGGTCACTGTAGTGCTGTATTTGATTTCAACACCATGCTTTTGGGCAGCTGCGGCTAACGCAACAGGAACTGCGTGCATGCCACCTTTAGGGAAGAAGACGCCATTTACTGAATCCATGTAAGCAATAACGGCATAAATTGCTAGGGCTTGCTGCGGGCTAACTCCGGCATACATTGCCTGGAAAGAGTAAACCTTCTGCAGACGTGGGTCTTTCAGATACTGATTAACTTTTGGTTGCAGCTTGCGGAAACCGCCGAGGGCAATCAAGCGAGCCAAGTTAGGTGTTAGCAAATTCAGAGGTGAATCGATATTGCGATCAATGAAATCATTCATTTCATACTTGTATAACTTAGTTACAAACTCTACATATTTGCGGTAGCCAGCAGCTTCACTAGAACTAACAGTTCGAGCAATCTCAGCTTCCATCTCTTCGGTGTTCGCGTGAACATCGATTTGCGAACCATCGTCATAGAACGCGCGGTAAAGCGGCTTTAATGGCATCAAGTCGACCCAGTCTTTTAGTTCCTCGCCAACGCAATTAAATGCATCGTTGATTAATGAGGGCATAGTTAATACTGATGGGCCGGTGTCAAATGAGTAGCCATTACTTTGTAACAAGCCACTGCGACCACCAGGGACAGACTCACGTTCAATGATTGTCACCTTACGGCCAGCGCCTGCAAGTCGAAGTGCGGCGCTAAGACCGGCGTAACCAGCACCAACTACAACTACATGATCACTAGGACCTTTAATCTGCTTAACCATTTATTTTTCACATATTTCTTTTTGTCGCGATGATTGCCATCTCGGTTAACAATTCTCTAGCTTGTGGCACTATTTCATCACGATTTAGGGCTTCTAGCGCGGTGGAAGTTAATTCTTCGATTAGATCCTCCACATGCATGGCAGCCCCAGTTTCAGAGATGATTTCCTGCAAGCGTGCGATGGCGCTCTCAGAAATATCGTGATTTCCAAATTCCTGCATGAACTCCGCTTCGGCTGCTCCAGAGATGCGGTCGTGGGTCATTGCCATAAGAACAGTGCGCTTACCTTCGCGCAAATCATCACCGGATGGCTTGCCCGTGACTTTCGGATCTCCAAAAACGCCAAGTAAATCATCGCGTAATTGAAACGCTTCGCCGAGCGGTAAGCCGAATTCAGAGTAGATTGAAACAATCTGCGCGCGCTTGGTTGCATCAGGAATAGCGATGGCTGCGCCAAGATGGAGCGGGCGCTCAATCGTGTACTTGGCCGACTTGTATCGGGCAATGTTTAGAGCTTGGGCAACGCTTTGAGTGCCGCGAGCTTGCTCGAATACATCAAGGTATTGGCCCGCAATTAATTCAACTCGCATTTCATCATGAACGCTTAAGGCAGCAAGAAGTGATTCGCTTTTGATTCCAGAACTGTTCAACATTAAATCAGACCAGATGAGAGCCAAGTCACCGATTAGGACTGATGCCGACAAACCAAATTGAGTTGCTTTACCTTGATACTTTTCGGCTGAGTGCATCAATTCAAATAATTTATGAATCGCTGGTTCGCCACGTCGGGTATCGGATGCATCCATTAAATCATCATGTATCAGCGCGCATGCTTGTAAAAGTTCAAGACTTGCAAATGCGCGAATCTCTGATTGTGGTAAATCTGAGCCAGCACCAATTGCGCCAACGGCTGCAAAGAGCGGACGAAAACGCTTACCCCCATTAATTACAAAGGCGCTCAAACTGCCTGCTGCCGGTTTGAGTTCTGGGGCAATTGAGGTGAAGTAATTCGATTGGGCTGTGAGGAAATCCTGGAGTTCAGCCTCGACCTGTTGCCGCAAAGATTTGAGCTGCTCGAGCGGTTGCACAGATGCCTCAGGTTTCACGCGCGTAACGATACGCTGACCCAGTGGTAATACGCGAAACAAAATACTCATTTGAGTTCTTTCCGCCTAAAGATCAGGCTGGTGAAGATCGCCTTTGGGCTGCCATGTCAGCGCTTGAACCAATTGCCCCAGATTTCATTTCGGTCACATATGGTGCCGGGGGCTCAACCCGTGATCGCACAATTCGAATAACTTCACAGATCACCGAACGAACCTCAATTCCAACAGTTGCCCATTTAACTTGCGTTGGTTCAACGCGGGGCGAGCTGATTGAAATTCTGCAGAAATATAAGGAAGCTGGCATTAATAGCATTCTTGCGCTGAGAGGTGACCCAACTGGCGGGCCAAGTGCTCCTTGGACGCCAACAGTTGGTGGCTTTAGCCATGCTGATCAATTAGTTGAATTAGCAATGGAAGTTGGCGGCTTCGAAGTTGGAGTGGCGGCATTTCCGGATGGTCACCCAGCATCGAATGGGGATTTAGCAAAAGATATTGATGTATTGATTCGTAAAGAATCACTTGGTGCCACCTTTGCAACAACCCAGTTCTTCTTTGAAGCGCAAAGTTATCAACGCCTAGTTGAAGCACTTTCTGCAAAAGGATCTAGCTTGCCAATTATCCCGGGCATCTTGCCGGTGACCAATGTTAAGCAATTAATGCGCATGTCCGAACTAAGCGGCACTCCTATTCCAACCAAGATCCTAGAGAAATTCTCGGCAAATGAAGATGATCAGGATGCTGTTCAAAAACTCGGAATCGAGATTGCGACGCAACTCTGTGAACAGTTACTTGAGTTAGGCGTACCTGGTCTGCATTTCTACACCATGAATACTTCAACTGCCACACTCGAGATATATCGAAAGTTGGTTACCAAATGATCACCAAGAAAGAATTCTATAAACGCTGGAGTGAACTACATGGCAATGCCGAGATTTCTGGAATCGTGCATGCTTGGTTAGCAATCTCATATAGATTCGCATTAATTGCGACTCTCCTTCGTATTTCACCAAATGTGTTAACGCTTTTAGGATTAATCTCAGCAATCGGTACTGCAATAATTCCAGAGTCATATTGGGCGATTGCCTTAGTTGTGTTATCACTGCTTTTTGATGGCGTTGATGGCAGCGTTGCGATATTCCAGCGTCGCGAAAGCGCTTGGGGCGCAATACTAGATTCTGTTGCTGATCGCATTAGCGAAGCAGCATGGGCTTATGCGCTCTATCAGGTCGGAATCCCACTGGAGATAGCGGTTGGGCTATGGCTAGCAGCTTCAGTACAGGAGTATGCCCGCGCAAGGCTGTCAGCTTTTGAAGTTAAAGACTTGGGCATTGTTACCTTCGCAGAACGCCCAATGCGAGCAAGTCTTCTGTTTATCATTTTAATTGCTTGGCAATTAGATATTCCAGGACTAGCCGCAGTAGCCGGTGCTTTCCTAGTAATGCAAATTATTGGCGTAATTCAAGTAATGCGCTTTGGTTATAAACAACTTCGCTAACGCGCACGCCCAATTGCATTTGCCACAATTTCGGCACTAATTCCAACTAGCGGCAATCCGCCACCCGGGTGAGTTGAACCACCGACGCAGAATAGGTTTTTAATCGGTGAACGATTCTTGGTGCGCAAGAACGCAGCGGACGCGCTGTTACTCGAAGTTCCATAAATCGAACCACCAGGTGCCATTACAGATTCTTGCAAATCTAGGGGAGTGCGAATCTCCAAGACATCTAAACGTTCACGAATACTGATTCCGCGCGCTTCGATCTGAGCAATAATCGAATTAGCATATTTATGCTTGAAGTTTTCATCGCGCCAATCAAAGCCATTCTTGCCGCTCTCATCATGACGTGGGGCATTTACTAAAACAAACCAACTCTCATGTCCAGCATCCTTAACCATTAGCGGATCATTTGGCGCGCATATGTAGATCGTAGGATTTTCTACCGGCTTCTTCTGCGTAAAGATCGCTTCAAACTCGGCATCGTAATCAGCTGGGAAAAGAATTGTGTGATGATTTAACTTTTCAGCAGAATCAGATGGCCGCAAACCAAGCAGCAATGAGAAGCCAGCGAGTGATTTTTGGGTCTTGGCCAAATTCTTACGCTCACTCTTTGCGCGTTTTTCTGACGGATCAATTAACTGGTCATAAGTGAGGCTGGCATCGCTATTTGAAACAATGTAATCAGCTGCAATTTCACTGCCATCGGCTAATGTGATTCCTTGCGCTACGCCCTTTAAAGTATTTATCTTTGAAACAGGTGAGTTCAAGTGAATTTTGACACCTAGATCTAAAGCGCGTTTTTCAATGGCAACGGCTAGCTGACCAACTCCGCCAGCTAAGTGCCAGGCCCCGAAAGCTTCTTCCACGAATGCAATGCTAAGTAATACCGCCGGCGCTCTACGTGGATCAGAACCGCTGTATGTGGCATAACGATCTACGATGAAACGCAGCCTTTCATCAGTTAGTTTCTCGGTTGCTAGATCACGCAAAGTTTTATGTGGCGCGATCACAAGTAGATCTCGTATCAAGGTGACTCGCTTAAATAGAGCCGCAATCGAAGTAAGTTCAGATTCAATAAAAGGTTCGCGCGAAACATCCCACATTGCTTCACCGCGCTTCATGATGTGGTCCCATTGCGCTGCCGCTTCACTTCCAAAAGAAGTGGTAATTGCTTGTAGGGTTTGGTAGCGCGAGAGGTTGGCGAACTTAACGTTTGAGCCATCGGCAAAGCGGTAGTCAAAAGCTGGATCTACCGGAATCTGAGTTAGGACATCTTCCATCAGCGCGCCAGTTTTTAGAAAGAAGTCGCGGTAGACGGCAGGCAGAGTTAGCAGCGATGGCCCGGTATCAAAGGCATAGCGACCAATCCATTCGGTTCGACATTTTCCGCCCACAAAGTTTGCGGCTTCAAATATTTCAACTTGATGGCGGGCTTTAGCAATTCGGGCTGCCGCGCTCATGCCGCCAATGCCAGCACCAATGACAATTACTTTGCTCATAAGGTGCGCCCCTTCCATTGCACTTTCCCGCGAGCGCTCCAGGAGTAAATAATTAAGTAAATTAAGAGCAAAGCCGAAATCGGATGCAAGAGAGCGTCTAGAAATCTGCCACGCGAAACACGAGCGGCGATGATTCGTGAAATTATTACAAACTCCAATGCATAAACACCGGCCGAAAAACCACTAGTCGCCGCCAACAGGGGAAGGACTCCAGTTAGAAATAAGAAAGCAATCGCAATGAATGATCCGAATTTAGTTCCGAAAGCGGCCCAGAGAGATTTTCCATATCCAGCCTTAACTTCGGCCCATGAGTTATACATATGGCAGGTTGCAATATGCGAACCTTCAGCAACGCAGCCTTTAAATCCTTTTCGTAAAAGCGCACGCGCTAGTTCTAGATCATCTAAGACCGCGTTCTTTGATACTGAATATCCAGAGACCGCGCTAAGTGCGCTCTCACGCACTGCAAAAAATTGTCCATTTGCTACGGCAAGTGATGGTTTACCTAATTTTTCAGCAAGCCGAAGTGGCACTGTCGATAGCCAAGACCATTGAAGTAGCGGCTGGATCAATCGCTCACCTAAAGATGTGGCAATCTGCTTTGGATAGGGGGAGGTAAAGTCGAGTTCTTTATCAATTAGCAAATTTATAGTTGCACAAATTGCCCGTGGTTCTAATCGCACATCAGCATCAATATTTACAATGAAATCAGCTTTGGCTTGATTGTGTAATTGTTCGAGCGCCCAAGGTTTTCCGAGCCAATCTTGAGGTAGCGGTTGACCACTTGAGATGGAAAATCTTTTATCGCCTGTGACTTCGCGCTCTAAAATCGCAAGGGTTTCATCTTCGGAGTTATCATCTAAAAAATAGAATTTGAGTTCAGAGATACCTATTTGAGCTTTAAGTGATTGAACTAATTCTGCAATGTTGGCAGCCTCATTGCGTACCGGCAGCAGCACTGCAACAGATGCCGATAAGTCTCGGCCGTTACGGGGGATACGAATTGACTGAGAGTTAATAATGGTGAGCAGAACCATCAACAGCGTTATTGCCAGGGAAAAAGTCAGCATGTTAAATAGTTAAGGACGACCGAGCCAGCGAGCAAATACATAAGGTGCTAGAACTAAGGTGTAGAAGAAGCCACCAAATAGTGCAACACCTGGGCGATCGAAGAAGAATAAGTTTGAGATAATTCCACCAAACCAACTCCAAGCTAAAAAGACATCAGATGCCAGAAGCGAAGAACCGTATTTGCGTTGCTCTTTAGGTAAGGAAAAATTGAGGATCGCCATTAAGGCAATTCCGGATAACAGCCAGCCAAACATATTTGATAGTGGAATATCTGGTTGAAATGGAACATGTGAGCCAGTAACTTCCCATGTCCAGCGACCATCGCCAACCATCTGTGGGTCAAGAAAAAGATCCCATGACATAAGCGCAAAGCCACCGTATAGGAATGTCCATTTTTTAGTCATCCGTCTTGCCACGATCAGTAACGGGTGAGCCATCATTGCCCAAGCAAACGGAACCACAATTGGAATTCCTAGTAACTGCGGGCCGAGCGACGGGTCATAAGAATAAGTTCCAAACGGCCAACCAGTGTTTTCGCCAATTAGTTCAATGAAGAATGCAAATGGCAAAGTGATTAGTAAGTAGCGACGCGTATATTTCCAACCATAAGCAAGACGGGCATGTACGCACATGGCAGCGGTGCCGAAATAAACAGTTGCGATAGTGACTACTCGAAGTGCTTCGCCAGAGAGCAATGGGTAGGACATCTGCAGAAAGAGAGCCGCAACCATCGTGCCAACTTGCAGGCCATTTGCGAAGGGCGATACGCCACGGCGCTGACGGCGAGGAGCGTAGTTGCGTATGGACATGTGCTTAGTCTGCCCTACTTAGGCAAGTTAAATCTTGCCTCGTATCTCGCGCACGGCGAAACGGGCAAAAAGCTCCTCGGCATACCAATCAAATTCACTGGTTTGGGCAATCGCCTTTTGATGCGCTGCACCTTTATAAGCGAAGTCTTTGATTGCCTGCATTGACTCCCAAAGTGAGAAAGTGCCTTGTAAACCAATCGGGGCTTCACCAATACCGATAGTTGAAATCAGGCCAGGACTGGAATGCAGACTCGCAGTTACCGGGGGTACCGATTTAAAGAATCGCATTGTCTGTCCAGCTTTAATGCGAGCACGAGTAATAGCAACAACTTGACCTTGGAAATTAGCCGGCGCACTTGGTTCAAATGGTTTTTGCTTTGACCAATGTCCGGTGGAAGCGATTGGATCAAGCAGAACTCGAAATTCAGAGACTGATTTTTTTCGCCATGCTCGAATAGTTCTTGAACTATCTAGCTGAGCCAACTGGTTTTCTGGAATTACCACCAGGCAACCCCAGCGAGTTGGGTCAGCATCAGTTGGCGTGAAAGTTTCGCCTTTACCGCATCCCAACATTTTGGCGAAAGTAACTCCTTTAGTCCTGCGCAAGAACGTGCGATCAATTGCCATACGAAAAAGCGCGAATGGAATATCAATCCGTTTGATCTGCCAGAAATAGATGACAGTAATCATTTTGCCAACTTTACAATCTCGGCAACAACGCGTTCTGGGTAATCCCACATCGGGGCATGTCCACAACTTTCCCAATTTAGCCAAGTCGCATGTTTCGGGGCTAGCGATTTTTCTTGACAAGAGCTAGCCGGCAAAGTTTTATCGCTATCGCCAAAAACTATTGTGATCGGCACAGTTGGTGAAACTTGCTCGTCAAACCGCTTTTTTAATAGAGCGTCCCAAGCCGGAAAATAACCAGCAGCATTACCTAGGGCTAAGGTGGCATCTAAGCAAAGTTGGTATGAATACTTTTGCCATTGCGGGCTGACATCGCCAAAGCCAAGTTTGCGGCCCAATTCATATTTAAGCCCAATCGGTGACACAACTTTCAAACTACTCGCTAAATTTCGCGCAATTGCAGTGCCCGGATAACGCACATTAAATGGCGCTAACCAAAGCCCAGCTGGCGCTAAGCCCAAGATGCTGGCAACGCGTTCAGGTTTCATCGCCGCAAGTTCTAGCGCAGTCCAGCCGCCTAATGAGTTGCCTACTAAATGTGCTCTATCGATCTTCAACGAATCCATGGTTTCTAAAACGTATTCCGCTAAAGACTTTGGGCTCATATCGAGACCAGCTGGCAGTTCAGTCTCGCCATGACCAGGTAGATCAACAGTTATAACGCGATGAGTTTTGGAAAGCTGAGGTGCCACTAATTGCCAAGCAGTAGCTGCTGAACCCATGCCGTGAATCAGGATTAACGGCAGGCCAGGATTATCAGATCCGTACTCTTTAGTTTTAAGAATCATTTATTCGCCAACTACCATCGGCTTCGCTGAGGTGATTGCTAATAGTTCAGCAAAAGAAGTTGGATAAACCGCATGCGGGTGGCCGGCAGCTGCCCAGACCACTTCATAGTCATTTAAAGCTTGATCAATCAGGATAGTTGCGGGGGAGACCCAGCCAATCGGAGCGACGCCGCCAATAGAAAATCCTGATTGTTCCTTTACGTAATCGGCATCAACCCGACCAAGTTTTTCAATTCCTAAATTGTTTGCAACTAAATCGGTATCAACTCTATGTCGGCCACTTGTAATAACTAAAAGCGGTAAGCCATCAGGTAGTTTAAAAATTAGCGATGATGCAATTTGACCAATTTCGATACCAAGAGCTGCTGCGGCTTCAGCGGCAGTTCTTGCGCTATCGGAAAGAACTTTGATTTCACCAGAACAGCCATGTTCGGCGAGGGCAGCAGTTACTCGCTTTACTGCTGCTTTCTCAAGTACGCCATCCATGGCTACAAAATACCTGCTTTATAAGACCCACGCATTTAATAGCGTGATTACCGAAATTGTAAAGAGTAAAACTGCAAAGGCACGCTTAAGAATTGTTGGTGAAACTCCAGCACTCTTACCTGATGCTAGTTGCGCCACAATCACGGCAGAAATAGCCATCGCAATTGGTGTTTCCCAGTTAACTTCAGGCCAAATTTTGTAGTGTCCGAAGAAGGCGGTGAGTGAGTTTATAGCAATGATTAATAGTGAAGTTCCGGCTGCTTTATTCTGAGGTACTTGAAAGAATAGAACCAGTACAGGTATCGCCAAGAAGCCGCCACCAATACCAAATAGCCCGGTCATCGAACCAATTACCAGCGAGACTAAAATTAAGGCCCAGAGTGTCATCTTTCGTTCTGGGCCAGAAGCAAAGGGTTTAATTAGCATTGAGCAACCAGCGACCAATAGAACTAGCGAGAAACCAGTCAAGATAAATTTTTCACTTAAGTTGTATGCGATAAGCGAAGTTGAGATATTTGAAATTAGCCCGATACCCCAGATAACCAGCGCTTCTTTAATTAGCACATCTTTAGACTTTAATTTTGGAATCAAACCTGATGACGCTGCAAGAAACACAACAGCCAGCGCTGCAGTTGTTGCATGGCTAGCCGAGAAATCGAATGCGTAAATCAAGATTGGTACTGAGAGCAGTGCGCCACCAGCGCCAATAAAACCTAAGACCGCGCCAATTAATGCGCCAGCGAGCAGACCTTCGATGATTAACACTGGTAGATAATGACAGAACGCCCCCGAAAATATCCGAGGGCGTTCTGGTACTTCTAGAGATATTTGATTGTTTATCTAGTGAGGCTAAAGAATCCAGATGTAATGCTTGGACCAAAATTCGTACCAGTTGAAACTAGTGCGAAGATGATTAGGGCTGCACCAGCCATTGATAGATTCTTGAAGAAGGCGATGGTCTCGTTCTGCTTTGCAGTCGCATCGGTTTCTTTCCAGAACGCATGCATTAGGAATGATGTTGGAATTAGGAATAGTGCGATAAGTAGTGCGCCTAGGTCAGCATAAATTCCGAGTGCCACGTATAGGCCGCCAATAAGAATCATTAAACCAGAAACGATCACGCCTAGCTTGGCTGCTGGAACCTTCTTGTACTTTGCATAGCCAGTCATTGCCTCAAGCTTGGTGAGGTGTGCGATACCTGAGTTGATGAAGAGCAGCGCGAAAAGTACGCGGCCGATTACTAGTACTACGTCCATGGTTCTCCTTATTTTTTCATTTATTGTGCGTTTACGGGGAAGTTTGATTGCTTACTGGCTGATAGTAGTTGAAAAGTAGTTGAAAGTTAAACTATTTTGGGGTGTGTTGGGCTTGAAAGGCCACTTGCCTCTGTCAGTGACTAGCGGTACTTTTCGAACATCTGTTCGAATATCCACAGGAAAACCAGGAGCACCCGCAAAATGTCAGCCAATACCGCACCTATCGTCGTCGCCGGCCCAGAAGTTATGACCGATGGCGCAGCCACGCCAATTGAATTTTCTTATCGCGGTCGACGCTTTCGCATTCATGCCGTGCTCACTAGATGGTGTGAAGCAGGCGGTTGGTGGAATCGCATTAGCGATGGCATCTATCGCCCCGATGATCAAGCTCGTGCGCTTTGGCGGGTTGAGGCGGCACCGATTGGAGCGTTAACTACCTTCGAACTTGAACGCGATGAGATCTCAGGGCAATGGATTATCCGCAGCGTTTAGCTGCGCTTACCTTTATGAGTTTTATTCACCTACATGTTGCTAGCGCGTACTCACTTAAGTACGGCACAACACAACCCGCCGATTTAGTCGCCCGTGCACGTGAATTTAATATGCCGGCACTAGCAATAACTGATCGCGATGGTTTGGCGGGCGCAATTCGTTTTGCGCAAAGTTGTGTAGCCGAAGGAATCGCACCGATCATTGGTGTTGATGTAGCAATTAAGTTACCTGGCTTTGAGGCTAAGAAGTTACCGCGGCTAACACTGTTGGCAAATGGCGATGGTGGTTGGCGATCGCTCTGTCGTTTCATGACTAGTTTGAATTTAAATGCAGTTGATCGCAACCCAGTGGTTACGTTAGATCTACTCGAACGGTTTAGTGAATACAGCTTAGGTTTACAAGTTCTACATGGCCCTGAATCACCAGTCAGTTATGCCATCGCTGATAAGCGACCTGATTTAGCAATCGAAGTTTTTAATAAAACCCGCGATCTCTTTGGCGATCATGCCATCGAAATTGTTTCGCACTTAGTTGCTGGCAGTGGCCCCAGATCAACCCCACATGCAGCCCGTTCCTTAATCTTTGCGCGCGATCATGATCTAGATGCTGTGCTTAGCAATGCGGTGCGAATGCGCGATCGTGAAGATGGCCCGATTGCCGACATTCTCGATGCGGCTAGACAGTTAGTGCCACTGCATCCACGACATGTTGAGCGACGCAATGCCGAAGCATTTCTAAAATCAACCGATGCAATGGCAGCTCTGGCTGCTGAAATAGCGTTAGCTGCGGGAGAGCGAACTCCGCGTTACTTACTAAAGACCACTCGCAAGTGGGCTGAACGCGCATTACTTTCACCAACTCGAGATATTGGGTTAGGCGGCATTCATTTACCTGAAGCCCATGTAGTTGGCGCTAATAATCAACAAGAGATGCGCACGTTATTGCGTAGCCGTTGCGAATCAGGGCTTAACTGGCGATATCGCGATAGCTCAACGATTGCCAAAGCAAAACAGCGGTTAGATGACGAACTAGCAACTGTGGCAACACTTGGCTATGAGTCATATTTCTTAACCGTTGCTGACATTACTGATATGGCACGCGAACGTTTGATTCGCGTCGCAGCTCGTGGTTCAGGTGCTGGTTCGTTAATCTGCCATTTACTTGGCATTTCAGGTGTTGAACCAATGACTCACGGGTTATTGATGGAACGTTTCTGTTCGCCACTTCGTCGGGCGCTGCCTGATATTGATATCGATGTCGAATCAGATCGTCGGCTGGAGATTTATGATTTAGTTTTCAAGCGTTACGGCGATAGCGATTGGAGTAAACCGGGTAATAACTCACGCTGTGCAACTGTGGCAATGGTTGATACCTACCGGGCTCGTCATGCTATTCGTGATACTGGCGCTGCCATGGGAATGTCTCTGGGCGAGATTGATTTAATTGCCAAGTCGCTGCCGCATGTTCGCGCACGCCATATTTCCCAAGCACTCGCAAACTTGCCCGAACTAAAAAGTTTAAATTTATCGGCACCTCTTACCGCTATGACAATTTCATTAGCCGAGCGTCTCGATGGCTTGCCACGCCATCTAGCGATGCACCCATGCGCGGTTGTCTTATCTGATGGCGGCTTACTAGATCGCGCACCACTAACGTTAAATGCCGGTGGTTATCCGATGGTCGAATTTGATAAAGATGATGTCGAAGCAGTTGGGTTATTGAAGTTAGATATTTTAGGCGTGCGCATGCAGTCGAGTATTTCTTTTGCGCTATCCGAGATTGAACGGACCGAAGCTAAGAGCATTGAGATCGATGCCGTCGCACTAGATGATGTGAAGACTTTTGATTTGATTAAATCAACTAAGACACTGGGGCTATTTCAAATTGAAAGTCCAGGGCAGCGCGAACTAGTTGGCAAACTCGAACCAAATACTTTTAACGACTTAATTATCGAGATCTCGCTCTTTCGTCCGGGGCCAGTTAAAAGCGACATGATCACGCCCTTTCTAAAAGCCCGGCATGGTTGGTCGCCAGCTAAATTAATTCATCCCAGGCTGCACGATATTTTGGCTGAAACCGAAGGCGTGGTTGTCTTTCACGAGCAGGTAATCCGCATCATTGCTGAAATGGCTGGGGTCTCATTGGCCCAAGCCGATGAAAAGCGGCGCGCACTTGGCGATCGCGATGGCCAACAAGAGGTCTGTGATTGGTTTTTTCCAGCTGCTACCGAAGCAGGCTTTGAGCTGCCGGTAATAAATGAGGTCTGGGAAGTTTTGCGCGCCTTTGCCTCCTTTGGTTTTTGTAAAGCACATGCGGCTGCCTTTGCGCTGCCCACTTATCAATCAGCTTGGTTGAAAACTCATTACCCAGCAGCTTTTTTGGCTGGTGTTTTAACCCACGACCCAGGCATGTATACGAAGCGGTTAATTCTTGATGAGGTGCGCCAATTAGGTTTAACGATTGCGCCTCTTGATATTAATTACTCTGATCGGGTTTATCGAGTTGAAGATAAGGGCAGCGCAATTCGTATTTCATTATCAACAGTCGGTGGCATTAGTGATCGTGAAATCGAAAGCATTATTGCAGCTCGGCCATATGTTGATCTAGCCGATTTTTTCCGGCGCTCTGGGGCAGCGATGCCGACGATTGAATCGTTAATTCTTACCGGGGCTTTCGATGCGATACATAACTTAGCTAGCACCAAACTAAATCGCCGCGATCTCTTACTGCATTTAAGTGATCTGCAGCAAGGGCCAGTTCAAGCTATTTCTGGTTCGCAATTAACTTTCGGGTTTGCACCCCCTGCACTAATTCCAAGTGGGTTACCCGAACTGCGCGAAAGTGAAAAAGTACAACATGAAGTAGAGCGACTTGGCATGGATGTAACGCATCATATGATCGAGTTCTACGGCGAATTCTTAAACGCAATTGGCGCAGTGCGTTCATGCGAACTTTTGAAACAACGTTCGCGAAGTGCGATCTTGGTTGCCGGCGTTAAAGTAACTCTGCAGACACCGCCGGTTCGGTCAGGTAAGCGAGTAATTTTCTTAACCCTCGACGATGGTTACGGTTGCAGTGATGCTACTTTCTTTCCCGATGCCCAAGCTGATTACGCTGGCACGCTTTATAACTCGCAATTGTTATTAGTGCGGGGCGAAGTTCGTCGAACTGGCGCTAGGGGAGTATCGCTACGCGCTAATGCAGCTTGGTCTTTACCTGATCTTTACGCCCAATGGTTAGCAAATAAAGCAGATACATCTAATAAGGTGGCGATATGAGCAGCGAGCCAGAGGCAACGGCGACGATTCTCCATGTTGATATGGATGCTTTCTATGCCTCCGTTGCTGAACGAGATGACCCATCGCTGCGCGGCAAAGCTGTAGTAGTAGGGGCAGGTGCGCGCGGTGTTGTGCTCTCGGCAAACTACGCAGCTCGCAAATATGGAATTCGTGCCGCCATGCCAGTTGGTCGCGCAAAGCGAATGGCGCCACATGCAGTGTTTGTAACGCCAGATCATCAACGATATTCCGAAGTCTCGGCGAAAGTAATGGAAATCTTCGATTCATTTACGCCGCTAGTTGAACCAATTTCGCTAGATGAAGCATTTCTTGATGTAACTGGTGCGCGAAAACTTTTGGGTACCGGGCGTGAAATAGCTGTTGAGATTCGTCGCCAAGTTGAAGCTAGCGAAGGGATTACTTGTTCAGTTGGTATCGCGCCATCTAAGTTCATCGCCAAGTTAGCATCTGGTCATTGCAAACCAAATGGCATTCTAGAAATTCCAGCTGATCGAATTCTAAATTTCTTACATCCCTTGCCAGTAAATGCAATTTGGGGCGTGGGTCCAAAGACCGCCGAAACTCTCGAACGATTAGGTCTGCGCACAGTTGCCGATATTGCTAACTTGCCTCGCGCCACATTAATTCGAGCCCTTGGTCAAGCAAGTGGAGCTTCACTATATGAACTTGCTTGGGGCCGCGATTATCGAGATGTAACGCCAAATGAACCTGATAAAAGTATTTCGGCAGCCGAAACTTTTGCTCAAGATATAGATGACCCCGAGGAAATTCTGCAGGAGTTTTTACGTCTTACTGAAAAGGCCGCCGCCCGATTGCGTGAAAATGGCTTCTATGCCAAAACTATTTCAATCAAAGTTCGCTTCGCTGATTTTTCTACTATTTCGCGTTCTAAAACTTTGCCACTTCCAATTGATAGCACTCATGACATTTACGAAATTGCTAAAACGCTTTATTTGGCGCTCAACCTAGATCGAGCTCGCTTGCGATTAGTTGGCATCTCACTTGATAATTTAAGCGAGGCTGCCCCAGAGCAATTGCTTCTAGGAGCCCGTGAGAAAGGCTGGCGCGAGGCAGATACCGCCATAGATCGGGCCAAATTGCGCTTTGGCGGGGGTAGCGTGCGGCCAGGGCGGCTAATTAGGAAATCCTCAGCAGATCCAAAGGCGGCAGAGGGCGAAAAAAGTAGCGAGTAAGGCGCACATGTTCTATTGTGGCCTTATGCCACTTTCCGAGCGTGAAGAGAAGCTACTGGCCCAGATGGAAAAAGCCATGTTGGCCGATGATCCACGCCTAGTTTCAGCGCTAACCGGGGCTCCCACAAAATCTAGTCGCCGCAACTTGGGCCTAGCAGTGGTCCTATTTTTTGCAGGTTTTGGCGCAGTATTTGGTGGCCTATTTAGCAAGATCTACCCAATTAGTTGGGTCGGGTTTCTAATCTGCCTAACTGGTTTATCGATTCTTGCTGCGGGTCTAAAGGGCAAAGTTCAAGCACTGGCAAACGGGCAACGCCCGGCAAAGCCAGTTAAAAAGGGCTTTAAAGAGCGTATGGATAATCGTTGGGATGAACGCGGTCGAGATCCACTTGAGTAGTTTCTAGCCAGTTTTCAATTAGCCGCCAGGCCCCTTCGGGGGTCTTTTTTATGCCCGCTACCTCTATTCAAGCTTTTTCAAGCAGCCAGAAAACAAGTGGAGGGATCTGCCCTGAAAAAGGGGGGATTAGGGAAATAAGTGGCGAAAGGTGGTTGTAAATGGAGTAAAAGGGAGTAAAGTGGGGAACTAGAGCATTCAAACCTTGGGGAAGGGGGAGCTCATGTTTCTCGGCACTCACGAGCCTCGCCTTGATGAAAAAGGCCGCTTAATCCTTCCTGCCAAGTTCCGTGAAGATCTTTCTGCCGGCCTAGTAATTACTAAAGGCCAAGAGCGTTGTCTTTATGTATTTCCATCAGCTGAATTCGCAACTCTTACTGAACAACTACGACAAGCACCTGTAACTGTTAAAGGTGCACGTGACTACATGCGTGTGATGTTCGCTGGCGCTCACGATGAAATCCCTGATCGTCAAGGTCGCATAACTATTCCGCAAGCACTTCGTACTTATGCCGGACTCGATCGCGATTGCGTTGTTATCGGCGCAAATACTCGTGTCGAGATTTGGGATTCAATTTCTTGGAACCAGTACCTAAGCGATCGCGAAAAGGGATTCGCTGAAGTTTCCGAGGAGGTGTTCCCAGGTCTCTTTTGATCTAACCACTATCTCTTTTGGCCACCGCCGACCCTACGAAAACGGCGCCCCTTCCCCGGTGCCGTTTAAGAAAATCCGTCGGCCGGCGGTGACCAGAAGAGATAGCGATAACGAAAAACAGAACATGGAACACAAGCAGTAAAGAAGTAAAGCAGTACTTAATGAAAGGGGGAGAAGATGCTAGAACATATTTCAGTAATGCGCGATACCTGCATTGATCTTCTGACCCCCGCAATGAATAAATCTGAAACTCCAGTTGTTGTCGATGCAACTCTTGGTCTTGGTGGACATAGCGAAGCTTTACTTGAATCAAATCCAAATCTAGTTTTAATTGGAATCGATCGTGATCTCGATGCGATTGTTAAAGCTAAGAATCGTTTAGCAAAATTTGAAAACCGCGCAAAACTAAATCATGCAATCTTTGATGAAATTACCGAAGTAGTAAATAGCTTTGGTTATAGCGAGGTTGACGGAATTCTTTTTGATCTAGGTGTCTCATCAATGCAGCTTGATCAGAGCGATCGTGGGTTCTCGTATTCACAAGACGCACCTCTTGATATGCGCATGGATCGGTCAACTGGAATTACAGCGAGCGAGATCGTTAACACTTACGCACCTGGTGAGTTAGTGCGAATTTTGCGCACCTATGGTGAAGAAAAATTCGCCACCAGAATCGTTGAGAACATTGTCAAAGAACGGGCTAAAGCACCGCTTAATTCAACGGCTCAGCTGGCAACTTTGGTCAAAGAGAGCATTCCAGCAGCGACTCGTCGTACCGGTGGCAATCCCGCTAAGCGCACTTTCCAAGCACTTCGCATTGAAACCAATGACGAACTTGGGGCTGTTAATCGAGCCATTCCGCAAGCTCTTGAACTACTTAAAGTCGGCGGCCGTCTAGTTGTGATGTCTTTCCAGTCACTTGAAGATCGCATCGTAAAAGAGATTTTTACTCAAGCTACAACATCAGGCACGCCACGTGACTTACCAATTGATCTTCCTGAATTTGCTGCGAAATTCGCTCTTGTGGTTCGCGGTTCGATACTACCAAGTGAAGCAGAGATTGCTGCGAACTCGCGTGCGCAATCTGTTCGACTACGTGCAATAGAACGGTTGGCCGCATAATGGCAATTACAGCTCTCGCTCCAGCAATCAGTCGATCAAAGCGGAAAGTGATTGAGCGTTCTTCTGAAGTCGCACTTCGACTGGTTCCTAAGATCGACATCGAGAAGCGAGCAGATCAAAAAGTTTTCATACTCTTTCTAACCGGCATTGGTGCACTTGGCTTAGTTTCACTCCTTTTTGTAAATACCTTACTTGCTCAAGATGCTTTCAAGCTTTCAAAGTTACAACTCGAAGCGCGTTTACTAACTGATCAGCGAGAGGCCTATATTCGCCAGTTGGATCGAATGTCCTCCCCAATGGCTCTAGCGGCTGCAGCAACTGAAATGGGAATGGCCCCTTCTGCAGCTCCGATATTTTTAAATCTCGATGAACCACTAGTTCCTGCAGCCGAAGCAGTTGTTGGAGGATCAATTGGGTAATTTCGCACTAGTCCGTAAGCGCATTCAAATCTTAATCGCGCTGACTCTAATCTTTATGACGATATTCGTCGCCAAAGTCATTTGGGTGCAGGTAATTACTGCTAACTCAATTAGAACTTGGGCTGTTAATGAGATGGAGAACGTGGCGACGCTACAAGCACCGCGCGGCACGATTACTGATGTGAATGGCGTTGCGCTCGCAAAGAGCGTAAATGCCATAAATATTGTGATTGATCAGACCGCAATTACAAACCCAGCTTTTACCGCTGAATTTACTTCTCCTATTTTGGGAATGCCAGTTTCGGAGCTTAAAAAACTTTATACCGGCGAGTTAAAGTGGAAGTTGATTTCTCGCAATGCCAAACCTGCCATTTGGAGTAACTTAAAGAAAGCGATTGCCGAACATAACAGTGCGCTAGAACCAAAAGAATTTGATCAACGCATAACTGCTTTCTATCCAGAGCGTGCTTACATCCGAGAATACCCATCTGGTTCTTTAGTAGCGTCACTAATTGGCTTTGTAAATCAAGAAGGCAAGGGCGCAACCGGGTTGGAATCGAGTATGAATTCAATTATTACTGGAACTGATGGCAAGTACTCATATGCCAATGGTTATGGCGCAGAAATTCCTGGCTCGAAATCTGAAATCGTCGCTGCTCAAGCTGGAACTTCGATTAGATTAACTATTGATCGCGATATTCAGTGGGTTGCCTCAAAAGCAATTGCCGATGCAGTCAAGTCAGCTAATGCCAGCAGCGGTACTGTAATTGTGATGGATCCAAAGACTGGTGCAATTTTGGCTCATGCCACAGCGCCTACCTTTAACTTAAATAATCGAGACAATGTATCACTCGCAAGAATGCGTAATCCTTCAGTGCAAGATGTTTTTGAACCAGGCTCTACTGGAAAAATCATGACCGTGGCTGCTGCACTTGAAGAAGATAAAGTTACACCAACAACGGTTTTCACAGTTCCTGATGTAATAAAGCGTGGTGGATCTAGATTCCATGATCACAAAAATCACGCCGATTGGCGATTAACAACCTCAGGCATTTTGGCAGTATCTAGCAACACTGGCACCATCATGATCGGCGAGAAACTATCGAATAACCAGTTACACGATTACTTAAGTAAATTTGGTATCGGCGAGAGTACTGGTTCGGGTTTGCCGGGTGAATCAAGAGGCATTCTCCGTCCAGTCTCAGATTGGTCAGGCACTTCAGCGCCAACTATTTCATTTGGCCAGGGTTACTCAGTTACCGCTATGCAGGCAACTAGCGTGTTTGCGACAATTGCAAATAATGGAGTTCGGGTATCTCCCACTGTTATTGCGGGCACAAATGAAGCAAACGGAAATTTCACACCAGCTAAACCGCGTACAACTGTGCGAGTAGTTAGCGCTGAAACTGCGAAAAAGGTACGACTCATGATGGAGAGTGTGGTTTCTGCAAACGGAACAGCACCATCTGCTGCTATCCCTGGCTATCGAGTGGCTGGCAAGACTGCTACCGCTCAACGATATAACGATATTTGTGGTTGCTATAGCGGATTCACTGCGTCATTCATTGGTTTTGCGCCATCTGATGCACCTAGATATGTAATTTCTGTAACCATCCAAGATCCTAAAGGAATGCACTGGGGTGGATACTTGGGTGGGCCAGTATTTAAGAAAGTTATGTCATTTGTTCTTGAGTCAAAGCACATTGCGCCAACTGGCACAAAGATCGTGCCTATCGCCCTAGACGAAAAACAGTTAAAGAAAGCAATCGCAAAAGCTAAGGCGCAAGAAAAAACTAACTCTGCAAGCGGCAGACTCTAAAAAATGCTAAGACCACACGATCCAATTCCTGGACGAACTCTTCTTGCGGTCGCTGAACTAACTTCGGCTTTTTCTAAACATTCAGATTTAGAAAGTGTTTCGATTTCTGGCGTTTCTATTGATTCACACCAGGTTGAGGCTGGCGACTTATTCATCGCAGTTGCGGGCGCTAAAGTTCACGGAGCAACTTATGCTGGTAACGCAAAATTAAACGGTGCGGTGGCTGTACTAACCGATGAAGTAGGCGCTGTCCTCATTACTGATCTACCAGTTCTAGTTGTTGGCGACCCACGGGCAGCAGCAGGGGCAATTGCGGCCTGGTTGCATAAGGAACCAATGCGCGACATGTTTAGCGTGGGAGTAACTGGTACTAATGGCAAAACCACAGTGACTACACTGCTTTACCAGATTGCAATGGCTGCAAGCCGGCAGAGTGGTTTGATAGGAACTGTCGAGACTCGAATCGGCGATGAAGTCATCGAGTCACTTCGTACCACTCCTGAAGCACCAGAACTACAATCTTTGGTTGCGGTAATGCGTGAACGTCATATGCGCAGCGTTTTTATGGAAGTTTCTAGCCACGCAGTTTCGCTGAATCGAATTGGTGGCTCACACTTTGATATTGCGGCCTTTACAAATTTGTCTCAAGATCACCTAGATTTTCATGCCGATATGGATTCGTACTTCGCCGCAAAAGCTGCGCTATTTACCCATAAATATGCCGATACCGCCTACATAAATATTGACTCTTCTTGGGCACAGAAGCTACTGGATATTCAAGAATTGCCAGTAGTGCGAATTTCACGTCACGCAAAGTCAGCAGATTGGTATTTTGAAGGTATTGAAAATGGTTTACGAAGTACCTCGATAGCAATTAGGGGTACTGGTGGAATTCTGATTGAGACATCAACAAAGTTAGTGGGCGATTTTAATTTAGATAATCTGCTAATGGCGATCGCAATTAGCGTTGCCAGCGGGATTGATCCAATCGACATTGCAGCGATTACGCCATCACTAACTGGCGCTGAAGGTCGACTCGAAAAAGTTGATCTAGGTCAGTCCTTTAGCGCATTAGTAGATTACGCGCACTCCCCAGATTCAGTTACCAGCGTCTTGGAAACTCTACGGAAGAGCACTGCCGGAAAAGTTATCGCAGTCCTAGGTTGCGGTGGTGATCGTGACAGAAGCAAGCGACCATTAATGGGAGCTGCATTATTGGCCGGATCTGACTTAGCAGTTTTTACTAGTGATAATCCACGGAGTGAAGATCCAGCCCAAATTATCAACGAAATGGTCTCTGGTTTAACTCTGTCCACGATGAGTGTTATCGAAATTGATCGAAAACGAGCAATTGAAATAGCAGTCGCTGCCGCAGAACCTGGTGACGTAGTTGTAATCCTAGGAAAAGGACATGAGTCAGGCCAAGAGATTGCTGGTGTAAAACATAACTTTGACGATCGCCTGGTGCTAGCAGCTGCAATCGAGGCAAGCCCATGATCAAGTTATCTGCCCGTGAAATCTCACTGATTGTTAACGGCTCGCTACATGGTGATGAAAATATCATGGTCACACAGGCACCAGCGTTTGATTCGCGCAGTGCTAAATCAGGCTCACTCTTCCTCGCCTTAGTTGGCGAGAATTCCGATGGTCACAATTACTGTTCTGATGCTTTTGCAAACGGAGCAGCACTAGCACTCACCACCAAAGTAATTGATCAACCCTGTGTGGTCGTCTCAGATGTTATGCAAGCGGTAGCTGACCTAGCCAAATTCGTTCGCATACAGTTAAAGAATTTAACAGTAATCGGAATCACTGGTTCTCAAGGCAAGACCACCACTAAGGATTTACTCAACTATATACTTTCTTCAGTAGGTGAGACCGTTGCGCCAGTTGGTTCATTTAATAATGAGCTAGGTGTTCCACTTACGATTTTAGAGTGTAACGAGCAAACCAAGTACTGCATCGTAGAAATGGGCGCTCGTCATATCGGGGATATTTCCGCACTCTGCGAAATTGCTAAACCAAAAATCGGTGCAGTTCTTAATGTTGGTAACGCGCACATTGGTGAATTTGGATCTCGCGAAGCAATAGCGCAAGCTAAATCAGAATTAATCAGTTCTCTTGGCAGTGGGGGAATAGCTGTTCTAGGAACCTATGATCAATTTACGCCTGCCATGAAAGTTGCCGATGGGGTATCAGTTCTTACTTTTGGCGAGCGAAGTGATTGCAGTGTGCGGGCTGCCGATGTTGAGATTCGCGAAGGTCGTCCGCACTTTGACTTGGTAACAAAATCTGGTCGCGCAGCAGTAGGAATGCGACTAGTTGGATTACATCAAATTCCTAATGCATTAGCAGCTGCAGCGATCTCAAAAGCACTTGGATTATCGGTTGATCAAATAGCCGGTGCTCTGTCTATGGCCGAGCTAGCTAGCAAGTGGCGAATGGAAATTTTTGAATTAGATGGTCGATTAATGATTAATGACTCATATAACGCGAACCCTGAATCAATGGCTGCAGCGCTACGAACTTTGGCTCTCTTCGCACAGGAGCGTGGTGGATCAGCTTGGGCAGTGTTAGGAAAAATGCACGAGTTAGGTCCATCTGAGAATGCCGACCATACCGCCATCGGACAATTGGTTAGCGATCTCGCCATTGATCATCTACTTACAGTTTCCATGCCTGCCTATAACCAGGGCGTTCCAGTTGATAGCGAAACAAAGGTGCACGAACTAAATGATAAGAATTCAGTTGTCACACTATTAAAACAGATGCAATCTGGTGATGTTTTACTGGTTAAAGCATCGCGAGCTGAACACTTTGAAGAAATAGCCCAAGAAGTAGTAGCTAACTGGCAAACTGAGTCAGGAAAGAAGGATGACGAATAAATGAGACAGATCCTTATCTCGGGTGCAGTAGCGCTCTTCTTCGCTTTGTTCGGCACCCCGGTGTTGATTCGCTTGTTAGCTAAGCGCGGATACGGTCAAATCATTCGAGATGATGGCCCAGTCTCACACCACATCAAACGCGGTACTCCAACTATGGGTGGATTAATAATTATTTTCGCAGCGATCGCGGGATATTTGCTAAGTCACGGAATAACTCAGACGGCCATGACGGCTTCTGCACTCTTGGTTATTGCATTAGTAGTCGGACTTGGATTCATTGGATTCTTAGATGATTGGCTAAAAGTTTCTCGTGAAAAATCCCTAGGTTTAAAGGGACGTTATAAAATTCTTGGGCAAGTGATAATTGCGGCCATTTTTGGATATCTCGGAATTCAATTTGCTGATAACGAAGGTTTGACGCCAATCTCGTTGAATTTATCAGCAGTTCGCGATACCAGCATCGTGCTCGGTAGCGTTGTCGTAGTTATCTGGATCGCATTAATGGTAACTGCAACTAGTAATGGCGTGAATTTAACTGATGGTCTAGATGGTTTAGCAACTGGCGCTTCTGTAATGACTTTCTTGGCCTTCATTTTGATTGGAATTTGGGAGTTTGGACAAAGCTGTGCGATCGCCGCCGATGTGGCCAGCGGTTGCTACTCGGTTCGTGACCCACTGGACTTAGCGGTATTGGCTGCTGCCCTTGCTGGCGCATGTACTGGATTTCTTTGGTGGAATGCTTCACCAGCAAAAATATTTATGGGCGATACCGGATCACTAGCTCTTGGTGGTGCGCTAGCAGGTTTAGCGAGCACCTTAAGAGTTCAACTACTATTAATTCCACTAGGTGGCCTTTTCGTAATTATTACGATGTCAGTAATTATTCAGACCTTGTATTTCAAAGCAACTGGCGGCAAAAGAATCTTTCGAATGGCGCCGTTACATCACCACTTTGAATTAAAGGGTTGGGGCGAGGTAACTATTGTCCTGCGTTTTTGGATCATTGCTGGCTTGTGTGTAGCCCTTGGTTTAGGCCTCTTCTACGCCCAATGGTTAAGCCTTGCGGGCTAAAACATGTCTACTACTCTGCCAATGTCATTAATTAAGTCAACAACGCTGGGCGGCGTAACTATCGCGCAGGCACGAGTGTTGATACTTGGGGGCGGAGTTACGGGGCGTTCAGTTGCGCAAGTTCTAAGCAATATGGGCGCTGAGATTTCGGTTTATGATGAAAACGAGAGCAGTGAATTTAATTTTCAGCGGGCAACACTTAGCGATGTCTCAAGTTTCAACTGGGCAGCTGCGGTTGTTTCACCGGGCTGGCGACCTAGTCATCCGATAATTGCGGATCTTCGAAATCGTGAGATCCCATTACTCAATGAAATTGATCTAGCTTGGGAGATTAAGCAACAAGTAGCACCAGCACAGAAGTGGTTAGCAGTAACTGGCACTAATGGAAAAACTTCTACGGTCGAACTCACCGAATCAATTCTTAAAGCTGCGGGCATCAGCGCTTTCGCATGTGGCAATGTCGGAACACCAGTCATTGATGCAGTCATTTCGGAGCAGCAATATGAATATCTAGTTCTAGAACTCTCTTCGTTCCAATTACATTGGGCAGAATCAGTTGAATTTGTGGCAGGGTCAATTCTAAACATCGCACTAGATCATATTGATTGGCATGGCTCTTTCGCTGAGTATGCCAAAGCGAAACTGGATTTACTAAGTCGTTCAGTCACTGCGATCTTAAATGGCGATGACGCAAATGTGGTTGAAGGATGCACGCACTGGCAGGGCCGAAAAGTTTTTTACACTCTACAAACTCCTAAACCAGGCGAGATCGGGCTAGTTGAAGATCTCTTAGTTGATCGAGCTTTTGTAGCAGACCCAATGGAAGCTGCCATGTTCTGTGAGTTAAACGAGGTGCAACCAACTGCGCCACATTCGGTTTCTAATGCGTTGGCTGCGGCCGGATTAGCGAGAGCTATTGGAATCGACCACGAGGTAATTAGAGAAGCAATCAAGACATTTCGGCCAGGGCGTCATCGCATTGAGACAGTTCTAGAGCAAAACGGAATTCGTTGGATTGATGATTCCAAGGCGACCAATCCACATGCTGCCCAAGCATCGCTAATGTCAGAACTTAGCGTGGTCTGGATTGCGGGCGGGCTAGCTAAAGGCGCTGAAATGAGTGACTTGATTGCTCAAGTTGGTTCACGTTTACGAGCAGTCATATTAATTGGGACCGATCGAGAGTTGATTGCTCACGAATTGCAGAACAAATTCCCTAACGTGACTTTAGTTCGGGTTGATCCAGACCCAGGTCATGATCGAAGCAGCGCGGATAACACCTTTATGAATCAAATAGTTAAAGAGGCAAAACAGCTTGCTCAAAGCGGCGATGCTGTGCTGTTAGCACCTGCTTGCGCCTCGATGGATCAATTTCTTTCATATAGCGATCGCGGTGATCGTTTTGCCAAATCGGTTCGAGAAATAGTGGGTAAAAATGACAACGCCAGATAAGCGCAGCAAGTTACTGCAACCGTTCAACACTTTTGCGCTCTTTGCTATCTGCGTAACTGCGTTAAGTATCTTAGGTTTGATAATGGTTTTCTCGGCATCGACAATCTATTCGACCAAAGTAAATGGAAATACTTACGGAACTTTCTTGCGTCAGCTCATGTTCCTGGGCTTCGCTCTACCAATTGGTTGGGTAGCAGCTAAGTTGCGTTTAAACTTATGGCGAGCAATCGGTCGTGTTTCGCTACTCATCTCAATCGGCATGTTGGCCGTGTTGCTTATTCCTAATGTTGGTTATTCTGTTAAGGGAAACCGAAATTGGATAGATATTGGACCTTTTGTAGTTCAACCATCTGAGTTTGCCAAGTTTCTGATGATCCTGTGGGCTGCGACTATGTTGGCACAGTATGAAAATGCTGGAATTGTGCGAACAAATGTTTTGAAGCTAATTGTGCCTGGCTACATCGGTGTTCTCATCTTCGTATTAGCTGGAAAAGATTTAGGAACTGCGGCAGTTATCGGCGCAACTATGGCTGGACTTCTTTTTGTCTCTGGAATACCTCTTCGACTATTTGGCACCATCTCGGCTCTAGGTATGGCAGGTGTGAGTGTTTTGATTCTGACTGCGCAATATCGAGTAGAACGATTCCTAGTTTTTCTTAATCCCTTCGCTGAAGGTGACTATAAGAATTATGGTTGGCAACCAGCACATAGCTTGATGGGTCTGGCAACCGGCGGGCTGCTGGGCGTTGGCCTCGGAGCTAGTCGGCAAAAGTGGGGAAATTTAGCTGAAGCTCACACAGATTTTATTTTCTCAGTAATTGGCGAAGAGTTAGGACTAGTTGGCACAATCGGCACTATTCTGCTTTTCTGCGGTTTGATATTTGCCATCTTCCGAATTTCTATCCGGGCAAATGATCCAATGGTCAGATTTACTTGTGCGGGCATTGGCGTGTGGATCTCAATTCAATGTTTCTTTAATATTGGTTCAGCTATCAGTTTGGTGCCGGTAGTAGGCGTCACCTTGCCGTTGATTTCATATGGAGGCTCTTCCCTGATTTCCACCTATTTAGCTTTGGGCTTTGTTCTGGGTGCGGCTCTTCGCGATCCTGAGGTAGCTCGCGGAATCCGAGAATTCCGAAAGTCGAATTCAAAGTGAAGATTGTCTTAGCAGGGGCGGGCACTGCGGGTCATATCGAACCAGCTTTAGCTGTGGCAAATGCTTGGGAACAAGATTTCCCGACTAGCAAGTTTGAGTTTGTTGGGACTGCTTCAGGTTTAGAAAATGTCCTGGTTACTGGCGCTGGATTTAAACTAAGTACAATTCCAAAAGTTACTTTGCCGCGATCGCTTTCACCATCCGGATTATTAGCACCTCTACATTTCGGCCAATCACTTTTTAAATCGTTGCAGATAGTAAAAGGTGCTGACTGTGTAATTGGTTTTGGGGGATATGTATCAGCTCCTGTTTATTTAGCTGCCGCTTTACGTAGAACTCCATTCGTGGTGCATGAAGCGAATGCGATACCTGGGTGGGCGAACAAATTTGGCGCATTTTTGGGCGGGGCGATGGCGGTTGGAAAGTCAGTTAAAGCTGGAAAATTTAGAAAAGCCGAAGTTGTTGGCTTACCTCTCAAGCCAGCGATTAGCGCAGCTTTGGATACCGCAAAAAGTGATTGGCCCTCAGCGCGCAGAGCAGCTAAAGCCAAACTCGGAATCAATTCTGGCAAACCTTTGCTTTTGATAATGGGTGGTTCACAAGGTTCAATTGCAATCAATTCAATTGTCGCTAGCTCGCTTACGAATTTAACTAACAATTTTGAGGTTATTCACTCTGTTGGCGGCAAAAATGAATTGCCCATAGCCCGTACTGGATATCAGCCAGTTTCCTACATTGAGGATATGGCAACTGCTTATTTGGCCGCCGATCTAGTGATTGCTCGAAGTGGTGCGATTACCTGCGCTGAAGTTAACGCTTTGGGCAAGTATGCGATTTTCATTCCACTAGCTATCGGCAATGGCGAGCAAGCTAGAAATGCTGACTTTCTGGTTGAACAAGGTCGTGCGATTACAGTGCCACAAAGTGAATTCAGCACGCAGTGGCTGATCGAAAATATCTCGATCGCAATGACGAAATCCCAAGAATTTATGGCTGGAAACGAAAGTGATCGCGCCGCTGTCGCAAATATTGTTAACTTGATGCGCCGTCATGCCAGAATTGCGTAAATGAAGCCAAGTCTTACTTTGCCAGAGTTAATTGGTAAGCGCGTGCACTTTATCGGCATCGGCGGAGCCGGCATGAGCGGCTTAGCGCGTATTTCACTTTCGCACGGCATTAAGGTTTCTGGTTCCGATGCTAAGGATTCAAATGTAATTGTCGCTCTGACTGCCCTAGGTGCAAGCGTTGCGATAGGACATAAAGACGAAAACGTTGATGGTTCTGACCTAGTGGTTTTCTCAACTGCAATTTCTGAGAGTAATCCAGAGCGATTGCGCGCACTTGAATTGGGAATCCCGCTGATTGCTCGAGCAAATGCGTTGGCGCTTCTGATGTCAGAATCGAAAAGCATTGCGGTTGCTGGTACGCATGGAAAAACTACAACTTCATCGATGCTCACAGTGGCTCTTCAAGCAACCGGAGCTGATCCTTCTTTTGCGATTGGCGGCACAATTACGGCATCGGGTTCGAATGCGCATCGAGGCACTGGCGAATTCTTTGTAGCCGAAGCCGATGAATCTGATGGCTCATTCATTGCCTATCATCCCCATGGCGCGATAGTTACAAATATTGAATTCGATCATGTTGATTACTTTGCTGACGAGAATGCGGTTTTTGAAGTCTTTACAGATTTCATTACCACCATAGATCCTGAGGGCTTTTTGATTTACTGCAATGACGACAAAGGTGCACGTAAACTTGGTAGCGCAGTTACAAGTACACGAACCTTTACCTACGGCACCTCACCAGATTCTGATTTAGTTATTGATCAAATAACGCTTTTGCCGCTTGGTTCAACTGGCCGCGCTATCTGGCACGGAAAGGTAATTGGCAAACTAGAGCTAAATGTTCCGGGCCACCATAATCTAATGAACGCAGCCGCTGCTCTTACAGCCGGAATAGTCCTTGAACAAGCTCCTAGCGAATTAATTGATGGACTAGCAACCTTTAAGGGAGCTGGTCGACGATTTGAAATAAAGGGAACCATAAACGGTATCCGGGTAATTGATGACTATGGCCATCATCCAACTGAAATTGAAGTTACTTTGACCGCAGCGCGCAGATTTGCTGGCGATGGGCGTCTAATCGTAGTTTTTCAGCCCCACCGTTACACGCGTACCAAAGCTTTTATTGATAACTTTGCCACCGCTTTAGATTTAGCTGATGAAGTTATTGTGCTTGAAGTTTATGCCGCAAGTGAAAAACCAATAGCTGGAGTTAGCTCAGAATCAATAGTTGAAAAAATGACGCGGGGTAAATTCATTCCTAACTTTATGGCTGCTGTAGAGTCAGTTGTTAATTCTGTAAAACCTGGTGATGTAATAATTACCCTCGGAGCAGGTGATGTGAGTTCTTTAGCTCCGATTATCCTAGAAGAACTAGCCAAATAAATGTTTTCGCGAAAGCATCGATTAATCACGTTTTTCATTATTTTGCTAACTGCGGGGTTGGCTTACTTACTTGGTTGGTCGAATGTCCTGACCATAAAAGAGATTAGTTATTTGGGAGCACCAACAAAGAGCAGCGAAGCTCTTGTTAGAAATTTGACTGATTTAGAAGTAGGTCAACGATTAGCTCGAATTGAAACTCGTAAAATATCAGCTCGGTTACAAACATTGCCATGGATTGAAAGTGCGGATCTTTCGCGCAATTGGATATCTGGAAAAATTAAGATTGAAGTTACGCCACGTCTACCGATTGCAACTTTTAACGGTCAACTCATGGATGCATCTGGGAAACGATTTGAATTGCCAGGTGGATTTAAGTCAAAGCTTCCTTCAGTTTTCGCCAGAGATGCCAAGAGCGGTTTAGCCGCAATCAAATTGTTTACTAAATTACCGACAGAATTCTCAACCCGTACTTCAGCCTTTACAGCTATCTCACCTGAAAATATTAATTTCAAAATCGCTGAAGGAAAACGCTCACTAATGGTTATCTGGGGATCCGATACAGAGATTGATCTGAAACTAAAGGTATATAAGGCTTTAGTGGTACTTCCGGAGAATTCAAAAATAAAGAAAATTGATTTGACTGAACCCCGTTCTCCAATTGTGAAATAAATTTTTGTTCTAAAAATAGTCAAAATAAAAATTAAAAAAGATGCGTGGCGGTCTTTGCCTACCTGTCCTACAAAGAATACTTTCGCCTATATATCAGGCATAACAGTGATTCTCAACTTGAGGTTTACTGTTCTTTAGGAGGATAAAAAGTGGCTTCACCACAGAATTATTTAGCGGTCATCAAAGTTGTTGGCATTGGTGGCGGTGGAGTCAATGCAATCAATCGAATGATTGATGTTGGCTTAAAGGGCGTCGAGTTCATCGCAATTAATACTGATGCACAACATTTATTGATGAGTGATGCCGATGTGAAATTAGATATCGGTCGTAAATCAACTAAAGGTCTTGGCGCAGGTGCTGCACCTGAAAAAGGTCGCGAAGCAGCACTAGATCATGCAGATGAGATTGAAGAAATTTTGCGCGGCGCAGATATGGTTTTTGTTACTGCGGGTGAAGGTGGCGGTACAGGTACTGGTGGCGCACCGGTTGTTGCCAAGATTGCACGCGATTTAGGTGCTTTAACAATTGGCGTAGTAACTCGTCCATTTAGTTTTGAAGGAAAGATTCGCCAGTCACAAGCAGATATTGGAATCGAAGAACTTCGCAGCGAAGTAGACACTCTGATTGTTATTCCGAATGATCGCTTGCTTGCAATTAGTGATCGCAGCATTACCGCAGTTGATGCATTTAGATCAGCTGATCAAGTTCTTCTTTCCGGTGTTCAAGGTATAACTGAAATCATCACCCAACCCGGTTTAATCAACCTGGACTTTGCCGATGTTAAGACTGTTATGACTGATGCAGGTTCAGCCCTTATGGGTATCGGTTCTGCTCGTGGCGAGGATCGCGCTCGTCGCGCAGCTGAGCTTGCTATTTCAAGTCCACTTCTTGAGGCTTCGATAGATGGTGCAATGGGCGTATTGCTTTCGGTTGCAGGCGGATCAGATTTAGGTCTATTTGAAATTAACGAAGCGTGCGAACTTGTACAAGCGTCAGCACATCCAGAGGCGCGCATAATCTTCGGAACCACTATTGATGACGCACTTGGTGATGAAGTACGCATAACTGTTATCGCAGCTGGTTTTTCTGGTGGCGAACCAAAGAAAGTATCGGTTCCAGTGATTCACGCCGCAGCGCTTTCAGGCAATGCTGATCCGCTTCCAACGAATGATCCAATCTCAGTGGCACTTGATCTCGATGGCGATCGACCATTGCGCCCACGCGTAAAGTTTGAAGAGTTAGTCTCTGAAGACGATATTGATGTGCCTGACTTTATGAAATAGAGATGGAAACCTTCTTTACTAATCGCCATGGTGGTTTTAGCCATGGCGATTACTCTTCCTGGAACTTAGCCAGTCATGTCGGCGATGTTCCGGAAGATGTTGAGCGAAATCGAGAAAAGTTACGAGAGCTGATTGGCGATTTTGCAATTATGTCGCAAGTTCACGGCGATACAGTTTTTGTAATTGATCAAGTTCCGTTGCAAGTTCCGGTCGCAGATGCCTTGATTACCGCTAACCCAGAAGTAGCGTTAGTCGTTATGGTCGCTGACTGCATCCCGCTTCTACTGCGCAGTGAAAAATTAGTTGCAGCAGTACATGTTGGCAGGGCGGGGTTAATGAATTCAATCTCGCTAAAAACCGTGGCCATGATGAGTGCTCTTGGCGCAACGCAGATTACGGGATCTATCGGGCCGGCTATTTGCGGGAAGTGTTATGAAGTTCCAAAAGATTTACATGATGAGGTTGTTGCAAGACATCCGTTGGCCGCAAGTAAATCTAAAACCGGAACGCCTGCTTTAGATTTACCAAGAGCGCTAATAGCAGCGCTAGCCAAAGTTAATGTGCCAGTTGGAATATCAGCAGGCTGCACCTTAGAAGATGAGGATTTATTTTCCTATCGTCGTAATCAGAGAACAGGTCGCCAAGCTGGAGTTATAAAATTATGAGTACTCGTAAAGAAGAGATAACTAGAAATTTACAGGGTGTTAAAGAGCGCATTAATCGCGCCGCGCAATCTGCAGGTAGAGACTCGGCTGATATTGAGCTGATCGTAGTTACTAAGACTTTTCCAGTTTCGGATATTGAAATTCTGCGCGACTTAGGCGAAACAAATTTCGGTGAGAATAGAGATCAAGAGGCCGGGCCTAAAGCTGAGATTATTAGCGCTAACTGGCATTTTCAAGGACAGATCCAGAGCAATAAAATTAAATCAATCTGTGGGTGGGCTGATGTAATTCATTCGATTTCCAGTGAAAAAGAAATCCTTAAATTTGCCCAAAGTGAGCGTAAACATCAACTTTTTCTGCAAGTTTCCTTAGATGGGCAAGAAGGTCGCGGGGGAGCCAGTCCGGCAGAGTTAGCTAAATTAGCTGACCTGGTAAATGCCAGTAATAACTTAGAACTTATGGGGCTAATGGCAGTTGCTCCGCTAGGAGTAGAGCCAGAAAAAGCATTTGCCGATTTGGCCCAGTTAAATCAGGGGTTTCAGCACCAATTTCCGAACGCTAAATATCTATCGGCCGGAATGAGCGGTGACTTTGAAGCCGCTATCAAATACGGTGCGACACATATCCGAGTAGGTAGCTCAATCCTCGGTTCCAGATCACCCCACTAGTAACCTTCTCATATGGCATTTTCAGTAAGCAAAGTTGCGACCTTCTTAGGTCTTAAAGACGATCCAGAGTTAGATCAAGCTCAAGTTGGTCAGGAGCCAATTCCTGGAGGCGGCGTTGCAATTCGCCCACCACGAGTTGTTCCGGTGCGGCCAGTTTCAATAAAGCAGGTTGCTTTACAACCTGAACTTTCAACAATAGATCGCATCGTTACTCTGCACCCACGTACTTATAGCGAAGCGCGCGCAATTGGCGAGCAATACCGCGAAGGCAATCCAGTGATCATGAATCTAAGTGACATGGAAGAAACAGAGCGCAAGCGCTTAGTTGACTTCGCAAGTGGTTTGGTTTTTGGATTACGCGGAAGCATTGAACGTGTTACTTCAAAAGTATTTTTGCTCTCACCTGAAAATGTAAGTGTCAGCAATGATGCTAAAACAGCAGCAGCTGAAGCATCTCTTTACAACCAGAGCTGACTCTTAGGTGTTTAGTATTGGCGGATTAATCGCCGATTTGCTGCAACTCTTTTTACTATCTCTATTCCTGCGCCTAATTCTCGATTATGTTCGAATGGCAAAGCCTTCTTGGCGACCAAGCGGCATTGTTTTGATTGTGGCAGATTTTATTTATGCCGTAACAGATAAGCCGCTGGGTTTTGTGCGTCGCTTTGTGAAACCACTTCGACTCGGCGGTATTAGCATTGACCTTTCAATGTTGATTCTATTCATTGTAATCTCGCGAATTATTCCGCTTCTGCGCTCGTTTTAATCATTCCTGTTTAACTAACTTAACGGTTAAGCCAAGTTCGTTATCGCCAAGTGTAAGTGCGTTGTCTGCTTGCATTTGGGTAGCAAGTACTTCGCCTTGGATATGAGACAAGTCGGCTGCGATGGCAGCTAATACGTCATCATTTGCGTTGTAAGAGATATTGACTCGATCTGAAATATCAAAACCATTAGTTTTGCGCGCATCTTGAATAAATCGAATTGCTTCGCGCACTAGGCCGGCGCTTATAAGTGCTGGACTTAAAGCTAAATCGAGAGCAACGCTCTCGCCGTCATGGCTAGCCACATTCCACCCACTCTTAGGGGTTTCGGTAACAACTAAGTCATCGAGGGTGATTTCCCATTGGCTAACTTTGGTCGAGCTATTTGAACGTAAAGTCGCGACTAACTCAGATGGGTTCTGGGTTGAGATTGCTTTAGCTATATCTTGTACAGCACCACCAAATTTAGTGCCGAGAGTTCGGAAATTAGCTTTGATCGAAATATCAACTAACTCACCATCGGCGCTAGCAATATCTTCAAGGTCGATCACATTTAACTCTTCGGCAATCTGCTCTTTCATGGCAACAGGTAGCGCTGCCCAGCCTTTAGCTGAGATCAATGCACGTTGAAGTGGTTGGCGAATCTTGACGCCACTTTCGGCTCGGGCTGCTCTTCCTAGTTCGACGATCCGTTTAGTTAAAGCAACTTGAGCAGATAGCGTGACATCAATCTGGCTGCGATCAGCAATTGGGAAGCTAGTTAAGTGAACAGAGTTACTTGCGCTCGCATCTACTGGACGCACAAGTACTTGCCAGACTTCCTCAGTGATAAACGGAACCATTGGTGACATTAACTGTGTGAGCACTACTAGTGACTCATGCAGAGTTGCCATTGCGGCAACATCACCATCCCAGAAGCGGCGTCTTGATCGACGCACATACCAATTGGAAAGGTCATCGATGAAAGCTGCCAGAGCTTTACCTGCACGTTGCGAATCAAAATCACTTAGCGCTTCATCAACTTCAATGATTAGTGATTGCAATTCACTATTGATCCAGCGATCCATGAGTGGGCGAGTGGCCATTGCTGGTGCTTGCGATAATTCAAAGTTTGCCGCTTGCGCGTACAGAGCGTGGAAAGAAACGGTGTTCCAGTAAGTCAGAAGCGTTTTGCGAATAACTTCAGTTATTGCTTCGTGCCCAACTCGACGAGCAGACCAAGGCGAGCCAGCTGCGAGCATGTACCAGCGAATAGCATCAGCGCCATGTTGTTCCATGAGTGCCATTGGTTCTAGCACATTGCCTAAGTGCTTACTCATCTTGCGGCCATCTTTATCAAGAATATGACCAAGACAGAGCACGGTCTTATAGGACGATTGGTCGAAAACTAGCGTTCCGATAGTCATTAACGTATAAAACCAACCTCGAGTTTGATCGATTGCCTCACAAATAAAGTCAGCTGGGTAGGCAGCTGCAAACTTCTCTTTGGAGCCTTCTTTATGTGGGTAGCCAAATTGCGCAAATGGCATTGCGCCAGAGTCATACCAACAATCAATAACTTCAGGGGTTCGAGTCATCTGCTCGCTGCATTCAGCACATTTAAATGAAATATCGTCAACGAATGGACGATGGGGATCAAGATTTGAAAGTTCTTGTCCAGCTAGTTCACCAAGTTCAGCTAATGAACCAACACAAACTTCATGTTTATTTTCGCAGCGCCAAATTGGCAGCGGAGTACCCCAGAAACGATTGCGGCTTAGCGCCCAGTCAATATTGTTATTTAACCAATCGCCATAACGGCCAGTTTTGATTGTTTCTGGATGCCAGTCAGTCTTCTCATTTTCGCGAATCAGGGCATCCTTGATTGAAGTAGTGCGGATGTACCAAGAAGGTTGCGCGTAGTAAATCAAAGCAGTGTGGCAGCGCCAGCAGTGTGGGTAAGAGTGCTCATACTGCACGTGCTTGTAGAGAACACCGAGAGATTTGAGCTCTTTAACTAATGGCTTATCAGCATCTTTAAAGAAAAGTCCACCAACTAATTTAACTTCAGGCAAGAACTTGCCATCAGGAGCAATTGGATTGACAACCGGTAAACCATAAGAACGACAGACCGCTAAGTCATCGGCACCAAAGGCGGGGGATTGATGTACTAAACCTGTGCCATCTTCAGTGGTTACATAAGTAGCTAGAACTACGAAATGTGAATCTGGAATTTCTACGAAATCAAAGGGGCGTTGGTATTTAGTATGTTCCAGCGCACTGCCTGGCATGCTCTGCAAAATCTCAACCTCACCAGTTAAGGCAGAGATCAAATTTTCAGCGACGATTAGAACTTCACTACTAGAAACTTCGTCCTTCACGGTTGTTACTTTTGCAACGACGTAAGTTACTTCGGGATGCACCGCAATTGCCGTGTTCGAAACCAGAGTCCACGGCGTAGTTGTCCAAACTAGAAGTGCGGCACCTAGCTCTTGTAGGGGGCCGCTAGTTACTGGGAATCGCACGAATACCGATGGATCAGTAACAGTTTCATAGCCTTGTGCTAATTCATGATCCGATAAACCAGTTCCGCAACGAGGGCAATATGGTGCAACGCGATGATCCTGCACAAGCAAACCTTTTTGCCAGATCTCTTTTAAGCTCCACCAAACGCTTTCCACATATTGTGGTGACATAGTCCAATAAGCTTCTTCGAAATCTACCCAGAAACCCATGCGATTAGTCATGTCGGTAAATGCACCTACGTGACGTTGTACTGATTCGCGACACTTATCGTTAAACGCAGCGATTCCAAATTTTTCAATATCGCCTTTACCGGCAAAACCAAGTTCTTTCTCAACTGCAATTTCAACTGGCAAGCCATGGCAATCCCAGCCGGCATTGCGAATTACTTGCTTGCCTTTCATTGTGTGAAAACGTGGGAAGACATCTTTAAATACGCGCGCTTCAATGTGGTGAGTACCAGGTAGACCATTGGCAGTTGGTGGACCTTCATAGAAAGTCCAGGTATCAGCGCCATCTCGGTTACTAACAGACTTTTCGAAAACCGAATTTTCTTTCCAGAAAGTCAAGATGGAACGCTCCATGGCAGGCAAATCAATAGCTGCAGGGATTGCGCGAAATGTCATTTACTTCTCCATCTTCATAACTTTCGAAAATGGAGGGACGGATCTCGCAACTTAGCGATCACCGCGGTACCACCCGCCTTATCTATTGCTTCACCAGAAGAAAATTAGAGAAGCGATAGATCACTTATTCACTAGCGTTCAGTTTCCAGTTCTACCGCGGCAGCTGCCGCCTCTTCTGGAACGCTTGCAGGTGATGGCCTGGTCATTGCGCTTTGAACCTGGGTCAATTCTAATCCAAGCAAAGGCTGGCAACCAAAATTTGCCTGAATTGGTCGCAGCGCGGTGGCGCGAGTGGCATTTAGCGCTTATTCAGCATAAGGTGCCCCGCGTGCCTACCAAAAAAAGTGCTAAGCCCGCTGCGAAGAAAGCCCCTGCCAAAAAGGCAGCCCCAGCGAAGAAAGCTGTAGCAAAGAAGGCACCTGCTAAGAAAGCTGTAGCGAAGAAAGCGCCGGCCAAGAAAGCAGCTCCAGTTAAAAAAGCTGCGCCAGTAAAAAAGGCCAAGACCAGTATTGCCCGCCCAGCTGCGACTAAGCCCGCTTCTAGTAAAACTATTGGCAAGCCATTTCCGGCTAAAGCAGGATCAAAAACCACAATTAGCGTTGATGAAAAATCTCAAACTGTAAGTGTTAATACTGTTGTAATCGCACCAGTTGAAGTTGTGGTTGAAGAACGACGTTTAGTCATGCCACCGCCGCCGCGCCCCAATAAGAGTAGTAAAAAGATTGCACCACTTAAGCCATTGAAAGCTGCACCATCACCTTTAGTTGCGGCTGAAAACGAAGGAGCCTGGACTGCTGCTGAACTCAAAGCAATCCGGGCCGAGATTTCAAAAGAACTTCTGCGCTTGAAAGATGAATTAGCAAAAGTTGAACTCGAGATGGATGATTTGATTCATTCCTCATCCGAAGGTGCTGGCGATGATCAGGCTGATGCAGGTACTAAGACTTTCGAACGCGAACACGAAATGTCACTCGTAATTAATGCGCGCGACATGGTTCTACAAACTGAACGTGCTCTCGAGCGAATTGATACCAAGAGTTATGGTCTTTGCGAAGAATGTGGCAACACAATTGGTAAAGCCCGTTTACAAGTTTTCCCACGCGCAACGCTCTGCATGATCTGCAAAGCTAAGGAAGAACGGCGCTAAAGTGCGCCGCCTCTATTTTGTTGCGGCACTGATATGGGGGCTGGACTTATCCACCAAGATTTGGGCAGTCAATAATCTTTCAGCGCGCAATCCAGTTGAAATCTTTGGCTCCTTTTTCCAGTTAACCCTGGTTCGAAACCCTGGGGCTGCCTTTAGCTTTGCAACTGGGGCGACAGTTGTGTTCACTGCTATCGCCGTCGCGGCAGTCATAGTGATCGTTTATTACAGCAGTAAAATAACCTCGTTGGGCTGGGCAACCACCCTTGGATTACTCCTTGGTGGCGTTCTAGGCAATTTAACTGATCGACTTTTTCGAAGCCCAGGCTTCTTTAAGGGCGAAGTAATTGATTGGCTCGAGATAACCAATTGGCCAGTATTTAACTTAGCCGACAGCGCGATCGTAGTTGCTGCGTTCCTAGCAATAGTTTTAACAATTAGAAATGTTGGGCCAATAGATGTCGCAAAGTAATTTTGGTTTGGATAACAATGGCCGTGAATTGCGAACTCTGGCTGTCCCCGAAGGAGTTGCAGGCGAACGAATTGATAGCGCGCTAACTCGCGTCTTGGGTCTTTCTCGAACTGCAGTAGTGCGACTTCTTGAAGACGGCGATATCACAACCGATGGTCGAGCACTTCTAAAGTCAGAGCGCGTTGAAGCTGGCCAAATCATTGAAGTACTTTTACCGGCACCGCTTAATCCCGATCCAATTCCGTTGACCCCAATTGAAGGTCTGACTGTTATTTACGACGATGATGCAATTGTGGTTATTGATAAACCAGTTGGTTGCGCAGCGCATCCAAGTCCCGGTTGGACTGGCCCGACTGTTGTTGGCGCCTTAACTGCAGCTGGTTACACGATTACTACAACTGGACCCGCTGAACGTGCCGGCATTGTTCATAGACTTGATGTCGGAACATCTGGGTTAATGGTGGTTGCAAAATCTGATCAGGCTTATCACGTATTAAAGGATGCATTTCGCGATCGCACTGTCGAAAAAATTTATCACGCACTAATTCAAGGACACATTGATCCTTCAAGTGGCACGATTGATGCACCGATTGATCGTCACCCAAAAGAGGATCATCGATTTGGCGTAGTAGCTAATGGCAAAATCAGCATTACACATTACGAAGTTATTGAATATTATCGATCTGTTTCGCTAGTTCAAGTAGAACTAGAGACTGGCCGAACTCATCAGATCCGGGTTCACTTCTCGGCGCTTCATCATCCACTAGTTGGTGACACGACATATGGCGCAGATCCAGTATTAGCGAAAAGCTTAGGCATGGCGCGACCTTGGCTGCATGCCTTAGAACTACGATTTGCCCACCCGATTACTGGGGCACCAATGTCGTTCAAGGCACCATATCCAAGTGACTTGCAAGCATCATTGGGGCTGCTCAGCGATGCGGTTCTTCCATAATTAACGGCTTCTGGAAAGTAGATCTCTAACTAAATGTCAGATTCATTCGTTCACTTACACGTACATACCGAGTACTCGATGCTCGATGGTGCAGCGCGCGTTGGCGAATTAGTTCAAGCAGCAGCCCAGCTAGAGATGCCAGCGATTGCCATGACCGATCATGGAAATGTTTTCGGCGCTTTTGACTTTTATAAGCAGGCAACTAAAGCGGGCATTAAGCCAATTATTGGAATTGAAGCCTATATTGCTCCCGAATCTAGATTTAATAAGAGCCGGGTTAAGTGGGCCGATGGTGGCGAAGATGATGTTTCAGGTGGTGGTTCATACACCCACATGACGATGGTTGCCGAAAATAACCAAGGGCTCGCAAATCTATTCCGGTTATCTTCGTTGGCATCGCTCGAAGGTTTTTACTACAAGCCACGAATGGATCGTGAGTTACTCTCTAAATATGCCGATGGCATTATTGCTACGACTGGTTGTCCTGGTGGTGAGATTCAAACTCGCCTACGTATGGGTGCTTATAAAGAAGCTCTACGAGCTGCAAGTGATTATCGCGATATTTTCGGTGCGAACAATTTCTACCTCGAATTAATGGATCATGGAATTGAAATTGAAACTAAGGTTAAAGCTGATCTACTCAAGTTAGCAAACGACCTTAAGTTGCCGTTACTGGCAACCAATGATCTGCACTACACGGCCAAAGCTGATGCCAGATCGCACGAAGCTCTCTTATGTGTGCAGTCAGGTTCGACCCTAGCTGATCCAAAACGTTTTAAGTTTGATAACGATGAATTCTATTTGAAGACACCGGCCGAGATGCGCGAGCTCTTTAAAGAGTTGCCTGAAGCCTGCGATAACACTTTGCTAGTTGCTTCCCGCTGTGATGTGAAATTGCGCGAGAATGAAAATTTAATGCCAGTCTTTCCAGTCCCAGCTGGTGAAACTGAAGTAACTTGGTTGGTTAAAGAATCACAAGCTGGTTTATTGCGCCGTCTAAATGGCGATGTTCCTGCTGCATATTCCGAGCGCTTAAATTACGAACTTGAAGTAATGAACAAAATGGGTTTTCCTGGCTACTTCCTAGTAGTCGCTGACTTAGTTTCACATGCGCAAAGTCAGGGTATTCGAGTTGGCCCTGGTCGCGGTTCAGCAGCTGGCTCCTTAGTTGCCTACGCCTTAGGCATTACTGGCCTTGATCCAATTGAGCATGGGCTTTTGTTTGAGCGGTTCCTAAATCCAGAACGTATCTCTATGCCAGATATCGATCTGGACTTTGATGAGCGTCGACGCAGCGAGATGATCCGCTACGCCACAACTAAATATGGCGAAGACCGCGTGGCTCAGATCATTACTTACGGAACCATTAAGTCAAAGCAAGCAATTAAAGACTCAACTCGCGTACTCGGTTATCCATATGCAATTGGCGAGCGTTTAACTAAAGCTCTGCCACCAGCTGTAATGGGTAAAGATATTTCCTTAGGCGGTGTCTTTAATCCGCAAGATGATCGCTATGGCGAAGCAAATGAATTTCGCCAACTTTATGAAACTGACCCTGAGAGCAAAATAGTTGTAGATACCGCTCGTGGTCTCGAAGGACTAAAGCGGCAATGGGGTGTTCACGCAGCTGGCGTAATTCTCTCGGCCCAACCTTTACTTGATGTAATTCCAATTCATCGCCGCGAAGCAGATGGCGCGATCATTACCCAATTCGATATGGGTGCCTGCGAAGCCACTGGATTGTTAAAGATGGACTTCTTAGGACTTCGAAACCTCTCAGTTCTCGATGACTGCTTGCTCAATATCAAAGCTAACCGGGGCGAAGAAGTTGTACTAGAAACTCTTAAACTCGATGACAAGAAAACTTACGAGTTACTAGCCCGCGGCGACACTTTGGGTGTGTTTCAACTCGACGGTGGGCCAATGCGCGCACTGCTTAAGAGTTTGGCACCAGATTCATTTGCGGATATTTCAGCAGTCATTGCGTTATATCGCCCAGGTCCAATGGGAGAAAATGCGCACAATAACTATGCCGACCGTAAGAATAAGCGTAAGCCGGTCGAGCCAATCCATACTGAACTTGAAAAACCGCTCGAAGATATTTTGGGTGACACTTACGGGCTAATTGTTTATCAAGAACAAGTTATGGCAATCGCCCAGAAGGTTGCTGGGTTCACACTTGGTCGCGCAGATCTATTGCGTAAGGCAATGGGTAAGAAGAATCGTGATGTTCTAGATAAAGAATATGTTCACTTCGAAAGTGGGATGCGCGAAAATGGCTTCTCACCGCAAGCAATTAAGCGTCTTTGGGATGTTCTAATCCCGTTCTCGGATTACGCCTTCAACCGAGCGCACAGTGCTGGCTATGGCATGGTCTCTTATTGGACTGGGTATTTAAAAGCTAATTACCCAGCCGAATATATGGCGGCACTTCTAACTAGTGTTCGAGACGACAAAGATAAGTCCGCACTCTATTTATCGGAATGTCGCCGCATGGGTAGCAAAGTTCTACCACCAGATGTTAATGAATCAGATGCCGAGTACACCCCGCGCGGAATTGATATCCGATTTGGTTTAGCTGCAATCCGCAATGTTGGCGAAGGTGTCGTTGCTTCAATTAAAGCCGCCCGCGAAAGTAAAGGTCGATTCACTTCCTTCGGTGATTTCCTAGCCAAAGTTGACGCTCAAGTCTGCAATAAGAAAACCATTGAATCTTTAATCAAAGCTGGCGCTTTTGACTCACTGGGCGAATCTCGTAAAGGTCTCATGAGTATTCACCTCGAAGCCATTGATTCAGTCATTGAAAGTAAGCGCGCTGAAGCAATAGGCCAATTCGATCTATTTGGTGGCGATAGCACTACTTCAGTTGCAACCATGGAAGTAGAAGTACCAACTGGCGAATGGGATAAAGCGCTGCTCTTGAGTTACGAGCGCGAAATGCTAGGACTCTATGTTTCTGATCATCCACTTCTTGGCGTTGAACACATTCTGCGCGCCAGTGTTTCAAAATCAATTTCTGAGTTAATTGATGAAGGCGGAGATCACGAACAGGTTGTGACTATCGGCGGCTTGATCACCGGAATCACTCGCAAAATCACTAAGACTGGTTCAAACTGGGCAGTGGTTAATATTGAAGATCTCGAAGGCGCTCTTGAAGTTTTATTCTTCTCAAATACTTACAATCAATACGCCTTAACGCTGACGACAGATCGAGTTGCGCTTATTCGTGGTCGAGTAGATCGGCGTGAAGATAAACTTCGCTTTACTGCCCTTGAAGTAACTTTTCCAGATATCACTCAAGGTCCAGCTGGTCCATTGGTTATCTCGATGCCGGTAGCCCAATGCACACCACCAATCGTTGATCGATTGAAAGAGATCTTGCGCACTCATCCTGGAAAACGCGAAGTCCATCTGCAGTTAGAAGAACCCACTGGTAACACAGTGATGAAGCTGGAATTCAAGGTCACATCGTCACCAAGTTTGAGCGCTGATCTAAAAGCGATCCTTGGGGCTAATTGTCTGCAGAACGTATAGCTCTTATAAGTAGAATAGGGGAGTGATTCGAACCCTAGATCTGCGTGGTCGCGCATTAAGTAAAGCGGAGATTAACCGCGAGATTCCGCGCGCTCGCTTAGATGTCGAAACCGCGATGGTTGCGATTGCGCCGATTCTTGAGCGCGTTAAGAATGGATCTGAAGAAACCCTGCGCGAGTTAGCTCAAGAATTCGACGGCGTAAGACCAGAGCAGATTCGAGTTTCGCAGGCAGCGCTTGATCAAGCACTGGCTGAGTTAGATCCAGCAATTCGTACGGCGCTCGAACTTTCAATTTCGCGAGTTCGTAAAGTTCACGAAGATCAAGTGCGCAGCGTTAAGAGCGTACAAGTTGTAGATGGTGGAACAGTAACCGAGAAGTGGATTCCCGTTGATCGTGTTGGGCTATATGTTCCAGGTGGTCGCGCGGTTTATCCAAGTAGCGTCATGATGAATGTGGTTCCGGCGCAAATTGCGAAAGTTTCGAGTATCGCTGTTGCGTCCCCTCCTCAAAGTGAGTTCGGTGGTTTGCCACACCCAACTATTTTGGCGACGTGTGCGCTACTTGGAATCACTGAGGTGTATGCAGTTGGCGGAGCTCAGGCGATTGCGCTATTTGCTTATGGAATTGAGGGGTTCTGCGAAAAGTGCGATCTAGTAACTGGCCCAGGAAATATTTATGTAGCTGCTGCTAAGCGCGCACTTCGCGGCGTGATTGGTATTGATTCTGAAGCGGGCCCAACGGAAATTGCAATTCTGGCCGATGAAAGTGCTTTTGCTAGTGATGTTGCAGCTGATCTAATTAGTCAAGCCGAACATGACCCAATCGCTGCTACGGTGCTAGTGACTACTTCCAACGAACTAGCAACTGCGGTTCAAGTCGAACTAAAGTCTCGCGTCGCCGCTACTAAACATAGCGATCGAATTACTACGGCGCTTTCTGGAATTCAATCGGCAATTGTTTTAGTTGATTCAATTGCCCAAGGTCTAGATGTTGTTAATGCTTACGCAGCCGAACACTTAGAAATTCAAACTAAAAATGCAGCAAGTGATGCCGAACTAATTCGCAATGCCGGCGCTGTTTTCATTGGTCGATTTACGCCAGTGTCATTAGGCGATTATGCAGCTGGCTCTAACCATGTACTGCCAACGGGCGGTTGTGCCTGTCATTCCAGTGGTTTGTCAGTACAAACTTTCTTACGCGGTTTGCACTTTGTTTCTTACAATCGAGAGTCCTTCCTTGATCTAGTGCCAACTGTGGTGACCCTGGCTAATTCTGAAGATTTGCCAGCGCACGGCGAAGCAATGACTGCACGGCTGGAACGACTATGAGTGAATCAATTAATTGGCCAACTTGGCTTCCGCTTCGCGAACCGCTAAAGCCAATGTCGCCATATGGCGCGCCACAAGTTCCGGCAAGTGCGCAACTAAATACCAATGAGAATCCTTTTGCGCCATCGACTCAACTTGTCGCGGCAATTGCTAAGCGAGTGGCTGAAGTTAGCGCGACCCTGAATCGATATCCAGATCGTGATGCAATCGCATTGCGTGCCGGCTTAGCTAAATACATAACTGCTCGGACCGGTGTCGCTTTTGATGTGGCTAATCTTTGGGTAGCCAATGGCAGCAATGAAATTATCCAATCAATTTTTCTAGCATTTGGCCGTGAGAGCGCCCTAGGTTTCACGCCTTCATATTCAATGCACCCGTTAATTGCCAAAGTGACTTCCGTAAATTGGTTAGATGGAAAACGCCGCGATGATCATTCACTAGATGTGGGTGCAGCTGTTCAACAAGTCCTAACTACCAAGCCAACCTTAACTTTTATCACGACTCCAAATAATCCAACTGGCTCAGTAGTTAAGATTTCTGAGATCGCTGAATTAGCTAAGGCCACAGCTGCCGTGGGCGGTTTGCTCGTAGTCGATGAGGCTTATGCTGAATTCTCGAGCGAAGCTTCAGCAGTTGCCTTAATTGCGCAATTTCCGAATGTGATTGTGATTCGCACCATGAGTAAAGCATTCGCATTTGCTGGAGCTCGAGTCGGTTATCTAATTGCCGATCCAGCAGTAATTGATGCCCTACAACTTGTTCGCTTGCCTTATCACCTAAGCGCAATAACTCAGGCGGTAGCTGAAGTTGCACTTTCGTTTTCAGATGAACTATTAGCTGGTGTTGATTCCTTGATCGCACAGCGCGAGATTGTGCAGGCCGGGTTAGCAAAACTCGGTTTATCGATCACGCCGAGTGCAGCTAATTTCTTGCTCTTTAGTGGCTTTAATCAACCAGCAAATCAGCTTTGGCAAAAGTTGCTAGATCGCGGCATCTTGATTCGAGATGTGGGATTATTGGGTCAACTTCGCGTCACCATCGGCACTGCCGCCGAAAATCAAGCGTTTCTGTCAGCCCTAGCGCAAGTTCTAGCAGAAGGAGATAAGTAGATGAGAACTGCCCGAGTCGAACGAAAGACTAAGGAATCTCATGTCCTCGTCGAGTTAAATCTAGATGGCGATGGTTCAATCAACGTTGATACTGGAGTGCCCTTTTTTGACCACATGCTTTCGCAGCTGGGCAAACACTCAGGTTTTAACTTAACCGTTAAAACCACAGGTGATGTTGAGGTTGATTCGCACCATACAGTTGAAGATACCTCACTGGCTTTCGGTCAAGCACTGCGCGAAGCTCTGGGCGACAAAGCCGGCATCCGTCGCTTTGGTGATGCGATGGTTCCACTCGATGAAGTACTCGTTCAAGCTGCCGTAGACCTTTCTGGTCGTCCATATTTAGTTCATCGCCAACCAGAGATCGTTGAGTTAATCGGAACTTTTGATACCACTCTCGGAAAACATATTTGGGAATCAATCGTGGCTGAAGCTCACATTGCCCTTCATATTAGAGTTCTAGAAGGTCGAAATGCGCACCACGTTTTCGAAGCCCAATTTAAAGCAGTAGCTCGGGCATTGCGTGATGCGGTTTCACTAGATGGTCGGGTCTCTGGAATTCCTTCAACTAAGGGCTCGTTGTAGGTCATCATTGATTGCAATTCTTGATTACGGTTCTGGAAATCTACGTTCAGCAGAACGCGCATTTGCAACTTCTGGGCACGATGTAGTTGTAACCGCTGATCGAAAAATTGCCCTCGAAGCCACTGGTTTAGTTATTCCTGGCGTTGGCGCATTTGCGGCCTGCATGAGTGGACTTAAACGTGTGGGCGGCGATGAGATTGCGCGCGAACGTGTCGCACTTGGTCGCCCAACTCTAGGTATCTGTATCGGTATGCAGATACTTTTTGAGAGCGGTTTAGAGCATGCTGAAAATGGTGCTCACCAAGGTGTTGGAATTTGGGCAGGCATGGTCAAGAAGTTAAGCGCTCCAATCTTGCCGCACATGGGCTGGAATACCGTTTCAACAACTCCCGGCTCAACAATTTTTGCCGGAGTTGAAAATGAAAGTTTTTATTTTGTTCATTCTTATGCGGCGACGGCCCCGGTTGGGCAATATCAAGCCTGGTCTGAGTACGGCGAACCGTTTTTGGCTGCAGTTGAAGATGGCGCACTTACTGCCACTCAATTTCATCCAGAAAAATCTGGCAATGCTGGACTTAAATTGATTTCGAACTGGAGCAAAAGCCTGTGAAAAAACTAGAACTACTGCCTGCCGTCGATGTTAAAGATGGACGTGCAGTTCGCTTAGTTCAAGGTGCTCTTGATCAAGAAAGTATTTATGGCGCACCACTTGAAGTTGCGTTGGAGTTTCAAACTGCTGGAGCCGAATGGTTGCACTTAGTTGATCTTGATGCGGCATTTGGCAGGGGGAGTAACGCCACCTTATTGGCCGAAGTCGTCGCAGCTTTAGATATAAAGGTTGAGCTTTCAGGTGGTATTCGTGATGACGAATCACTAAAGCGAGCACTAGCAACTGGCTGCACTCGAGTTAATTTAGGAACTGCCGCTCTGGAAGATCCCGAGTGGACAGCTAAAGTAATTAAACAATATGGCGATCGCATCGCAGTTGGTCTCGATGTACGGGGTACAACTCTTGCTGCTCGCGGTTGGACCAAAGAGGGCGGCGAACTTTTCGAAACTATTGAGCGACTTGATCGCGATGGTTGTTCTCGCTATATCGTTACTGATGTAGCAAGAGATGGCACGCTAACTGGGCCAAATCTAGAGTTATTGAAATCAGTATGCGCTGCAACCAAAGCACCGGTTGTGGCTAGTGGTGGTGTCTCTTCTCTGGCTGATATCGCTGCGATTGCCGAGCTAGTTGAGATCGGCGTCGAAGGTTCTATCGTTGGTAAAGCTCTTTATGCAGGGGCTTTCACTTTGCCGGAAGCTTTAGCTGTAGCCAATGGAAAGTAGAAAGAGATGACACTAGCTAGCCGGGTTATCGCTTGCCTCGATGTAACTGATGGCCGAGTTGTAAAGGGCGTTAACTTCACTGATCTGGTGGATGCTGGCGATCCAGTTGAGATGGCAAAAGTTTATAACTTAGAAGGTGTTGACGAATTAACTTTTCTAGATATCTCAGCTAGCAATATGAACCGAGCAACAACTCTCGATGTCGTGGCTCGAACTGCTGAACAAGTATTTATTCCGCTCACAGTTGGTGGCGGTATCCGAAGCGTTTCTGATGTAAATAACCTGCTTCGAGCAGGTGCCGATAAAATCTCAATCAATACCGCCGCAATCGCCCGCCCTGAATTAATCTCCGAAATTGTTGATCGATTTGGTTCGCAAGTTCTAGTTTTATCAGTTGATGCTCGTCGCGCAAATACACCTTCTGGCTTTGAAGTTACAACACATGGCGGTCGCGAGAGCGCTGGCCTAGATGCTTTAGCTTGGGTAGAAAAAGCTTGCGCTCTTGGCGTTGGTGAAATTTTGCTCAACTCAATGGATGCCGATGGCACTCGGGCCGGATATGACATTGGCATGATTAAAGCTGTCCGCCAAGTTGCAAATGTCCCGTTAATTGCTAGTGGCGGAGCAGGGGCGTTATCTGATTTTGCCGCCGCTCTTGACGCTGGGTCAGATGCGTTATTGGCAGCTAGTGTTTTTCACTTTGGCATTCATCGCATCGGCGATGTTAAGCGTTATTTGAGCCAACAAGGCTATTCGGTTCGCACCAGCGCACTCACGTAGGGCAGAATTGCCCAATGAGCGAAATCGAGTTGCCAGTTGAGTTATCGGCTCGATTCAGCGATCCCAGCGCCTTAATCCCAGCGATCGCTCAAGATGCTGCAACTGGCGAAGTGTTGATGCTGGCTTACATGAATGCCGCTGCACTAACTCAAACTTTAGAAACTAAGGCAGCAACTTACTGGTCACGTTCGCGTAATGAACTTTGGGTTAAAGGTGCCACCTCGGGTCACACCCAACAAGTAGTTTCGGTTTCCTTAGATTGTGATAGCGATGCGATATTAATCAAAGTAAATCAAGTTGGCGCGGCTTGTCATACCGGCGATCGCACTTGTTTTCATAATGAATTGATAGGCGAGTAGTAGCGATGCAGCTAGCAGAGTTTCGTGAGTATGCCCGTAGTTTTAATGTAGTTCCGGTTTCCCGCAAACTATTAGCCGATGGCGAAACTCCGTTAGCGGTTTATCGCAAACTTGGCGCTAATCGACCAGCTACCTTTTTACTGGAATCTGCCGAACATGGCGGTGCGTGGTCACGTTATTCATTTATTGGCGTGAATTGCGAAGCTACCTTGACTGCCGAAAATGGTTTAGCAACTTGGTTAGGCAAGCCACCAGCTGGTGCGCCAACTGGTATTGATCCTTTAGTAGCGCTGCGATTAAGTGCCAATCATTTGAAATCACCAAAAATCGCTGGCCTACCGCCACTAACTGGTGGATTAGTTGGCTACCTTGGTTACGACAGCGTTCGCAGATTAGAAAAATTACCAAACTTAGCTCTTGATGATCTGCAGATTCCAGAACTCGCTTTCATGTTAACCACAGATTTGGCAGTACTTGATCACAGCGATGGCACTATCACATTGATTGCTAACGCAATCAACTGGGATGGAAGTGATGAGCGAGTTGATGAGGCCTATCACGCAGCAGTTGCACGGTTAGATCAAATGGCAAAAGATTTAGCAGCACCGCTTCCCGGATATCTTTCAGAATTAAGCAAACCTGCAACTGGTGCGATCGCCTCTAATATTTCAACGCCAGAATTTCTCGCTAAAGTTGCGGCAATCAAAGAAGAGATCTTGGCAGGTGAAGCGTTTCAAGTAGTGCTTTCACAGCGATTTGAGATCGAGTGCCATGCCCAACCAATTGATGTTTACCGCATGCTCCGTTTACATAATCCAAGTCCTTATATGTATTTATTCCATTTCGCCGATGGCGTCTCAGTAGTTGGCTCTAGCCCTGAAGCTCTAGTCAAAGTTACTGATGGCGAAGTAATGGTCCACCCAATTGCTGGTACTCGTAAGCGTTCGGATTCACCGGAAGAAGATGCTCGCTTGGCAACAGAATTATTGGCAGATCCCAAGGAACGTGCCGAGCATCTAATGCTGGTTGATCTTGGGCGCAATGATCTAGGGCGAATCTGTTCTGCGGGCAGTGTTGAAGTTGTTGATTTCATGCAGATAGAGCGTTACTCGCATGTAATGCATATTGTTTCAACTGTTACTGGAAAACTAGCTAGTGATGCACTTCCGGTAGATGCTCTCTTCGCAACTTTCCCAGCTGGCACTTTATCGGGCGCTCCTAAGCCACGTGCTATGGAAATCATTGAAGGGTTAGAACCAACCAGACGTGGCCTTTATGGTGGCGCAATTGGTTATATAGATTTCACCGGAAATATTGATACCTGTATTGCAATTAGAACTGCGTTGATTAAGAATGGCAAAGCCTATGTGCAAGCGGGTGCTGGAGTCGTAGCTGATTCAGATGCGGAATCGGAAAATCAAGAATGTCATAACAAAGCAGCAGCTGTACTAGGTGCAATTAGTGCAGCGAATTATTTGGTTGACAAATGAATCGCGCCTTCGAAATATTGATCTCAGCAGTTGTCGTTATTGCAATCACTTTGGTGCTCGGTCGCTCGATGAAGTTATCTGCTAGGTATGATCGTAAGCCTCGCAAACTTTCGGATTGGAACGCGCAAGACCAGGGGATAGACCCAACGCAAGAGAACGAATCTGACCGATGAGCGTTCTTGACGAAATCATTTCAGGTGTTAAGGAAGATTTAGCCGAACGTAAAATTCCACGAAGTGAAATTGAAGCAGCAGCATATGGCGCAGACCCAGTAATTGATTGCTTACCAATTATGCATGCTCAAGAAATGGCGGTTATCGCCGAAGTAAAGCGTTCATCACCGAGCAAGGGAGCGCTAGCAGCTATCGCTGATCCAGCCGCGCTTGCTGAGCAGTATCAAGAAGCTGGCGCAAGCGCGATTAGCGTTTTAACTGAACGACGCAGATTCAGTGGTTCACTCGCAGATCTGGATGCGGTTCGTAAACGAGTGACATTGCCAATTCTTCGTAAAGATTTTATGGTCGATGAATATCAGTTCTTCGAAGCTCGGGCCCATGGTGCTGATTTAGTCCTACTAATAGTCGCTGGCCTAAGTGATAGCCAGTTAAATGAATTTGCCGCTTTAACAAGCGAGCTAGGAATGCGCGCACTTGTTGAAGTGCATACAAATCAAGAGTTAGAGCGCGCTCTTGAAATTAAACCCGAACTAATCGGAATAAATTCTCGAAATCTAAAGACCCTTGAAGTTGACCCAAAAGCGTTCGCTGAACTGTTGCTGCAGATTCCAAGTGAGTTAATTCGGGTAGCTGAATCAGGAATTTCTCAGCGTAGTGATGTGGAATTTGCCCAGAAGTTTGGCGCTAACGCCATTTTGGTAGGCGAAGCCTTGGTCAAGGCGGGGGATCCGAATTTGGCGATGCGCGAACTATTGGGCCAAAGGTAGGCTTACGCCATGTTGGATTCAAAATTGGTTATCGATGGCCTGGGCCATTTTGGTCCCTACGGTGGCCGTTTCGTACCTGAAGCGCTAATTGGTGCTCTTGAAGAACTAGAGGCGGCACATGCTTCAGCGCTTCAAGATCCGATCTTTCAAGCCGAACTAGCCGAACTGCATCGCACATATAGCGGTCGACCAAGCATCATCACTGAAGCTAAACGTTTTGCCGAGCATGCTGGCGGTGCGCGAATTATTTTAAAGCGCGAAGATTTGAATCACACAGGTAGCCACAAGATTAATAATGTTTTAGGACAAGCACTTCTAACTAAACGAATGGGCAAGACTCGCATCATTGCCGAAACCGGCGCAGGTCAGCACGGCGTTGCATCTGCAACTGCGGCAGCGTTAATGGGACTTGATTGCGTGGTTTATATGGGCGAAGAAGACACTAAGCGTCAGTCGCTAAACGTGGCCCGTATGAAATTGCTCGGTGCCAAAGTTGTGCCAGTTACATCAGGGTCGCGCACACTAAAAGATGCGATCAATGAAGCGATGCGTGATTGGGTTACTAATGTTGAAACCACCCATTACCTATTAGGCACAGTTGCGGGCCCACATCCGTTTCCAACTATGGTGCGAGATTTCCATAAAATTATTGGCGAAGAAGCACGCGCCCAGGTACTTGAATTAACTGGAAAACTTCCAGATGCAGTTCTTGCTTGCGTTGGCGGCGGTTCGAATGCCATCGGTATCTTCCACGATTTTATTAGAGATGCAGATGTTCGATTAATTGGTCTTGAAGCAGGTGGCGATGGTGTTGAAACTGGACGTCATGCCGCAACAATTACGGGTGGAACCCGTGGCGTTCTCCACGGTACTCGTTCATATGTTTTACAAGATGAAAATGGTCAGACCGTTGAATCTCATTCGATTTCAGCTGGTTTGGATTACCCAGGCGTTGGCCCAGAGCACGCATATCTGCACGACATCGGTCGCGCCGAATATCGCGCGATTACTGATGCACAAGCAATGGCAGCATTTGCACTTCTTTGCCAGACCGAAGGAATTATTCCGGCCATTGAAACTGCGCATGCACTCGCTGGTGCAATTCAAGTCGGAAATGAACTTGGCCCTGATGCAACGTTGTTAGTTAATCTCTCTGGTCGCGGCGATAAAGATGTTCAGACTGCCGCTGACTACTTTGGAATTCCGCTTTAGTGAGCACCAATACGCCGCTTGATCAGCTATTTGTTAAGACCCGCGCCGAGAATCGCGCAGCACTAATCGCCTATATTCCAGCGGGCTTTCCAACTCAAGCAGGTTGTCACAAAGTAATTGAAACTCTGGCTGAAGCTGGTGTTGATGCCATTGAAATTGGTTACCCATATAGCGATCCAGTAATGGATGGCCCAACAATTCAAGCAGCCGCAACCCAAGCACTAGAAAACGGCACTGGCGTAACCGAAGTTTTTGCTGCTCTTAAGCATGCAACTGATCTAGGTGTCGCCGCAGTAGTGATGACTTATTGGAACCCAATTGAAAGATATGGCGTCGCGAAATTTGCCCAAGCAATTGCCGACAATGGTGGTTCTGGAGTCATCACACCCGATCTAACAATTGAGGAATCCGATGAATGGCGTATTGCGGTAAAAGACAATTCGATTAATCCAATTTATGTAGTCGCACCGAGCACTAAGCCAGAGCGGTTAGTAAAGGTCACCGACCAATGTGGTGGATTTATTTACGCGGCAAGCATGATGGGTGTGACCGGTGGTCGCTCTGGAATCTCAAGTGCTGCAGGTGAATTAGTAGCCCGCTTGCGCAAAGTTAGCGACAAGCCAATCAGTGTTGGTTTAGGTGTTTCTAATCGTGAACAAGCCAAAGAAGTTGCCGCTTTTGCCGATGGCGTAATCGTTGGCTCGGCATTTATTAAAGCGATCCAAGATGCCCCCGATGAACAAAGTGCACTAGCTGCGGTTTCTCACTTAGCCAGTGAGCTAGCGAAAGGAGTTCGTGAAGCCAGATGATTCTTAACTTAATTGAGAAATTCGCATTAGGTAAATATGGAAAATGGTTTGGGCTGCTGTGTCGCCTAACTTTAGGTGGCGTACTTTTTGCCGCTGGTTGGTTGAAAATTTTCACACCTACCAAATCTCAGATGGCGGTTCGTGCTTATGAGGTACTCCCGATTTCGTTAGCTAACTTTCTCGGAATATTCTTACCGTGGTTTGAAGTGGGCTTAGGCGTTCTCTTGATCTTGGGAATTGGAGTAAA
>JBIIYZ010000004.1:0-81074 GCA_044346555.1 Candidatus Planktophila sp. | reverse complement strand
GCAGCTCGTGTTTCAAAAACTGGCAAAGTTGCATTGCTTTCGAGTTCCACAAATTTAGATTTAGAAACTGGCTTTAAGTTAGGCGCAAATACCGCTAAGAAAAAAGTGAAGGTAACCGTCAAAAGCGCTACTACTGATTTAGCAGATGTAACAAAGTCCTTAATCGCCGAGGGCAATGATGTGATTTTTGTGGCTGTCCCTGGCTCTGTTAACGAGATATTTTCAGTAATCGTTAAGTACAACAAAACCAAGAAAAAGAGCGCCGCTGAAGTAGGACTTATTACAATCGAACCTGATCAATATTTGACCGTAACTTCGGCAAACCAGAAATTTCTACTAGGGGCTATTTCTAAACGGGTAGATAATGCGGTGTTAGATTTAGTAACTTCGGCAATTGAAGATCGGCAGATCAGCGACATTCTGGATCCAGTTCAAGGCATCTACGGACGCAGTTTTGGCATTACTGATGGCAACATCGAGCTCTTGATCTGGGCGCCAAAGCTTGCGGTGTTTAAGGCTTCGATCGCTACAGCCTCACAAATAGCTGCCAAACTTTAAAGTTCGCCTATAGAGTTTTCGCAATTGTTACCCATTTTTAGCATAAATCTGCCAATTCCACTGGGATAAATGCCATTTTGATACTAGGCTCAACGGTACTAAGAGGATCTATCTAGTCGGTACAAATGTACTTAATTAGATAGTAAAACTTGCGATAACCCCCGTCAGATACAACTTGGAGGAAAATTGAAGAAGTCAAAGCTAGTAGCCATTCTTTCGGCTACCACTGTTGCAGCAAGCCTAGTGCTTGTGCCTGCAGCAACTGCAGCAACAAAGACCAAAGCATGTTTGGCACTAGATACTGGTGGCGTAGATGACAAGTCATTCAACGCAGCATCATGGGCTGGCGCACAAGCAGCTAAAAAAGCAAATAAAAATGTATCAGTTTCATATCTACCCGCAGCTTCACCAGCTGACTTTGCACCAAACGTTAAAAAGTTTGTAGATCAAAAGTGTAACGTGATCATCGGTGTTGGTTTCGCAATTTCAGGTGCAATCATTGACTCAGCTAAGGCAAACCCATCAATCAAGTACGCAATTGTTGACCATGATGGACTTGAAGCAAATGCTGATTTCACGAAATTTACTGCTATTCCTAACGTAAAGGGCCTAACATTTAGAACTCAAGAGTCTTCATTCCTAGCTGGTTATGCAGCTGCAGCATTCTCAACTACTGGGATCGTTGCAACTTACGGTGGCGTTGGCTACCCAACAGTTACAGCATTCATGGATGGATTCACACAAGGTGTTAATTACTTCAATAAAGCAAAGAAGAAGAACGTTAAGGTTCTAGGTTGGAATCGCACTACTAAGACTGGTGAATTCGTTGGCGACTTTGGTAATACTTCAAAGGCCCTACAAATCTCAAAGAACTTCGAGCAACAAGGTGCAGATGTAATCCTGCCAGTTGCTGGTGGACTTGGTGGAGCAACAGCTCAGAACTCAATGGATAGTGGAAAGTCAGTAACCATTTGGGTTGATACCGATGGTTTTGTTTCTGCTTCTAAGTACCGTTCAGTTCTTCTAACCTCAGTAATGAAGGGCCTAGGAGAGTCAATTCAGGCCGTTATCTCTGAAGTTAACAAGGGTACGTACACAAACAAGGCATATTCCGGAACTCTAGCTAACAAGGGAACACGCCTAGCGCCATTCCATGACTTAAAGTCAGCTGTTCCTTCATCACTTGCTAAGGAACTTGCTGCAATCCAGAAGAAGATCATTGCTGGTTCAATTAAGGTTGACTAAGCAATAAATAAGTTGATAGCGGCGCAGTGAGAAATCACTGCGCCGCTATTTTTATGCTTTTTTCTAGTGGATTTCCCATCTTGTCTTACTTCTTATTTTCATACCCCATAGAGTAGATTTACGGCATGTCTTTAGAGTTGCGCGGAATCACTAAGCAATTTGGCTCACTCATTGCCAATGATGATATTAATTTCAAAGTTGAAGCGGGCGAGATTCACGCCATCTTGGGCGAAAATGGTGCGGGCAAATCGACCTTGATGAACATTGTCTATGGGCTGCTCTCACCAGATAAAGGTCAGATCTTAGTTGATGGCCAGGAAATCAAAATCAAGAGCCCGTTAGACGCACTTGCTGCTGGTATTGGAATGGTTCATCAGCACTTCATGTTGATTCCAGTTTTCACAGTTGCCGAAAATATTGTGCTGGGACATGAGAAGACAAATCGTGCTGGTTTGCTTGATTTAGCCACCGCGCGACAAGAGATTATTCGAGTGTCAAAAGAATTCAACTTCGAAGTTGATCCAGATGCACTCATTGAAGATTTGCCAGTTGGCATCCAGCAACGAGTTGAAATTATTCGAGCCCTAATCTATAACTCTAAGATTCTGATTTTGGATGAACCAACTGCTGTTTTGACACCACAAGAAACCGATGAGCTCCTCGCAAATATGAAGAAGCTGCGTGATTCAGGCCGTTCAATTGTTTTTATCACTCACAAATTACGTGAAGTAAAAGCCGTAGCTGATCGCATTTCAATTATTCGACGCGGCAAAGTTGTCGGAACTGTTCAACCAACAGCTAGCCAAGAAGAAATGGCTTCCCTAATGGTTGGTCGACCTGTCGATTTAACAATCAATAAAGCGAATATAAAGCCAGGTAAGAAGATTCTAGAGATAGTTGATTTAAATGTACTTGATCCTTCTGGTCGCGCTCTGGCTAGTAAGATCAATTTAACGGTCGCTGCGGGTGAAGTTGTCGCCGTCGCGGGCGTGCAAGGTAACGGCCAAAGTGAATTAGCCGAGGCAATAGTTGGTTTACGTGATCATTTAATTGGTTCGATTAAGCTCTCGGGTATTGAATTGATAGACCGCTCAGTTGATGAGTGTCTAAAATCTGGAATCGCTTACGTGCCTGAATCACGCGAACTAGATGGCTTGATTTCATCTTTTTCAATTACTGAGAATCTGATTTTGGACACCCATAGCGAAGCGCCATATTCCAAGGGTATTTTCTATAAGCCGGCTATGGCGCAGCAAGTAGCTCTCGAGCGGATTAAAGAATTTGATATTCGTGCGCAAAGTGCGAGTGACCCAGCGTCCTCTCTTTCGGGTGGAAATAAACAAAAAGTGGTTCTTGCTCGCGAACTTTCGCGTCCGGTTGATTTAGTTGTGGTTTGCCAACCAACCCGAGGCCTTGACGTTGGTTCAATTGAATTCGTTCATCAACGCCTGATATCAGAACGTGATTCCGGCCGAGCGGTGCTTTTATTTAGTACCGAACTCGATGAAGTTTTCGCATTAGCGGATCGCATTGCGATTATGTACCGTGGTGAAATAATCGCGATACTTCCAGCTAGCGCCTCGCGCGAGGAAGTTGGTCTATATATGGCTGGCATAAATCCGGCTAAAGCAAAAGGTGGCGCCGCGTGATTAAGAAGATTCTTGATAAAACTCTATTGCCGCTACTGGCATTTTTTCTAGCGCTTTTCGTAGGTGGATTAGTAATTGGATTTACCGACAATAAAGTCTTAGCGAAAATCTCATCACCGATCGAATTCTTAAAAATTCTGGGCAGCACAGTCGGAAATGCCTACTTAGCTCTATTCCAGGGCGCTATCTACGATCCCAATCTAGCTGAGGGTAAGAGCTTCTTTGCTGGCTTTTATCCATTAAGTGAAACCTTAGTTGCTACGGCACCGCTAATTCTTTGTGGCCTCTCTGTTGCGTTGGCATTTAAGTCAGGTCTTTTCAACATTGGTGCGCAGGGTCAGTTTATTTTTGGCGCGATAGGTGCCTCATATATTGGCTTTAAATTCGAAATGCCAATCGCTATGCATATTTTGGTGGCAACTCTTGCCGGTGTCGTACTAGCTGCGCTCTGGGGTGGAATTGTTGGATTGCTTAAAGCAAAGACTGGCGCACACGAAGTTATTGTGACCATCATGCTTAATTACATTGCGGCAAAATTCTTACTTTTTCTTTTAAGCACAAAGTATTTCTTGCGTCCAGGGCGATTAGATCCAATCGCGCCGCCAGTAAAAGAGAGCGCAATGCTGCCGAAATTGTTTGGCGTTGATTACCGGGTGAATATCGGTATTTTCTTTGCTTTGGCAGCAGCAGCGCTCATTTGGTGGCTATTGAACCGTAGCATTATTGGCTTTAGATTCCGTGCCGTAGGTGCAAACTCGAGCGCAGCACGAACCGCAGGTATCTCAGTATCGGCGGCGATGATTGCAACAATGGCGATCTCAGGCGCCCTCGCTGGAATGGGTGGCGCCATTCATACCTTGGGTAACCAGTATGAATTAACAGACTCAGTTGCTGCTTCATTCGGTTTTGATGCGATTACTGTGGCTTTACTTGGACGCGGATCACCACTTGGCGTTGTCCTGGCATCCTTCTTATTTGCCGGCCTTCGGGTTGGTGGTCAAACTATGCAAGCAAATGTGGGCGTACCTGTTGAAATCGTTCTGGTAATCCAGGCGCTAGTCGTTCTCTTTATCGCAGCTCCTGCTCTAGTGAAGCGGATCTTTAAAGTCAGAAACCTGCAAGAGGCATCTGCAATGGCATCTAAGGGATGGAACGGGTAATGGCGAACCAATCGATAGTCTCCCGCGAAACTAAGCGCAAGCTCAATGGCATTTACGCCATGGCAATTGCAAGTATTTTCTCAATTGTAGTTTTTGCCTATCTACCTAAAGTTAGTGGCGATATAACTTATAGTTTTGTTTTGGATGATGAGTGGATACTACTAAAGCAATGGGTAATTGATTCTAGAGTTGGCGCTTATGGCTTCTCTGCACTTGCTATCGCTTTCACCGCGCTGGCATATTATTTATTCCGACAAGGCAAAAGACACGGCATAGCAATCTTTGGTTTTTCAATCGGTTTCTTTATGGCATTTCTTTGCTGGGCTTCGGCTGGAGATTTTGTGCCATTTACTGGGCTACTCCAAGGTGGATTAATTCTGGCAGTGCCGTTAGTTTACGGCTCTCTCGCCGGGTTGGTTTGTGAGCGATCAGGTGTCATTAATATTGCTATCGAAGGTCAGTTACTAGGTAGCGCTTTTGTCGCCGGCATAGTGGGCAGTCTGCTTCAGAATGCTTGGTATGGATTAATGATCGCACCTTTCGCGGGCGCACTCATTTCAGTGCTGTTGGCTGTTTTTGCCATCAAATACCGGATTGATCAAGTGATCCTAGGTTTCGTAATCAACGTTTTGATTATTGGTCTAACTAGCTTTGCAGCTCAACGTTTCTTAACTCAGGATCCGGATAAGTGGAATAGCTCGCCCATCTTGAAGCCAATTGATATTCCAATTCTTTCTAAGCTGCCAATCCTTGGGCCAATGTTCTTCTCGCAGACGATTATTATTTATCTGCTTTACGTAATTGTTGTGGTCACTCAGATAGCGCTCTTTAAGAGCAAGTGGGGCCTCCGCATGCGCTCAGTTGGTGAGTTGCCGGTTGCAGCCGAGAGCGTTGGTATTGATGTAAACAAAGTTCGCTTCCGTAATGTAATCATTGCTGGCGCTATTGCGGGATTAGGTGGCGCTTTCTTTACCGTCGGATCAGTTGGAATGTTTAGTCGTGAGATGACTGCAGGCCTGGGCTTTATCGCGCTAGCTGCACTTATCTTCGGCCGCTGGACCCCACTTGGTGCGTTGTCAGCTGCTTTGGTATTTGGTTTTGCTGATCAATTACGAAGTGTGCTTTCAATTGCTGGCACACCAATTCCATCTGCATTCATGATGATGGTTCCTTACATCGCAACTATTATTGCGGTCTCTGGTTTCGTTGGCAGAGTACGTGCACCTGCCGCTGATGGAATTCCATATCAGCGCGGTGGTGCTCACTAATGCCTGACATTGATTGGCAGCTCCTCGAAAAAACTGCGATATCAGCAATGGAAAGTGCATACGCGCCATATTCCAAGTTTCCAGTTGGAGTAGCAGCACTAGTCGATGATGGTCGAGTTATTTCTGGCTGCAATGTTGAGAATGCTTCATATGGCTTAACGCTATGTGCAGAGTGCGGTTTAGTTTCAAATTTAATTCTCTCTGGCGGCGGCCGACTAGTTGCTTTCCTTTGTGTTGACTTAAATCGGAATTACTTAATGCCATGTGGTCGTTGTCGCCAACTTCTACAAGAACACGGTGGCAGTAAATTGGCCATGATGACTGACCAAGGCATCAAGCCACTTGCTGACCTATTACCTTGGGCATTTGGCCCAGAAGAGATGGAAAAACGCCTTGATTGAACCTTTTGCGGCCATCGAAATTATTTCGGCTAAACGTGATCGTAATGAGTTAACCGATACCCAAATAGATTGGGTAATTTCGGCATACACTCGTGGCGTAGTGGCAGATGAACAAATGTCAGCGCTCTTAATGGCTATTTTGTTAAATGGCATGAACACTCGTGAAATTTCCCGTTGGACAAATGCCATGATCAATAGTGGCGAGCGCATGAATTGGTCGAAACTTGATCGACCAACCGCGGATAAACATTCAACTGGTGGCGTGGGCGACAAGATAACCTTGCCACTGGCTCCGCTAGTTGCAGCATGTGGTGGTGCAGTTCCACAATTATCTGGTCGCGGCCTAGGTCATACCGGTGGCACGCTAGATAAACTTGAGTCAATTCCTGGTTGGCGCGCTGAGTTAAGCAACGACGAAATGCTAAAAGTTCTACAAGATTGCGGCGCCGTAATCTGTGCCGCTGGTGCTGGCTTAGCACCAGCTGATAAGAAACTTTATGCGCTGCGCGACGTAACAGCGACTGTCGAAGCAATTCCATTGATTGCTTCATCAATCATGAGCAAGAAAATTGCCGAAGGAACTTCAGCCTTAGTGCTAGATGTTAAAACTGGTAGCGGTGCATTTATGAGCGATCCTAAAAAAGCGGCAGAACTTGCGCGCACCATGGTGGCACTTGGCACAGCTGCCGGAGTTAAAACTCGCGCACTAGTAACTGCTATGGATGTTCCACTCGGTTTAACTGCTGGAAACGCACTTGAAGTTCGCGAATCAGTTGAAGTTTTAGCCGGTGGCGGCCCCGCAGATGTTGTTGAACTTACAATTTTGTTAGCGCGAGAAATGATTGATGCTGCTGGCATCGTGGGCAAAGATCCAGCCGATGCGCTACGTGATGGAAGCGCCATGGATCATTGGCGACGCATGATTAGTGCCCAAGGTGGCAACCCAGATGCAGCGTTACCATTGGCCAAAGAAAGTCATCGAATTTTGGCAACCAATAGCGGCACCATGACGGCAATGGATGCCATGAAAGTTGGCGTCGCGGCTTGGCGATTAGGTGCTGGCCGCTCGCGCCAAGGCGAAAAGGTGCAAGCAGGTGCCGGCGTTGAACTTCATGCCAAGCCAGGGGATTACGTAAAGCAAGGTTCACCGATCATGACGCTATTTACCGATGAGCCAGCTCGCTTTGAGCGTGCACTAGAGGTCCTAGAGGGTGCTGTCATAATTGTTGAAGGCGGCATCGTTGATCGAATGCCCTTAGTTTTGGAGCGGATTGAAGCATGAGCGACTTACTAAAGCGCCCAACCCCCGAGCAAGTTAAACGGCTGCCTAAAGCACTTTTGCACGATCATTTAGATGGTGGCCTGCGTCCACAAACAATCATCGACATTGCGAATGAAATTGGTTATGACGCGCTACCAACTAAAGATGCCGCCGAATTAGCGATTTGGTTCCGCGAATCATGTGATTCCGGCTCGCTAGTTCGTTATTTGGAAACTTTTGGTCACACAATTGCAGTGATGCAACGTCGCGAAGATATTATTCGTGTGGCTCGCGAATGCGCTCTTGATTTAGCTCGTGACGGCGTTGTATATGCCGAAGTTCGTGGCGCTCCTGAACTATTTGTGGAAAAAGGTTTATCTCTTTCGCAGGTAATCGAAGCAACGCTTGAGGGTTATCGATTAGGTGAAGCTGACGCCAAAGCTGAAGGGCTGCAGATTCGGGTAGTTTCGCTACTTTGTGGAATGCGTCAAAATAAAAGATCTCAAGAGGTCGCTGAGTTAGTAGTCAAGTATCGTGATCAAGGCGTAGTTGGTTTTGATATTGCTGGGCCAGAAGATGGCTTTCCGCCAAGCGACCAATTAGAAACTTTTGAATACTTGCGCGGCGAAAATGCCCACTTCACAATTCATGCTGGCGAAGCTTATGGACTTCCCTCGATCTGGGAAGCAATTCAACTTTGCGGAGCTGAACGCCTAGGCCATGGCGTTCGAATTATTGATGATGTCGATTTCTCAAGTGGGCAAGCCAAGTTAGGTCGTTTAGCTTCATATGTTCGCGATCGTCGAGTTCCACTTGAAATGTGCCCAACTTCTAATCTTCAAACTGGTGCTGCGGCATCGATTAAAGAGCACCCGATCGGAGCTTTAGCAAAATTACGTTTTCGGGTAACTGTAAATACTGATAATCGATTGATGAGTGATACTTCAATGACTCATGAGATGAATGAGTTAGTAAACGCCTTTGACTGGAATTTCCTAGATTTACAACGCGTAACGATAAATGCCCTAAAAAGCGCATTTATCCCATTCGAAGAGCGCTTAGCAATCATCGAAAAGGTAGTTAAACCAGCCTATTTGGCCGTTTCAGCAGAATAACTAATTACCGATTGGATGCCAGATTGTTTTGGCTTCCATAAAGGCCAGTATCCGACCAGGTTCGGACGTTTTAGTAAAGGCTGAGATGCGCTTTAAGTTTTCTACGCCAGCTTCTTTAATTGCGCCATGTTGATCAGTTGGTAGCCCAGAAATATCTAAACCATCGATATCCATGTGTGAAGCAAACCAAGGCGCTAACTCACTCTGTTGGCCAGAGAGAATATTTAAAACGCCATTTGGTAAGTCACTAGTTGCCACAACTTCGGCAAAACTAATTGCTGAAAGTGGAGCTGAGCTAGATGCTAGGACAACTGCAGTATTTCCAGAAACTAAAATAGGAGCAACAGCTGCGACAAAACCAAGTAGTGGTTTATCGATTGAGGCAATTGCACCAACCACACCAAGTGCTTCAGGAATTGTAAAATTATAGAACGGACCAGATACCGGATTAGTTGAACCCGCGAGAGATGGCAACTTATCGCTCCAGCCGGCATACCAAACTAATAAATCAATTGAGTCGCTAACTTCTTGAAGTGATTCTTTTGCAAAAGCCCCAGTTTGTAGCGAAATTTCTTGGGCGAACTGATCGCTGCGGCCTTCGAGCATTTCGGCAATGCGATACATAATCTGACCACGGTTGTAGGCAGTAGCTTTAGCCCAACCAGGTTGGGCAGCGCGTGCTGCAACGACAGCATCACGCAAGTCTTTTCGAGAAGCTAAACAAGCATTAGCTAAGAACTCACCTTTATTGCTGGTGATCTCATAAGAGCGACCAGACTCAGTACGCGGGAAAGCACCATTGATATAAAGCTTGTAAGTTTTCATAACTTCTAGGCGACCACTCATTTTGCAGATCCCTTCAAGTAAGCGCTAAGGCCATGGCGACCACCTTCGCGACCCCAACCAGACTCTTTGTAACCGCCAAAGGGGCTAGCTGGATCAAACTTATTAAAGGTATTCGCCCAGATCACGCCTGCGCGAAGTTGTTGGCTAGCCCAGAGAATATTTGAGCCTTTCTCACTCCAGATGCCGGCGGAGAGCCCAAATGGCGTGTTATTGGCCTTTTCAATGGCTTCTGCGGGAGTGCGGAAAGTTAATGCTGAAAGCACGGGGCCGAAGATTTCCTCACGGGCGATGCGGTGGGCTTGAGTAACACCAGTAAATATTGTTGGTGCAAACCAGAAACCTTTATCAGGCAGTGTGCAATTAGGGCTCCAACGCCCTGCGCCTTCGGCGTCACCGGCAGCTGTCAGTTCCTGAATTTTTGCTAATTGTTCGCCAGAGTTAATGGCACCTAGATCAGTATTTTTATCGAGCGGGTCGCCAACACGTATTTTCTCCATGCGACGCTTTAGCTTTTCAAGAACTTCATCGGCGATACTCTCTTGCAGAATCAGACGAGAACCGGCGCAGCAAACATGGCCTTGGTTAAAGAAGATGCCATTAACAATTCCTTCAACGGTCTCATCAATAGCAGCATCGCCAAAAACAATATTGGCACCTTTGCCGCCGAGTTCGAGAGTTAAGGATTTATTTGTTGGCGCTACTGCGCGTGCAATTAACTTGCCAACTTCGGTTGAACCCGTAAATGCAATCTTGTCGATGCCCGGGTGGCTAGTAATTGCCGAGCCTGTGCTGCCATCGCCGGTAACAATGTTTACAACACCATCAGGTAGCCCAGCTTGCTGGCAAACTTGGGCGAATAACAATGCGGTTAATGAAGTTGTCTCGGCTGGTTTTAGAACTACCGTGTTACCAGTTGCCAGAGCTGGCGCAACTTTCCAGGCCAACATAAGTAGCGGGAAGTTCCAGGGAATAATCTGCCCAACTACGCCATGTGGGGTAGTAGTGGTATCAACACCTGCATATTCAAGTTTGTCTGCCCAACCTGCGTGGTAGAAGAAATGCGCGGCAGATAACGGAACATCAACATCTCGAGATTCGCGAATTGGCTTACCGTTATCAAGCGTTTCAAGGACGGCAAATTCGCGCGCACGTTCTTGCATAATGCGAGCAATGCGGAATAAGTATTTGCCCCGCTCGCGGCCAGATAACTTAGACCAGCTCTTATCGAAGGCGTTGCGGGCTGCTTTCACGGCAGCATCGACATCGGCAGCCGTGCCCAGTGCGATACGACTCAAGACCTCCTCAGTTGCTGGGTTGATGGAGTTTAAATGTGATGATCCGTTGATCCACTTGCCATTAATGAAATGCCCATATTCGGGATCGATTTTTACTACCGAACGTGATTCGGGAGCTGCTGCGTATTCGAAGTTCATTTGATTAGCCTCGTTAGTCGATCGTTACGTAGTTAGGGCTAGCGTAATAGCCATCGGACATTTTCATGCGTTGCATAAGCAGATCATTTAGCAAGGCGCTGGCACCAATGCGAAATAGTGAAGGATTGAGCCAATCTGGCCCGGCTGTTTCATTTACCAGGACTAGTTGCTTGATGGCATCTTTTGTTGTGCGAATTCCGCCCGCTGGTTTTACGCCAATGCGCACTTTAGTTAGATCATAAAAGTCACGAACTGCTTCGAGCATTACTAGCACGACCGGGGCAGTTGCAGCGGGTGCAACCTTGCCAGTTGAAGTCTTAATAAAATCGGCACCAGCCAGCATGGCCAAGTAAGAAGCTTTACGAACATTATCTAAAGTGACTAACTCGCCCGTTTCCAGAATTACTTTTAGGTGCGCGCGATCACCACAGACTTCACGGATTGTCACGATCTCTTCAAAAACTTCAATCAAACGTCCACTTAAGAAAGCACCACGATCAATTACCATATCAATTTCAGCAGCTCCAGCAACGATGGCATCTTCGGTATCTTGTAACTTAACTGCCATAGATGCGCGTCCTGATGGAAATGCGGTTGAAACCGCAGCTACCGGAAGTTCATGTGCGCCAATTGAATCTAAATGTTGTCGAGCGATTCCAACCATGTCGTTGTAAACACAGACCGCGCCAACATGAGGAACTGAAGAATCAGTTGGGTCGGGCCGAAAAGCTTTAGAACAAAGCGCTTGCACTTTGCCTGGAGTATCGGCGCCTTCGAGAGTTGTTAAATCAACCATTGAGATCGCCGTATCAATTGCCCAGGCTTTGCTCGTGGTTTTGATACTGCGAGTTGCCAACATAGCGGCGCGGGCTTCAGCGCCCACTTGGTCAACACCAGGAAGTTGTTTTAAATAGTTGCGAAGCGAAGAATCACTGCCATCGACGAGGCCATAGAAGCTCATAGGACCCGCCTTTCAGCGCTAATTAAGTGAGAGTAAAGCCAGCAAAGGTGATCTTAGTTCATCGAGGACAATTTGGGCACTCGTCGAATCTGGGGCTATTACTTCGACGTAGCACTTCATTTTTGCCTCGGTGCCGCTTGGGCGAATAATTATCCGAATTCCACCAGCTAGCCAAATTCGCAGTCCATCAGTTGGCGGTAAATCTCTATTTGGTTTTTCTAAATCATCAATGCTTTCAACTAACCGGCCGGAAATTACTTGTGGTGGATTAGCCCGCAGGCCGCTCATCAACTTAGTCACATCACTTAGTTGATTGACCCGAATTGAGATTTGTTCAGTTCCATGAAAACCATGGCGAGCCCAGACTTCATTAAGCAAATCAAGAATTGTTTTATCTTGACGCTTTAAATCTACGGCAATCTGAGCCAACATTAGGGCCGCAGATAAGCCGTCTTTATCGTTTACGGTTTGGGCATCTACGCAGTAACCAAGTGCCTCTTCGTAGCCAAAAGTTAAGTTTGGAATCTTCGCTAAATACTTAAATCCAGTTAACGTTTCAGAGAAATCTAAGTTGTAATGCTTGGCAATCTTACTCAAAACAGATGATGACACAATTGAGTTTGCCAATATTCCAGCTTTGGTATTGCGGGCAATTGACTCACCTAGAACCACACCGAGTTCATCACCGCGCAACATGCGCCAGCCAGTTTTCGGATCCTTTATGGCGGCAGCACAGCGATCAGCATCAGGATCATTTGCAATTACTAAATCAGCATCAAATGCTTTAGCAGTTTCCAGAGCTAGATCAATGGCACCTGGTTCCTCGGGATTAGGAAATGCCACAGTTGGAAAGTTTGGGTCTGGCTCAGCTTGGGCATCAACTAAAATCAAAGAGGCAAAACCGGCCTTATGAAAGACGCGTTGTAGTGTTTTGGTACCCACACCATGCATGGCGGTATAAACAATTTTTAGATCAGCCGGTCTTGGACCTAGGAGCGCGGTACGAGATGTGTACTTATGAACAATCTCTTCACTTAATACTTCCCAGTTGGATCCGCGTGGTTGGGATTTCAGCGAAGTGATTGAATCGATCTGATTTGAAATTGATTTGTCGGTTGGCGTAATAATCTGGCTACCGCGATATTCAATGCCATCGACTGTGCCACCTAAGTAGACCTTGTAACCGTTATCTTGGGGCGGGTTATGGCTAGCAGTGACCATAACGCCAACATCTACGCCTAATTCATTAACTGCAAAAGCTAAAACAGGCGTTGGCAGCGGGCGAGGCAGAACATAAACCTGCATTCCAGCACCACTAAAGATCTCGGCACTAGTTTGGGTGAAATCCTCAGAACCATGGCGCGCATCGCGACCAATTACTACGCTCTTTAAACCGCGTTCTTTCATATAAGCAACCAGACCAGCGGCAGTACGACCAACTACCGCATTGTTCATACAAGAAGGTCCGGGGCCAATTGGGCCACGTAATCCAGCAGTTCCGAATTGTAAAAAGCCACTGAAGTATTTACGAAGTTCTACTTCGTTTTCAGCATCTAGCAAGGATTGTAATTGCGCTGCAGTTTTAGGATCTGGATCATCAGCAATCCAGGCTGAAACTTCAGCAGCTAATTTTTGATCCATGTGCCTAGATTAAATTAACTTTGGGATTACGTTTTTTAGCAACTTGCCCATGCGATCTGCTGCTGCTTTGCCGGCGGCAATTACTTCCTCATGGTTTAACTTCTCACCAGTTACACCTGCGGCTGCGTTAGTAACCAAGGAAATGCCGAGCACTTCAGCCCCCAGAGCATGAGCGGCAATAGCCTCAGGCACAGTAGACATGCCAACTAAGTCCGCACCCATTCCGCGCATCATCAAAATCTCAGCTGGAGTTTCATAAGTTGGACCACGCCAGTGTACGTAAACACCTTCAGCCAAAGAGCCATCTTCACTCTTAACAATGGCACGAATTCGCTTGCTATAAAGATCTGTTAAATCTACAAAGTTGGCACCTTCAAGTGGTGAAGCCGCAGTTAGCGAAATGTGGTCGCGAATCAAAACTGGTTGACCTACTTTGTAGTTGGTATTGATACCACCGCAAGCATTTGTTAGAACCACAACTTTGCAGCCGGCTTTAACTGCAGTGCGAACGCCATGAACAACTGGTTCCATTCCTTTACCTTCGTAAAGGTGAGTGCGGCCAAGAAAAACTAGAACTCGAACTGTTTTTCCGTTTTCGGTAATTTCATATGAACGAACTTTTCCTGAATGACCTTCAACTGCAGGTGGTAAGAATCCTGGAAGTTCATGCGCATCACATTCAAACTTAGGGGTTCCGAGAGCATCAGTTGCGCTTACCCAACCTGAACCCATTACTAAAGCGACATCGTGGGCGGGAACACCTGACCGTTTTGCGATTTCAGCAGCGGCAGATTCAGCGTTAACTAGTGGTTGGCTCATGCCTCAATAATGTCACAGAGCACGGTGCCACTAGTAACGCTCTCGCCAATTACCGCAGTTAAATTAGCGATCACACCAGAGCGGTGAGCCATTAACGGCTGCTCCATCTTCATGGCCTCAAGAACTATCACTAGATCACCTTGTTCAACGATTTGACCTTGGGCTACCGCAACTTTTACGACGGTGCCCTGCATCGGACTAGTCAAACCTACGCCACCAGATCCGCCAGCTAGCGCATCCTTGGCGCGATGACGCTTAACTACAGGTTCTGGCGCATGGACCAAAATCTCAAAGCGCTTGCCATTAATTTCTGCAACTAAATGATCAGCAGCAGCTTTGGTTTGCGCTTCCAGTGGCAGTATCTTAAATTCTGGAATCTCGTTCTTAAATTCTTTCTCGATATAGCTGGTGTAGATCTTAAATTCATCAGTGAAAGCGGGATCTTGCAAAATCGCTTGGTGGAATGGAAGCGCGGTTGCCATTCCTTCAATCGTGAATTCGGCAATTGCGCGACGAGCTCTGGTTATTGCTTGTTCGCGGGTAGCGCCTGTGACAATTAATTTAGCTAGTAATGAATCAAAGTTTCCAGTGATGGCATCGCCAGTTCGAAAACCAGTGTCAACTCGTACTCCCGGGCCAGTCGGTAATGACATCTTGGTGATTCGACCAGGAGCAGGTAAGAAAGAACGACCAGGATCTTCGCCATTAATTCGAAACTCAATCGAATGACCACGAATCACTGGATCGCTGTATCCAAGTTCTTCGCCCATGGCGATGCGGAATTGCTCGCGAACTAAATCAATTCCAGTTACCTCTTCGCTAACCGGATGCTCTACTTGTAAGCGGGTATTTACTTCTAGGAACGAAATGGTGCCATCGACTCCAATTAAGAATTCGCAGGTTCCGGCGCCAACATAACCAGCTTCTTTCATAATGGCTTTTGATGCCCGGTAGAGCTCTTCATTTTGCGCATCGGTTAAGAATGGGGCAGGAGCTTCTTCAACTAATTTCTGATGGCGACGCTGTAGCGAACAATCTCGAGTGCTAATTACTGCTGCATTACCGAATTTATCTACTAATACTTGGGTCTCAACGTGACGCGGCTTATCTAAATAACGCTCGACAAAGCATTCGCCACGGCCAAAGCCAGTAATGGCTTCACGTACTGCGGACGCAAAAGCTTCCGGAATTTCCGCCATTGTGAACGCAATCTTTAAGCCACGTCCACCACCACCATGTGCAGCCTTGATTGCAACTGGCAGACCATGTTCTTTTGCAAAAGTGATAATTTCATCGTGACTATCAACTGGGTCAGCAGTTCCGGCGACAAGTGGTGCGCCAGCTTTGGCGGCAATCTTGCGAGCTGAAACTTTATCGCCCAGGGCTTTAATTGCTGCTGGCGGGGGACCGATCCAAACTAAGCCAGCATCGATTACGGCTTGTGCAAAGTCAGCATTCTCGGAGAGAAAACCATACCCAGGGTGAACTGCATCAGCGCCAGATTGTTTAGCAATCGCAATCAACTTCGCAATATTTAAATAGGTCTGAGCCGCTGTTGTGCCAGTTAGCGAATACGCCGAATCTGCCATTTGCGCGTGCATCGAATCACGATCAGTTTCAGAGTAGACCGCAACACTCTCGATCCCATGGTCGGCGCACGCACGAATTATTCGAACTGCAATTTCACCACGATTAGCAATCAGGACACGTTTCATCCGAGCTCCTTAACTTGCGGCCAGGTGTATCCAAGCTCAGACATCGCGGCACGCAGGAAGGGCATTGAGATACCAACTACGTTTGTGTAATCGCCCTCGATGCTCGGAATAAATGGTGAACTGTAGCCATCGAGAGTAAACCCACCAGCAACATGTAATGGTTCGCCAGTTGATACGTAATCTGCGATCTCTAAATCGCTCATATCTGAAAAAGTTACTTTGGTAGTCACGCGATCTGAAATTTCGCGATCTCTACTGGTATCAATGATGCAGTGCCCGGTGTGAAGTAAGCCGGAATTACCACGCACCCGACTTGCTCGTTCGGTCGCTACTTCTGGGGTACCTGGTTTTCCGAGCGAAACCCCATCGAATTCAAAAGTAGAGTCACAAGCAATAATTACAGCGTCGCCTAAAATTTGTTCGCGAACCGTATGTGCTTTAGTAATTGCCAGCGCTATTACCATATCGGCAGGTGACATTGCATTGAAAAAATCGGTTTCTTCATCAACATGACTAACGATTATCTCTGGCTTCAAACCAGCTGACTCGAGTAATCGTCTGCGTGAAGTAGATGCTGAAGCTAAAATCAATCGAGTCATCTTAGAAATTACGCCCTGAACCGAACTTGATTTGTTGCGGTAGCTGAGTTCGCATCAAAGGCATTGCCCAGACACTTCGTTTAACAGTCGGTTTGAGTTCTTCGCGTTTGTGATTTGCCAATGCCAGCTCGATCGCGGCTAGTTCATCTGCAGATGGGTTGCCTGCGGTAACACTGAATTTTGGTTTTGATGGAGTCATTAGAGTGGAATGTTTCCGTGCTTGCGTGGCGGCAGTGCATCGCGCTTGGTTTTTAGCGATCTAAATGCCTTGGTAATGTATTCACGAGTTTGGTTTGGTTCGATAACCGCATCAACATATCCACGTTCGGCTGCCAAATAAGGATTAGCTAAGGTTTCGTTGTACTCAGTAATTAACTCAGCGCGTTTGCTCTCGGGATCGGCAGCGCTCTTGAGCTCGTTTCGGTAGAGAATATTTACGGCACCTTGAGCGCCCATAACCGCAATTTCCGCACTTGGCCAAGCTAAGTTGATATCAGCACCAATATATTTCGAGCCCATCACAATGAAAGCGCCACCATAAGCTTTGCGCGTAATTAAAGTTACTAACGGAACTGATGCTTCAGCATAGGCGTAAAGCAATTTAGCGCCGCGGCGGAGGATTCCATCCCACTCTTGTTCGGTTCCGGGCAAGAATCCAGGCACATCAACTAAAGTTAAAACTGGAATATTAAAGGCATCACAGAAACGTAAGAATCGCGCTGCTTTTTCACTGGAATTAATATCTAGAGTGCCAGCTAAATGCTGTGGTTGGTTAGCAATTATGCCGACTGACTCACCTTCAATACGACCAAAACCAACCACAATGTTGGGCGCATAGAGAGAATGAACTTCTAAAAATTCGCTTTCATCAAGTAGCGCTTGAATCAATACCTTCATGTCGTAAGGCTGATTTGGGCTATCCGGGATCAAAGTATCGAGTGCGTTATCAGTGAGCTTCTTCGCTAAACTCTCAGTTGCTGGCAAGTGAGGGGCGCCATCCATATTGTTACTTGGTAAATAGGAAAGAAGTGCTTTAACATAATCGATCGCGTCATCTTCGTTCTGGGCTAAGTAATGTGAATTACCAGTCTTGGTATTGTGTGTATGAGCTCCACCAAGCTCTTCCATTCCAACTTCTTCACCAGTTACCGTTTTAATTACGTCTGGACCAGTAATAAACATATGTGAGGTTTCATTGACCATCACGGTGAAATCTGTCAGGGCTGGTGAATAAGCTGCTCCACCTGCACATGGGCCAAGAATTAAGGAAATTTGTGGGATTACACCAGATGAACGAGTATTTAACCTGAAGATGCGGCCGTAACCACTTAACGCAGAGACACCTTCTTGAATGCGAGCACCACCAGAATCACTAATTCCGATTATTGGCATACCATTTTTGAGGGCGTATTCCATGATCTTTACAATCTTCTCGGCCATAACTTCGCCGAGACTGCCACCCATTACCGTGAAATCTTGTGAGAAGAGCGCAATGTTGCGACCATCAATTGTTGCAATTCCAATAATTACACCGTCTCCGTAGGGACGATTCTTCTCCATGCCAAAATTAACGGAACGATGTCGCGCAAATTCATCAAACTCAATAAAAGAGCCAGCATCTACTAGTTTTACAACGCGTTCTCGCGCAGTCATCTTTCCTTTGGCATGTTGCTTATCTATCGCACTTTCAGAACCAGCATGGACTGCTTCATTTAGACGATTGCGAAGATCTTCAATTTTTCCGGCTGTAGTATGCAGATCTGGCTTCATGCCCCTACGGTACTAGTTTTGGAGGTGGAAATGGTTCGAGAAGCGCTAAATAAGAGTGCGATGAACACAACATTGTTCGGCAGTTACTGGCGGGTAAGTGTTTTTCAATCTCTTGCATCCACTCAATCCGAACTAATCGGAAAAGAAAATCTGCAACATGGCGATGTTTTCGTAACGGAATTTCAAAGCGCTGGCCGAGGCAGATTAGATCGAACTTTTGAAGCAACCGAATCAAGCGCACTACTTTTTTCACTTTACCTAGAACCAAAGCGAGATAAATTGGAGTGGAGTGCAATTCCATTATTGACCGGGTTGAGTTTAGTCAATGCGCTAAAAAGTTTGGATGGAAAAGTGGCGACTAGTTTAAAGTGGCCTAATGATTTACTCATCGGAGATAAGAAAGTTGCGGGAATTTTGGTAGAGGCTAGAGATAGCGGAGTTGTAGTAGGGATTGGCCTTAATGTAGAAATGAATGAATCTGAGTTACCTGTGCCAGCAGCAACATCATTAGCGATAGAAAATTTTGCCGAACTAAATCGCAACGTAATTTTGCCCGAGATTTTAAAGAACTTCGCACTAACCATAGAGCTATGGGAGAGTGGCTCTAGTATTGCGATGGAGCAATACCGCCAAGTTAGTTCTACTCTGGGCAAAGAGGTTGAAGTTCACTTGCCTTCGGGTGAAATACTCAATTCGCGTGCGATGGGAATCAACGAGAGGGGTGAACTGCAGTTGGCCAGTGGCGCTCGAGTTAACGTCGGCGATGTGATTCACCTACGATAGGCAAGTGAAATCGCCCTTTCCTCGTATCGGCATCATCGGTGCCGGCCAACTTGGCCGAATGAGTGCCGCGCCTGCAGCAGCGCTTGGCGTAGATCTAGTTTTACTTGCACAATCTGCAACTGACTCTGGAGCGCAAGTTGCTGCATTTGAAGTTGGCGATTACCGCGATCTAGTTCAGGTTCGTGAATTTGCCAAAAAATGTGACTTACTTACTTTCGAGCATGAACTCATTCCAATCTCGGTCATTAAAGCCCTTGAAAGCGAAGGTGTTAGGTTCTATCCAACTTCAGAAAGCTTTATTTATTCCCAAGATAAAGTAGCGATGCGCGAGAAGTTAGCAAATCATCTAGCCCCTAAATGGCAAGTTGTTACCAAAGCAGATCAAGTTATGGAATATCCAGTCATCGCTAAGTCAATCTCTGGTGGTTATGATGGCCGTGGCGTCTGGAAAGTTAATTCTGAAAGCGAACTTGCTGCGATCTTGTTAGAGAATCCCAAGTTACTGGTCGAAGAATTAATTGATTTTGATTTTGAAATTTCTGTGATGGTGACGCGCTCACCACATGGACAAGCGGCAACATGGGCACCAACTCAAACAGTGCAAAGTGATGGCATCTGCACCATGACGATTGCGCCAGCACCTGATTTATCTGAGGCACTTGGCCAGCAAGCGCAACAAACGGCGCTAAGTATCGCGGCCGAAATAAAATTAGTTGGTGTTATGGCGGTAGAAATGTTTGTTAAAGGCGATCAATTATTTATTAACGAGTTAGCTATGCGCCCGCACAACTCGGGTCACTGGACAATTGATGGATCTGTTACAAGTCAGTTTGAGCAACATTTGCGAGCAATTCTAGATTTACCACTAGGGGATACCTCGATGACTTCAAAGTTTGCCGTCATGGGAAATGTTCTAGGTGGCGATAAACAAGATATGTATCGGCCTTACCTTCATCTTTTGGCTCGCACGCCAAAGTTAAAGGTTCATCAATACCGTAAGGAAGTTAAGCCTGGACGCAAGATTGGCCATGTGACTTTGCTCGGCGAAAACCTCGTAGACTTAACTACTGAAGTTCAACATGCGATCGATTATATGAGCGGAGTTATCGATGAGTGATGTAGCAATCATCATGGGGTCAGATTCAGATTGGCCAGTCATGGAAGAAGCCGCTTTAGTTCTCGATAATCTTGGAATTTCATATTCAACTGCAGTTGTTTCCGCTCACCGCATGCCACTTGAAATGGTTGCCTTTGCTCAAGGTGCTAAAAGCGCCGGCATAAAAGTAATTATTGCTGGCGCTGGTGGCGCTGCACATTTACCTGGCATGGTGGCATCTCTAACTACGCTGCCCGTCATTGGCGTACCAGTACCGCTAAAGAATTTAGACGGCATGGATTCACTTCTTTCAATTGTGCAGATGCCAGCCGGAATTCCAGTTGCAACTGTGGGAATTGGCAACGCAAAGAATGCCGGAATTTTGGCAGCTCGTATTCTGGGAATCAGCGATGAAAAGATTTCACAGCAAGTTGCAGATCACTTGAAAGAGCTAGAGAGTGAAGCTAAAGCGAAAGGTGCTAATTTAAATGCGCGCCGAAACCATAAAACTGGCTTCTGATTAAACTTTAAACAAATCGCTGGTACTCAATCGCAGGACATCGGTCCATCACAGTTAAAAGACCAGCGGCCTGCGCTCGGTCTGCAGCAGCTTGATCAATAACTCCGAGTTGTAGCCAAACTGCTTTTGCCCCGATTGCAATTGCCTGGTCAACTACCTCGCCAACTAAATTTGAATTTACAAAATAATCAACCACATCGATTTGAGTGGGGATGTCTAGCAGTGATTTATAGCCAACTGCGCCATGAACTGTTTCGGCTTTTGGATGTACTGGGAAAATTTGATGACCTTTATCCTGTAACAGCTTCGCAACACCAAATGCTGGGCGATCTGGATTATTTCCGAGTCCAACGACCGCCCAATTCTTAAACTCAAGTACTTGAGAAATTATTTCAGTGGTATTCATTTATTAATCAGTGCGACCTAATGCGTGGAATTTCCAGCCAGCTGCACGCCAAAGCTCACGATCGAGGGCATTGCGCCCATCAATGACTAGCGCCCCTTTAGCTAGTTTTTTGATCACGGTCGGATCTAGCTCGCGATATTGCTTCCATTCAGTTAAGTGCAGAATCAAATCAGCACCAGTAACACATTCCTCGATTGATTCAGCAAAGCCCAAATTAGGAAATCTCTTACGGGCATTTTCAATCGCTTTTGGATCATGAACGACTACTTTAGCGCCAGCTGCGTGTAGCTGGGCTGCAATATCTAAAGCAGGGGAATCTCGCACATCATCGCTATCTGGCTTAAACGCTGCACCTAAGACGGCAATTTTATACTGAGTTAAATCTTCAGACAGGTCGGCTCGCACCACATCGATAACGCGTTGACGTGCACGTAAATTAATTGCATCAATCTCAGTTAAGAATTCAAGCGCTTGCTTAGCACCAAGTTCTTCTGCTCGTGCCATGAATGCGCGGATATCCTTCGGTAAGCAGCCGCCACCAAAACCGATACCAGCTTGTAAGAAACGATTTCCGATTCGTGGGTCATAACCAATTGCTTTCGCCAACACCGTGACATCGCCACCTGCAGCTTCGCAAACTTCAGCCATCGCATTAATAAAGGAGATCTTGGTTGCCAAGAATGAGTTAGCTGCTACTTTGACTAATTCAGCTGTCGGTAAATCAGCACGAATCCAAGGGGTGCCAAGAGCTAGAACCGGTTCATAAACTTCCTTGAGCATTTCTTCGGCTTTATCGTTAGCTACACCGACAACTAAACGATTAGGACGCAATGTGTCTTCTACTGCGAAACCTTCACGTAAAAATTCTGGATTCCAAGCCAAGTCCGCATGAGGCGCAGACTTGATCAGCTCTTCGCGCAAAGATTGCGCAGTACCAACTGGCACAGTTGATTTTCCAACTACTAAGGAACCCGGCTTTAAGTAAGGGGTAATTGCGGCAACCGAAGAACGCACATAAGTTAAGTCAGCCGCTAAGCCATCTTTACTTTGCGGGGTTCCAACACAAACGAAGTGCATGTCTGCATCGGCTACCTGTGAAAAATCAGTGGTAAAGGTCAGACGGCCCGATTTAACTTCTTCGGCCAATAAAGTATCTAAGCCAGGTTCATAAAAAGGTAGTTCGCCCCTGCTCAACTGAGCAATTTTGGCAGCATCGGTATCTACTCCAATAACTTCAAAGCCCAGAGATGACATGCAGGCAGCGTGGGTTGCGCCTAGATACCCAGTGCCAATTACTGATAACTTCATCTGCATTCCTCTATTTTGCACTAGCGCAAGCGTTGTCTGAGGCTGTTTGAGTCTTAAACTTATCAACGATAGTTGTTGTTGGGGAGGCGCTCGCCGAGGGAGTTGCCGTAACTTCATCAATAATTGGTTGATCGTTCAGCAAGCGGTTAAACAGATCTGGCGCTAGGACCTTATCCCAGATTACAACTGAACCAACTCCAGCTGCTCGACCATTTGCATTTGAGAGTGGAATAGTTAGTGTGCGAACTCGATCAGCTGATAAGTTTTTTAGCTGCTTACCTAAAGTCAAAAGGTCATTCTTATTAAAATCATTGTCAGTTGTCACAGTCTTAATTGCGGCATTGAAGAAATTAACCAGTTTAACTGGGTTTAACAGCGTTCCTGTGCTGGTAGCTTTCTGTAAAACCGCTGACATAAATTCTTGTTGACGTTTCATCCGGCCAATGTCGCCTTGTCCATCAAAGAAGCGAGTGCGCACGTACTTCAGCGAATCGATTCCATTAAGAGTTTGCAGGCCAGCCGAAAGTTTCAAGTTAGATTTAGAGTCATTAATGTCTTTCTTGACGCAAACATCGATTCCGCCGAGCGCGTCAATTATGTTTTTAAAGCCTAAGAAATTTATCTCGATGTAATGGTCAATTCGAAGCCCTGTTTCACCCTCTAGCGTTTCGATTAAGAGCGGAGCTCCACCGAAACTAAAGGCGGCATTCAATTTGTTTTGACGAGCCGGAACTATCTTAGTTTTATCCGAGCTGCTTACATGTTCTGGAATTGTCACTAATGAATCTCGGGGGAGCGAGATTATTACTGCGCTATCGCGAGCTTTACTTATGTGTACAAGAATCATCGTGTCTGATCGCGCACCAGCTGCAACTTCAGTTCCACCCACCCAAAGTTCGCGAATTTGTTCTTTAGTTAATCCTGCGCGGTTATCTGAACCCACTAGCAGCAAATTCATGGCACTCGTTGGTTTATCGGGGCGGTTATTAACACCGGCAAAAGCATCAGTTCGATTTAGGGATCCGCTAATTCGGCCAAGCCCCAGCCAACCAATGGCAGATAGCGCCACAATTCCTACCGAAAGTGAGGTAATCGCCCGAATGGCACGGCTGTGTTTGCGAGGCGAAGACATGGCGAAAGCGTACTTGGACGATACGGTTTAGGGGCTATGACTACCGCACCTACTCCGAGAAAAGTTGAGTTATCTACCTCACCGGATCTCTCAGTCATTCTGCCGGTTCTAAATGAGGCAAACCACTTAGCGGCCGCGGTTCACGCAATTCTTTCGCAGGATTACCATGGAAAATTTGAAGTTATCTTGGCAGTTGGACCATCAAAAGATACGACGCTTGAAATAGCAAATGAGTTAGCTAAATCTGATTCCCGAGTGGTTGTGGCTTTAAATCCTACTGGCCGAACTGCAGCTGGCTTAAATATCGCGCTAGCAAAATCAAATTCTCCAATCATCGTAAGAGTCGATGGGCATGCTGAAATCCCTAGTAACTATCTTTCAATTGCAGTTGAACTGCTTAAAAAAACTGGCGCAGTAAATGTTGGCGGTTTAATGGGCGCAGTTGGTAAAACTAGATTTGAGAAAAGTGTGGCTCGGGCAATGCGAAGCCCACTTGGGGTAGGAGCTGCAAAGTTTCACACGGGTGGTGGGTCTGGCGAAGTTGATACTGTGTATTTAGGTTGTTTCTTACGAGAAGCACTAAACGAAATTGGTGGCTTCGATGAGAGATTTATTCGTGCCCAAGATTGGGAACTTAACTTTCGATTACGCGAACGTGGCGGCAAAATTTATTTTGATCCCCGGCTAGAAGTTACTTATCGACCAAGACCAAATTTGACAGCACTGGCAAAACAATATTTTGAGTACGGCCGCTGGCGAAGAGTGGTTTCGCGAAAACATGCTGGCACGATTAACTATCGATACTTAGCGCCACCGCTTGCTCTGGCCGGTAGCTCACTTTCACTCATTGCTGGTTCATTGTTCTCGCCGATACTCTTTCTCCCAGCTGGAATCTATGCGGGTTTCACGCTGGTAGCCGGAATAGTGCTCGGCAAAGGTTTGCTGGAGAAGATCATGATGCCTGCAGTCCTATTTACTATGCAGATGGCTTGGGGCGCTGGTTTTATTACCTCACCTAAATCATTAGTACCTCAGGATTAACCTTGAAACGCTTTAATTTTGGCGCTCTGGTGCCCATTCTTCTTTCAACTCTAGCTCTGACTCATCTACCTTCAGCTTTTGCTGAAGTACCTACCTCAATTTCATTCACCGGCAAAGGTTATGGTCATGGCGTTGGGATGAGCCAGATAGGTGCTCGCGGCTTAGCTTTATCAGGGGATACCGCGACTGCAATTTTGAATCATTACTATCCCGGCAGCGATGTAATCGCAATAACTGATGATCAGATTTTGCGTATAAACATTGGCCACCAATTAACTGCGGCTTCACTAAAAAGTGATTCTCCAGGCATGTCATTGCAGTTGATTTCGGGCGATGGCACAGAGCCACAAGTTATTTCGGTTTTAGCCACAAAAGATTCCGTTAAGTTATCGGTTTCCGATAAGCAAGTTGCGATAACTACAACTCAAGTCGGCGTTACAACAAAATTGACACCAGTTGATAGGTTAACGATTCGTTGGAGCGGCACAAGATATTTAGCTGGAATAGATTCTGTTTTATCTTTAACCCATACCAAAAAAACTACTAGGTATCGCTATGGCCAAATCCAGGTTAAGGTAATAAAGGATGCCAAACTAGGCAATCGCTTAGCGATTGTGAATCAAGTTAGATTACATGATGAATATCTCTGGGGGATAAGCGAAGTTCCTTCGTCATGGCCGGCTGCAGCCCTAGAGGCGCAAGCGATAGCATCTCGAAGTTATGCCATGAGTAAGGTTGGAAAAATACAGAAGAGTTGTGATTGTGAACTTTACTCATCAACCAAAGACCAGAATTTTGCTGGGTATGCCAAAGAAGCTGAACCTAGGTGGGGTCAAATTTGGAAGGCTGCAGTATCGCGAACCTCGATTACTGAAACCACGGGATTAACTGTTACTCGTAACGCAGCACCTATTCGAACATATTTTGGCTCTTCAACAGGTGGCGTAACTGAAACTTCTAAAAATGCCTGGGGGACTGACGTTGGCTACACCTTCTCGGTGCCAGATCCTTGGTCACTAGACCCCAAGTTAAACCCCAGTTTCTATCGCTGGAAGCGAGATATCCCGCAAACGGTGCTGGCTACTGCTTTTGGGTTACCTGATGTGGTTTCGATCAAAGTATTGAATTTAAATGAAACCGGTACGGTCAAGATGATTGAGGGTAAATCGAGCGCCGGCAAGAAAGTTAAATTAAGCGGTGAGACTTTCCGTAGTCGATCAAAGTTACCTTCAACTTGGTTTTCGCTAACTAACGAAGCACTAATTAGCGTGCAGAACTGAGTTAAGGCCACCCCAAGTGCCGGTGCGCATCACTGCTTCAAGTGCGCCGCTCTGTGAATTGCGACGGAACAGCAAATTATTGGCGCCAGAAAGTGTCGCGGCCTTTACTACTTGACCATCTGGTAGCAAGATCTTGGCAGCAGCAGTTACATATGTACCAGATTCAATTACACAGTTATCGCCAAGTGAAATACCACAACCAGAATTTGCACCTAGCAGGCAATTTTCGCCAATTGAAATTACTTCTTTGCCACCACCGCTTAAGGTGCCCATAATCGAAGCACTGCCACCAATGTCGCTGCCATTACCGACAACAACTCCTGCAGAAATTCTTCCTTCGACCATTGAAGTACCGAGAGTTCCGGCGTTGAAGTTTACAAAACCTTCGTGCATCACAGTTGTGCCGCTAGCTAAGTGAGCGCCAAGTCGTACTCGGTCAGCATCTGCAATTCGAACCCCGCTTGGAACTACATAATCAACCATGCGTGGAAATTTATCGACGCCATAAACCGCGATATGTTGCCCAGTTGCAGACCTAATCTTGGCGCGAGTGATTTCGAAATCATCTACCGGGCATGGCCCAGCAGAAGTCCAAACCACATTATTTAAAATCCCAAAAATTCCATCAAGAGATTGCCCATGTGGCTTAACCAAACGATGCGAAAGCAAATGTAAACGCAAGTAGGCATCACTAACCGATGCTGGTGGTGTAGCTAGATCAATCTCAATACCAACAACTTCACAGCGCACACCCCGTGCATTGTCAGTTATTGAAAGCGATGTGAATTCGGCAGGTGCGCTAGCGGGTAAAGCGCCTAAAACAGGTGCTGGGAACCAAGTATCAAGGACCGTGCCATCTTTTTCGCCACCATTGATTAAAGTGGCAATTCCGTATCCAGCTGCTCGTTGCGACATAAGGCAAGCCTAGCCCCTATCCTTACCGACATGCGTATTGCCGTCTTTTGTTCGTCATCACCAACTATTGATGCGAAATACCAAGTGGTTGCGACCGAACTTGGAAATGCCATCGGTAATAAAGGGTGGGGCTTAGTTTCAGGCGGTGGACACATTTCAACCATGGGCGCAATTGGCCGTGCGGTCCGCGAAGTTGGTGGCCACACTATTGGGGTGATTCCACAATCACTAGTCGATATTGAATTCGCTGACCGCGATAGCGATGAGTTACATGTAGTTGAATCAATGCGCGAACGTAAAGCTAAGATCGAAAATTTAGCCGATGCATTTATCACTTTGCCTGGGGGCCCTGGCACCTTAGAAGAGTTTTTCGAAATCTGGGTTGGTCGTTTCCTTAAATTTCACGATAAACCAGTTCTAATTCTTGATCCTCATGGCGCGTTCTCACCACTTGTGACGCTACTAGATCATCTTGAGTCTGAAGGGTTTGTTAAACCAGGGCAGCGCGAATTAGTCACTTGGTGCACCACCGTCAATCAAGCCATTGATGCGTTATCTAGTAGTGCCAGTTAATTAGAGGTAAAAGAATTGTCAACTAACGAAATTAAGATCAAGATACAGATTAAAGCGCCCATCGAAAAAGTATGGGCAGCGATTGCCGATTGGGAGAGCCAAGGCGACTGGATGCTTCAAACGAGAGTTTGGGTAACTTCTGATATTCGTGCTGGTGTTGGAACTTCAATTAGCGCGCTAACTGGACCGCTCGTTAAATCAGGTTTCAAATTTGGCTTATTGGATAAAATGGTGGTCACAAATTGGCAACCGCCTTATCTGTGCGAAGTTGATCATGTTGGAAAAGTAATTAAAGGCACCGGAAAATTCGAGTTAACCGATCTTTCCAGCGCTCAAGAAGCCGTAACCAATTTCGATTGGTCCGAAACCATCAGAGCACCAAAGGCAGTATTTCTCTTGATCTATTTGCCCACCTATTTAGGCGTGCGAATCTCACTTTTACGCTTTCGGAGATCTCTTACCAATCGCTAGTAGCCTGTACTCCTATGAGCGCCCCAAAGTCAGCCAAAACCTTGGCCGAAGTGCTCAATGATTTACCCGAAGAAGAGCGCATAATCTTGACGATGCATCTCTTACGTGGCCTAGCTGCCCCAGAAATTGCCAAGTTGATTGGGGTGCCTGAACGGGCAGTTCTTTCGCTTATTTCCAGCGGAAAGTCCAGATTAAGCGCATTGCTCGCTCCATAAGGGGCGATCTTGATTTCTGTTTCACCCCCTAAATGCGAGATACTTCTCCCTCACACCCGCGTAAGATCTTTGAAGGAGTTCCAATGGCTGCCATGAAACCTCGTACTGGTGATGGCCCAATGGAAGTTACCAAGGAAGCTCGCTCCCTAGTTATGCGAATTCCACTAGAAGGCGGCGGACGATTAGTCGTAGAAATGAACGCCGAAGAAGCCACAAATTTAAGTGCCGCGTTACACGCAGCGGTTGGGCTGATTAAGAAGTAGTAATCAGATAGCCTGCCGCTTATGTCTCTACCTGCACACTTTCCAGAGCTAACGGCGATTTCGGCAGAACTTAAGTCCGCCCTTAATAGCGAAATTATTGCCCTTGGCTTTGTCGCGGTCGAAAACTCAGACCCGCTGGAAAAATCTGGTGCGAAGACTGAGAAAGAGTTTAAGTTAGTTGGCTCAACTCTTTTCCTAAAGAGCATCGCGGAAACATTTGAAATTGATCTCCTTGACGAACTTAAGTTTTTTGCTCCTTCCGGAAAAGCTGGTGAGACTTTCGAACTTCCAGTTAGTGCGCAAGATGCCAAAACCGAACGGCTAATGTTGGTCGGTTTAGGAGATCAATCAATTGCCGCTTTACGTGCAGCAGGTGCGAGCGTTGGCCGAAAGGTCAAAGGAAAATCACAAAGCATTTCATCTTTCTGCGCCACAACTGATGCAACGGCGACTGCGCATGCCATCTCGGCAACCATGGGCGCTTACATCTGGAATTTAAAGAGTGGGCCTAAACCACTAAAGCCAACAATTTCACTATCTATTTCAACTTTGGCGCTAAAGCGAGCTCTCGCTATTGCCGCCGCCGTATGGCGTGCTCGCGATCTTGTACACACGCCGGCAAATATAAAAACGCCAGCCTGGATGGCCGCAAATGCTAAAACAGTGGCTAAAGAGCGAAACATTTCACTGAAGGTTTTAGCTGGAAAAGAACTCGCACAATTTGGCGGCTTAGCAGCAGTCGGAAACTCTTCCCGTAAATCACCGCCTCGCTTTATCGAAATAACCTACGCACCCAAAGGTTCTAGCAATTGGCCACATGTAGTTTTAGTGGGCAAAGGAATTACTTTTGATACCGGTGGATATTCAATGAAACGCCCTTACGACACCATGATGGCGATGAAAACCGACATGGCTGGTGCTGCTGCAGTTCTCTGTGTTGTCAGCGCCCTGCCAGAGTTAGCGCCACGCGTTAGAGTTACAGCGCTATTAATGTGTGCTGAAAATGCAGTATCTGGCACGGCCCAACGTCCAAGTGATGTCATAACGCACTTCGGTGGCACCACCACAGAAGTTTTAAACACTGATGCCGAAGGTCGCTTAGTACTAGCCGATGGTTTGGCTTATGCGAATTTGAAGTTAAAGCCAGACTATTTAATTGATGTAGCAACACTGACTGGCTCAGCGACTTTGGGGCTCGGCCGCCAATATGCCGCAATGTATTCGCGCGATGACAAGTTGGCAGCAAAGTTTCATGAACTAGGAAATGAATCTGGCGATCGAGTTTGGCGCATGCCACTTGTAAATGATTACGTTGATGCACTTGAAAGTGATATCGCAGATATAAATAACGATGCCGCTAAAGGTGATTACAACGCTGGTTCGGTAACTGCAGCACTGTTCCTAGAAAAGTTTGTTGGGGATCGCAAATGGGTGCACTTTGATATTGCGGGTACTGGTCGCAGCGAAGTTGATGCTGGTGAAAATCCTAAAGGCGGCACTGGTTTTGGAGTTCGCTTGCTAACTACTTGGATTTCAACCTTATGATCACTGATCTATTTACTTATGCCGAAAACTTTAATGCCGAAGATGTTGTACTAGAACATGCCAGAGCACGCGGTGTGGAAGTTGGTGCTAATGACATCAGCGTCGGAACCGGTGTCTTTCTTCAGCAGTTGGCACATTTACTTTCTGCACAATCTGTAGTCGAGGTAGGTACTGGCTCTGGTGTGGGTAGCCTCTATTTATTGCGCGGCATGATCGATAGCGGCACGCTAACTTCAATTGATGACGAGATAGAGCACGCTCGTATTGCGAAGATGGCTTTCTATGAGGCCGAGATCGAGGCGGCCCGGTTTCGGCTAATCACAAATCCAGTCATGGATGTTTTAAGTAAGTTAACTGACCGCGCATATGACTTAGTGATCTTGCGTCATGACCCGATTGATTTAACTTACACAATTGATGAAGCTCATCGGATTTTGCGAAGCGGAGGAGTCTTAGTTATTGACTCGTTCTTTGGTGGTGGCAAAGTGCCAGATCCCGCACAGCGTGACCCCAAGACAATCGCGCTACGCGAGGCTGGGAAAAGAATCAAAACTAACCGTGACCATTGGCAGAGTTCACTATTGCCAGTCGGAGATGGTTTGTTGATCGCCACAAAGTTATAGCAAGATAGCCTCATGCCAGTACGCAAACCAGCGCGGATCTTTCGCCGCAAACCAAATCAACTAATCTTCTTAGAGGATCTTGAATCAAGCGCCGGCAATAAGCGCACAATGCCAACCGCATCTATCGTGGTTCTTGCCTTAGTTGCAGGCCTGCTGGGTGGCGTACTCGGTGGAGATGCGACTAAAGGTTTGATTTCAAGTGGCGTTAATTTAGTTTCTTCAACTTCAACGATTGAACGTTCGCCAGATTCAATAGCGGGTATTGCTGCGCGAGTTTTGCCATCAGTAGTTTCAATTGAAACATTGTCAAAAGATGGTGGCGGATCTGGTTCTGGTTTTGTGATTTCCTCAAATGGATATCTGTTGACTAATGATCACGTGATTGCAGATGCTGAAGCAATCAAAGTCGTTCTAAATGATGGTCGTGAATTTGATGCAAAGGTTATTGGCCGTGATGAATCTTATGATTTGGCGGTTTTGAAAATCAAAATAACTGGATTAAAGGCACTTCAATTTGGCGATAGCGAAAAGGTTCAAGTTGGCGATTCAGTTATTGCCTTTGGTTCGCCACTTGGATTATCAGGAACGGTAACCCAAGGAATTATTAGTGCGAAAAACCGTCCGGTCACCGCAGGAGATAGCAACAGCGCATCATTTATCAGTGCACTACAAACAGATGCCGCAATTAATCCGGGTAATTCAGGCGGACCGCTAGTTGATGCAACTGGCGCTGTGATTGGAGTTAATTCGGCGATCGCAACTCTTGGCGCTGGATTACAGACCGGTTCAATTGGTCTTGGTTTTGCGATTCCAATTAATCAGGCTCGCAAAACTGCAGATCAATTGATCAAAGATGGCAAAGCTACCTATCCAGTTATTGGTGTATCGGTTGATATGAACTACACCAGCGGTGGAGCGTTAATCGCAAATTCATCGACGGCAATCTTGGCCGGCGGGCCAGCTGCCAAAGCTGGTCTGCGAGCTGGCGATCTCATAACCGCCATAGATGGCCTGAAAATAAACTCCCCGGAAGAACTAATTGTTGAAATTCGCACGCACAACGTTGGCGATGAGGTGACTATCACTTACTTGCGTGGCAAGACGATCGGTACTGCGAAGTTAATTCTGATCGCGGGCAAATAATGCAACCGATAGGCTAGCGAAATGTTCTTCGATCTCGGCGCTGGTGAGTTACTTGGCTTAGCCGTATTGGGCATGATTTTAGTTGGACCAGAACGGTTGCCACGATTAGCCAGCGATGCTGCCAAGTTAGTTAAGAAATTGCGCAGTATTTCAAATTCAGCAACAGCCGAATTACGCGAAAACCTCGGGCCAGGTTTCGAAGACCTACAACCGAGTGACTTAAACCCAAAGACTTTTATAAAAAAGCAAATTAACGATGTGCTAGCACAAGATGATTTACCGAAGAAAAGTAAACCAACCTACGAGAGCAAAATAGATCCGGACTTAATATGAGCGTAGTCGATCAAGTTACCGAAGCTTTAGCAAAAGTTCAGGACCCAGAGCTACATCGCTCAATTACCGAGCTAGGCATGGTTGATCGGGTTGATTTTAAGAATGGCCGCCTCGAACTACATGTGTTGCTAACTATTTCAGGTTGTCCAATGAAAGATCGTCTGCGCACTGATGTCACTTCTGCGGTTAGTTCGATTACAGGTGTCTCTGAAATTGACTTAACTTTTGGAGTTATGTCAGATAAGCAGCGAGACAATGTGAAATCACTATTGCGAAATGGTCGCGAGAAATTTATTCCATTTGCACAACCTGATTCGCTCACCCGGGTACTCGGTGTTGCATCCGGTAAAGGTGGTGTTGGTAAGTCTTCAGTCACTGCTAATTTAGCCATCGCAGCCGCCAACCAAGGCTTGAAAGTTGGAATTCTGGATGCCGATGTATATGGTCATTCAATTCCTCGATTAATGGGTTTAATCGGGCAACGACCAACTGCCATTGATCAAATGTTTATTCCGCTTGAGTCATATGGCGTAAAGACGGTATCGATGGAGATGTTTAAGCCCGAACGCTCCGATGCGGTTGCTTATCGTGGCCCACTGTTACACAAAGTTCTCGAGCAGCTCTTATCCGATGCCTATTGGGGCGACCTTGATCTACTCCTCTTGGATTTACCACCCGGAACTGGCGACTTAGCGATTTCACTTGGTCAGTTGATTCCTTCTTCAGAAATCTTGGTAGTCACTACTCCACAAATCGCAGCCGCCGAAGTTGCCGAACGTGCTGGCCGCATAGCTCACCAAATGAAACAACAAGTAATCGGCGTTATTGAAAACATGTCAGCATTCCCGTGCCCAACTTGTAGTGAAACCATTTCACTCTTTGGCGAAGGTGGCGGAGCTGAGACGGCTAAACGATTATCACTATTGGTGGGCAAAGATGTGCCAATTTTGGGTCAGATTCCATTTAGTCCAGCGCTACGCGAAGGTGGTGATACTGGAATTCCGGTTGTTGTCTCAAGCCCCGAAAGCTCTGCTGCAAAAGTGTTTGATGAAATTATTGCGCGAATTATCGTGCGCCCGAAATCTTTAGTTGGCGTTCGGCTTGGGCTGAGTACTTAACTTATTTTCAAGTTCAGCAACTAAATCAGATAGTTCACTACGCATAAAGTCGCGGGTAGCAACATCACCTAGAGCGCTTCGTAAACTAGCAAGTTCGCGAGTTAGATATTCAGTATCAGCAATACTTCGCTCGTTCTGTGCACGATCTTCATTACTTTGAATTCGATCTCGATCAGCTTGACGATTCTGAGCGAGCAAAATTAGGGGAGCTGCATAGGAAGCTTGAAGAGAGAGAATTAAAGTTAAGAAGATAAATGGGTAATCATCCCAACGCAGATTTGTAGGTGCGACGGTATTCCAAATAACCCAAGTTGCTACAAATACCGTCATGTAAACCAAGAAGCGTGCAGTTCCTAGGAAACGCGCAAAACTTTCGGATAAGCGACCAAATGTTTCTGGATCATAATTTGGGCGAAGGCTGCGACCTTTGCTGCGTGGGGTATCTAAACCATTGTGACGTGCCATGGTTAGCCCTCCAATTCGGTATTTACTTTGATAGAACTTCGCGAAAGATCACGATGATCATGACGCCAATTCTCTGGCAATAAGTGGTCGAGCACGTCATCAACCGTGACGGCGCCGAGTAGTCGGTCGTTGGCATCGATAACTGGCAATGAAAGCAGGTTGTAACTAGCCAAGTATGACGAAACTTCGTTCAAGCTCGCATCTGGATTTAACCCTTGCGTATTTGTATCAACGATTGAACCGAGCAGAGTTGCTGGCGGTTCGCGCAATAAACGTTGGTAATGAACGATTCCCATGAAGCGACCAGTCGGAGTTTCCAGTGGTTGGCGACATACGAAGATTTGAGAGGCCAGCGCCGGGGAAATTTCGCTCTTTCGAACTGCCGCCAAAGCTTCGGCGACTGTGGCATCGGCTGACATAACCAAAGGCTCAGTAGTCATCATGCCGCCGGCTGAATAATCTTCATAGTTCATTAACCGCAGCACATCTTCAGCATCTTCGGGTTCCATCAACTCAATTAGCGCATCTGCACGTTCTTGACCTAATTCGCGCAACAAGTCAGCGGCATCATCAGGATCCATTTCGCCAAGTACGTCAGCAGCGCGTTCGCCTTCGAGTTCAGTTAACAAATCAACGCGATGTATTTCATCCATTTCTTCAAGCACATCAGCAAGTCGCTCATCATCTAACCCACGAGCTACTTCGACTCGACGCTTTGGTGCTAAATCTTGAAGCACCGTTGCGAGATCTGCCGGGCGCAGCGTGCTCAACGTGTAAAGCAAATTTGTTACACCTTGATTTTGCTCGACGCTGGCAAAACCAACTACTTCTTCCCAGGCCACAGTTGAGGTTGGACCTTTGCGACGCAATCCACGCGACTTACGCATGATATGAACTTTAGTTATTAACCAATCACCATTGCGATTTTGTTCCATCGCCATATCTTCAACGACTACATTTTCGCCAGATTCAATCAAAGTAATTGAACGGTCGAGCATGTCGCCTAAAACTAAAACTTCACCAGTGCGAACTTCGAACCGACGCATATTAACTAGGCCAGTAATAATCACGGTGCCACTTTCAATTGAAGTGACTCGAGTAATTGGTACAAAAACTCGACGACGCATTGGCACTTCAACAACTAAACCAAGAATTCGAGGTTGAGCGTTATTTGTGCGCAGGGTCGCGACAGCATCTCGCACCTTGCCGACTGGATCTCCGTTAGGGTCAAATACTGCAGTTCCGGCTAATCGGGCGAGGAAGATTCGATTTAATGTGTTCCCGCTCATGGGCTAAGGGTAACTGCTTTATCACGGGCCATGCGCGCTACCTTTAGCCAATGAGTCGAGATAGCGTCACAACAATGCCGGCCCGCGGTGATCAGATTCGTATGGGCATTGGCATATTAGGCATCGGCACATCAGGGCCATTAATCGCAATGAGTGCAATGCCGATCTGGGTGCTGATTTTTTGGCGAAATTTGGGCGGCTCAATTCTTACTGCACCATTTGCAATCAGACATCATCGTGATCGCAATGGCATCAAGTGGGCAGCTTTTGCTGGTTTTATACTTGCTCTGCACTTCGGAGGTTTCTTTATTGCAATGCGTTACACCAGCGTTGCATCAGGTACTGCGATAGTCGCACTTCAGCCAATCTTTGCCGCTATCTTTGTAAAACTCTCTGGTCAGCACATACCCTCAAAAGCTTGGCTAGGTATGGGCGTTGCCTTTCTTGGCGTTCTGCTTATCTCTGGCGTGGATTTACAAATTTCCTTTCGCGCATTCGTAGGAGATATAGCCGCACTGATTTCAGCGGCGCTAGCTGCTGGTTACATGATGGCTGGTTCAAGGGCTCAACGAACTCTTGAAACAACCACATATACAACAGTTTGTTATTTTGTTTGCGCTATAACTGCTCTGCCAATTGCATTAATTAGTGGAAATCAAATTTTTAATTACACCGCACGCGAATGGTGGATACTACTTGGGTTAATTGCCGGTGCTCAGATTTTGGGACACACCATGTTTAACTCGGCGCTGAAACGGGTGTCACCTGCAATTGTTTCACTAATTGTATTTTTTGAAGTTCCGGTAAGTGCGCTGCTAGCAGTTTGGTGGCTGGGACAGAAACCGCCAATTGGAATTATCCCAGGAGTCCTATTAATTTTAATTGGTTGTGCTTTAGTTGTAATGAGGAGCCGTGATAGTCGTGATTGATCTTCATACCCACACGACAGTAAGTGATGGCACAGATTCACCCGCACAATTAGTTAATAAAGCCCTGGCGCAAGGTTTAGATACTCTGGCAGTCACCGATCACGATGCGATTGCGGGTTGGGAGAGTGCTGTTCAGACTTTACGTGGCGATCTAAAATTAGTTCTAGGTGCCGAAATTTCCTGCCTAACCAAAGCAGGCATAAGTGTTCATATGCTTGGCTTGCTTTTTGACGGAACAAATGTGGCGTTGCTCGAAGCGCTAGAAAATACTCGCGATGAGCGATTGCCCCGAATGCGCAAAATGATTGAATTAATGCAAGCCGATGGCATCGACATTTCAATAACAGATGTTGAAGCCGCTATGCCGCCAGGAGCCACAATGGGGCGACCACATTTAGCAGATGCGCTAGTTGCTAAGAAAGTAATCAAAACTCGAGATGAAGCTTTCTTGGAGTTGCTCAATAATGAATCTAAATATTATGTATCGCACTTAGCTCCAACGCCGGAGGAAGCAGTCAAATTGATTCGAGCTGCCGGGGGAGTTGCCGTAATCGCTCATCCATTTGCTTCAATGCGTGGGCAAATATTGCAAAGCTCAGATTTTATAGATCTTAAAGCCGCCGGCTTAAATGGCATCGAGGTAAACCATCGCGATCAGAGCAACGAAGAACGTTTAAGTTTATTGAGCATTGCTAGTGAGTTAGATCTAGTTATGACTGGATCGAGTGATTATCACGGCACTGGTAAATTGAACTCGTTAGGCGAAAACGTGACTGATCCAGCAGAATGGGAACGTTTAGAAGCTATGGCAGATGCTCGAAGGGTGGTTACCGCATGAATCTTGCTGAAGTCAGCGCACTTACTTTTGCGATCCAAAGTTTTGTCACTCTCTTTGTTATTTTCGACCCGCCAGGCGCTGCGCCTATTTTTCTAGGCTTGGTTGCCGATCGAACACCTAGAGATCGACGTAAATTAGCTGTACAAGCAGCAGGTGTATCGCTCTTGGTAATTTCTATATTTGCCATCTTTGGTCAGATGATTCTGGATTACTTGCATATTTCAATTGCATCCTTGCAGGCAGCCGGCGGCCTTCTGCTTTTGCTGGTCTCACTTGAATTGCTAACTGGAAAAGATTCGGGCTCAACTGAAGCGCGTGATAAGAATGTAGCTCTAGTACCGCTGGGAACCCCGCTGTTAGCTGGGCCAGGTGCAATTGTGGCCACCATGATTTTCGTGCAACAAGTTCAAAATACTGGCCAAGCAATTGGTTTAGTCGCAGCAGTTCTTGCCGTTCACATTGTTATTGCACTTGCGCTCATCTCTTCAACTACGATTTTGAAAGTCATTAAAGAATCTGGCGTTAATTTAGTTGCTCGCATTGCTGGTCTATTGCTTGCTGCGATTTCAGTTCAGATGTTGGTTGATGCGATTAGAGCTTTCATAGCGCAATGAGTAGCGTCGAATTAGGACTTTTTCCACCATCTTCAATTGCCTGGAAGATTCATTCTGACCCTGCCATGTTAATTGGCGGAATCCGTGCGCTATTTCAACAAGCTCTACATCCGCAAGCGATGGCAGGCGTTGCCGAGCATTCAAATTTCCGCGAAGATGCTTGGGGCCGATTACAGCGCACTGGAGATTATGTAACAGTGGTAACTTTCGGAACACCGGCAGAGGCAAATGAATTAACTGCTCGAGTGCGCAAAATTCACGCACATCTTGGTCTTGATGATCCCAAACTTTTACTTTGGGTTCATATGTCTATGGTCGATTCATTTTTAGATGTGGCAGTTAGATCCGGAATGGCACTTTCTGCTGCAGAACGAGATCAATATGTGGCAGAAATGGTGCTATTCGCACAGGCGGTCGGCATTGATGAATCCATTGTTCCTAAAACTGTGGCTGAAATGAAGCAATATTTTATTGATATCTCACCAGAGTTAAGTGCCAGTGATGACGCCAAACGAGCCGCTCTCTTTTTAACGGTTCCACCATTACCAACAGCAGTACGTTTTGCAACACCTGCAGCCCCAGCCTGGGCAGCGGTTGCCGCTTTAGCTGGTGCTGCTTTGCCGAATTGGGCACGAGCGCTTTACGGTTGGCCAACTTTGCCAGGACAAGGGCTAGCAACTGATTTCGCAATGACTGCGCTTCGCAAGAGCTTGCTCGTAGTTCCCTTTGATGGTTTGCTGCCACCAGTTTTAATTGAAGCCAGAATCCGTTGGGGAGTTAACGCCGCATGAGTACTCCGATTGTAGTTTTGGCCAGCTTTGCTGGTGGCGTTGGTAAAACAACTTTGACCCACGCATTGGCAGTTGCTTCTGCTGAATTCGGCAAGAAAGCTTTAGTGGTTGATTTGGATTCATCCGGCGCGCTAACTTTTAAACTTGGTCACGAACGAACCCGCGAAAATGTAATTAACTGCGTTGAACGTTTTGATCTAAGACCACATACCGCAACTGATTCGTTAGCTAACTTAATCGCAGAGATTCCAGAAAAATACGATTTAGTTTTAATAGATACGGCACCACTGTTCACACCTGAGTTAGATGAAGTTTTGAAAGCTGCCCAGCTAGTTATCTCACCAGTTCGAGAGAGCATTCATTCTCTAAGAGGTGCCCTAGCAGTTATGAAAATTACTTCGGCTCCATGTAAAGCTCTGCCATTCTTTGCCGCAGATAGTTCTGAGTTAGGCAAATTGATTGCCGCCGAGTTGAATTTGATTGATGGCGAAATTTCGATTGCCGCCGAAGTGCTTGTGGCTGAAGCTAAAACAATTAGCGTATTAACTAACGATAAGAACTCTGAAATCGCACAGCAATACCGCGATGCTGCTTATTCGATTCTTGAAGAACTTAAGATTTTTTAGTCAGCGATTCGCTTAGTACGAACTCGTTCGCGCTTAACTCGTTCAGTATTTGGCTTCTCAGAAGTGGCAGGTGAGCTCTTAGCCTTAGGCTTTTCAGCAGCTGGGGCACTCTTAACTGGCGCTATTTTCTTAGCTACATTCATTCGACCAGTAGAGCCAGCCGGAATCTTAAATTTAGTAAATAGTGATTCTGAAGAAGAGTAGGTTTCTTCAGGTTCGCCTAGATTTAGATTTAAGGCGGTGTCGATCATTTTCCAACGAGCTAACTCGTCCCAGTCAACAAAGGTCACGGAAATACCATGAGCGCCAGCACGAGCAGTACGCCCAATGCGGTGCACATAAGTTTTTTCATCTTCCGGGCATTGGTAATTAACTACGTGGGTAATTCCGTCAATATCAATTCCGCGAGCAGCCACATCGGTGGCAACCAGGACATCAGACTTACCCGCTTTAAAGTCATTAAGAGCTTTTTCGCGAGCACCCTGACCTAGATCACCGTGAATTGTGTCTGATCTAAAGCCGCGCTCTAACAAATCATCAGCTGTTTTCTGGCAAGTGCGCTTTGTGCGACAGAAGACAATTGTGGGTCCGCGACCTTCAGATTGCAGGATGCGAGCTAGCATTTCAATTTTATCTAGAGCATGTGCACGCACAACGTGTTGTTCGATTTTGGAAACTACTGCGCCTTCATCTTCATTATCCTGCGTACGAATATGAACTGGTTGATTCATGAAGCGTCGAGCAAGGGCAATGATGTCGCCAGGCATTGTTGCCGAGAACAACATCGTTTGTTGACGATTAGGGGTGCTGGTAAAGATCTTTTCGACATCTGGTAAGAAGCCTAGATCTAACATTTCATCAGCTTCATCGAGCACTAATCGGGAAACGTTCTTAAGTTTTAGTTGCCCTTGACGATAAAGATCAAGCAGGCGACCAGGTGTGCCCACCACAATTTCAACGCCTTGTTCTAGAGCTTCAATCTGTGGCTCAAATGCGCGGCCACCATAAACCGCCAGAACTCGAACTCCACGATTACCCACTAATTCAGCAATGTCTTTAGTTACTTGAACGCAAAGTTCACGCGTAGGTACAACAACGAGTGCTTGGGGTTGACCTTTAAACTCAAGGGCATCCCATTCGGAATCAAGGGGAGCGATGATGCGCTCAATAATTGGAATTCCGAAACCTAAAGTCTTGCCAGTACCAGTTTTAGCTTGGCCAATTACATCGCCATCAGATAGCGCGATCGGTAGAACAGCTTCTTGAATTGGAAATGGTGAAGTAAAGCCATGTACAGTCAGCGCATCAATTGTTGATTTACGTAACGGCAGATCAGCGAAAGTTATTGTCACGTTAGAGGGAGCCGAAACCGACGCGTCGATCGGTTTGTTCGCCAATTTCTACAAAACCAATTCGATCGGCTGGCACCATGATGGTACGGCCGCGGACATCTTTTAACACCAGGGGAGTTCCGGCGCTGATAGCTGCGCTAACGGCAGCTGAGATTTCAGCTGGGGTAGTTGGGCTCTCAAAAGCGAGATCGCTGCTTACATTCGCAACCGCAATACGGACTTCTGATTTTTGGACTGATTCTGTTTTCTTTGTAGCCATGGGGCAATCCTATGGGATTACTTCAGTTGTTGCCTAACGGGAATCCAGATACCCCACGCCACATCAAACTCTCGATTAATCGAGCCGCTTGTTCGCGCGATAACTTGCTATCTCGATCAAGCCAATGTCGAGCACCCACTTGAATTGATCCGATTAGTGAAACACCGAGCAACATCGATGCCTCTTGTGGCAAGCCAGTTTCGATCGAGATCACTGCACTAATTGCTGCTGCACAGTCATATGTCATTCGATTTAAACGCTCATGTACCGCAGGTTCAACATTCATATCACTTTCAAAAAGCAAACGGAAAGCTTCTCCTTCACTTTCAATAAAATCAAAGTAGGCATCAACTGTTGCGCGAACTCGACCAGCATTCTCGGTATTCGAAGCAATCGCTCTCTGGATTTGAAACACTAACGAATCAATATGTAGATCCAGGACTGCTAGATAAAGTTCGAGCTTTGATGGGAAATGCTGATAGAGAACTGGCTTGCTTACTCCAGCCCGATCGGCAATTTCATCCATTGCTGCGCTGTGGTAACCCGCGGCAGTAAACACTTCAAGGGCTGCAGCCAGCAAGAGTGCTCGGCGCTCGTCACGAGGTAAGCGCGGCTTATTGTCACGTGCATCAGTTGTACTCATTGAGCTAATGCTAGAGGCAAAACTAGGAAATTACACCTCTATGTTTTTTGCGAACTTATCGCAATTAGCAACCAAGTGACGTTCTACGGCAGAATAACCCCGTAATCGAGTTACCAAGTGAGCAATAAAAAGGCGATAGAGATGAAGATTCCACCATTAGTTGAACCAGGTCGCGCGTTAACTGTCGATGAAGTTCGTCGCTACAGTCGCCACTTAATCATTCCCGATCTTGCTATGGCCGGCCAAGCGCGATTAATGAATGCAAAGGTTCTCTGTGTTGGAGCGGGTGGATTAGGTTCACCTGCGCTCATGTATCTAGCAGCTGCTGGTGTCGGCACAATTGGAATTGCCGAATTCGATACGGTCGATGAATCAAATTTACAGCGTCAGATTATTCATGGCCAATCAGATATTGGTAAGAGTAAAGCTAAGAGTGCTCAAGAAAAAATCGCTGAAATCAACCCATATGTAAATGTAATTCTGCATGAAACTCGTCTCGATAATTCAAATGTTATGGAGATCTTTGCGCAGTACGACATCATTGTTGATGGCACCGATAACTTTGCAACTCGCTACTTGGTAAATGATGCTTGTGTTCTCCTAAAGAAGCCGTATGTATGGGGTTCTATTTACCGCTTTGATGGACAAGCTAGTGTGTTCTGGGCCGAATTTGGTCCTTGCTACCGATGCTTGTATCCAGAACCACCACCCCCAGGAATGGTTCCGAGCTGTGCCGAAGGTGGCGTACTTGGCGTTCTCTGTGCATCAATTGGCTCAATTCAAACTACTGAGGCAATCAAAGTTATTACTGGAATCGGCGAACCACTAATTGGCTCACTGATGATTTATGACGGACTCGAAATGAGTTATCGGAAAATCAAAGTACGCAAAGATCCGAACTGCCCAATTTGTTCAGACCACCCAACTCAGACCGCACTTTTGCCAGATTATGAAGCATTCTGCGGAGTGCTATCAGATGCTGCCGAAGTAGCTGTAAAAGAGTCGACCATCTCGGTTTCTGAACTCAAGAACAAGATCGACCGTAACGAGAACTTCTTTCTAATTGATGTGCGAGAGCCAAGCGAATTCGAGATCGTACGAATTCCAGGATCTACCTTGATTCCAAAGCAAGGTTTCCTTGATGGCACAGCGCTAACTAATCTGCCACAGGACAAGCCAATTATTCTGCACTGCAAGTCTGGTGTGCGATCAGCTGAGTGCTTAGCAATTTTGAAAGGTGCTGGTTTCGCTGATGCTACACATGTGAGCGGTGGCGTTTTAGCGTGGGCGAAACAAATCGATACTTCGCTTCCGGTGTATTAATGTCTCAGCCATATCAGGGTTACCGAGCACTTTTCGTTCACGCACATCCAGATGATGAAACCATTAACAATGGTGCAACCATGGCGATGTATTCAGCCCTTGGTGCGCAAATAACTTTAGTTACTTGCACTCGTGGCGAAGAAGGTGAAGTTTTAGTGCCAGATTTAGCTCATTTAGCAGCGCATGAAACTGACCAGCTAGGTGATCATCGCGTTCTTGAATTAGCTGATGCCATGAAAGCACTGGGCGTTACCGATCATCGTTTTCTTGGTGAAGGAAAAATCAAATTTCGCGATAGTGGCATGATGGGGACTGAACCAAATAATCGCACCGATTGTTTCTGGCAGGCTAATCTTGACTCAGCTGCAGATCTATTGGTCCAAATCATTCACGAGGTAAAACCACATATTTTGATTACTTACGATGAAATTGGTGGATATGGTCACCCGGACCATATTCAAGCGCACCGGGTCGCAATGCGGGCGGCTGAGTTAGCAACTGATTGGCAAATTTCTAAAATTTATTGGAATGCAATGCCTAAGTCCGTGCTAGCTAATGGAATTGCGGCCATGAAAGAGGTTGGTTCAACATTCTTTGGCGCTGAAAGTGTTGACGATTTACCTTTTGCCAAAGCCGATGAATTGGTAACTGCAGTAGTTGATGCCAACGATTATGTCGATGCGAAAATGGCGGCGATGGCAGCACATGCAACTCAAATTGAATTAGATGGCCCGTTCTTTGCCCTCTCAAACCAGTTAGGGCTACAGGTTTGGGGCCACGAGTTCTTCTCGTTAGTCAAAGGTAATCCGAGCGAACCGCTTAATGGCGATGGGCGTGAAATAGATTTATTCGCTGGAATAGCTTTGTAGCTCATGAAGCTGATTTATTCTGTTGTAGCAGGCGCCCTTCTTGGAGCCAGTGCCACTTTGCTGCATCTACTTTTATTTCCACTAGGACTGATACTTGGGCTAGCTGCTACCGTTGTTGGAATTTGGGCAGTTGGTCGAACTTGGCGATTAAGAAAGTACAAATACTTGGCAGCGATTACTTGGTTAGTTGTAGTTGTTCAAGGCGCAACCCTGGGAGTTGGTGGCGAGTTACTTATTCAAGGGGATTTAGCGGGGTCCTTGCTTATTTTGCTGGGAACTTTTGCTTTGGTGATTGCAATCTTCTTGCCGATTTAGCGTAATTCCCATTCTTGCCCATCGGTAGTGTCATTAATTAGTAGGCCAGCTCTTTCTAATTCAATTCGTAAGCGATCGCTCTCGTTCCAATTCTTTGCACTTCTAGCTAACTCACGTTCTACCAATAAGCGCGCCAGCTCAGCCGGCAGTTCTGGCACAACCAGATCGCGCCTTAAATCAAGAGCTAGAACTAGGTCTGCGAAAGTAAACAATTCGGCTTTTTCGGCATCCGACAAGTTTGGATCCTTTTCAACGCTTCTTAACCTCTGCATAACTCTGGGCGTATCTAGATCATTGTTTAGAGCTTCGATAATGGCTTGATCTGGCTGGTAACTCGTGGCTTTACCGAAGCCACTCTTTCGCCAACGTTTCAAAGTGGCATTTGCCGCCGCAATCGAATCCCAAGTTAAATCCATTTGGGAACGGTAGCGATTTTCGAGCAGACAAAATCTGAGCGCGAGTGGGTCGAAACCTTTTTCGGGAAGATCTCGCAGCAACACTACATTGCCACTGCTTTTTGCCATTTTGCGGCCTTCGAACAGTAAATGTTCGCCATGTACCCAGAGTTTTACTGTCTCTAAACCAGTAACCGAATTAGTTTGGGCACGTTCGTTTTCATGATGCGGAAAACGTAAGTCGATGCCGCCTACGTGAATATCGATTTCATCACCCAATAAATCAAGGGACATTGCCGAACATTCAATATGCCACCCTGGGAAACCAAAACCCCAAGGCGAATCCCAAACCATTTCGGTGCGGTCGCCAGCAGCTTTCCAAAGTGCCCAGTCAGCATGGAAACGTTTTCCGCCTTCATCGGTATATTCATAGCGGTGACCAGGCTTTAAATCCTTTAAACGATTACCACTGATAGCGCCGTAACTTTCGAAGCTTTCAGCAGCGAAGTAAACCGAACCATCAGAACCAACATAGGCATGGTTCAACTCGATCAGCTTTGAGATCAACTTATGCATTAACTCAATTGATTCACTTGCGCGCGGATAGCTTCGGGCTGGTTTGATATTTAGGAGCGATAGATCATCATGAAAATTTCTCTCATATTTGCGGGCAATCTCAAAAGGATCGATTGCTTCTAATTTTGCTTGAGCAAGCATTTTATCCTGCGGGTTTACATCTTCAGCCATGTGTCCAACATCAGTAATGTTCTGCACTAAATTAACGCTTTTACCTTGAATTTCCAGTGTTCTACGAATCAAATCAGACAATAGAAATGTTCGTAGATTGCCAACATGGGCATCTCGGTAAACCGTAGGGCCACAGCAATAAATCGTTACTTCATCGCCCTGACTTACGACTTCCTTTAAAGAACGACTTTGAGTGTCATAAATTTTAAGCATAGCTACTTCAGCTCCAAAAATGAATACTCATGATGAAAATTAAATCCTAAGGCTTCATAAACACCAATAGCGATAGCGTTACTTGCTTCAACTTGAAGCACTGCTTTAGTAGCACCTTGTTCAAAACTACTTTCCAGCGCCGCGGCCACAATAGTTTTTCCTAAACCTTTTCCGCGAAAATCCTGATGAACATAAACTCGCGTAATTGAAGACCAGCCGTTTGCCAGCGCGATTCGGCAGACGGCCACAGTTTGACCATTACTAACCAACCTAAGATAAGTAGCAGCACAACCAGATAAGATTTTTTCGATTCCTGGTGTTGGCTGAATTCCCAACCAGTCATTATTGAATTGATCTGATTCAACAATTTCAATTCCAGTTGGGATCTTTTGCTTAACTGAATTTAGGTCAGTAACCATTGTGTTGCCACGAAGAGTTTCGATCGCTCCCATAGAAAGCAATTTGTCAGATAAGAGCTGCCAAGTCGGAAGTGCAACTTGGAAAATCGTGGGCAAGTTTCGCCCTCTGTAGAAATCCTGAGCTATCTCAAATTTTTCCGCAAAGTTATTGAGTGCACCTGTTTCTAGGCTTGCGGCAAGCGGTAAGACGGAGTTAGCGCGATTGGTAACACCGCCTGCAGCACGCATAAGCCAACCAGAATTTTCAATACTCTCAGTTGCCGGCCAAGTTAAGTCACAGATTTGATCTAGTTCAAGTACTCGCAGGGTAAGGGGAGCACCTTTGCCCGCCAAAGTTGGACGTTCGACTATCTCTCGCCAAATGAAAATCTGTTCTGGATCAAAGGAAACTTCCTGACCTTTACGATTTATCAAAGTAGTTGCGCTTTTCAAGTGACCCACGACATCTCGGTAGCCACCTTGGGGATCATGCAATCTAATCGAAAACCGTTGGCCAATGCGCTCAAGCGGGAGTGGCTGGATTTCCATGGCTTAACGATAATCCTCTATTCAAAACATGCCCCTTCAAAAGGAGATGAAAGAACCACGGTTGTTAAAGAGCGCCGCAAACCTCGGTAGGTATTACAATTCACCGCAGTAGCTACCCAGTTGGAGGATTCTTCGTGACGTACATAATTGCCGAACCTTGTGTTGATGTTAAAGATAAGTCCTGCATCGAAGAATGCCCGGTTGATTGCATCTATGAGGGTTCTCGAATGCTGTACATCCAACCTGATGAGTGCGTTGACTGTGGAGCTTGCGAACCAGTTTGCCCGGTTGAAGCTATCTACTATGAAGATGATGTTCCTGCGCAATGGCAAGAGTTCGGCAAGATAAACACCGAATTTTTCGTTGAGATCGGGTCACCGGGCGGCGCTAGCAAAGTTGGCCAAACCAATACTGATCACGAATCAGTTGTAGCCCTGCCAACTAAGTCTGAATAGAAAGTTCTCAACTGAAGCTGCCAGATTTCCCGTGGGACGCATTAGCTCCCTTCGGTGAAATCGCGCGCGCACACCCAGGTGGCGCAATTGATTTATCACAAGGCACTCCGGTTGACCCAACGCCTGAATTCATTCAAGCGGTCCTTAGAGATAGTTCAAATTCACCAAGCTATCCAGTGACCGCAGGTACGCCTGAACTTCGTGCCGCGATTACTCATTGGGCAAAAACTAAGTTAAAAGCAACCGGCGAGTTTGATGTCTTGCCGCTAATTGGCTCGAAAGAGTTAGTTGCCTGGCTGCCAACGCTTCTGCAATCTAAGTCAGTTAACTTTCCAGAAATTGCATACCCAACTTATCGAGTGGGTGCGATTTTGGCCGGTGCCAGTGAAGCTGCTGTTGCAATTAGCCCAGAACGATGGCCGCAAGCTGATTTAACTTGGGTTAATTCACCCGCAAATCCAACTGGTCGCGTTCACAGTGATCAAGAATATTCAAACGCTATTGAATGGGCTCGTACGAACAATTCGGTCTTGGTCTCTGACGAGTGCTATTTAGAATTTGGTGACGATGCAGTTCCAACCTCGATTCTGCAGTACACCAACGGCAACAATCACAATATTCTCGCCGTTCATTCCTTATCAAAGAGATCTTCAATGGCTGGTTACCGCGGTGCATTTTTGATTGGTGATAAAGATTTAATCGCTCGCATTCGCGAAGTGCGTAAGCACTCAGGGATGATGGTTCCATTGCCAATTCAAAAAGCCATGACAATTGCGTTAAGCGATGAAACTCATGTTGCCGAACAACGAGCTCGCTATAACGCCCGCCGAGCAAAATTAGCACCAGCCCTTAAAGCTGCTGGGTTTCACATCGAATACTCAAATGCAGGCCTCTACATCTGGTGTACGCGAAAGGAAAGTGACTGGGATTCTGTTGCTTGGTTAGCAAATTTGGGAATTCTGGCTACGCCCGGAAATTTCTATGGCGATCTAGGAAAATCACACATCCGTATTGCCATGACTGCCACGGACCTTCAAATCGCTGAAGCTGCCGCACGTATTAATTCTGCAATACAAGGCTAGTAATGACAGTCGGAATTCTTTTGGTTGGTGGTTTTGGCACTCGATTGTCACCACTTACAAATAAAACGCCTAAACCGATGCTTCCAATTGCGAATTTGCCAGTAACTGAACATCAATTACTGGTTGCAAAAGCTGCCGGCATCACCAAAGTAGTACTGGCCACCGCTTATTTGGCCGAAACATTCACACCTTATTTTGGAGATGGCTCTAACTGGGGCATGGATCTAAAATACGCTTTAGAAACTGAACCCCTTGGAACTGGTGGCGCAATTAGAAATGCCGCTGAGTTAATTCTTGCCGAAATTTCTGAGAATGAACCGATTGTAGTTTTCAATGGCGATGTTCTGAGCCGACATAATTTAGCTGCCCAGATAAAGTTACATCAATCTTCGTCGGCGGCGGCTACTCTGCACTTAGTTAGTGTCGAAGATGCTCGCCCATATGGGTGTGTTCCATTTGATGAAACTGGTCGAGTAACGGACTTCCTTGAAAAAATGGAAAACCCAATCACAAATACCATCAATGCAGGGTGCTATGTTTTTAGCTCACAAGTGGTAAAAGAAATAGAACTTGGCAAAGTTGTTAGCGTTGAACGCGAAGTGTTTCCCGAGCTACTCAAGGCCGGAAAAGTTATTCAAGCATTTGTAGATGATTCGTATTGGTTAGATATGGGAACTCCGAAAGCTTTACTAAAAGGTTCGCAAGATTATGTGGGAAGTCGCGATTTTATTGTTGGTGAAAATTCAAATATTTCGACGAGTGCGAAAATTAGGGGCGCTAGCGCAATTGGTCATAATGTAACTATCGGGGCTAACGTAGAAATTGTGGCTTCAATTATTAGAGATGGCGCAGTAATTGCTGAGGGCTCTCGATTAGAAAGCGTTTTTGTAGAATCAAATACAACGGTGTTGAAAGATACCCACGCTAAGGGTGCTTACCTCGCGGGCGGCGAGATAATTGATTTAAAGCTTTAGAAACTCTCAACCACAACTTGAGTTTTTACGCCTAATTCGCGTCCAATTTGCCCTTTTTCGGCCTGGTTGGGCTTGACTTAACTGACTTACACGCGTGTAATTCACCTAAGAGAAGGCCACACGCCGTCAGGGCGGGGCCACTATTTATGTGGAGAGTTATTAATGCCGATTCGTCCCGCACAAAACCCTTCCTCCTCAGGTCCCGTAATTCAATTAGCCAGTGGCGAAAGCGTTGAGCTTTCCTGGCAAGAACGCGCACTATGTGCGCAAACAGATCCCGAAGCTTTTTTCCCAGAAAAGGGCGGATCTACTCGCGAAGCAAAACGAGTTTGTCTTTCCTGCGATGTTCGCGCTGAATGTCTCGAATACGCTCTTGCACATGATGAGCGATTTGGAATTTGGGGCGGACTTTCCGAGCGAGAGCGACGTCGACTTAAGCGTCGACCTGCTTAATCGATTTATTTCGATTAATTAGGAAACCAATTAGAAACGCCACCACAAATTATGGCGACGACGAAAATTACTGATCCGTTTCATGTCACAGCTGTAATAGTTTCTCACGACGGAGCACTTTGGTTACCCGAAGTTGTAGCCGCGCTATCCTCACAAACGCGCAGGTTAGATCAAATTGTGGCCGTTGATACTGGTTCAGAAGATAAGTCGGCGGCACTTTTAAAAGCTGCAAAAATTCCAGTTCTGGCAATGCCGCGTGATGCTGGATTTGGCGATGCGGTTTATCGCGCAGTTGAGAAATTTCCTAAGTCAAATAATGAACGCAATGAATGGATTTGGGTTATTCATGATGATTGCGCACCTAAATCTGACGCCCTTGAAAAGTTGTTAGCGCAACTCGTTGATCGTCCTAACGTAGCTATGGCTGGACCAAAATTATTAGGTTGGCACGATCGCTCACACTTACTTGAAGTTGGCGTAAGCATTACTAACAATGGTGCGCGCTGGACTGGAATGGAATCTCACGAGTATGACCAAGGTCAACACGATGGCGTACGAGATGTTCTTTCTGTAAGCACCGCAGGTGCCCTCATTAGAAGAGATGTTTTTGAAGAACTTGGTGGATATGACCCACAGCTAGCCCTCTTTCGCGATGATGTTGACTTTGGTTGGCGCATTCGCATGGCCGGGCATTCAGTTATTGTCGTTACAGATTCGGTCGCATTTCACGCCCAAGCAGCAGCTTCTGAACGCAGACCAGTCGATGTAGAAGGCGCATTTCTACATCGCCCGTTGCTGTTAGACCGGCGAAATTCAGCCTACGTTTTGTTAGCAAATTCATCTGCCTGGCTTTTACCGTGGTTAATTCTGCAGCTCATTGCTGGTGCGGCAGTCAGATCTATCGGCTACCTAATTGCAAAATTGCCTGGCTATGCCAGTGATGAAATCTTGGCGATTGCTTCGCTCATTTTTCGACCAGCAGTTCTTCGAGCGGCACGTAAAGAGCGCCGAATTCATCGCTTGCTACCACCACGGGTAATTGCCGATTTCATCCCGCCTCGTTTCACTCAATATCGAAACGGACTTAATAACTTTTTGGAATCAATCCGAAATCGAATTTTTGCAAAACTTCCAACTGATAACGACATTGATGAAGAGTTCAATGATGATGCAGATCTGCTAACCCCAGCCAAGGTAGTTAATTGGGGGAGCGTGCTAAAGCGCCCACAGGTTGTTCTCGGAATATCACTCTTTATTTTTATCTTGCTTTCCTCCAGATCACGTTTCGGTTCGTTAATTGGTGGCGCATTAGCAACGACGCCTCACGGCACAAGTTCACTCTGGCGCAGCTACATTGAATCTTGGCATCAAGTAGGCATGGGAAGCTCAGCTCCAACGCCTCCTTGGGTCGCACTTCTCTCGCTTCTATCAATTTTCTTCTTTGGCAAGCCGGCCGTGTTGATAACATCACTAATCTTCTTAGCGCCGGCAATCATGGCCGTTTCGGCATATAAGTTTTTAAAACTAGTTACGACCAATGCTTGGTTGCGCGTATCGGCGAGCATGCTTTATGCGATTAGTCCGGTGGCAATCGCAAGTGTTAATACCGGGCGGCTCGGTACTTTAATTCTGCTAATTCTTTTGCCCTGGATCGTTGCAAGCATTCCAACCCTAGATAGCTTTGAACGTATTTCATGGCGTCGAATTTTTGGGGTTGCTCTTCTGCTTTCAATTGCAACCTCATTTACCTTGATGGTTTGGCTTGCCCTTTTGGTGGTAACCGCAATAGGAATCGGTCTCGATTTCCAAGTCTTTAACAAAAATTTAGATAAAGAGCTTTTTGATCAGAAGTTAAGGCGTCGAATTGCGCTATTGGTTACACCATTAATCGTTACAGCACCCTGGTCACTGGTTGCAATCATTGATCCAAATCGTTTTCTTTACGAACCCGGAATTTTGCTAAGTGGTGGCGGCCCTAATCTGGCGTTCTTAGGCAATCCAGGTGGTCCTGGCGCGCTACCTTGGTGGGCAATTAGTCCACTCACAATAGTTTTATTAGTAGCTTATTTTGCGAGCACTCAAATGCGTCAAGTCGCCAAAGTGGGACTAACCTTCTTGCTGCTTTCATCAGTTTTAAGCTCCCTCTCAATTACCGGTAATGGCACAATCGCACCTACTCAACTTTGGGTCGGCGTCTTCTTAGCTGTTGCGACTTTGGCTGCCGTAACTGTTGGCACCATTATTCTCAACGACTTGCGTGATTACTTGATTGCCACAAATGTGAATTATCGTCACATTTTATCTGCTGGCCTATTACTTATCACTTTGGGATATTCGGCAACTGCAATTTCTTGGAACATTACGCAAGCAGATTCTTCGCCGGTCTACACCAAGAGTGCAAACATTTTGCCGGAATATCTCGGCGTTGAATTAGATGCAAAAACTCTGGTTCTTAGAGAAATTGCTAATCGCGATCTTACTTCGCTCGCTTTCTACATCTCGCGCGGTTCAGATATTACTCTCGGCGAACCAGATGTTGCTCCGACGCAAGATCCAGCTATCGCAAAAGCAGTGATTGAACTCGCTGACGGAAGTGGCCTGACTACTAGCAAGACTTTTGCTGATTTTGGCATCAAGTATTTATTTGCAAAGAATCCGATTAATAAAGATGTGGTTCGCACTATCGATGCTCTTGGTGGATTTACTCGCACTTCAGCAACAGCAGATGGCATAGTTTGGAAAGTTAGTGAGCCAACTGGTCGCTTGATTTTTACAAACACAAACGGTGAGGTCACGTTGCTTGCTAGCGGTGGAATCGGTGTTACTACGAGTGTTCCAGGTCCAGGAGTAATTACGCTGACAGAGAATTATGATTTAGGTTGGCAAATTCTGCAGAATGGCCTAAAGCTTGAACGAAGCGAGAACGAGACCGGGCTTCCTCAATTCAAAGTCCTGGAAGCGGGCGAGTTCACTTTGATTCATGATGGAACTCTTCGTCGCGGCGCACTTAGTCTGCAGTTTATTGCTTGGGTAGCTTTGATTATCTTGGCGCTACCTGCCGGACGTCGTAAACGCGAGATCTCAGAGATGGAGCTCTCATGAAGTTTCAGAAGGGCGTGATTTTAGCTGGCGTAATAACTTTAGTTTTATTGGCCACCAATATGTTTGATGCGAATACCAGTGCACGCCAATTTTCTAAGTCCTATCCCGCTGTAGTCTGCCCGCCAAATCCAACTGGCGTCACTACTTCAACTTCAGTAGCGTCGAAGAAAACGCCGTTTTATCGGGTAGGAAATAAGAGTACAAAGTTAGTAGATATCAAAACACTTAGATATTCCAGTGTCAGTGATCCAATCTTGTTGCAAACTGAAGGTCTAACTCCAGTTAGTTTCCAAAGTCGCACCGGTGTATGGGCTGGCTCCGTTCTCTGCACCGCTCCAGCTACCTCGCAATGGTTTGTCGGCGGTAATTCAGATGTAAGCAGTAAAGGCAAGATTTATTTAGTAAATAGTGGCTTAAGTGTCTCGATTGTGGATGTTTTCACATGGAGTGAAAATGGCGAACAAGCGGTAAAAACTCTTTCTTTGAAAGCTAACTCAAGTGCGGCAGTAAAACTAGATTCCTTGGCACCGGGAGATTCAAGCATTGTGGTTCAAGTAGTTGCCAGATCTGGCCGGATTAATAGCTACTTGATTGATGAACGGGTTAAAGGTTTAAAGAAGCTAGGTGGAGATTCAGTAAATGCGATTCCAGCACCATCGCGAAAATTTGTTATAACCGGTATTCCTCAACAGCTAGTCAAGAAAAAAGCCCCAAATCATTATCTGCGCATATTTGTCCCTGGGGTAGCTGATGCCAATGTCTCGCTTGAACTGCTCTCTAGTGACGGTCGATTTATTCCAACCGGATTTAACGAACGTAAATTAGTCAGCGGGAAAGTCGTGGAATTGAAACTCAAACCAGACGTAGCAAAGGGAGCTTTTGCATTTAAGTTGACCTCAGATCAACCAATAGTCGCTGCGGTTCGCTCTCGCGCCACCTCTAATGGAAATAGCGACTTTGTCTGGAGCACCCCTTCGCCAGCTCTGATCCCCATGCAGATCTCGCTAGGCGGACTCTTGCCGAAAATTGTCCTTGCTGGTGATGCCATTGCAGTTGATCTTCAAATCCAGTATTCAAATGGCAAGGTTAAGGAAAAGAGCATTACTGGTTCAGATCTAGTTACTTGGCAAGTCCCAAACAACACGATCTCAATCAAAGTTCTTCGAGCCGGTGTTGAAAATTACGCAGGTGCTTTAATCGCGGCCAAGAGTGGTTATGCCTTTTTCCCAATAGCTACAGGTGCCGAACTGACTAAAGTGGCAATACCGTCGTCAAACATTCGGGTTCTAAATCCATAAAAATCCCAAGTTTTTGAGCGACTGCCCACTAATCTGAGTCATATGAGTTCGCTAAAAGTAGGTCGCGCGTGTTCTCGCGCCAGTTGCCGTCGCATGGCAACTATGACTTTGACCTACATTTATGCCGAATCAACCGCAGTAGTTGGTCCACTGGCAACTTATTCTGAACCGCATGCGTACGATCTATGCGAAATTCACGCAGAACGTTTAACAGTCCCAAATGGTTGGGAAGTTATTCGCGCGCAAATTTCAGATAGTCAGAGCGGTCCTTCTAGTGATGATTTGATGGCTATCGCTGATGCAGTTCGCGAAGTAGCTGCGACTCCGATTGCCGAAAGCGCTTCATCAGCTGCAACACTGGCAGCAAGTTCTGAACACATTGGTCGACGAGGTCACCTTCGAGCTGTACCAAATAAGTAATTGAAGAAATAGTTATGAATGAAGATATCCCCAATATTTTTAAAGCGTATGACATTCGCGGTTTAGTAGATACCGAACTTTCGCCAGATTTTGCTTTTGCCGTCGGATTAGCATTTGCTAGATTTCTTGAAATGAAACGTGAGCCAAGTACGGTCATTATTGGCGAAGATATGCGCCTTTCGTCACCAGAACTGGCAGAGGCTTTTTCTGCTGGTGTAACCAGTAACGGAACAGATGTAATTCGCATAGGTTTAGCATCGACCGATCTACTTTATTTCGCGGCGGGGTCAAAGAACTTGCCAGGTGCGATGTTTACTGCCAGCCATAATCCAGCGGCTTATAACGGCATAAAGTTATGCCTAAGTGGGGCTCGTCCAATTGGCAAAGAGACTGGCCTGCAGACAATCGAGAAATTTGTCCGTCAAGGTATGCCAGTTGCGATGCGCCCGGCAGGTGTTGAAACCCATGAAGATTTACTTCAAGCATATGCTGATCATTTACATAAACTGGTCTCTTTCAAAGGTAATCGTCGCCTGAAGATAGTTATTGACGCAGGTAATGGAATGGCTGGTTTTACTGCGCCGGCAATATTTGATCGCCTAGGCGCTGAGATAATTCCGCTTTACTTTGAACTCGATGGCAATTTCCCTAACCATGAAGCTAATCCAATTGATCCAGCGAATATACGAGATCTACAGAAAGCGGTACTGGCAGAAAGAGCTGATATCGGTTTAGCTTTTGATGGTGATGCCGATCGTTGTTTCTTGGTAGATGAAAAGGGTGAAACAGTTGACCCATCTTTGCTCACTGCTCTTATTGCTAGTCGCGAGTTAGCAAAAAACCCAGGTGCCACAATTATCCATAGTCTGATCTCTTCCCGAACCGTGGTCGAAGTAATCAATGAGTTAGGTGGAGTACCGGTTAGATCAAGAGTTGGGCATTCCTACATAAAGGCACTTATGGCAGAGACTGGCGCAGTTTTTGGTGGCGAGCATTCTGGCCACTTCTACTTTAAAGATTTTTGGCGAGCAGATTCTGGTGCTTTGGCTGCACTTCATGCTTTGGCTGCACTGGGAGAGTCTGACCAGACTATTTCTCAACTGCTCGCACCATTCAAAAGATATGTTGCAAGCGGCGAAGTCAATTCACAAGTGGCAGATTCTGCCGAAGTTTTAAAAGCTATTCGAGAAAAGTATGCCGCGCTTTCTGAATTTGAGATTGACGAACTTGATGGTTTAACCGTTTCTACAAAAGACTGGTGGTTCAACGTTCGTGCATCAAATACCGAACCCCTGCTGCGCTTAAATGTAGAAGCCGATACTGCGGTACATATGGCGGCCCATCGTGATGAGCTATTGGCGCTAATTAACGCTTGATTATTGTGCCTAAGTAGAACTCAACTGGGCATTGCCGATACTCTTGCCTTCTGGCGGGGTCCTGCCTAATTGACCATATTTCTCACTTTTCTACTTAGGAGTTTTACTGTGAACGCACCTGTAACAAAGACCGTACCTCGCAATGACATTGCCGATGCTTCGCTAGCAGAGCAAGGCCGCAAGCGAATCGAATGGGCCGAACGCAATATGCCAGTTCTTGCTCAAATCCGTGAGCGATTTGAAAAGTCGCAACCATTTGCTGGCATTCGTATTGCTGCCTGTATGCACGTGACTACCGAAACTGCCAACCTGATGCGCGTTCTAAAAGCAGGAGGTGCTGATATTGCGCTTTGTGCATCTAATCCACTTTCGACTCAAGATGACACAGCTGCAGCACTTGTCCATGAATATGGAATTAGTGTTTTCGCCAAGAATGCGGTTGATCGCGATGGATATTACTCACACCTAAATGCGGCCCTAGATATCGAACCGCACCAAGTGTTCGATGATGGTTGCGATTTAGTAAATGTTTTACACACTACCCGCCAAGAATTAATCCCAAATGTTGCCGGCGGTTGCGAAGAAACTACAACTGGTGTTATTCGCCTAACTCAGATGGCTAAAGACGGTGCGTTGAAGTTCCCAATGATCGCGGTTAACGACACCGACACAAAGCATATGTTTGATAATCGTTACGGCACCGGCCAATCAACACTCGATGCAGTTTTCCGTGCTACTAATTATCTTCTTGCCGGTCGCATCGTAGTTGTAGCTGGCTTTGGTTATTGCGGAAAAGGCGTAGCGGAGCGTGCCAAGGGTATGGGCGCAGATGTAATCGTTACTGAGATTGACCCAACTAAAGCACTTGATGCAATGATGCAAGGCTTCCGTGTTATGCCAATGACTGATGCTGCAAAAGTTGGCGACGTCTTCATTACAGTTACCGGCAACCGTGATGTTCTTCGCGATGAACACTTCGCAGTTATGAAGGACGGCGCGATTATGGCTAACTCTGGTCACTTTGATATTGAAATTGATGTGGCTTGGTTAGAGAAAAATGCCAAGAGCAAGAATGCCAAGATGCGTCATCAAACAGATGAATATGTAATGTCAGATGGTCGTCGCTTACTTCTCATTGCTGAGGGTCGCCTGGTAAACCTTGGCGCTGCCGAAGGTCACCCAGCATCTGTAATGGATATGTCATTCTCAGATCAAGCGTTAACTGCCGAATATCTGGTTAAAGAGGCAAAGAATCTCGCAGCCGGAATTCATAACGTTCCTACCTATATAGACAAAGAAGTTGCCAGCCTTAAACTAAGCAGCATGGGTGGCAAGATTGATGTTCTTACACCAGCACAAGATTTGTATTTGAATTCTTGGGAACACGGAAGCTAAATGACCTTAGTAATGGTCGTCGATGACGACCAGGATCTCGCGGAGATGCTCGGTATCGTATTGACCGGTGCCGGCATCGACGTGGATCTAGTAAGCCGCGGCGACGAAGTACTTGATGTTTTTCGTAATAATCCACCAGATTTGGTTTTACTAGATGTGATGTTGCCAGGTTTAGATGGCATTGAAGTATGTAAATTGCTTAGAGCCGAATCAATGGTGCCAATTGTGATGCTATCGGCCAAGGGCGATACTCACGACGTAGTACGTGGCCTTGAAGCAGGCGCTGATGATTACATGGTCAAACCCTTTAAGCATCCATCTGAATTAATAGCACGTATCCGCACCCGCTTGCGCCGTACCAATACTGACATCTCTGGTCTATTAACAATTGCTGATTTAGTAATCGATGTGGTCGCGCATCAGGTATCACGTGCCGGTAAACAGATTGCGCTAACTCGATTGGAGTTTGACCTGCTTGTCGCGCTAGCTCGCGAACCAGGTCGAGTCTTTTCGCGCGATGCGTTGCTCAGTGAAGTTTGGGGCTATCGTCACTCAACTGATACCCGTTTGGTAAATGTTCATGTTCAGCGTCTTCGTGCCAAAGTCGAACACGACCCAGAGCACCCGGAAATTGTCGTAACCGTGCGAGGTGTTGGTTACAAAGCCGGCGGTCAGTAGATGCGATCTGGCAGTGCTCACAAATCAAACTCTCTCGCTCTGCGGGTAGTTGTCTCGACTATTTTTCTATCGCTAGTAGTAGTTTCGATTACTGGTTCAACCCTTTATTCCAGACTTTCAACTGGTATCAAGCAAGTAAATATTGATACTGCGATTATCGAAGCTCGCTCTACTATCTTTAGCGCTCAATATCGCCTTGCTATAGCTACCGGAAGTCCAACTGATTCAGTTCGGGAAATTTTCAGTTCAGTAATTACTTCAGCAACAACCGTCGGATCTAATGAAAGTGGCCGTGAAGTTGTAATTCTGCAAGTTCCTGGATCTGCTATTGGTAAAGCAAACTATGAGATCAGTTCAAATTTAGTTTCCAATACTTCGATTCCAGAATATCTCCGCAACAAAGTACGTAACTCAGAGAACTTAGAGTATTCATATGTCCGTATTGATTACGCAGGTTCAAATTCGATAAATGGTCTCGCGGTAGGTCAGCGCATCAGCATTCCAGACGGTGGCGACTACGAGATGTATGTTCTCTTCAGCCTCGCCGATCAAGCGGCAACATTGGCTTTAATTAGTAACTCTCTCTATCTAACCGGATTTGCCTTGATTATTTTGATTGCGCTAATCATTTGGATTGTAGTTAGACAGGTTGTAAAGCCAGTTCGCGATGCGGTTCGAATTTCTCAACAGTTCACTGATGGTGACTTTAGTCAACGCATGCAGGTGAAGAGCAACGACGAGATCGCCAGCCTTGGAAATGCTTTTAATGAGATGGCCGAATCTTTAGAGAAGCAAATTGCCCGCCTCGAGAATTTATCACGAGTACAACAGCGATTTGTATCTGATGTATCCCATGAGTTACGTACTCCGTTAACAACTTTACGTATGGCCTCAGAAGTTATCCATAATGCACGCGAAGGATTTGAACCGGTAATCGCTCGCAGCTCTGAATTATTGATCGGACAAATCGATCGTTTCGAGCGCTTGCTCGAAGATTTACTGGAAATCAGCCGATTTGATGCAGAGGTAGCAGAATTGGAAGCTGTTGAATTCGACATCTGTGGCTCGCTAGAGCGCTGCATTGCTGATCTCTCACTGGTTGCGAAAGAAAATGGCATTGAGATTAATCTAAATCGCCCGAGAGATGCAGTTTTTGTAAATGGAGATATTCGCCGAGTTGAACGGGTGATTCGAAATCTCCTCAGTAACGCTATAGATCACGCTGAAAGCAAGCCTATAGAAGTGCGCATCATGGCTTCACCTGAAGATGTTGCCATTGGCGTCCGTGATTACGGCGTTGGTATTGAGCCAAGAATGCTCAATCGGGTATTCGACCGATTCTGGCGAGCCGATCCATCGCGCGCCCGAACTCGCGGCGGAACTGGTTTGGGTTTATCAATTGCTCTGGAAGATGCGCGTCTACATAACGGCGAACTCGAAGCTTGGGGTGAGCTAGGTAAAGGCGCTCACTTTGTTCTTTATCTACCTCGACGAGCTGGGGATCAACTGAACTCTCGATTAATCTCGCTAAAAGGTTAACCACAACCAATAATTTTTGGACAGAGCATTTAGTCAGCAAAGTTTAATCTTTATAGATGCAATTAGTGTCGGACCTAAAATATTTACTTTTTCCAACTAGATGTTTTGGCTGTCGCGAACTTGGCTATTCAATTTGCTCAATATGTCGCAAGCTCTGGAACCCACATTTATACCAAAGCAAAGTTGTTAACTTAGCTGTTTACTCTGCAATTCCATATTCACCAGTTGCAAAGAATATTTTGTTGGCTGCGAAAGAACAGAGTATAAAATCAGCAGATCAATTAGTTCGTAGCGCCATGAACGCATCGCTACAAAGACTTTTTCAAAAATATCAAAATTGTGCTTTAGTTCCAATTCCTTCTGGGCCAGCTTCTAATCGTCGACGTGGTCGAGACTTCATTAACGAGATGGCGCTCTTGGTCGCTAAAGATATGGGGGTAGTGGTCCTGCCGTTACTTGAGCAGCAAAGATTGGTTCGAGATCAAAGTAAATTGAATATCACCAGCCGCCGGGAGAATTTGGCAATGGCGCTCTCAATAAAACCTCAGTTCCGTGGGAATTATTCAGGTGAGAGCGTGGTTATTTTGGATGATCTAGTAACCACTGGATCGACTATCAACGAGGCAAACCGAGCCTTGACCAAGGCTGGCTTTAAGGTGCAGGCGGCAGCTACGGCTTGCGTGGCACTTCGTAGGCGTGAATAACCCCTAAGATTGGGGAGTTATCTCGTAAGTTGGCACTGGTTTTGAAAGAAGCCGAGGCTGCCAGCAAAAGTAACTTTGAAAGGTCATAGGTGGCTAAATGCCTGCAATTCTCGATCGGATTATGCGCGCAGGTGAAGGGCGCATCCTAAAAGAGTTGAGCAAGACCGTAGTCAAAGTTAACTCATTTGAGCCAGCCACAGTTGCCCTCTCTGATGACGAACTTCGCGCAAAGACCAATGAATTTAAAGCCCGTTATGCCAACGGCGAATCTCTAGATGATTTATTACCCGAAGCTTTTGCGGTAGTTCGTGAAGCCTCAAAGCGCACCTTAGGTCAGCGTCATTACGACGTGCAATTAATGGGCGGAGCAGCGCTTCACCTCGGAAATATTGCAGAAATGCGCACAGGTGAAGGTAAGACTTTAGTTGCAACTCTTCCTTCATACTTAAATGCGATCGCCGGCAAAGGCGTTCACGTTGTAACAACTAACGACTATTTGGCAGAGCGCGATAGCGAATGGATGGGTCGAATTCATCGTTTTCTAGGTTTAACAGTTGGCGTAATCCTCAACAACATGACTCCGGCTGAACGTCGTGAGGCATATAACTGCGACATTACTTATGGCACAAATAATGAATTTGGCTTTGATTATTTACGCGACAACATGGCCTGGTCACTTGATGATTGCGTGCAACGCGAATATTTCTTTGCCGTCGTTGACGAAGTTGACTCAATTTTGATTGACGAAGCACGTACTCCACTGATTATTTCGGGGCCAGCTGATAAAGCGACCAAGTGGTACGTCGAGTTCGCAAATCTGGTCTTGAAACTAGAGCGCAATGTTCACTACGAAATCGATGAGAAAAAGAAAACTGTAGGCATCCTCGAAGAAGGTGTAACACGCGTAGAGCAGATGCTGCAGATTGAAAACCTTTATGAGGCAGTTAATACGCCGATGATTGGTTATTTAAATAATGCAGTGCGCGCAAAGGAGCTTTTCAAGCGCGATAAAGATTATGTAGTCATGAATGGCGAGCTATTAATTGTCGACGAGCACACTGGTCGTATGTTGGCTGGTCGTCGCTACAGCGAAGGCTTGCACCAAGCTCTTGAAGCCAAGGAACGTATTGAGATCAAGGACGAAAATCAGACTTTGGCAACCATTACGTTGCAGAACTATTTCCGCTTGTATCAAACAATTTCAGGCATGACTGGTACTGCGATGACTGAAGCATCTGAGTTTCAACAGATTTACAAGCTCGGTGTTGTGCCAATTCCGACCAACCGCAGCATGATCCGTATTGATCAAGCAGATTTGGTTTATAAGTCCGAACTAGGCAAGTTCCACGCGGTAGCAAAAGATATTGTTGAGCGCCATCGCAAGGGCCAACCAGTATTGATTGGTACTGTCAGCGTTGAAAAATCCGAAGAGTTATCAGCAATCCTACGTAAATCAGGCGTTGCTCACGAAGTTTTAAATGCTAAACACCATGAACGTGAAGCAGCAATTATTGCTCGCGCTGGTGTTAAAGGCGCAGTCACTGTTGCAACCAACATGGCAGGCCGCGGTACCGACATTATGCTCGGCGGCAATCCAGAGTTCATGGCAGATTTCGAATTACAGCGTCGCGGAATTTCACCAGTAGATAATGCTGCTGAATACGAAGCGGCTTGGCCAGCCGAGATTGCTCGACAGAAAGCAGCTGTCGCAAAAGAGCACGACGAAGTTATTGCGCTCGGTGGTCTTTATGTTCTTGGTACCGAACGCCACGAATCTCGACGTATTGATAATCAGCTACGCGGTCGTTCTGGTCGTCAAGGTGATCCTGGCGAATCACGTTTCTACCTTTCACTACAAGATGACTTAATGCGCCGCTTTAATTCTGGCATCGTAGAGCGCGTTCTTTCTGCGGCTGGAATTCCAGAGGACGAACCAATCGAATCAAAGATGGTTAGCAATGCAATTCGATCAGCGCAGACCCAAGTTGAAGCACAGAACTTTGAAATTCGTAAGAATGTCTTGAAGTATGACGATGTAATGAATCGTCAACGCGAAGTAATTTACGGCGAACGTCGCTTAGTTCTCGAAGGTACAGATCTAAAGGAACAAGTCATTGAATTCATGCAAGATACTTTGGCAGCTTATGTCGATGCCGCAACTGCTTCGGGTTACGCTGAAGAATGGGATCTTGAGACGCTCTGGAACCACCTCAAAGTTATTTATCCGGTCTCATTTAGCCCAGCTGATCTAGATGCTGAAATCGGTGGACGCGCAGGTCTAGATGTCGAACTACTTAAGCATCGAATTCTTGAAGATCTAGCCAAGGCATATGCAGATCGCGAAAGCGCTTTAAGCTCTGAGGTCACTCGCGAACTTGAACGCAAAGTTCTCCTTTCAGTGCTTGATCGCAAATGGCGCGAACACCTTTATGAGATGGATTACCTGCAAGAAGGAATTGGGCTTCGCGCAATGGCGCAGCGTGATCCATTAGTTGAATACCAACGCGAAGGTTACGAACTATTTGCAGCCATGATGGATGCAATCAAAGAAGAAATTGCTGGCTTCCTTTTCAATGTTGAAGTCACCGTTGAATCTTCTGAAGTTCAGGCAAAAGGCATCGAAGCTAAACCAGTTTCACCAATTGGACTGCAGTACAGCGCAGCTGATGAAAGTGGCAATGTTACAAAAAATGATGTCTCGCGAAATGCTCCGTGCCCATGTGGTTCCGGTAAGAAGTACAAGCGTTGCCACGGCGGCGCTTAAAACTTACTTAAAGTCTGGCCCATCTAGATCAAAAATAGTTCAGTACATAACCATTTCTGATCGATGCCTTCAAAACGCATGATCAGCGAACGTAGCCGATCACCGTACCTAACAGTTAATACTGATTCGGCAATCCCGTCTAACGGTTCGCTAATGTGCAGTTTCCTAATTCGTCCAATCTCTTTCAACGATCCAGTGTCGGTAATTAACTTGCCGTAGATATTTCTATGTGTCCAACGAGCTAATTGAGCTGCCGGTCTCTTGCCAGCCCAAATCTCAAGTGCGCTTACGCCATACTTCAAGGCCCAGCTACTTATCTCAGGCAGTTCACTTGCAGAAGTTGGCATTGGCGCAAAGTCCGGATCATATTCATCTCCATATGAGGTCGGAACTAAATACAACTTAGCTTTCTGTGGCACTGGTTCAGGAACGGGGGATCGGAATAGGTCTAATACCGGATGACCTGGAATCTCATCTTGGCTACTTGAGATTGGCGAAAAAGTAATGGTTTGAAAAGTTGGCTCTACGGATAGGTCGATAGTTGTCATGGCGAAAGACTTTCGGTCGACCTTTATAGGTAGATCATTTGAAAGGATTACCAGATCTCATCCGAAAGGATGACTGTGGATAGACAAACTGGAAATGTTGCTTGGCACCGTTAGATGCCTTTCATGTCTACTAAAAAAACTAAAATTCAAACTCGCATTTTAATTGCGGCATCCCTCTTGGTCGCATCTATCCTTTCGAGTGTTCTAATTTCGGTGCTCTCAAATCAGAAGGAGAGTTTCTGGATTGCAAATCGTGAGCTAACACCTGGTCAGCAGATTGCCGCCAGTGATATCTCAAAAGCTCAAGTGAATATATCGGCAATTTCACAGAACTATCTTGCTACTGAGATAAATCCGATTGGAAGTATTGTGACTAATCGGATTCAAAAATCTTCACTCATCGCTACGCAATCAATTAGTTCGCAGAGTAATTCCATAAACAGTGCCGAGATTTCTCTAACGATTCGATCAATTGATTTACCTGCCACTGTCTTAGCGGGAGATCGAATAAGTATCTATCTACTTGAAGATGCTGAATCCGGTGCCTTCCCGTCTGAGCCCGAACTAGTCTTAAGTGACATTTATTTAGGCGCAATTGAGCGAAAAGACTCTAACTTCGGCTCAGAAGCTGCGATAACTATCGCGATCGGCCGAGATGAGATATCAGACGTTCTCAGAGCGACCACTTATGGCCGTTTAGTAGTGGTGAAGTTAAATGGATGAGGCAGGCAACCACACAATAATTACAGCTATAGCCGATAGTAATTTCGAAAGCTTTGTATCTAGCAATCTACACTCTCAAGGTTGGGACATAATCGCACGGGCAGTAGACCTCTCTGCTTTAAAGCTTTACCTTGTTCAGAACTCTGAAGTAGTTAAAAATTCGATCCTTATTTATGCGCCAGACTTGCCGGGCTTTAGTGAGGCAGCGATTTCAGAATTGCGCACATTAGTACGGCAAATAATTGGGTATGGCACTGATATCGAGAAAAACACATATGAATCACTCTCACCCAGACCTACCGACCCCACCGAGTTAGTTTCCCAAATGCGTGCGATCTTGCGCCGGGAATTTCGCGAACCCCTAATTTCGAGCCATAAAGCCAGTAACTTAGCTGGAGCTAAAGTTATTGCAATTGCCTCGGCTGGCTCAGCCACTGGAGCTACAACTTTGGCGCTTAATCTGGCTATGGAGTCCAGTTTGCTAGATAAGCGCACACTGTTAATTGATGGTAATTCAATCGAGCCATCTATTTCAATTGCGTTGGACTTGCGCAATTTAAGAGGTGATCAAAATCCCAGGTTGATCTCACAACTGCTTTGGGCATATGAATTAACTGAAGCTAAGAGTGCCAGCTTTGCAAAGTTTATGGAAACTGCCTACGTCAATTTTGATCTAATTGTGATTGATCTTGGTTCAATTTCTAACCTAGCAATGAAACTAACTGATCGACGATGGAATTCACAATGCCTAATTTGGAGCAGCGATAACTGCGATGAAATTTGGCTGAATTCAAGACCAGATCAGACTGGTCGCTTTAGATTGACAAAATTGATTCAAGAACTTACGAAGAATAAGATCAAAGCTAAATTGACTTTCGTAGCCAATCTAGAAGTTCCACGTCATCGGAACGATCAAGGTGCCCATGAATTAGCCGCACAGATAGATCAGTTTAATCCCCAAAATCGCTGGACGCTGCCCAGAGATAATCGTGCTGTGGCAGCTGCGGCAGCAAGTAGTTCGGCACTTAGCGAAGCAAGCCCAAAATCAATGTTGCGCAAGGCGATCTTAAAGATTGCCAGCGAGGTCTAGTTTTAAGCTGTGGCAGCTCTTCCAATAGAGTTAGCCCATGCGCGGATACTTGGCTATAACTCCAGATGAGTTACTTCAACTTTTGGGCGAAGACGAAATATCAATAGATACGGCATTTGTGCCTACCAGCCAGTTTAAAAACGCTAATCCAGAACTCGGCGAAGAAGAGTCAGAGTACATACTTTCGTTACTAGCGGCCGAAGATTCAATTTCTTATCAAGATAACTCAGCTAACTTTTCATTTGCTTTAGCAGTTGATTTAGAGCCAGCCCAAATCGGGTCGGAATCAGAGGTTGAAGTACACCTTCTATCACCCATTAAATTTAGCCAGGTTGATTGTTTATTTGTCGGAGATGCTAAATCTGATGATGGCGAGCTCACCTGGTATGCAGCACAAGAAATAGCGATTCAACTTCCAAATTGGCAGGCTCAGTAAATGAATCGCATCGAAAGCCTGTTGAATAAACGCAGCACACTTACTTCTGCACAAATTTATCGACTACAAGAATTGATTGCAGATTGGCAGATCCTTACAGATCTTTCTTTCGCAGACCTGGTTCTTTGGGTACCGCTGCGCACTGATGTAACCGCTTGGCCAAGTGGATATGTGGCAATCGCACACATTCGACCGACTACTTCAGCAACCGTTTTTGCCAATGACTTAATTGGATCTGAAGTCACCTGGGGAGAGCGACCACGTTTAGATGAGGCTCTCTCGAGTGCTGACATTGTGCGCGACTCCGAGCCAGAGTTGTTTGGTGACTTGCTCATTAAAGAAGAAACAATTCCAGTTATTTATGAAGGCCAAGTGATTGCCATAATTTCCCGCCATCGTAATGCTGAACTGATGCGCTCACCAAGTCGATTAGAACTAAATTATCGCGAGATCGCTAATAATCTTTACCGAATGGTCGTTGAAGGCACCTATCCCTATCAAGATGCCTCATCAATATTCGATCCTTCTGCGCGCGTTGGCGATGGCCTGATCAGGCTTGATCTAAATGGCGTAATTTCCTATGCCAGCCCAAATGCTAGATCTGCCTTTAACCGCATGGGTTGGGGTAATGATTTGGAGAGCTTTAATCTGGGTGAGGTGGCATCGAAGGTTTCTCTGCAGCGAAATGAATCGCACCACGAAGGAATTCGTAGTTCACTCAGCGGCAAATCTTTGCGCCGTGCTGAAATTGAGAACGAAGGCGCAACAATTGATTTAATGGTGATGCCGCTTTTGCAGGGTGATGACCGAATTGGTGCAATTGTTTTGCTTCACAATGTGACTGAGTTAAGACGTCGCGAACGCGAATTGGTAACTAAAGATGCCACAATTCGTGAAGTACACCATCGAGTTAAGAACAATTTACAAACAGTTTCAGCGCTATTGCGATTACAAGCTCGGCGAATTGCTGAGCCGCAGGCAAGCGCCGCCCTTGAAGAAGCGGTGCGCCGGATAGCCTCAATTGCGCTAGTTCACGAAACCCTCTCAAATAGCGCAGATGCCAAAGTAGCTTTCGATCAGGTCTTAGATAATTTAGTTATTCACGCAGCAGATTTAAGTCCACGAATGAGTGAGATAAACATTAGACGAAGCGGATCTTTGGCTGAGATTGATCCACGTATTGCCACACCACTTGCTTTAATCGTGACCGAGTTAATTCATAACGCACTTGAGCACGGGTTAGCTGAACAGGGAAGCAATCTAGTTATTCATTGCGAACGTTTTGAAAGTAAAGCAAAAGTCACAGTGAGCGATGATGGCGCTGGATTACCGAGTGATTTTGATTTAGTTAATTCTTCTAACTTAGGTTTACAAATCGTTAGAACTTTGACTGAAAATGAACTACGTGGTCAGATTAAATTAACTTCGGGGGAGTCCGGAACCCAAGCAACCTTGGAGTTCCCGCTTTAGAACTGGTTTTGCTGTTCTTGCAGACGGGCACGATTACGTGCCGCGCGACGCTTTAGAGCACGACGTTCATCTTCTGATAAACCGCCCCATACTCCGGCATCTTGTCCGCTCTCAAGCGCCCAAGCCAAGCAGGCATCTTTAACTATGCAGCGGTTACAAACCTTTTTAGCTTCTTCAATCTGGGTAATGGCAGGGCCAGTGTTTCCGACTGGGAAGAAAAGCTCTGGATCTTCATCGCGGCAAGCGGATTGATGACGCCAATCCATGAGAACACCACCTATCCCTGAAATCTCACGTACAGAAGCCAGTTCCGTACCAATTAAGTAATTTGATCTAACTACGATCTTGATGTCGTAAGGTTCTTATTCTCCCGTGCCCGCACCCGTATTACAAGGACATAACGCAGGGGATTTCCCGATTACTGGTGATTTATCTCGCTCAGCATAATTTTTCATCATTTGAAAGTGCCCCCGACAGGATTCGAACCTGTGCTCCCGCCTCCGGAGGGCGGTGCTCTATCCCCTGAGCTACGGGGGCGCAATGGCAAGGTTATCAGTAGCGCAGATCTTAATAATTACCCAGAAATATTCATCGATATATCTCGTATGACAATTTTGCGAGCTTACTGCCAGAATATCGCCATGAATCAGAGCGCATACTTTGCAACTGGCTGTTTTTGGGGCGCAGAACGTCGTTTCTGGCAGCTAGCCGGAGTAATTGATACCAGCGTTGGTTATATGGGTGGCACCCGCCCAAATCCTAGTTATGAGCAAGTGTGTACTGGCGTAACTGGTCATGCCGAAATGGTGCATGTTCGCTTTGATGATGAGCAGATTTCTTATCAACGTTTACTTGAAGAGTTTTGGACGATGCATGATCCGACTTCGTTGAATCAACAAGGCGGCGATATCGGAACTCAATATCGGAGTGCTATTTATGCGACGACACCAGAACAATTGGCTCAGGCCACCAAGTCTCGTGATCTCTACCAAGAAGTTTTAACACAAGCTGGTTTCGACCCGATTGTCTCTGAGATTCTTAGCGCCGATGGCGTTGAATACTTCATGGCCGAGGAATATCACCAGAAGTATCTGAAGAAGAATCCAAATGGTTATGACTGTCATTCCAGCACTGGCATTGCTTTTCCGGTTGGCGTGGTTCTCTAATGAGTGAAAATAATTATCCAGTTAAGCTAAATGAAGACGAGCTAAAGGCAAAGCTCGATCCACTTTCATATAATGTTCTGCGTAACGCCGCAACCGAGCGACCATTTACTGGCGAATACACCGACTCGGACAAAGTTGGCGTCTACAAATGTAAAGCTTGTGCCGCTGAGTTATTCCGTAGCGAAACTAAGTTTCATTCAGGTTGTGGCTGGCCATCTTTTTACGCACCTTCTGCCGACGATGCAGTTGAACTAATTGAAGATCGCTCGCTTGCTCCTAGAGTTCGCACTGAAGTGCGCTGTGCTGCCTGTGGCTCGCACCTAGGCCATGTTTTTGAAGGCGAAGGCTATGACGTGCCAACAGATCAACGTTGGTGCATTAACTCAGTCTCATTAATCCTGGAGGATATTTAGTAATCCAACCCACGGCTTTCATGAACTGCTTGATAGCAATACCAGGCAACCACACTTCGGTAGGGATGCAACTTTTCACCCTTAACATCTAAAGCTTTCGCCAGAGTTTCTTCTTTATTCTTATGGACAATATCCCAACCCCGGCGCACTGCTAAATCTCCAGTAGGCCAGACATTTAAGCGACCTAGTTGAAACATCATAAACATCTCAACTGTCCAGCGCCCAATACCCCAAAGCGAAGTTAATTTGTCATAAATCTCTTGATCATCATGGATTTCATCGATGGCATCTATGGGAATTGATTTATCTACAACTGCCCCAGCTAGCCCCTTTATTGTGCGAGCTTTTGCGCCAGAAACACCAATTTCTCGAAGAGCTAGGTCATCGAGTTTGATTATTTTTTTAGCGCTAATTGTGCCCTTGCATATATCAACCAAGCGCCCATGAATAGTCTCGGCAGCTTTTACGGCTAGCTGTTGGGAGATAACTGAACTAACTAAGGATTCAAAATGAGTCTCGGTTGGAGCACTTCGGCCAATTGTACAAAGGGGGCGACGAGCTATTAGTGGTGCAAATTTCTTATCCATCTCAGCAACTTCAGCAACGATACGTCGCATCTTTTGCGCAGAGTGGACCGCCATAGATTAGAGGGAGAAACTTGGGTATTCGTCAGTTACCAAAATAAATGCATAACCGTATACACGATTGAAAAAGGCTAAAATTCCCACCATAGCGTCGGCGCACCAAACTGGATATTTACCACTAAACAAGATTGAAAACCAAGCGAAAGCAGTTAGAAATAATCCGTAAATTACGTAGATGATTCCCATTACGTATAGTGGAATCGCCAAGATCCATTTAAACAGTGGTTTTACTCGACTGAGCTGGGAACCGTTGCCAACCTCAGGAAAAGTGATTTTTACAATGTCATTTTCTTCGATTGATGGATAATCATCGGTAAGTAAAAGAACATATGCGTTAACGCGAGTTTCCAATGAAATCAGAGCATTATTAAATGAGAGCGCATAACTTGGGTAAATGCCGCGAAAAACCAGGGCTAACAGTGTCGGCACGATAATGAGACCGCCTAAGCTGTAGCTCCAGTTATCAGATGCGATCGATTCAATGGCAAATGCACTGAAATAGATGGCAACTGGCAGCACGATGATTAATCGAAAGAAAGCGGTAAGGCGATTGCGATCTTCGAGTTCAACTTGAATTATCGTCTGAATTTGATTGCTCATAACTGTAAAGTAGTGCTAATTCCCAGAAATCTATTGCTTTTTTGACCCGTAAGGCCTACTTTTTACAATTGTTGCAGGAATTTACAGTTAGTTGCAGAAAGATTGAGGGAAAATGGCCGGTATCAAGGAAGTCGCAGCAGAGGCAGGCGTTTCAACCGCAACTGTTTCGCGCGCACTTCGGGGCCTTGAACATGTCAATCCGCAAACCAGAGCCAAGATTGAGGCCGCAGCTGCGAAATTAAATTACTCCTTAACTGGCGATGGCGATCGGATTCGACCTGGACGCACTAACAGCGTCGGCGTAGTTGCTCCATATATTTCGCGTTGGTATTTCGCCCAAGTAATTAATGGCGCTGAACAAGCGCTTCGCGAAGCTGGCTTAGATCTGCTGCTTTATAACTTTAGCCAGATGAAAGGTCGCGAACGATTATTCCAGCATCAATTACTAAAGGGTCGCGTCGATGCTCTGATTGTTATTAGTTTGCCGCCAACCGAAGAAGAATTCGCTTCGATGTTGAGTTTAGGAATTCCAATTGCACTTGTAGGCATGGCACATAAAGATTGTGCGAGTATTAAAATTGACGATGTGGCTGGAGCCAGAACTGCTACCCAACATTTAGTAAATCAAGGTCATAAGCAAATTGGTTTAATGTCTGGTCGCCCTGATGACCCATTTAATTTCTCAGTGCCACAAGATCGTCGTCGTGGATTCTTACAAGTATTAGCTGAGAACGGATTGGAATGGATACCTTCGCGCGAAGTTCACGGTGATTTCACGATGAATACTGCTTCGCGTGCCATGGATGATTTACTGGCCAGACCAAATCGTCCGACTGCAATTTTCTGCGAGTCTGATGAAATGGCATTTGGCGCTATGCAAGCAGCAAGGCGTCATGGATTAAGCGTTCCAGATGACATTTCCATTATTGGTTTTGATGGTCACGAGATGGCGGAATATTCAGATCTAACCACTATCGAACAACCCGTGCAGTTGATGGGCGAGATGGCTGCTTGGTCAATCATGGAACGTCTGCGTAAACCAAGCGCTGAAGTGCCATCATTAGTTTTACCAACGACCCTGGTAGTACGTAACTCCACAAAACGACTTGAAGAATAATTATGGCCACAGTTACTAGAGATGTCGTGATTGTTGGTGGTGGGCACAACGGTTTAGTAGCTGCAACTTACTTAGCAAAGGCCGGTAAATCAGTGGTAATTCTTGAAGCCAATGAGGAAATTGGTGGCGCGACCGCTAGCGTCAGGGCTTTTCCAGAATTTGATGCCCGCTTGTCGCGCTATTCGTATTTAGTAGCGCTATTGCCTGATCAAATTGTTAGTGACTTAGGACTTAATTTCGAAACTGTGCCGCGTAAAGTTTCCTCATATACCCCTGATTTAAACGGGGCGGGGCTCTACATCTCGCGCCAATGGGACCAAGCAACCGCTGAATCATTCGCAGCTATCCCAGATGGCGAAGCTGACGCCCAAGCATGGCAGCAGTTCTACGGCGAAGTTGCGATGTTTGCCGAACGCATTGCGCCCTACATGTTGCAACCATTGAAGAGCCGCAGTGAACTCAAAGCGATAGTTGATCTACCCGACATTTGGGAGTATTTGATTGAGCAGCCAATTGGCGAAGTAATTAACGCACGATTTAAAAGTGATTTGGTTAAAGGTGTTGTCCTTACTGACGCCCTAATTGGTACACATGTTTCAGCTGATGACCTGTTAGCCAATATTTGTTTTCTCTATCACTTAATTGGAAACGGCACTGGTGAGTGGAAAGTTCCAAAAGGTGGCATGGGTGCTCTAGTAATAGAACTAGAACGCGTTGCTCGCGCAGCTGGTGTAGAAATTCGCACCAATAGCAAAGTAACTAATATTTCAAGTGACTCAGATTTAGTTACCGCAACTGTTCAAAACGGCGATGTGTATGAGGCTAGCCATTTACTATCTAATGCTGCTCCACAAGTTCTGGCAGATCTGCGTAATCAAAGCAAACCAGCAAGTTTATCTGGCGCTCAATTTAAAGTTAATATGTTGTTAAAGAAATTGCCTCGACTCAAAAGTGGCATCTCGGCTGAGTTAGCTTTTGCTGGCACCTTCCATATCAGTGAAAAATTTTCTCAGTTAGAAACTTCTTACCAAGAGAGCAAGGCTGGCAAGTTGCCTGCTTGTTTCCCGTCAGAAATGTATTGCCATACTTTGTCTGACCCAACAATTTTAAGCCCCGAGCTACAATCAGCTGGTTACCAAACCTTGACTCTCTTTGGTCTCCACACACCAGCAGAGCTATTCGATGCCGATAATGAGGCCACGAAGGCCACAGCGCTAGCTGGTTTCATCGCAGAATTGGATAAGTATTTAGTTGACCCGATCTCTGAAATCATTGCTCGTAATAGTGATGGATCACCTTGTATCGAGGCCAAGAGCCCGCTTGATTTAGAAGAAGCAATCTCATTGCCCCGTGGAAACATCTTCCATAAAGATCTAACTTTCCCATTCCGCGAAGAAGGCGATAATCGACGCTGGGGCGTAGAAACAGATGATCCTCGAATCTTTATCTGTGGTGCTGGCGCGCAAAGAGGTGGGGGAGTAAGCGGAATCCCTGGACATAATGCGGCAATGGCCGTTCTTGGAAAGTAAAAAAGTAATAGGCTTTCAGCTATGAGTTCTGATAAAAAGTTAAAGCCCGAAACACTTGCCATTAGCGCTGGCCGCCCAGTTCCTGAACCAGATGGCGAACTCAATACTCCAATTGCGCTTAACTCAACTTTTCACGCTGGTGGCCCAATTGGTTACGGCCGATACGGAAATGAAACTTGGACATCTTTAGAAACAGCTATCAGCGCACTTGAAGGTGGTCAGACTTTAGTTTTCGCTTCAGGCCAAGCCGCAGCAAGTGCGATTTTTAATTTGCTTCCAATCGGTGCACCCGTAGTTCTCTCCGATGAAGGCTATCAAGGCATTGCTGCGTTGCTAAAGGGTTATCACGAAAGCGGTCGCCTCGAAGTTCGTTTTGTTGAAGCCACAAATACCGCAGCTGTACTCGAAGCGGCAAAAGGCGCAGCACTCCTTTGGTTAGAGAATCCAACAAATCCAGCTCTAGAGAATGTAGATTTAAAAACAATTATTGCTGGCGCTAAGAAGTTAGGTGTTGGCACTGCAGTAGATAACACTTTGGCCACACCGTTAACCCAGACGCCTCTTGATTTTGGCGCAGATTTCGTGATGCACTCTGTAACTAAGTACTTTGCCGGACATAGCGATGTAATTTTGGGATCTGTTTCCACCAATGACCCAGCGCTCTATAAGCGCCTTGCTGATGTACGTAAGTTAAGCGGTGCGATTCCTGGCCCATTTGAAGTTTGGTTAGCACTGCGCGGAATCCGCACTTTCCCACTTCGCTTCCGGGCAGCCGAAGCCAATGCCAAAGAACTCGCTAAGCGCTTGGCTAACCACGCCAAGGTAAGCAAAGTTCGCTACCCCGGTTACGGCGGCATGATTTCTTTTGAATTAACCTGCGATGCCGCTGGCACAGATCTAGTCACCCAGGGTTCAAGGTTGATTACAAACACAACTAGCCTCGGCGGTATTGAATCTATGTGGGAACGTCGTCGCCGTTGGGCAACTGAAAGCCACAAGATCTCTGAATCCTTGATCCGATTCTCGGTCGGCTGTGAAAATGTTGATGATTTGTGGGATGACATCACAGCTTCATTAGACAAAATTTAACCAATAGGAGTATTTTTAACTTATGTTAAAAGCGATTAAGCGGTTCGTCGCCGTTGTCGGCGTAGCTTTGTTGGCTTTTCGCGCCATAGGTTCATTTCTCTCTTGGGTAGATAAGCAAGATGAGACTGAGGTAGACGCCTGGATCGACGAAGAAGAATTAGAAGAGGCTTAATTGAGCCAAGAATATGTCGCGGGTAGTTGCAATATTGGCAAAGGTGAAGTTCGCCGCCGCCAAGTTGTTGCCCTGGCTGGCGCAGTAATCTCAGTTGTTTCTTTAATCGGGCTAATTGGTACTGACGCAACGCAAAGTGCCCGCTTAACACTCTTCTTTCCATTAATGGTTTTCGCGATCGGATTAATTCAATCACGCAAGAAATTTTGCTTAGCTTATGGATTCATGGGAACTTTTAATTTTGGCAAACTAGGGCAAATTTCACGAGTTTCAGATCCAATCGCCAAGAAAGCAGATCGCAAAACTGCGATAACTATTTTGGCCCAGTCAATTTTACTTGCCCTAGGGTTAACGCTCGCCACTTTCGCACTGCCGCTTTAGTACTTCCATTGCGCACCACTTAGTGCCACAGTAGATACATGGAAATTATCATTCAGTTGAGAAATGCCCAGGTTGCCGAAGATTTCAAAGGAATTGTCAACGAGAAACTTAAAGCGTTAGCAAGATTTAACGTAAAAATGGATCGCGTCGAAGTCGAAGTAATCGAAGAGAAAAACCCCCGTCAAGGAAAACATGACCACAGAGTGGTGATTACTTCACGGGGCGCAGGTCCGTTATTGCGCGCCGAAGCTGCCGAATTCAATGGTGTTGCCGCATTCGATAAGGCTATTGCTAGTTTCGAACTCCAGATCCGCAAAGTTCATGAGCGCGCGAAAGAGCACGGCCGCGATACTTTGCGAGATCGAGCAATAGATTTAAATAATCTCTGAACCATCTTTACGAGTAGCGGTAAGGCTTGCTACGGCGGTAATCAAAAGAGTTCCGACGATGACGCCAAGGCTGAACTCAATCGAAACGTGAGGCACTTCAATACCCGCAATCTCGTGAATCCCGATACCGTGGAATGCCTCAAAGAACATTTTGACTCCGATAAATGCCAAGATAACTGATAGACCTTTTGAGAGAAACACCAATCGCTTGAGCAGTCCTTGTAATAAGAAGTAGAGCTGACGCAGCCCCATCAAGGCAAAAATATTCGCAGTAACGACAATATATGGATCTTTGGTAATTCCGAAAATGGCCGGTATTGAATCAAGCGCGAAGACTAAGTCGGTAATACCAAGGGTGATCAAAGCAATCGTGAACGAGCTAGCACCCTTTGAACGCATGAATTTAACAATGCGACTATCTTCCTGTTCTTCTTCTTCCTTGCCGTCTTCACGCAAGAGCTGATACGCGGTGTAGATCAAGAAAGCACCGAAGATAAAGAACGCACTTGAGAATCGAGTAATAATCGCGGTTCCCGCGGCAATGAAAATTCCACGCAATATAAGCGCAATGATGATTCCCAATAAAAGTACAAGTTGTTGTTTTGTCTTTTCAATCTGCAAACGACTTAAAATAATTACAAATACGAAGATGTTATCAACGGAAAGAGCGTACTCAGTTAGCCAACCCGCAAAGAATTCTTTCTGAGCGGTTTCACTTGGAGTCCAGTTGGGCATGAAGTAACCAAAGGCAATTGCTGCTGAAACGTAAATAACAGTCCAGATTGCGGCTTCACTCATGCTGGTCTCTTTATTGCGGCGCAAAATTGCTAAAATTAAGTCGAAGGCGATCACCACTGAAAGAATTCCAATAGTTACTAGCCAAGTCGTAGTCGATTCCATGGCGCAACCTTACAGATCGCTGGGAATTTCTATGACTTGAACCAAGCGGCGCGCCCTCTTTTGAGCTCGAACTCACCATTTAGAACGGCTGTAGAGCCACTTGAGGCGAGAATTATTTCACTCGTGGTCAGCGACACAGAGTTGTTGCCAGAGTTGAGGTAAACCTGAATTCCGGCGCGTGAAAAGCCTAAGATTCCTTCTTCTATTCTGCTTACGTCCCAAGTGAAATCATGAGCATCACTGAACAGTTTGGCTCGCCCGGAAAGTGCACTTTTGTAAAGAGAGAGTGAGCCATCTTTATCGTTGATCTGAGATTCAACGGTTAAATCTTTCCAAGTTGAAGGAAGTGGTAGCCAAGGCTTTCCGGTGGAGAAACCAAAAGGAGTTTCTTGGCCAGCCCAAGGCATTGGCACTCGAGCACCATCGCGACCTTTAGTCTGACCATTGGTACGAATAAATGAAGGATCTTGACGATCGCTATCGGCCAACTCGGCATCAGGTAAACCAAGTTCTTGGCCGTTATAAATATAACAAGAGCCAGGTAAGCCAAATAGGAAAAGTGCCAACGCGCGAGCAGGTTCAGCGCCAAGTCGAGACGCAACACGTGGCGAATCATGATTACTGATCGCCCAAGTTGGGTAAGCGTCAACACCTTTGAGCATATCGATTGTGTTATCTATCAATCTAAATAAAGTTTTTGCACTAAATGGCGCAATCAATAAATCGAAATTAAAGATTTGATGAAGTTCATCGGGTCGGACATAGGCCACGCCATTTACTGGGGGATGAACCCAAGCCTCGGCTACTGCCATAATTGGCTTATCGAATGAATCAAAATGTTTACGCCAACTGCGATAAATCTCATGAACTCCGGCTCGGTCAAAGAATGGTACCGAAGCAAGTAGCGCTTCACGCTTTTCAATTTCCATATCTACATCTATCCGAAGCGCATCAGATAAGCCCTGTGGGTCATGATGATCGGCGACAATGTTTTCTTTCACTAATCCGTGTGCAACATCGATGCGAAAACCATCGACTCCCATTTTCACCCAAAACGAAATTGTCTCCTTGAAATCCTCATCAACTTCAGGATTTTCCCAATTCAAATCTGGTTGCGAGGAATCAAAGAGGTGGAGGTAATACTGACCGTCGGCTACTTGTGTCCAAGCTGGGCCACCAAATAGTGAAATCCAATTGTTTGGAGGAGTTCCATCATCTTTGCCATCAAGAAAATGAAAACGTGCTCGCTCTTTTGAACCAGCCCCCGCAGCTAGTGCAGCTTTAAACCACTCATGTTCGGAAGAAAAATGATTTGGCACAATATCAACCAATACCTTCAATCCAAGATCATGTGCTTTATTAATCATCAATTTGGCATCAGCTAAATTTCCAAAGCGTGGGTCGACATCACGTGGATTAGCAACGTCATAACCGCCATCTTTATTTGGTGAAGTAAAGAAAGGGCTCAACCAAATTGCATCGACACCAAGATCAGCAATGTATTGAAGTTTCTGTGTGATGCCCGGCAGATCACCTTCACCATCGCCATTGCTATCAAAGAATGAGCGAGGGTAAATCTGATAAATAACGGCTTCTTGCCACCACTTGCTATCGGTGGCTGATGGTGAAGTCATGACGTAAACCTAACTTTTGCCTACGTGAGCATCAAAGCAAGGCAAAAATGTAACGCAGGTGCTTAATCTCAGCTTTATAACGATTATTACTGATAAGCCGATCAATTCTCGTAAGTTAGGATATGTCCATGTCTAAGGTCTTAGCCTCACTTCCAGTTGGCCAACGTGTCGGAATCGCCTTTTCTGGCGGTCTCGATACCTCAGTGGCCGTTGCCTGGATGCGTGCAAAAGGTGCAGTTCCCTGCACCTACACCGCCGACCTTGGCCAATATGACGAGCCAGATATTGATTCAGTCCCAGATCGCGCAAAAGAATATGGCGCTGAAATTTCACGTTTGGTTGATTGCAAGACCGCGCTCGTTGAAGAAGGTTTAGCAGCAATTACTTGTGGCGCTTTCCATATTCGCTCAGGCGGGAAACAGTATTTCAACACCACGCCTCTTGGTCGCGCAGTTACCGGCACACTTTTAGTGCGAGCAATGTTGCAAGATTCCGTTTCAATTTGGGGCGATGGTTCTACTTATAAGGGCAACGACATTGAACGTTTCTATCGTTATGGGCTCCTTGCGAATCCAAATCTAAAAATCTATAAGCCTTGGTTAGATACTGATTTCGTCGCCGAACTTGGTGGCCGCAAAGAAATGTCTGAATGGTTAGTTGCTAATAATCTGCCTTATCGCGATAGCACCGAGAAGGCCTACTCGACCGACGCCAATATCTTGGGCGCTACACACGAAGCTAAGAGCTTAGAACTTCTTGATTCCTCAATTGAATTAGTTCAACCAATAATGGGCGTTAAATTCTGGGACCCAGCCGTAAAGATTGATTCTGAAGATGTGACTATTGAATATGCCCAGGGTCGCCCAGTAGCAATTAATGGCAAGCGCATCGATGATGTTGTTGCTCTGATGAATGAGGCAAATGCCATTGGCGGTCGTCATGGTTTAGGCATGGCTGATCAGATTGAAAATCGCATTATTGAAGCTAAAAGCCGTGGCATTTACGAAGCACCAGGCATGGCGCTGCTATTTATTGCTTACGAGCGCTTAATTAGTGCAATACATAATGAAGACACGATTGCTAACTATCATGCCGAAGGCCGCCGCTTAGGTCGCTTGCTTTATGAAGGCCGCTGGTTTGATCCGCAAGCACTCATGTTGCGCGAGTCTTTAACGCGCTGGGTAGCTTCAGCTGTAACTGGCACCGTAACTATTCGCTTACGTCGCGGCGATGATTTCTCAATCATTAATACGACTGGCCCAGCCCTTAGCTATCACCCAGATAAGTTATCGATGGAACGAACCGAAGATGCCGCTTTTGGACCAACTGATCGCATCGGTCAATTAACTATGCGTAATTTAGATATTGCCGACACTCGTGCAAAACTAGAGCTCTACCGTGCCCAGGGCCAACTAGGTGGCGGTGACTTTGATTTAATCAAAGAGATAGGAAACGAATAATGACTCGCACCAAGAAGGCCACCTTAATTTCGCTTTCAATTTTGTTAACACTTTCAACACTTACCGGATGTGGAGCTAAATCAGTGTCAAACGATGCAACAGCAACTAACCCAACAGTTTCAGGTGATGCAGGCAGTAAGCCGGTAATCGGTGCTCCACAAGGTTCAGCACCGACAACACTAGTCACCAATGACATAATCGTTGGAACTGGCAAAGAAGCAGTTGCCACATCAACTCTGACAGTTCATTACACACTAATGACTTGGTCAACTGGCCAAGTTGTTCAATCATCTTGGGATACTGGCTCACCTGCCGAATTCCCATTATCTGATGTAATCGCTGGCTGGCAGCAAGGTATTCCAGGAATGAAAGAGGGCGGTCGTCGCTTGTTAGTTGTTCCCGCAGAACTTGGTTACGGCGCAGCCGGTGGCGGTCCGATCGGACCAAATGAAACTTTAATTTTCGTCGTTGACGTTATTTCAGTTTCTTAACCTTTAAAGGTACGGCCACGCTCTAACTGTGCCGGCCAATCAATCATTTCCTTTAGCTCTTCGGCAGCAGCCATAGCCCAGCGTGGATTTCTAATCATTGCGCGCGCCAGGAATACAGCATCAGCTTTATTTGAGTTGATGATTTCTTGCGCTTGATGTGGCTCAGTTATCGCGCCAACTGCTGCCACAGCGATCTCTGATTCAACCTTGATTGCTTGAGCAAACGGAACTTGATAGCCAGGCACTGGCTTGATTGGCGCGTTATATAAGTTGCCACCTGATGAAACATCAATTAGATCAACGCCTATTTCTTTCAACTGCTTGCATAGTTCAACTGAATCAATGATCTGCCAACCTTCATCTGACCAGTCACTAGCTGAAATTCGAATGAATAAAGGAGTTGAATCTGGAATCGCACCACGAACTGCCGCGGCAACTTCTATCAAGAAGCGAACTCTGTTTTCAAATGAGCCACCGTATTCATCAGTACGTAAGTTTGAAAGTGGTGAGTAAAACTGATGCAGCAAATAACCATGTGCTGCGTGTATTTCAATTACATCGAAACCAGCTTTAATCGCATTCTTCGCGGCCTGCGCAAAGTCCTTTACTAATTGATGGATTTGCGGCACGGTAAGTGCGAGTGGCTCTGGCATTCCGTGATAAGCCTGTGCTGAAGCTGATGAAGTTGTCCAGCCACCTTCGGCTACAGTTGCCATCAAGTGATCATCAGTTGGCCGCATAGTTGAACCTTTACGGCCGGCGTGAGCTAATTGAATTCCCATTGCTACACCTTGAGTATGTGCGAAATCATTTATTTTTTTAAATGCGGCAATCTGTGCTTCGTTATAAATTCCTGGGCAAGCAATTGAGATGCGGCCTTCAGGAACAACGCCAGTTGCTTCTGCCATAACTAAACCGGATTCACCTGTCGCAAAAGCACCTAAGTGCGCCATGTGCCAATCACCTACGACACCATCTGTCGCCGAGTACTGACACATCGGGCTTACCCAAACTCGATTCTTGATGGTCAATCCGCGAAGCGTGATGGGGTCAAATAAGTTGCTCATGAATCCAGTTTAGACCCAATTTTTACGCTGCGACTTTTTAGGTAAAGGGTTAACCGTGCTAACGTTAAGCAATTGTTTCCGGGGTCGGTGTAATTCCGAACCGGCAGTGAAAGTCTGCGACCCGAACGCATCCAGCGCTCGGTGGACTTGGTGTAATTCCAAGACCGACGGTTAAAGTCCGGATGAGAGGAAACATTATTTAGGTGGGCTACCCATGCCTGCCTAGGTTTGGCATTCAAGGGTAAAACTTTGATTGCAGATCAGGCACCCCGGAAATCGCAACTAAAGATTTCTCAAGGGAGGTGCGACATTAGCGAGTTAGATATTTCAGCGCTCAAGCGAGCTAATGAATTGGCGCGCCTTGGCTTGGGTTTAACTGGATCAAATCCAATTGTTGGGGCCGTTGTGGTGGACAGTGCCGGAAAAGTTATCGGCGAAGGTTTCCATAAGAGTGGCCCCCATGCCGAAGTTGTTGCGCTTGAACAAGCAGGTCTATCGGCAAAGAGTGCAACGCTTTATGTAACTTTGGAACCTTGCAACCATGAAGGCAAGACCGGGCCGTGCACCGAAGCAATCATTAAAGCTGGCATAGCTAAAGTTGTTTATGCAGTGCGCGATCCTAACTTGTTAGCAAGTGGGGGAGCCAAAGCGCTGGAAGCTGCCGGCATAGAAGTTATCTTTAACTCTGAAGTTACTGAGATTGCTCAGAGCAATCGAGCTTGGCTACATAAAATCAAAAACCATCGCCCATATTTCATTTGGAAAATTGCTACAACTCTAGATGGCAGAACTGCAGCAATTGATGGCAGCTCAAAATGGATTACTGGCTCAGAATCACGCGTCGAAGTAAGCAAGCTACGTTCTGAGAGCAACGCAATCTTGATTGGTACGGCAACGGCACTTGCTGATAATCCGAATCTGATTCCTCGTGACATTGAAACAGGTAGAAAATCCAATCCAGCAAGAGTTGTGATGGGTCTTCGAGAAATTCCAAGTGATTTCAATCTACATAATGACGCAGCCGAAACTGTATTCCTGCGTAGTCATGATTTTGCCGAGTTATTGACGCTTTGTGATGAGCGTGAGTTCAATCAAGTATTAGTTGAGTCGGGTAGTGAATTAGGAACTGCCCTTTTACGGGCCGGCCTTATTGATGAATTGGTAATTTTCCAAGCTGCCAGTTTGCTCGGTTCTGGCCTTTCGTTTATAGGCAACCTAGGAGCGACCAATATCAAGGAAAAAATGGACTTTGTAATCAGAGATGTAGCGCAGTTTGGAAATGATGTAAAAATCACTTTGACTAAAGAGACGGGAATCTAAATGTTTACCGGTTTAGTTGAAAGTTTAGGCAAAGTATCAAGTATCGAAATGGCTACTGACTCTGCGGTAATTACCTTTGATTCAGTGACATTTGCCGATCAACTACAAATCGGAGATTCGGTTTCAGTCAATGGCACTTGCCTTACGGTGACCAAGCTTGGCAACCTAACTTTCTCAGTCGATGTTATGACCCAAACGCTTAAGTTGACTTCGCTGCAGAACCTTGAAAAAGGAGATGTCGTAAATCTTGAACGTGCAGCTCTTGTTAGCTCGCGCCTCGGCGGTCACATCGTGCAGGGTCATATTGATGGCACTGGTTCTATTGCGAAATTAGCACCAGGTGAAAAATGGCTACAGATGGATATCCAATTTCC
>JBIIYZ010000036.1:0-7998 GCA_044346555.1 Candidatus Planktophila sp. | reverse complement strand
ACACTTTGGTCCATCGCACTTTGCGCCCTTAAGGAAGAGCTTTACTTTTTCGCGACGGCAACGCTTGCAGTCTGCTCCGGTATAACGAGCCATTTATTCTCTTCCTTCCTTAAACTCGACGTGGTTTACATGGACGGCAACCGTTGTGTGGAGCTGGAGTTACATCTGAGATGGCTCCAACTTCAAGACCGGCTGCTTGTAATGAACGAATTGCAGTTTCGCGACCAGAGCCTGGGCCCTTTACGAAAACATCAACTTTCTTTAAGCCATGCTCTTGCGCGCGACGAGCTGCTGCTTCTGCTGCAAGCTGTGCTGCGAAAGGTGTTGACTTACGTGAGCCCTTGAAACCAACTTGGCCAGATGATGACCAAGAGATAACAGCGCCGGTTGGATCTGTAATAGAGATGATTGTGTTGTTGAAGGTTGACTTGATGTAAGCCTGTCCAACAGCAACGTTCTTCTTCTCTTTCTTACGAAGCTTAACTTTGCCCTTTGCGCCGCCTTTAGCGGTAGCAGCGGTCTTTGATTTAGGAGCGGCCATTACTTAGTCACCTTCTTCTTACCTGCAATTGCCTTACGTGGTCCCTTACGGGTACGAGCGTTTGTATGAGTGCGCTGACCACGAACAGGAAGTCCCTTGCGGTGACGAATACCTTGGTAGCTTTGAATTTCAACTTTACGACGAATGTCGCCTGCGATTTCGCGGCGAAGATCGCCTTCAATCTTAAAGTTGGCTTCGATATATTCACGAAGCTTTGCGAGTTCTGGTTCTTGTAGATCCTTAACGCGAACATCTGGGCTAATGCCAGTTGCAGCTAAGGTCTTCTGTGAACGGGTAAGACCCATTCCGAAGATATATGTAAGGGCGACCTCTAGGCGCTTTTCGCGCGGAAGATCGACACCAACTAAACGTGCCATTTATATTCTGCCTTTTCAGTATCCGGAAGGTCCTGCCGCAATGCTCCTCAAGATTATTGACTGTTATTAGCAGTTAATAACTTAAGCCTCGGCCTACCGGTCCAAGGGTCTGGGCTAATTACTTAGCTCAGTCGCATCACGCGTTCTTGATTATTTTCTTTCGAAACTAATCAATTCTTATTTAGTTTTTGTAGAGCTAGAGAACTTATCCTTGACGTTGCTTGTGACGAAGATTCTCACAAATGACCATGACGCGACCACGGCGACGAATAACTTTGCACTTATCGCAAATCTTCTTCACGCTTGGGTTCACCTTCATTTGTCAGACTCCTCTATTACTTGTAACGGTAAATAATGCGACCTCTTGTTAGGTCATATGGACTTAGCTCTACGATCACACGGTCAGCTGGCAAAATACGAATGTAGTTCTTTCGCATCTTTCCGCTTATGTGCGCAAGAATCTTGTGCCCATTAGTTAGCTCCACACGAAACATCGCGTTAGGAAGCGCTTCAGCTACAGTGCCTTCGATTTCGATTGCACCATCTTTACTAGCCAAGCGTTACCTTCTTCTCTGATTCAACCCACCGATGTCGATGAGCATGGAGCAGCCACTTATAAATTCTGGAAATTATTTAAAACTTAAAAAGTCCTAAATCCCCCAAGATTCGCAAGTGACGCGAAGGGTTAGTCTAAAGCGAGCGGGAGAATAAGGGAAATCGGTCAATTTGGCTGGATTGACTCACAGGGCTGTGAATATTGAGCTTGCCAGCAAGGCAGCGAGCCCTAAAAAGACTGATCCAGCCCCTGCTGCCCCAGCAATCGCACCCGCTGAGGCCGGAACTATGAACTGACCTACCCGATTAGCGGTCAATCTGGCCGAAATGGCCAAGGCTCGATCCTGCGGTGGGGCAATTCTGGAAACTAGTGACATGGTCAGCGGCTGGCCAACCCCGAGCGTTAAACCGGCGATCGCAACTGCAATACCTAATGAAATAGGGCTGCGGGCGAAGAACATAGCAGCACAAAGGACAGTGGATGCAATGATGCTACTGACCATTAAGAAATGTGAACCTAATTTCTGCGCAATAGCACCTAAGAAAATGCGTGAGAGCATCGACGTAGCAGCGCGAATTGCCAAAATTACACCAACTGCAAATGGTGAGAAGTTATTCTCGGTTCCAAACAGTGGTAAGAAAATAATCAGCACATCTACCGCAGAGGAAACTGCGAGCGAAATATAAATGGCTTTACCCATGCCTGGTTGCTTAAGCATAGAAACTGCAGCCGTAAATGTGCCGCCCTCATTCTCGCTCTGCTTAATCGCAATTTTTTGATTACGCCAATAGAAAGTTGGCAATAGTGCTATCAGCGCGAATCCTGCCGCCGCTAAGAATCCTAGAGATGTCGATTTAGGTAAGACGCCATCAGAGCCAGCAACAATACCGCCCACTAATGGACCAACCATTTGGCCAAGCGATGCACCAAAAGCGTAGTAACCAAAGAAACCATCTAATTTATCATTCGGGCTGCGAGTGGAAATCATTGTCTGTCCACCAACAACACCAATTAAATGTGAAACTCCGATGGCTGCCGTAGCAATCATGAGCAAAAACAAAGAATCTATAGATGCAAAACAAATTGCGAGCAGAAACATAGTTGAGGCGCCAAAGACAATGTATTTAGCTTCACCAAATCGACCTACGTTCTTGCCTAAGAAAAGAGCCAAAAAAAGTGGAAGGAGTGCATACACCGCACCCAACACACCAATTTGTGCAGGAGTGGCACCAATTTCGATTGCTCGATAGGTGATCATCGGCCGAATTAGCGAAATACTTGCCAAGGTCGATGATGAACTGATTAACAGAATCACGATCCACTTTGGCATGCGCACTGAAAACACCTAACTAATTATTGCTTTTTTGGCCTTCATCTTACGTCGAAGCCTAGCGACCGTTGGTCCGATAATTACTAAGAATAGGACTAGATACAGAATCTTAGATAACGGTGAAGCAACCAGAGTTCCGTAGTCGCCAGCACTGATTTGTAAGGCTCTGCGGAACTGCAGTTCGAGATTTGGCCCCAGAATTAAGCCGAGAATCAACGGCGTTATAGGCATTCCGTATCTACGGAAGAGGAAACCAACTATGCCAATCGCAATTGCTACCGTTAAATCAAAGGTAGACGTATTAAGTGCGTAAGCACCTAACATCGCAAAAGAGACAATTCCCGCGAATAAATAGGTGCGTGGAATTTTCAACAATTGAATCCAGAAACGTACCAATGGCAAGTTGAGAATTAGTAACAAGGTATTGCCAATAAACAAACTAGCAATTAAAGTCCAAATCAAATCTGGATTAGTAGTGAAAAGAAGTGGCCCTGGTTGAATTTGATAAGTTTGGAATGCAACTAAAATAACCGCAGCAGTTGCCGAAGTTGGTAGACCTAAAGCCAGCAGCGGTACTAAAGCACCAGCTGCATTAGCATTGTTCGCAGCTTCTGGCCCAGCGACGCCTTCAATCGCACCATTACCAAACTCATCCTTATTTTTTGATAATGACTTTTCGACCGAATAACTTATGAAAGTTGGTACTTCAGATCCACCAGCTGGAATGATTCCCAGTGGAAAACCGATTGCGGTTCCGCGCAACCATGGTTTCCATGATCGCTTCAAATCATTGCGCGACATAAGTGCGCGACCCTTCATGGGAATGATCTTCCATCCGGTATCTCTAAATCGGCTAGCAATGTAGAGAGCTTCGCCCAAAGCAAAAATTGAAACAATAACAATTACAGTTTCAATACCTTCAAGAGCTGCATCATTTCCAAAAGTTAATCGAGATAACCCAGATTGCAGATCTGCTCCAACTAAGCCAAGAACCAAGCCCACTGAAAGTGAAATAAAGCCACGAATTTGTGAGGAACCAAGTAATGATGAGACGGTAGAAAAAGCCACCAACATAAGGGCTACATACTCAGCCGAACCTACTTGGATTGCCCAATCTGCAATGGTTGGTGCCGTAAAAGCCAAAATCAAAGTCGCAATGGTGCCCGCCACGAATGAGCCAATTGCAGCTGTCGCTAAAGCGGGGCCAGCTCGCCCATTTCGAGCCATCTTGTTGCCTTCAAGTGCCGTAATTACTGATCCACTCTCGCCCGGAGTATTTAGCAAAATTGAAGTGGTTGATCCGCCATACATGGCACCGTAATAAATCGCTGCAAACATAATCAAAGCTGACGATGGTGAAACCGTGTAAGTAATTGGCAGCAACAGAGCAATTGCTAAAGCTGGTCCAATGCCTGGAAGCACGCCAACTAGCGTTCCTAGGAAAGTACCCAGTAACCCGAACATCAAGTTCGAGAGTGTTAACGCGCCCGCAAACCCTTCAAGCAATGAGTTGAAACTACTCACATTAACCCCTTAAAAATGCCAGATGGAAGTGCCACTTTTAGGAACTTGGTAAATGAGAAATAGACAATGGTAGAAAGAAGAACTGCAATGCCAGCTGCTCTTAGTAGCTTCTTGTTCCCGAAGGAATAAGAAATACCGATGAAGGTAACGGTATTGGCAATTACAAAGCCAGCACGTTCGATTAGAAGTAGGTAAGCGAAAAGTGATGCGAGCACAATGCAAAAAGTTCGCAGATCAGACTTCTCAATTTTGGCACCAGGTTCTAAACCTTCAGGAAGAGCTGAATCACCGCGCAAAACTTGAATAAACAGGATTGCGCTCAGTGCCATCAGCAAGATCGAAACGATGTACGGAAACAAAGTTGGGCTAATTGTTAAGTTAATTTCTGGAAGCTCTGTGCGCCATGTGTCCCAAAAAACTATGAGACCAAGCGCGAAGAGCGAGCCCACAAAAGTGAGCTCGCTCTTCGCTCCTTGCTTAAGTGTCATTAAGTCGGTTAAACCTAATTACTTGATTAGCTTGAAGGCAGTTAGAACAGCGAGAATTGACTTATTCTCTTTCTCTAACCAAGTTGTAAATGCAGCGCCTGAACGATATTCATCGATCCAAGACTTAGCAACAAGTGTGTCCTTCCAAGACTTTGTTACGTGAACTGTGTCCATTACCTTTACAAAGTTAAGGTAATCGGCGGCTGATAGATCAGCTGGAGCCAAGATTCCACGCCAGTTTCCGAAAGTCATATTGATACCTTGCTGAATCAAAGTCTTACCCTTGATTGTTGAAAGTGGCTTAGGTGAGGTAACTGCCAAGATACGCATCTTGCCAGCAGCAACATAGCTTGCGAATTCTGAGGTTCCAGAAATACCAACTGCTACACGACCTGAGATTACATCTGGCACTAGAGTTCCGCCGCCTGAGTAAGGAATGTAGTTAAGGTCAGTTGCCTGAACGCCAACACTTTCAGCAAGTGTTGCGATTGTTACGTGGTCAACGCCACCGTAGTTACCGCCACCAACTGCCACAGTCTTTGGGCTAGCTTTGATGTCAGCCAGCAATTGGTTGATTGTCTTGTACTTAGAGTTCATTGGCACAGCAAATGCTTCGGCCTCACGTAGGAAGCTAGCAACAGCCTTGTAGTTAGTGATGTCTAACTTTGAACCGTTGGTAGCAAGACCACCAGGCATCGCAAAACCAGTAATGATGCCTAGATCTGTACGGCCCTTTTGATCAGCAAAGTAGCCAAGACCAAGTGGTGCATTGCTGCGATAGGTAACTGTGTAATCCTTTAGAAGTTCTTCCTTCTTAAGTGCATCACCTAGAGCAATTGCGGTTGTACCGTAACCGCCACCGATATTCGATGAAGATACGAATTCAAATGAACTTAGTGGCTTCAGACCGGCGTACCACCACTTGTTCTCACCGGCAAAAGTACCTGTTGTAACTTTGGTACAAGTTAAATCAGAACCATTTACGCCAGTACCTTTTGAAACTTTACCAATCTGGCTGGCTGAGCAATCTAGGCCAACTTTGGCTTTTGCTGCAGGTACAACTGCAGCATTTGCTGTAACGGCACCTGATGCGATTAGCGCAAAAGTCGTAACGACTACGCCTACGCGAGTGATTTTCTTCAACATAGAATAATTTCTCTCTATTCTTATTATGTAGCTCCGAGGATGGAGATTTACAATAACCTAACTTTCCGCAGCGCGGAAAACTAGTGAATGCGGTTACAAATAGGTAACGATTTTGTCCGAAAACTGCGCTTGAATAAGCGAAGGGCTTACAAAAGCGAAGAGATCTCGATACCTAAGGCGCCTAGTTTTTCCCGCCCACCATCTAGCGAAGTCAAGACAAATGGCTTGCCATCGGGTGCGATACAGTAGCTATTTTCAAAGTGAGAGCCACGGGACTTGTCGTTAGATACAACTGTCCAATTGTCCTTAAGGACTTTAGTTTTATGAGTGCCACGAGTAATCATCGGTTCAATAGCTAGGGCCATTCCGACCACAATCTCTGGGCCAAAGCCGGGCTTACCAAAATTTAATACATGGGGTGCTTGATGCATTTCAGTACCAATGCCATGGCCGCCGTATTCTTGCAAAATTCCATACTTACCTTGGCTGTCTGTGTAACTTTCAATCGCATGGCCGATATCAGAAAGCTTGGCACCTAAGCGGCCAGCCGCGATTCCACGCCACAATGATTCTTCACAGACATCCATCATCTTCTGATCAGCAGGGTCAACGTTTCCGACACCGACTGAAAATGCCGCGTCGCCATGCCAGCCATCAATGATTGCGCCGCAATCAATTGAAACTACATCGCCATCTTCAATTACGCGATCACCCGGAATTCCGTGCACGATTTCATCATTAATTGAAATACAAATTGTCGCGGGAAAACCGTGATAGCCCTTGAAATTTGAAGTACCACCACCGCGCTTAATGTTGGCAGCTGCGATTGCATCTAGCGCGTCGGTGCGCATGCCAACTTTTATCGAATCTTTAAGCAGCGCCAGAGTTTCGCCAACTAATAAACCGGCACGGCGCATGACCTTTAGCTCATCAAGGGTTTTTAGCTGGATATCCACGATAGTAATTATTAACTAATGCGGCTAAGTGCTGTCGTGGCGCGCTCAGTAATTTCAGCAACAGCTCCAGTTGCGCTAATTGTTATCAGTAAACCTTCGCTGCGATAGAAAGAAATGATTGGCGCTGTTTGCTCGTTGTAAACCTCAAGGCGGCGAGCAATTACTTCAGCTTTGTCATCTTCGCGTTGGTAAAGCTCTCCCCCACAAGCAGCACAAGCTTGCGCGGTCGCAGGCGCTGGTGCACCACAACCACGGCAAGTTAAACGGCTAGAAAGACGTTCAATAATTTCAGAATCTGCAATGTTTAGTTCCAGAACTGCATCTAGTGGGCTCTTCTGTTCAGCCAATATTGCGCGCAAGACTTCAGCCTGCACAACGTTGCGCGGAAAACCATCCAGTAAAAATCCATTAGCAACGTCATCGTGAGTTAAACGATCTTTAATCATCGCATTAGTAACTGAATCTGGCACAAGTTCGCCGCGATCCATAAAACTTTTTGCTTCTTGGCCAAGCGGAGTTCCCGCCTTTAAATTGGCACGAAAAATATCTCCGGTAGAGATATGCGGAATCGCGTAGTGCTTGGCTAAGAAAACTGCTTGTGTTCCTTTACCTGCACCTGGTGGACCTACCAGGACTAAACGCATTACTTAAGGAATCCCTCATAGGAACGCTGCTGCAATTGGCTTTCGATCTGCTTGGCAGTATCAAGACCAACGCCGACCACAATCAGAATTGCAGTTCCGCCAAATGGGAAATTCTGGTTTGCACCGAATAGCACCAACGCAATAATTGGAATACTCGCAACAAGTGCTAGATATAGCGAACCCGGCGCAGTGATACGAGAAAGCACATACTGCAAGTATTCAGCAGTTGGGCGTCCGGCACGAATACCAGGAATAAAGCCACCGTACTTCTTCATGTTGTCGGCAACTTCTTCTGGATTGAAAGTAATCGCGACATAGAAGTAGGTAAAGAAAATAATCATAAGTGCGTAGCTTGCGATGTAAATTGGGTGATCGCCATTTACGAAGTTACGGCCAATCCATACTGCCCAAGCTGCTTGGCTATTTGTGAAGTTAG
>JBIIYZ010000035.1:0-8212 GCA_044346555.1 Candidatus Planktophila sp. | reverse complement strand
CTACATAAGGCTGGGGTTACCTTCGTTCTAGATCGCGCTGGCATAACTGGCGATGATGGTGCTTCACATAACGGTATTTGGGACTTAGCCCTGACCGGGATTATTCCAACAATGCATGTAGCTGCACCTCGTGATGGAGCTCGCTTACGTGAAGTACTCGCTGAATCAATTCAGATAACCGATGCGCCATCAATGTTGAGATACCCAAAGGGCGAAGTTGTTGCCGACATTCCAGCATTTGAACGTCGCGATGGCATCGATGTTCTATATCGCGGTGAAAGTGCAGATGTTCTGTTAGTTAGCGTTGGCGCAATGGCTGCTATGGCAGTTGAAGCTGCTTCACAGGCTTACCGCGAAGGAGTTGGCGTAACAGTTATTGATCCGCGTTGGGTTAAGCCGTTGCCGCAATCACTTGTAACTATGGCGACACGCTATAAGAGCGTGGTCGTACTAGAAGATGGAATTCGCCATGGCGGTATTGCCAGCACCATTAGCGAAATGTTCCGCGATGCAGGGCTGCAAGTACCAATTCATTCAATTGGCGTGCCACTTAAATTCTTAGAGCATGCCAAGCGCGGACAAATATTGAGCGAGTTAGGAATTACTGCTCAGCAGATCTCGTTGAACATTGTCGAATGGAGCGCATCCCTTAAAGATGGTTTCCTAACGCCTATGCCAGAGATGCAACGCCCTTTGGATGAAAACGCTGACCCGAGACGGCTTCGCTAATACCTTCGCGATCTAGGTAAGGCAAAATTCCGCCAAGCATCATTGGCCAACCCGCACCAAGCAACATACAGATATCAATCTCAGCCGGAGTTCCAACAACACCTTCATCAAGCATCATTCGTGCCTCTTCAGCCAAAGCCTTTAGCGCGCGCATGCGAACTTCTTCGCCAGTAGATGGCTTATCGCCCTTTTCCATAAGCGCAACGGCAGCTGGATTAGGAACTAAATTGCCACTGTCATCTTTGACATAGAAAGTGCGAACGCCTTCTTTAACCAGACGCTGCATCGTAGGGGAGATGCGGTAACGAGGACCAAGATTCTTATTTAGAGTCTCAGCAACATGTAGCGCAACACCCGGGCCAACTAAGCCAACTAATTCAAACGGTGACATTGGGAAACCAACGCTACGAAGTGCGCTATCGGCAACATCGGCCGGAGTTCCTTCATCCATGGCATCAGTGATTTCACCCATGAAGCGAGTCAGCAAACGGTTGACCACAAAGCCTGGGGCATCTTTAGTAATCACCATCGTCTTCTTCAGTTCTTTGCCAATGTTTACAGCTGTTGCTGTTGTTGCATCGTCAGTCTTTGAAGTACGAGCAACTTCAAGCAGTGGCATGATTGCAACTGGGTTAAAGAAGTGGAAACCAATAACGCGCTCTGGATTCTTCATTCCCTCAGACATTGCTTCAACTGAGAGTGAAGAAGTATTTGTGGCAATAACGCACTCTGGTGAAACGATGTTTTCTAACTTCTTGAATAGATCTTGCTTAAGGGCAAGCTCTTCAAAGATTGCTTCGATGACAAAGTCACAGCCCGCAAAAACTTGTTGATCAGCTGAGCCAGAGATAAGCAGACTTAAACGACGAGCGGATTCTTCGCTCATGCGTTTCTTTTCAACGAGCTTAGCTAGTTCATTACGAACCCAAGCCACACCTTTATCGGCTCGTTCCTGATCGATATCAGTCATCACGATTGGGGTCTTTAAATTACGTAGCAATAGCAACGCTAATTGAGAAGCCATAAGACCGGCGCCAACTACGCCTACGCGAGCTACTTTGCGCCCCAGAGCTGGCTTTGGCGCACCTTCAACCTTCTTGCGCTTCTTCTGTATCAAATTGAAGGCATATAGCGAAGCACGAAGTGGATCGGCCATCGTCAAATCAGCAAGTGCTTGATCTTCGGCATCGAAACCCTCGCTGAGCGAATTACTCTTTGCCGCTGCGATCAACTTCAGCGCAGCATTTGGTGCATCTACTTCAGCGCCGCCATATTTCTTAAGGGCAGCAGCTTTTCCAGTAGCAAGCGCGCTTTCCCAACCTGGGTCATTGCTGTAGTCAGCGCGTTGAATCTTTGTCGCGCCACTGAGAACTCCAGCTGCGAACTGAACAGATTTCTCAAGGAAATCAGCAGGCTCGTAAACGGCATCAACCACACCAAGTTTCATGGCATCTTTAGCTTTTAGCATTGTGTTGTTAGCCAGTGCGTTTAACATAATTACTTGAACTGCGCGTTCTGGCCCAATCAACTTAGGCAGAAGTGTTGCGCCGCCCCATCCCGGAACTAAGCCAAGGAAAACTTCAGGTAATCCAGTTAGCGCCGTTGAGGCCAAAGTGCGGTAATTGCAATGCAGTCCAACTTCTAAGCCGCCGCCAAGTGCTAAACCGTTAATGAAAGCAAAAGTTGGTTTTCCTAGAGAACCGAAGCGACGAAAAACATCGTGACCTAACTTTCCAATCGCGACTGATTGTTCACGTTCGGTCAGGAATGAAAGTGCTGAGAGATCTGCACCAGCTGCAAAGATAAATGGCTTACCAGTTACCGCAACAGCCACAACATCGCGCCCTGCCGCATCAGTTATTGCAGCATCAAGTGCCATTAGCGACTTAGGACCTAAGGTGTTTGGACGATTGTGATCTTGTCCATTATCCAAAGTGATTAGGGCTAACTTGCCACTAGCACCGAATGGACCTAAATCAATTTCCCGGACAAAAGCATTTGTGACAACTTCTTCTGGAGCACCCTCAGGCATGATGATTTCGGTAGCCATTTTTATTTGCCTCCCTTGAAGTTTGGGTTTTCCCAAATAATGGTGCCGCCCATACCTAAACCAATACACATTGTGGTGATGCCATAACGCACCTCTGGGTGGGCTTCAAAGCCACGCGTCAGATTAAGAATTAAGCGAACGCCAGAAGAGGCGAGCGGGTGACCAACAGCGATTGCGCCACCAACTGGATTTACGCGGGGATCGTCATCTGCAATTCCGAAGTGCTCAAGGAAACTAAGTACTTGAACTGCGAATGCTTCGTTAACTTCAAACAAACCAATATCTTCAATCTTTAAGCCAGCTTTTGCTAGCGCTTTAATTGTCGAAGGCACTGGCCCGTATCCCATGATCTCTGGCTCGACACCAGCGAACGCGAAAGTAACCATGCGCGCCTTTATTGGTAAGCCAAGTTCAATTGCCTTATCTTCAGCCATTACTAGCGCTGCAGTTGCACCATCATTTAGGCCAGCAGCGTTACCAGGTGAAACGCGACCACCTGCGCGAAATGGAGTTTTCAATCCGGCAAGTGCTTCCATTGTTGTGCCCGGACGTGGTGGTTCATCAACAGTTGCGATAGTCCAGCCAAGTTCCGCGCTGCGAGTGGCGGTAGGAATTAAATCTTTTTGAATGATGCCTGCTTCGTAAGCGGCAGCAGTTTTTAACTGGGAATTTAGCGCGTATCGATCTGCGCGCTCTTTGGTAATAGTAGGGAAGCGGTCATGCAGATTCTCAGCGGTGTTTCCCATAGCTAGAGCATCGGTTGAAACAATTTTCTCGGCCAAGTAACGTGGATTTGGATCAACACCTTCGCCCATTGGGTGATTTCCCATATGTTCAACGCCACCTGCAATCGCAACATCGTAAGCACCCATGGCAATTGAACCAGCGACAGTTGTGACTGCGGTTAGCGCACCTGCGCACCAACGATCGATTGAATATCCAGGAACCGTATTTGGCAGACCAGAAAGCAGTGCCGCACTTCGACCAATATTCATTCCTTGATCACCGCTTTGAGTCGCAGCAGCAATAGCTACATCATCAATTGCTTTAGGGTCTAATTTTGGATTGCGCTCGAGTAAGCCACGGATTGCGCGAACAATTAAATCGTCGGCGCGAGTGCCGGCATATAAACTGCCAGCTTTTCCAAATGGAGTTCGAACTGCATCAACTATGACAACTGAGCGCGACATTGCAGGAGCCCTTCGGTAAGTGTTACCAAAGGTTACTGGTCAGTAAGGTTAAGCAGCAACTACGCCGCTAGTTACTTCGGCTACAAGTAAAAAAGATCATTCGGGCTCAGTAGCCGCCTCAGGGGCCTCAGGAAGTAGCAAAGGCTCGCGTTCGAGCATGGCGGCACTGACTAAATCAGCGATCTCGGCGACCTGCCAAGGGCGAGCCCCTAGTTCGAGGGCATCTTTAGCTACATCGGTTGAGAGTTTCCAAACCAGTTTTCTAATCACATCAGGTGAAATCAAATTCTCGACTGGAATATTTAACTCAAGTGCTCGCGCTTCAACAGCAGCGCGGGCATGTGTAAACGGTGCGTACTTCTCTGGAAAACGCTCCTTCCAGATTTTAGTTGGTGGCATCGAATCACCGGCAGCACGCATTTCTGGATAGTCATTTTCAGCAAGCGCAACTGCTGAGGCAATCGCAGCTAACCAGATATCCAAATTTTCTTTCCAGCGTGCCCGCAAACCAATCGGCCGCAGGACTTTATCGAACTCACGTTTATTAGATGGTGGATTCATAGCCAGTTCAACTATGGCTGCATCATTTAACAATTTGCCTGGTGAAACATCGAGTGATTCAGCAATTTGATTTCGCACATTCCAAAGCGCGCGGATTATTGCTAACTGATTTCGTTTACGAATTTTGTGCATTCCTGAAGTTCTGCGCCACGGATCAACTCGTGGTGGGTTTGGTGGCGCTGCCAAGATTGCTGCAAACTCAGCTTCTGCCCACTGCAATTTCTTCGCGTCCAGCAGTAACTGCGCGATGATGTTGCGTAGTTCAATTAATAACTCAACATCTAGAGCGGCGTAATTCAACCAATCAAACGGCAGTGGACGCACTGACCAGTCAACTGCCGAATGCTCTTTGGCTAGCAATACATCAAGGTGCGCTTCAAGAAGTGGCCCCAGACCTACGCGTGGCAAGCCAGCTATTCGTCCGCCTAGTTCAGTATCAAACAATAGTTTGGGATTGATTCCGAGTTCGCGCAAACATGGCAAATCTTGGGTACTTGCATGCAAAATTACTTCATCAGTGTTAAGCAGTTCATTTAGTTCGATAAACACTTGGTGCCCAGGACCAAAAGGAATCGGATCAATTAAATGCAACCCGCCACCATTTCGCTTGATCTGAATGAGGTAGGCGCGAGCACTGTATTTATAACCAGAGGCGCGCTCAGCATCGACGGCAAATGGACCAGCGCCTTTTGCTAGTTCGGTCAACGCAGATTTAAATGCTGCTTCGGTTTCAATTACGGCAGGTGTTCCGGCAGCGGGGGCCAGCAACGGCGTGGCTTTCTTTACTTCATCCTCGGTCATCTAATGAAGTTAACTTGTGCGTCGTTTACGCGATGGCGAAATTACTGATACCCCATCTGGAATTGGTGGCAATCCAGCCACCGTGGCTAGCAGATTGCACCATGCAGTTACATGACTGAACAATTCATCAGCTGATTTAATTATTGGTGACCACGATGCGCGGATTTCGATTTCAGCTTCATTACTACGCCCAGTTAATTTTCCGAATGATGCGCTGGTAACTCGAGTGACAGTTCCGCTTGGCGCGCTGTATTCACAGCCTGCATCAGCGAGCGAGTCTAGAAACCAGGACCAGCCAACTTCGGCCAGCATCGGATCTTCATGCATATCGGGTTCAACATCGGCGCTCATAAAAGTTACACAACGAAAATCCGATTCCCAAGTTTCTTGTCCACCTGGTTCGTGAAGTAAGACGAAACGGCCAGAGCCAACGCCATCCTCGGCATCGCCAGTTAATCCGTTACTAACATCGGCGGAGAAAGCGAAAGAAAACTTGGCTAGCTTCTGTGGCGCAGGGACTTCTTCGAGAATAATTTCTGAACGAGTTTCTACAGTCCGAAGTTGATCAATCAAGCGATCAAAGGCTGCGGCATCCACTGCCTAAGTCTAAAGATGGCGGTAGCGAATTCAGGGGAGGCGGGGCGGTAGCCTACGCAAATGGCTTTCGTACTAGCACTCCTATCTAGCGCCCTTTGGGGTAGCGCTGATTTTCAAGCAGGGCGAATGAGCAAGAAGTACAAAGCTTTAGCTGTACTTGGAATGACCCAGTTGATTGGTTTGGCCTTTGGAATTTTCTTAATTTTCGCTACTGGCGAGCGCGACGCTGTCGCGTTCGGAAACGATGGTTTTTTCTCTGGATTTTTCTGGCCAGGCGTTTTTGCGGGAGTGCTTGGTTACACCGGTTTGATCTGTTTATACGTCGGCCTTAGTACCGGCCGCATGGGCGTGGTCTCACCAATTAGTTCACTTGGCGCCGTTGTCCCAGTTATGTTTGCGGTAATCGGCGGTGAACAACTTTCACGTGGACGATGGATTGGTGTTGTTATCGCACTGGCTGGAGCTTTTTGCGCAAGTGGCCCCGAGGTTTCGCAAGGGTTTCCATTAAAACCAGTTGCCTTAGCATTTGGAGCAGCCTTTGGTTTTGGTACTGCGCTAACCCTGATGGGTATTGGCTCTGATTCAAGTGCACTAATGACGATGGTTACCATGCGCGCGACAACTGCGTTGTTTACGATTTTTCTCGCAATCAGATTTCGTACAACAGGCGGGTTCAGTCGTGCCGATGCGCCCTCATTAATTTTTATTGGCGTTGCTGACTTTCTTGCTAATTTCACTTTGGGTCTAGCAACACAAGAGGGGCTAGTTTCTCTGGTTATGGTGCTGGGCTCGCTATATCCAGTATTCACCGTTTTGCTTGCCTTCAAGTTTTTGCATGAGCGACTACATAAAGTTCAATACGTTGGAGTTTTTCTAGCTGTCGCCGGAGTTGCAATTCTCTCGGCGTTTTAAAAGCTAATTACTTGCTGTGTAAAAAGTCGTTTCATCTTCCACTCGCTGGGTTACGTTTGTAAACTTTTTTAGCAATTTTTGGTAATCAACTTGGTCTTCGCCACCGGTAACTGAAGTGACACTTAACTCAAGGCGATCTATCTTCTTCGCTGTAATCAATTCCTCAATAATCGAGATTCCAGATTCGATGACAATCGTCTCGCCAAATAAACGCTGAGCACGTGATAGCGCCTCAACTGGGTCGCAGTTCCACCAATGAGCCAACCGGTTATTTGAAAGCGGATTTAGCATTGATTTAGAGACGATCACAACTGGAACTGGCGTTTTTTGATAAGGCTCATTGCGAGCAGTATTGCCACCGATTAACAGCGCGTCTGCATTACGCCGTCTAGCTAAGAAAGCCCGACGGTCTGCTGCGCTGGAAACACCAGCCGAGCGGCCTGCTTTGCTAGTAGATCCATCGGAACCAACGACTAATGAGGCGATAACAGGCACGGGGAAAAGGTAGAGGGTCGGCCGTGATTTATCGCGCAGATTATTGAGTGTCTGGACTCAATTTCTTGAATTCAGCAAAAAGCTATGTCAGTGGCAGCCTTTACTCTTTAGAGCATGATCATTGACTGCGACTCTTGTTCCCTGCGAGATTTGGCTTGTAAAGATTGTGTAGTTTCATTCTTTCTAAACAAATCTGAAGACTGCGTTGATTTAAGTAACCAAACTGCTGATGCTCTCGAACTTCTCTCTTCTCGAGGAATTGTGCCGCCGCTAAGATTTCTAGCGTAGATTTCATGTGAATTTCCTGAATTTGTCGGAATTTTGAGCCTGGATTCTGATTTTAGGCGATTTCTTAGGAGTCCAGGCGCGGTTTGAGGTTGAGTGGCGTATCTACCCACCGATAGCCTCTTCTCTATGTCTCACATCTGGCTACGAAGCGCGTTAGCAATCAGCGCAGCTATTGCCGTCGCTGCTGGGCTAATCCCAACCGTTGCTCATGCTGCGCCAACGTTGACTCAGATTCAGGCCCAAGTTCGCCAACTACAAGAAGATGCTGCTTCTGCCGCCGAAGGTGCGCAGGGAGCGAAAGTCCAATTAGCGACTTTGACAAAGACACTTAACGGAATTAAGCAAGAGGCAGCAGCACAAGGTGAAACTGTTGATGCGCTAAAGAAATCGTTAAACACAATCGCCATTGAGCAGTATAAAGCTGGGGGTTTAAGTCAAGGTTTAGAGCTTCTATTCTCAGCAAACCCAGAACTCTACTTAAGTTCGGCCGGTTCCCTTGAATCAATTACGCGAGCTAAGAGCGCTCAGTTACGAAAGTTTGAAGCCGCACAACAACGGCTCAACGCGACAACGCTAACGGTTAATGACA
>JBIIYZ010000003.1:0-85251 GCA_044346555.1 Candidatus Planktophila sp. | reverse complement strand
TTCATCGAGAGGATGGCCTAAAAACTATCCAAGCCGAATCAGGGATCGTCCTTGAATCGACTATCGAAAGGAAACAAATGTCTACAAAGACAACTTTCAAGCGCATCGCGCTTGTAACTGTTGCTGCTTTGGGCTTTGGTGTTATGTCAGTTGCGCCGTCAAGCGCTGCTGTTCTTAACCCAACGTTTACACTTTCAGCTGCTACCACAACGGTACAGCTAGGTGACGAAGCTAAAGTAACTCTAACAACAGCTGGTTTCTTCGGTGTTACCTCAAACGACACTGCGGTTTCAACTATTGCTCTAGCAACATTCCCAACTGGTTCAACAACAGCTTCATTGACTGCTGCTGCAAACGTGACACCAGTTGCCGTTGACACAGCAACAGCAAACACAGCAACAACTTCAAATGGTCAGGTTGTTCAGACAACTCCTGGCCAAATTGGACCTAACTCAGGTGCTGCTGCTCTAATTTCGGGCCGCACAACATTTGCCGTTACTCCAACTGTTGCTGGTACATATACATACACAATCACTTCAGTACCTTCTACAGGTGCTACAGCGGTTACACAGACATGGACAGTAGTTGTTACTCCTGTAACACTGTCATCAACATCTGTATTCATTGGTGCCGATGCGGTTTTAACAGCTGATGCAGCTGCTACAGCTCTAACAGCTGCTTCTGCAGCTGCTGGCCCAGCGGTTGCTAAGATCCAAACAATTCAGTACCGCACAGGCACAACAAAGATCCAAGGCACATCATCTAAGACAGTAGTATTTGCTGTTTCAGGTGCCGGTCTTCTTGCAGCAGGAAACGGTGATGCTGCTCGCGGATCTTCAATCACTGTCGCAGGTGGCGTAAGCGGAGATAACAACGTTTACCTACATGCTGATGGCCGTTCAGGTACAGCAACAATCACTGTTCTTGTTGATGGAACACTTGTTGCAACCAAGACATTCACATTCCTTGGAGCTCTTGCTACATTGACAGCAACAGCATCAAAGAAGAATGTTGGCGTTGGCGAGCAAATGACACTTACAGCTGCTGGTACTGATGTAAACAAGAATGCAACAGCTACACCAACAGTTACAGCTGTTTCATCTGATGCAACAATCGCATCAGTAACAGCTTCAGGTGCAGTTGCTACAGTTACAGGCGTTAAGGCTGGAACTGCAACAATTACGCTAACAGACGGAACAATTACAACTACAGCAGTTGTAACAGTTCTTCCTGTAACAGCTCCTAAACTTGCGTGGGCATTCGATAAGGATTCCTACGAAGCTGGCGAGAAGATGACACTAACAATCACAGCTGCAGGCGTAGCTGATGGTGCTCGTGCAGCATTCGTTGCTGCTCCATCTGCCAACTTCAATGTTGCTGTAGGTTCAGACACATTAGTAGGTTCACCAGTGTTTGCTGCTGGCGTTGCTACTTACACACTTTATGCTCCAGCTAACCCAGGTAAGTTCACACTTACTGCAACAGTTGGTTCAGCAATCGATACCGAAGCAGTAATCATTGCTGCTGCTGGCACACGTACAGTTGCTACACTTTCAGCAACTGTTACAAACCCAGCTCTAGATGCAGCTCTAGAAGCAACTGATGCAGCTCTAGAAGCAATCGATGCAGGTATCGCTGCAAAGGATGCTGCTGATCAGGCAGTTGAGGCAGCAGATGCTGCAACAATCGCTGCTCAGGATGCTGCTGAAGCTGCTGCAAACGCAGGCGAGATTGCTGTAGCGGCTGCTGAAGCTGCTGGCGAAATCGCAACAGAAGCTCTAGATGCTGCTAACGCTGCAACAGAAGCTGCTCTATCAGCTGCTGAAGCTGCAGACGCTGCAACAGAAGCTGCAACAGAAGCTAAAGAATCTGCAGACGCTGCAACAGCAGCAGTTGCTGCTCTTTCAGCTGAAGTTACAAAGCTGATGGCTGCATTGACAGCAAAGGTCACAACCTTGAGCACACTAGTTGCCAAGATTGCTAAGAAGGTAAAGGCTTAATTAGCCCAAGCTTCATGGGAGTCCGTTAAAAGACTCCAAACCCGAAGCCCGGTTCCTTTACAGGAACCGGGCTTCGGCCTTTTAAATGAGTATTTCTTCGCTTATTAACTAGAAATTTAGAGAGCTTCGGTACCCTTGACTTATGAAATTAGCTAGAGCACTTAGCGATCTTGAAGCCAGAAAAGTTCAGACCTTTGTTCTATTGGGTGGCGTTTTCACCACTTTAACAATTTGGACAAAGCTAGAAGACCCAATCAACCTACCTAAGATGTTTGTGTTGGTTTTATTTGCCGCAATTGCGTTAGGGCTCGTAATTCCTGCTTTATTGAGCGCACCTAAACTTTCTTCGAGTAACCAAAAAATTGGTCTTGGCTTAATTGGGTTGTTAGCTGTTGGACTTCTAGTTTCTACTTTTGCTACCGATGTTAAGTACACAGCCATTTTTGGTGAGTTCCACCGTAATAATGGTTTTCTCTCTTACTTTGCCATGATAATTTTGATGGTTGCTAGCTCACTGGTATTTAACCTAAAGTCAGTAAACAGATACTTCACATTTTTTGGTATCGCAGGTTTACTTCTGACTTTCTATGGCATCCTTCAAGGGCTAGGCGCAGACCCAGTTGGCTGGAAGATTGATTACAACCCTTTCATAACTACTCTTGGTAACCCTAACTTCACTTCAGGACTACTTGGTCTATCAGGTATCGCAATTCTCTATTTGGCACTCGCTGCCAAAGACCACAAGTATCAAGTTATCTATGCAATTGGCTTGCTCGCAGATCTTTATATTCTTTGGCGCTCTGGTTCGATTCAAGGCGTATTCGGCTTTTTAATTGGCGCCACAGTAATAATTTTGGTCAAGCTTTGGCTGATAAATAAACGTTATGGCCAGATTGGCTTAGCTGCCGCAGCAATAGCAGGTGCTCCAGTAGCACTAGCAGTCCTAAACATAGGTCCGCTTGCGAGCAAGCTATATCAGGGGACGCTTCGTAACCGTTTTGATTACTGGAACGCAGCAATTGGAATGTTTCAAGATCACCCAATCTTTGGTGTTGGCATAGATCGTTTTGGCGAGTTCTACCGCGAGTACGCAGTCCAGAATCAAGTTGTTCAGGGCCAGATTACCGATAACGCACACAGCATCTATCTGCAGTTACTAGCAACTGGCGGGCTAGCGCTATTCATTCCATACCTACTTCTGGTTCTATTCGTAACACTAATTGGCTTAAAGTCTATAATCAAATTTCAGGGCGAAGATAAATTTAAGGTTGGCGCGTTGCTAGGAATTTGGTTAGGAACAATCGCAATCAATATTGTAACGGTAGATAGTTTAGGAGTCGGCGTTTGGTTCTGGATTACCGGCGGCGTGTTAGTCGCTGTTTCAATTAGCCAAGGGCAAGGTAAGTCTGATGAACAGGACATAAAAGAAAAAGCATCAAAAGGAAAATCTGCGAAGCCAAATAATGCCGAAAGCGTGTTTCCAGTTACTTATGTAGCAAGCTTTATCCTTGTGATTTTGGTATTGGTGACGTTGGTTCCAGCTTTAGGAAAATCCTCAGCACTTTACAATTTTAAGAGCAATGCAAGTTCTTACACAACACAGACTTATGTTCCAGCCTTGGTTGCCGAGTCTCAAAGTGCCAGCAATAACCCCCAATACTTAATCCAACTTGCTAGTCTAGCTTTTAATCAAAGTGCAGCCAATGAAGCATTTGTAATGATCGACCAAATCAATAAAATTGATTCACGTTCGTACTACGGTAATTATTTTGCGGCTGCTGCATGGGAAGCCCTTAACAAGCGTTCAGAGGCGATTAAGTACCGTGAACGCCTCAAAGAACTCGACCCTTGGAACAACGCAAGCCTGATTGAGTTGATCAAGAATTACTTATCTGTTGGCAATAAAGCGTCAGCACAGGAGATCGCCGTTCTGATTAAACGAAATTACCCTGGTAGCCAGTCCGATATTGATGCTTCAGCCCTTTTGGTTGGATAGGCTCAGGTAATTATCAACCTTCAAGGTAACTGATTTTGATTTCTTGAGAAGAAATTTGGAGCCCGAATACACATGGCTGGCATAGATCTGAGCGATCGCTCGAAGGTATTGGCGATTATTGGTCAAGGCTACGTCGGGCTTCCATTGGCTATGGCTGCCGTTGATGCTGGATGGTCAGTTATCGGAATTGAAAAGTCTGCATCTCGTGTTGAACAACTCAACTCAGGATCAAGCCCAGTCGAAGACATTTCAGATGCTCGTTTAGCAAAAGCAATAGAGGCGAACAAATTCATGGCTTCTAATGATCCAGCAGATGTTGCGCATGCCTCAGTCGTCACTATATGTGTTCCAACACCATTAAATGATGCTCGTGAGCCAGATCTTAAATTGCTTGAGAGCGCTACTACAGACGTGGCTCCGCATCTTTCAAATCAAACACTCTTCGTGAGTGAATCGACTTCCTACCCGGGGACTTTAAGAGATGTGATCATTCCGCTAGTTAATAGTTTGAAATCAAATGCCGCTAGCAAACTCTTTTATGCTTCAGCCCCAGAACGAGTTAATCCAGGTGATCCGGTTTGGGATCAGAAGAATACGCCGCGCTTGGTTGGCGGTATTGATGAAGAATCCCAGAATCGCGCGTTAGCTTTTTACAATTCAATCTGTGATTCAGTTGTTGCTACCTCAACTCCTGAGATTGCCGAAGCTGCAAAGATTCTAGAAAACACGTTCCGGTTAGTAAACATCTCAATGATCAACGAATTCACTCAATTGTGTAGTGCTCAGGGGATTAATGTTCATGAAGTAATAAATGCTGCCGCAACTAAGCCTTATGGCTTTATGCCATTTAGACCAGGTGTAGGCATTGGTGGCCACTGCATTCCTGTTGACCCTCTCTACTTGACTTGGTGGGCACGAAAAGGTGGGCAAGTAGCTAGCCTGGTGGAGCGCTCTGATGAGATTGCCAATCAAATGCCTATCTACGTCGCAGAACGGGCTCTAGAGCTTGCCAAGGGCTTGAGAGGCGCTCCTAAAGTGCTAATTATGGGAGTTGCCTATAAGCCAGGTGTTGGCGATGTCCGCGAGACGCCAGCAAGTGCCTTGAGGGCAGCTCTAGTTGCTAGGGGTGCTGAAGTTGCTTGGGTTGATCCACTTGTCCCGCTTTGGGAAGGCACGAGCCCGGTTTCTGAAGATTGGGACTGCGACGTCGCCGTCATAACAATTAATCAAAAGGGCTTAAGTGTTGAACCACTTTTGAGTCGTTCGATTCCAATTCTAGACTGCACAAATTCCTTTTCAACGCTGAGCGGCGTCTATTCTCTTTAGAACTCACCTTTTGTGTGGACTTCATTCAAAAAATCACCCCATTGGCTTGCCACAAATTTCGGATCTCGATTGTTTAAAATCCGGTCAACAATATTTCGAGGGACTATGAAATTCTCAGTCGATTCCGAATTACTCTTTACTGCAGCAGCAAATTCAGAAACTGATTTACAGTAATTCATCTCTGGTAACTGGAATCTTCTTAAATCGGGAATGTCATTTAGTAAAATAGGTATACCGCGAATTAAAGCTTCTACGACTACTAATCCATCCCCTTCAAATAGAGAAGGCACGATCAGTAAATCTGAATCTTCAAAGTATTCCCAAGGATTGCTCACGTAACCTAGAAATTCTACTTCACCACCCAAGTCCTTTGACGATTTCTGCAGTTCCTGCATTAGGACTCCGTCACCAATTATTCGTGTAGGCACGTTGGTCTCTTTTGCTATGTCCAACATCCAATTCGGTTGCTTCTCAATACTCAATCGCCCAACAAAATTTATTCTCTTTATATCTGTGAATACTTTTTCATAAACTTGGACTGGAATTAGAACTGCATTCTTAATTACTCTAGGGATCTGCCTACTTTGCCAGATGGATAAATGGTCAGAAACTGATACCCAACGCACGCGCCTGAATTCAAGAATTTTTCGTACAATTTTGCCTAATTGAATTCTCTTTGTCCAAGGAAATGTAGCGTGTTCAACGGCTACTAATTTGTGTTTTCCGAGAGACAAACTGCCTAAAAGTTCTGGTAAATCGCAATTTAGCACAATGACATTTGGTTTCCATTTCCAAATTTCACGTTGGAAAGCAAAGAATGCAGAAAATAGCGTTAAAACACCACCTTGCCATCGTCTATTTAGTTCAAAGACTGGGCATTTAGGTTCGACTAAGTCACTTAGGCCATTATTTATCGCGACAAGGGCTACCTCAACACCTGCATCGCTCAGTGCATTAACCAAAATATTTGTCGCTCTTTCAGCACCGCCACCTGAGAGTGAATTAGTAACAAACATAACTCGGTTATATTTGGCAACCATATTTACTTCTTTAAGAAATTAGCAATGTCCGAAATCATGGTTGAGAGATCACGCTTAGGAACCCATCCGACTAACGCCTTGATTAGCTCGATATTTGGGACACGACGTTCCATATCTTCAAACCCATCGCCGTAGGCTTCCTCGTAAGGAATATAAACAATTTCACTCTTTGAGTTTGTTTGTTCAATAACTTTTTTTGCTAAGTCGTTTATAGAAATCTCAAAGTTGTTTCCAACGTTAATTACTTTTCCGATTGTATTTTCAGCAAAGGCGATTTGAACAACTGCATCAATAGCATCATAAACATGACCGAAGCATCTTGTCTGCCCACCAGTGCCATAAATCGTAATTGGCTCATTATTTAGCGCGAACTTAACAAAGCGGGGAACCACCATTCCGTATGCACCTAATTGACGGGGGCCTACGGTGTTGAAGAATCTAACAGTTCTTGTCTCTAGGTTCTTCTCAACCCAATATGCGTAAGCCAAAGATTCATCGATCGCCTTTGCTTCGCTATATGACCATCTTAATTTGACCGGTGCACCCAAAATGCGATCATCAGTTTCCTTGAGCGAGTCCGAGGTATTCTTTCCGTAAACCTCACTGCTGCTTGTCACAAATACTGGCTTTGAATACTTGTGAGCGGATTCCAGGACATTCTCGGTGCCTCTAATATTTGTCATCATGCTATCTAGCGGGTGATTAACGATGTTAAAAACGCCAACGGCAGCAGCTAGGTGGAATACGTATTCAGTTTCTTTAATCAGACCGTCTAATAGGAGAAGATCGAGGATTGAGCCCTCAATGAAAGTGACACTATCTCCACCTAAGTGTGCGGCAAGATTTTCCTTCCGGCCCGTGGCCAGGTTGTCCAATATCGTGATTTGGTGCCCATCGGCCACTAGTCGATCAGTCAGGTGGGACCCAATAAAACCGGCTCCGCCAGTGATCAAAATTCGCATAGGCATACCTTATTGGATGGTTGCCTTAGTTACAGGATGGTAAAAAGCACCCCCGTAGATAGGGCAAGATTTGCTCATGCGCCTAGACCATGTCTCATATGTAACTTCTCATGACCAGCTGGCCGACACTGTCCAACGATTAGGTTCTCGTTTAGGAACCACCTTTGTCGATGGTGGAGTACACCCAAGATTTGGTACTCGTAACTTCACAGCGCCTCTTCTTAATGGTCAATACATTGAAGTTGTTTGCCCACTAGATCACCCAGCATCTGATTCATCGCCATTCGGCAAGGCTGTCTCAAAGCGCGCTGCAGAAGGTGGCGGATGGCTTACTTGGGTTGTTGCAGTTGAAGATCTTGCAGCAGTTGAAACTCGTTTAGGTAGACCAGCAGTAGATGGTCATCGCACCAAGCCCGATGGAACAGATTTAAGCTGGAAGCAGATTGGCGTACTTGGAACTTTAGAGGATCGCCAGATGCCCTTCTTCGTTCAATGGATCAAGAATCATCACCCTTCAACAGATGGCAAAGCAGTTGCCAAGATAGTAAAGATCGAAATAGCCGGCGACGAATCAGCAATTTCCAAATGGCTTGGTTCAGAAGTAAAGGCCGCTATTGGTAGCGGCATTGAAGTTGAATGGGTTTCAACCGATACCAACGATGGCGATGCTGGCATTGTTGCGGTAGAAGTTGAAACTGCTTCTGGAAAAGTTAGATTAGATTAGCTCAGCTCAGTCTCTTTACGACCATGAAAAATAACTCGCTTAGTTTTGAGGTAAAGAACAAAGCAGATCTTTTCGCCCAATTTCTCGCAGATAAGAATGTTAATGCGGTCTTTCAATTATCGGGCGGGATGATTGCTTTCCTAGCTGATTCAATTGAAAGACTTGGAAAATCAACGTTAATCAATAACAGGCATGAACAAGCATCGGGCTTTGCGGCCGAAGGTTATGCGCGAGTAGAGGGACAAGCAGCAGTTGCGATGGGGACGAGCGGGCCAGGCGCAACAAATTTAATTACTGCTATCGGGTCATGTTTTTTTGACTCAGTTCCTGCACTATTTGTGACAGGTCAAGTTAACCAACTTGAGTTAAGGCTTAATCCGAATCAAAGACAGAATGGATTCCAAGAGCTTGATGTCGTTTCAATTGTGAAGCCAATTGTGAAGTACGCAATTCGCATAACATCTGAAACAGATTTGCAGTTAGAGTTAGAAAAAGCATGGCAAATGGCACACGATGGTCGGCCAGGGCCCGTCCTTATTGACATACCAATTGATGTTCAGCAGGAGAGAATAGATTTTTACACTCGTGCGGAAGCACCGAATTCAGTTACTAAATCTTCAGATGACGTAGAAAAGTCAGTTGCAAATCTCTTTGAGTTGCTTAAAAGTTCGAAGAGGCCCCTTATCTTGGCAGGTGGTGGCATAAGAGCTTCAAGAGCCACAGATATTTTTAGAGAAATGGTAAATAAGTTAAAGATTCCTGTCGTTCAATCACTTATGGGAATAGATTCTTTAGATTTTAATTCTGAATTTCGAGTTGGAATGATCGGAAGTTATGGAAACAGTTGGGCGAATAACGCTATTTCTAAGTCAGACTTACTTATCTGTATTGGAACAAGATTGGATGTCAGACAAACTGGAACAGATCACGCAGGTTTCATCAACGGGAAAGTTTTATTCCGTATCGATCTAGACCCCAATGAATTAGATGGTCGCATTAAAACTAATTTTGCCTGGAATGTAGATGTATTTGAGTTTATTACTGAAGTAAATAGATGCGATCAGAACATAGATTACTCTCATTTGATGGCAGAGATAAACGAAATGAAAGAAGCAAGGCCGCAAGAGAGTGAACAGTACTCCGGGTTACAAATCAACCCCAGCCTCCTCCTCGAAGCAATCGGCAAAATGTTTTCAAATTCAAACGGATACATTGTTGATGTCGGTCAACATCAAATGTGGGCTTCACAATCCTTGCAGATTGGCCTTAACCAACGATTTATTACCTCGGGAGGCATGGGCGCAATGGGATTTGCTTTACCTGCTGCAATAGGAGCTGCAGTAGCAAATACTGGCCACTGGATCGTAATAGCTGGCGACGGATGCACTCAACTCAGTATTGCAGAATTTCAAACGCTTGCAGCTAACAATTTTCCTATAACTTTGTGTGTTATCAATAATAATCAACATGGCATGGTTGCTCAGTTTCAAGAAACAAATATGGAGGGTAGATTCATTGGGACCAGGGAAGGTTACAGTGCTCCAGATTTTTGTTCCGTAGCATCAGCTTTTGGTATCCCAGGAAGGAAGTACTCAACCATTTCTGCTTTTGAAGAAGACTATGAGTTTATTGCTTCTCATTCTTCAGGGCCTTTATTGCTTGAATTCATCGTTCCCAACGAAGCAAAGGCTCTTCCTAAGATGGGTTCTAAGAACACAAGTTCAGATTTATAGCTAAGCTACAGCTGAATTAAAGAACTTTAAGATACTTTGAGAATCAACCTTTAGTCCATCTGGGTCAAATTCTGAAAAATACTTGGAATTACTTGTGGCAAGTATTGGATTTCCTCGATCGACAAAGCATTTCTTTATACTCTCAAGTGACATCCATTGTTCAGACCAAAGATTGACTGATCCGCAACGTTCACTCAAGGCGCTCTGGACTATCTGAGAAGAGATAGTTTCTACATCAGACAAATTTAGGACCGCATTTGGATTCTTTAAATTCAATTTTTCGCCATGCTCGATGAGCTCGGTTATTAGCCATTTTCTGGTATCGAATTGTCCGTAAGCTGAGGCGATACGAATCCATAGGAAGTCGTCATATTTTTCCGTTAAGTGCGTAAAAACTTTTGCTTTGGCTTTCGAGTAAACGGTTCCATACGAGGGTGAAATGACTAAATCGTCCATCTCCGCTATTGATCCAAGCGATACGTACCGAGACCCAGCAGAAATTACAGATTCAATCAGCGATATCTCCAAATCAGCCCACTCCATATGGTCACTGCTGTTTCGTTCACCTCGGTCGTTGGTTATCCAAGCGGCATTGATTACAATTGTTTCTTTAGTTAGAAATTTACGAATTTCTAAATCTAAGTCGGTCGATGTTCTGCCGATTATTTGACTATCTTCGGAATTTTTTAATTCAATAAACTTGGAAGATATCCCTATTGTCGCAAAATTACGACAATAAACTTTACTCTGAATATTTCTTCCAATAAATCCGGAGTTTCCAATTATCAAAAACTGTTTCATCTAAAATGTTGCATCCAAGGCGCTTTATTTTCTACTACTAAATTTTCAAGTTCAATCTTCTCGCGCAAGGTATCCATAGGCTGCCAGAAGCCTTCATGCTGATAAGCCATTAACTCACCTGCTTTAGAAAGATTTGAAAGCGGGCCATGCTCCAGCGGCTCAGAATAGTCTTCAAGGTAGGTTTCAATTTTTCTACTGAAAACAAAGTAACCACCATTGATCCATCCTTCTTGAGACTGTGGTTTTTCGGAAAAATTTAATACTTTTCCATTATCAATTTCGAGCCTTCCAAATCTCGCAGCTGGTCGCACTGCGGTAATTGTTGCGATTTTTCTATGTTTGCTATGAAAATCTAAGAGATCATTTATGTTTATATCGCAAACGCCATCGCCATATGTAGCCATGAATTTATCGCCATCAATTTTCTCAAGAATTTTTTTGATTCGCCCACCCGTAGAAGTTTCATGGCCAGTAAAAATTGAATTCGCCTTGAGATTTTCGGATTTGAAAGTATCCGAATCCAAATAACTATCAATGACCTCAGACTTGTAGCCTGTCGCAATATAAAACTCGGCTTCAATTTGAGAAGCATAAGTTTTCATTATATGCCAAATTATTGGTTTACCAGCAATTGTAACCATGGGCTTCGGCTTAACATCAGTTTCTTCTGCTAATCGTGTTCCTAAACCTCCAGCCAAGATTATTACTTTCATTTATTTAGTAATTCAGTTAAGTTTTCAATTATGTAGTCGAGCATCTTGGAATTAAGCCCTGGCCAAACACCAACCCAGAAAGTGTTGTTCATGATCAAATCAGTATTTTTGAGGTCACCTACAACCCTTCTTGGGGTTCCCTGAAAAGCTGGTTGACGCAGTAAGTTTCCACCAAAAAGTAGACGAGTTCCTATCTTCCTCTCATTCAACTTCTCAACTAATTCATTTCTAGATATAGGACTTGTGTCCTTAACGGTAACCGCGAATCCAAACCATGAAGGATCACTATTCTCGGTTGGTTCAGGCAATTCTAGGAATTCCTGCAAGTGATTTAAGCCATTGCGTAAGTATTTCCAGTTCTCACGACGAATTTCAATGAATGAATCGAGGCGGTCTAATTGAGCTAGTCCGATGGCCGCTTGTATATCACCCGATTTTAAATTGTATCCGAGATGAGAATATGTATATTTGTGATCATAGCCCTCGGGCAAATCACCTAGTTGCCATTCGTAGCGCTTTAAGCATGTGTTATCACACCCTGGTGGACACCAACAGTCTCTACCCCAATCCCTTATTGACTCAACAATAACTTTATGAGCAATTTTCTTAATTAGTACAGCACCACCTTCGCCGGTCGTGATGTGATGTGCCGGATAAAAACTAAATGTTGATAGATCGCCAAAAGTTCCTAGTTTTTGCCCCTTATAGGTACCGCCTAGTGCGTCACATGAATCTTCAATTACCCAAAGTCCATATTTATTCGCTAACTCTTGAACAACATCCAAATTAAAGGGATTACCAAGCGTGTGTGCCATCATAATTGCCTTTGTCTTAGGTGTTATGGCTTCACGCATAGCATCTACGTTGGCAACAAATGTTTTCATGTCAACATCTACATAAACAGGCACCAAATTATTCTGCAAAATTGGTGTTACGGTCGTGGGAAAACCGGCAGCGACAGTTAGAACCTCATCACCAGGAAGAAGTCTCCTGTCTCCAATTTTCGGGCTTGTTAAAGTGGTTAGTGCCAAAAGATTTGCTGACGATCCCGAATTGACCATGTAAGCGCCCCGCATGCCAACCGTCTTAGCAAAGCGCGATTCAAATTTTTCAGTAAATGGGCCAGAAGTTAACCAAAAGTCTAGGGACGCGTTTACGGCAGCTTCTATTTCTGGTGCTCCAAAAACCTTACCAGTCACTGGTACTGCAGACTGGCCCGGAACAAAATTATGTTTAGGATGTAATTCTAACAATGCTTCACTGACTAAACCCTGCACTAAAACTTCCATGCTATCTCTCACTGAAACACCCTTTGACTTTGGCCTCGAATTTACTCATTACTTAAGAGTAAAGACTACTGTTTCTTTATGGATTTCTTGATAGGCGAGCGGCTCAAAAAGTTAGATGGGCCGATTTTGATCACCGGGCATACGGGATTCAAGGGTATTTGGCTGACACTATTGCTTGAGGAACTCGGAGTTTCGGTCGCTGGGTTTGCGCTTCCGCCAGTCGAAGGCTCTCTATATAAGAGGCTTGGTCGAACCAACAAAATACCGGAAATCTATGGTGACATAAGAGATTTAAATGTAGTAAAAGAAGTTTTTAATAACTTAAAGCCCTCGGCTGTCATTCATATGGCTGCGCAACCATTAGTTTTAAAATCTTTTGAAGCACCCATCGAAACTTTTGAAACCAACGTAATGGGCACAGTGAATATTTTGGATACTGCTATAAAAGCCAACTCTGTAAAAGGTGTAGTTGCGGTAACTACAGATAAAGTTTATAAAAATGACGAATCCGGGAAAAGATTCCTAGAATCTGATGCGCTTTCAGGTAAAGACCCATACAGCGCAAGTAAGGTTGGTTCTGAAGCTGCTATTGCTGCATGGCAGCAAATTTCTCAGAACTTTGGAGGGCCACAAATTGTCTCTGTCAGAGCAGGGAATGTAATTGGTGGTGGCGATTGGTCAGAAAATAGATTGTTACCTGATTTAATTAGGGGTTTTAGTTCGAGCAGCCAAGTTGAAATTCGTAACCCAAGAAGTACTCGACCTTGGCAGCATGCATTGGACCCACTATTTGGATACCTAAGAACTCTAGACGCAGTTTTAAGGAACAAAAGTAGTAGCGCATATAATTTTGGACCAATTGAGAAAAGCCTTAGCGTTGGTTCTGTTGCAGACATTGCTAAGAATTGCTGGAAGCTTCCTGTCGAAGTGAGAAATTTGTCTCTTGTGGAAAATTCGACCCAAGAAGCCAACTCGTTAGATTTAGACCCTTCTTTGGCAATTAGGGAACTAAATTGGCACCCTGCTTGGAGTCAAGTTGAAGCAGTTGTCAGCACTATAAATTGGTGGCAAGAATTAATCATGAGCGACGCAGATGCTTTGGAATTATGTAAGCGAGATCTAAATGAATTCTTGACTAGAAATAAACTAACTTAGGATCTTGCGAATAAGATTAACAATAGGATTGGGCAAGCTATTCCTAACGTTCCTAATGTAAAGCAACAAAATACGCTCTTTCGGCGTTATTTTAAAACTTAACTTACCGCGTTTTTCTAAGTGATCAGTGACGGAAACCAAAATTAAGTCTGCCGAAATAGCAGGGGAGTAAGAAGTAAGTACACTGCAATCAATAATTATCTCTTCAGGGTTAACGCTTTTTGAGTGGGCACATCCGATGAAATATATGTCTGAATCTTGGGATGAGAAGAACGCCTTTATTCTTATAGTCTCACCGCACGTGGCCTCCAAGAATTCAATACTAACGTTACTTTCGGTAGAATAATTATTGTAACTCTCGCGCAGCAAGGTACTAACATCTTGATTTTTTAAAAGTACCCCATTTGAAAATGCGAAATCTCCTAGTAACTTAATCTCTTCCAGGGGAGTTTTTGTAAAACCACTTATGGTCACTCTTATCTTATTGAGGATTAGAATAGAGTAGATACTATCGCCATAAATTGGTGGCTTCTCTATGCATAATCTCCAAAAATCCATAATTTCTTTTTCATTTAAACTTAACATCCACATATTAAAGCTTCTAGATTCAAGTAGTCTTTCAAACCATATAAACGCTTCAAAATATTTACGCTGCTTTGAGGCCAAATGGCTTTCCTGAGAAGGATGATTCCTGTAAGAAATTGAAATTTGATCTAAAAATCTAATTTCACCACTTAGCACAAGGTGAATACCAACCCACCAATCAAATACATATCTCGAGTTGGGAATTTCTTCCGGAAGTTTAGATATGTCAAAAAATAGTGTTGGCCATGCGAATGGTGGCTGATGTATAGAGAGTGCGACAGATTCGACTTGGCTCAAATCAGCACTTAAATCCGAATTTCTTATCTCTCCTGTCTTGCGCCCACTCACGTCGATTACTCTGGCGGCCGTGGATACAGCAACTAAGTTTCTTTCAGTTGTTACTAAATCTTGCCAGTAAGGCAATATTTCAAAATTGAATAGATCGTCATCGGCAATGAAAATACACCAACCATCAGAATGCTTCTTAACTAAAGGCCAAAGTATAGATGGACGAGCATCATTGGTTTCCCTAGTTTCCAGAATCACATTTTTTCTATCTTTTGCCCACTGTGATATACGCCTTGATATTTCTTCATCTGTTCCATTGAGAATTACTAGAATCTGCACCCAATCAAATTGGAATATGCCTTCAAGTGATTCAAGTAGCGGTTCCAGATACTCTTCTCGGCCTTTAGTTATAAGGCATATCGTGAGGTTCACACACCAACTCTATACAGTCGGCACGGGATTTGTATTCAATTTATGCGAACCTGCATGATTTTTGAGACTTTATGAATCAGCTCTAGTTTTAATTTATTTCATAAACAGGATCTGAGGCAGGCAAGAAATTAGGGGTAAATGGTGTTGCCCCTGGAATACTCCATTTAGGTTTAAAGCCGGTACTCGATATATTGGCATAAAAAGCCTTTCCACCATTAAATACATTGAACACTGCAGCGAGTTGCGATACCTGACTCCAACAACTTATAGATATTTTAGCGCTAGCCATTAGAGCAATATCTGACCATATATTGTTGCTCGATTGAGACGTACGAGCCTCTATTCCAACCCTTCGAAGTAATTCTTGGGCAAGAATTGGCTCATCGGAAATTACATAGATTGACAAGCTCGTGAGCAAATTTTCTTGCTCTAATATTGTTCGAAATGTTTTAGGATCAACCACCCCATCAATACCTAAATTCAATTTTTCAAATGTTCGTCTTTTATCACCCAACCTATAGTGAATGACAACATCGGGGCTATTACTGTCTATTTCGGCAAAAGGCGAAGCTAAGCCCGATGAATTAAATCTTTTTCTCAATTCTTCCATAACTTCACTTTCCATCAATGGAATAAATCCACCAGAGATGGATTTCATTTCCCCATGTGACCCCTTTAAGCGTGTGCTAGAGAAATCTATGACATTTTCGCCAGTTATTGATTTAACCAAATTGTAGATGCGTAATTTTCTTAAAATGTAAAGAAACTTTTCATAACTTAAGAATCGATTAACTAATGGGTGTTCGGCAATTACAGTGCCTACAGTTGGATCTTCTTTCAAATTCAACCCTTTTGTTGCTACTGAAACATTGCACAATTCGTCTTCGTAAAGGAGTGATTCAATTGCTAAAGGGAAAAATGTTCCCGTGCTATATGGATAGTGAGATACTTTAAATGGCCTTCTAAATTTTTGGCTCACATAAATTGCATTCATGAGTCCTAGGCATTGCGCCGCTGCACCGCCTGATGTCTTAACCATAAAGAAAGGTTCGCTATTCAACTTTTACACCATGTCATTAAAATTTATTTTGTGAATAGAACTAAGTCGGCGTCAACCATTAAGCCTGCTAATTCTTTCCACTTAGTTTCGGCAGTCCAGTTAAGGCTAATTTGTATTTTTGAAGCATCCGCAATAAGTGCATCGACCTCTGTTGGCCGCAGATAGCGATCCTCAGTTACAACATATTTCTTATAGTCCAACTCTAGTGCCGAGAACGCCGCGTCACAGAAGTCTCTAACAGTGGCACCGACTCCAGTACCTACAACATAGTCATCTGACTGATCTTGCTGCAGCATTAGCCACATACTCTCTACATACTCTTTCGCATAACCCCAGTCTCGGATTGCGTCGAGATTTCCAAGGTACAACTTATCTTGAAGCCCAAGCTTGATTCTTGCTGCTGCCATTGTGATTTTACGAGTTACGAATGTCTCGCCACGGCGGGGGGATTCATGGTTGAAAAGAATTCCATTTGTAGCATGCATTCCATACGCTTCACGATAATTTCGAACTACCCAATATGAATAAAGTTTTGCTGCGGCGTATGGGCTTTGTGGGGCAAAAGGGGACAATTCTGATTGTGGTGGGGGTGTGCTTCCGAATAATTCAGAAGTCGAAGCTTGATAAAAACGAGTATTTATCTTTGATGCACGGATTGCTTCAAGCAATCTGATAGTTCCAACGGCATCGACCTGTGCGGTGAAATCAGGAACTTCAAACGAGACTTTAACATGGCTTTGCGCGGCTAAGTTATAAATCTCTTCAGGTTCAATTTCACGAATTAAATTAGCTAAGCCAACACCATCAGTGATATCTCCATAATGAAGATGTAATTTCACGCCTTTTTCATGTGGGTCTTGGAAAAGATGATCAATACGAGAGGTATTAAAAGTTGATGAGCGGCGGATTAGCCCGTGGACTTCATAGCCTTTCTCGATTAGAAGCTCGGCCAAATATGAGCCGTCCTGGCCAGTGATACCTGTAATCAGGGCTTTTTTCACTTAAATACTCCGCTCGAAATTCTTTAGAGTTTCTATCAACAAATCTAACTCGTTACTCAAATCATAGTGATGGTTGCCAACGAATAAGCCATTATCGTGAATGTCATCAGCTCCGGGCAAGGGCCCAATTTCTAAATGAGGCAGATGTTCGATAACTGGGTTTCGCGCAAAGTTTCCGGTAACGATTGGGCGGCTATCTATTTCTGCTTCTGTAAGTGCTGAAATTAGACCAGCGCGTTTGCCTTTTAGCTTTCCTTCAAGAATTAATGAAAACCCGAACCAGGAAGAATCCCCATTCTCTTTTTGAATTCGGTACCCGTCCAGACCCTGCATTGCAGATTGAAATATTTTGGCATTCTTTCGGCGAGCAGCTATGAAACTATCTAGCTTGCGCAACTGCACTGAGCCTATTGCAGCTTCCATTTCCAGAGGTCTTACGTTGTAGCCAGGGAGTACGAACCTAAATAGGTCATCCCAGGCATTGCCAGTTTTATCGTAAACATGATTTTTCTCTGGCAAATCTCTGGTCCAGCCATGGGCTCGAAGAGATTTCATTACTTGGTATAGCTCTTCGTCATCTGTGGCGATTAGGCCACCTTCCATTGTAGAAATGTGATGACTAAAGAAACTTGAATAAGTTCCACCCAACCCAAATGTGCCAAGTTGTTTTCCACCCAAAGTAGCACCAAGTGACTCACAGTTATCTTCGAGCAAAAGAAGCCCATGCTTGTCGGCGATCTTTTTAAGTGAATCCCAATCGGCAGGGTTTCCTAACAAGTTAACTACCAATATTGCTTTTGTCTTTGGTGTAATTGCTTCTTCGATTTTAGTTACATCAATATTTAAGGTATCTGGATCGATATCTACAAATTTAAGAACTGCGCCAATCTGTGTGACTGGATAGTAAGTAGTGCTCCATGAAACCGCAGGCACGATAACTTCATCACCTGGCATTAACTTAGGTTTCTTTAGATATCGGCAGGCAGAAACCAAGATCAAGTTGGCACTAGAGCCACTGTTCACCATTACGGAAAATTTGGAGCCCATCTTCTTCGCAAACTCTGCCTCGAAAGCGAGTACGCGCTCGCCCATGCTGTACTTACCCGATTTAACAACATCATTTATGGCATCAATTTCTTGCTCGTCCCAAGTAGTGCTTGCTAGTGAATATTTAGCCATTAGATATTTCCTCGCATCGAATCAATGTACCAATCATAGGTTTTTGCGATTGCATCGGTCATATTTGTAGTCGGATTCCAGCCCAATTTTTGAGCGACTTCAATATTCATCAGCTTTTGCCTCATTCCTTCAGGCTTTGAGGCATCGGCAGTAATCTTGCCCGCGTAGCCCGCGTATTGCGCCACCATCTGGTAGTACTCAATCACTGAATAATCTTGCCCAAGGCCAATATTTAGCAAAGCGGGAAGATCTTTGAGGCTAAAAATTTTTGTGGCAATAAAGTCAGCGACATCTTCAACGTAGGTGAATTCACGTCGAACATTGCCCGTACCCCACATGGTTATTTCTGGGGAATTTGTGCGCTTTGCTGCTTCCACTTTTGTGATTATCGCCGCTAACAGGTGACTTTTGTCAGAATTGAAATGATCGCCAGGACCGAAAAGATTTGAAAGTATTAAGGAACGCCAGTTCAGGCCGTATTGATTACTCGCTAACTCAACTGTCTTGGTGGCAACAAGTTTGGCCAGCGCGTAGCCCTCATTCGTTGGCTCAAGCGCTCCAGTTAAAATCTGAGATTCCTTCATAGGCTGAAAAGTTTCGCGCGGATACATGCACGAACTCGCCATATAAAGGAGATTTGGAACCTTGTATTCCAGGGAAGCGGATAAGAGGTTTGAATCCATGCGAATGTTCTCAGTTAAGAATTCGTAGGGCGAATCTATATTGGCTTGAATCCCGCCAACTCGTGCGGCAGCGTGGATAACTGCGTCGGGCTTCTGGGTTTTGATGTATTCATGAACAGCTTCCCCATCGAGCAAGTTGAGATCCGCACTTGTTGGTGACAAGAGATCAAATTTGGGGTCATTTAGATGTTTCTTGATTGAACTTCCGAGCATTCCACGAGAACCCGTTAACAGAATGCGCATAAGGCAATGTTATCTGCCTAGTGCTTATTGCTTGAGCAAAACAAAACACCCACCGATAATCCACGGTGGGTGTTTTGTATCCCTAGAGGAGGATTCAAACTTGGTTAGCGCGGTTAAGCGCTTTGGAGTTGCGTTATGAGCCTGGAGTTACAGCTGGCTTTGGCTTAACCAAGATGGCTGGCTTTGCTGGCTTAACTGGCTTGGTTGGAACTGTTGCCTTAGCGGCAGCTTTAGCAGCTTCGAAGGCAGCTTTGGCAGCGGCTTTCTGATCAGCTGAGGTTGCTGCGGCTTTGGCAGCCTTAGCGGTTGCGCGAGCGGCATCAATGGTGGCACGGGCAGCATCGGCTGCGGTGTGGCGGGCTGCTGCTGCGGCTTTGAAGGTATCCATCTGGGCCTTGAATGCGGCGCGGGCTGCGACTCGTTCGGCCTTAGTGGTTTCTACGGCAAATGATGAAGTGGTTGAAGTTAGTGCGAAGCCGGCGATAAGTAGGGCGGCTACTGCGGTGCGTGTGTTTTTCATGGTGAGCCTTTCTCTGTGCGCTGGCTGGATGCCTTTGCTCATAGGCAGATAGTGCGCTTAGACCTTTAGGAATCTCTGTGATGACTTTGCGAAGAGCGTGCGGGTTTGTGGGCGGGCCCGAGAAAAGGAAATCCCGCCCACGCAATTGGACGGGACAACCACCTAAGTTCATGACCGAACAAGTCATGCAGGGGGCTTACGCCCTCTGTGCTTATTTAACCACGCATGATTATTACTGCGCAATGTTATTTGTGCGATTCGCAGAACTACTTTCTGTTACTTGAAATTTCTTTATGCAACAAAGTAAAGAAATTAATCCACAGCTTTTTACTCTAATTATTTTGCATATTTCTTTGGACGTAAGTTGCCCATCGTGTTGTGATCCTTCTTTGTTGCAAGTGCGTTAGCGCAGTTGCGAACTCTATATCGGTAGTTCCCCGACCGATATAGAGAGGAGGTGATGCCAATGGATCCCAGTAACAACTGGACCCAAATTGTGGTGACGTTAATTCGTTCGATTTTCGAGTACTTAGCGAAGAAAAGACAGAGTCGCCGCAGTAACGGCGACTCTGGGTAAAACTGGAGCCCGACATAAAGAACCCCTCAGGAATTACTTCTTGAGGGGTTCTTTCTATCATGAACTAGTTCTTCTTTGTAGCTATTCGAAAAACTACTTTGCGTAACAACTTACTGAGTCAGCACCATGGTGCTTTGACCAGCAACACTTACTTTATTTCTCGAGAAGGTCTCAAGTGTCTTGATGCCAGCGATGCCGCCCTTAACTACAACCGACCACTTCTTTGCATTTGGCAGCGTGACTACTGAAGCACCTGGATTTGGATTATGGATAACCACAATTGTCTTCGCCTTATCTTTAACGGCCTTACCGTTTAGTGAATAAGCAATCACATTGTTTGTAGTTGTTAGGAACTTCAAGTTGGCTTTAACTTCAGCCGTTGTGTTCATGCGGAAAGCCGGATGAGCAGCACGAAGGGCGATTAACCCTTGGTAATACTTGGTTGTGGCCGCAAATTTAGCTTTGGTTGACCACTTCAGCGAGTTCGTTTCATCATTTGATTTATAGCTGTTTTCATCGCCATTCTTTGAACGCAAGAACTCTTGGCCAGCCTGCATAAATGGCACGCCCTGCGCTAAGAAAGCAACTGAGGTTGCAAACTGGCTTAACTGCGCAATGCCTGCTGGGCTGATGCCCTTAACGCTGGCAGTTAATTTGTCGGCTAATGACAAGTTGTCATGTGATTCAACATAGTTAACAGATTGCCCAGGGGCAGTTGTTGTCCACTTGTTTAGGAATGATGCGCTGTAATCAGTATTTCCAACTATGCCTGGATAGATATCTGCAGCGGCGCTTAACTTGCCAGTTGCCCAACCAGGATCAGCCGGGATAAATACTGAACCCTTTAGACCATCACGAATTTGATCATTAAACATTGCTACGTTATTCAACTTAGCGATATTTTTCTGATTTGCTTTCTGATCATCTGGCAGAGTTCCCATGTTCCAACCTTCAGCAATCACAATGATGGTCGGGTCAATTGCCTTGAGCGCTGCAGTAACTTCGTTAACGGTTTGAATGTCGTGAATTCCCATCAAGTCGAAGCGGAAACCATCGAGGTTATATTCAGTGGCCCAGTACTTAACTGAGTCAACAATAAATTTGCGAACCATTGGGCGCTCTGATGCGGTGTCGTTTCCGACGCCAGTGCCGTTAGTTAAGCTGCCAGATTCATCGGTGCGGAACCAGTAGCCCGGCACGATTAACTCTTGGCTAAAGTCGCCTGCTCTATAGACGTGGTTATAAACAACATCCATATTCACGCGCAACTTCTGATCGTGCATTGCTTGAATCGCTTGCTTTAGCTCAGTGATGCGAGCAGTTGGCTTAGCTGGGTCGGAGCTGTATGAACCTTCTGGAACGTTGTAGTTCTGTGGGTCATAACCCCAGTTAAATGATGGGTTAGCTTCATCGACGGAAGCAAAGTCATAGAATGGCAGCAACTCAACGTGAGTAACGCCTAGGTCTTTGATCGCTGAAAGGCCAGTCTTTTGGCCTTTAAATGAGGTGTTTAGGTGGGTGAAAGCTAAGAACTTGCCCTTGTCCGCAGCTGGAATTCCACTTGAGACATCCATTGAGAAGTCGCGCACGTGTAGTTCATAGATAACAGCATCGACAGTCTTGCCGCTAAATAGTGGCTTAGTTTTCTTCCAGTTAGCTGGGTTGGTCTTGGCAAGATCTACCACAACTCCGCGCGCACCATTAATCGTAGTGGCGCGAACATATGGATCAACTGCTTCATTGGTATTGCCATCGACAGTGACGCGATAGTTATAAATCAAACCGTCTTGATCGCCAGAAACTTTGGCAACCCACGTTCCGTTGACATCTTGGGTCATTGCAGTTTCAACACCTTGGGCAGCTGGGGTATCAGCCTTTGCGTAGGTAACAACTTTTACTGCAGTGGCAGTTGGTGCCCAGAGTCGCATCTTGGTTTCAGTCTTGCTATATGTGTTACCAAGATCGTTGCCAGTGTAGGTGTACTTAGCTGCGAATTCTGGTGAGTCATAAAGTTTGGCTAATTTATTTGTTTCTGGAATTACAAATTCCCCAGTTGGCTTTTCGTAATAAATTGTTCGGTCAGCTTGACGTAACCAAATTTCGGTTTTGCCATCAGCGCCGAACTTATTAATGAAACGATCTGCCTCACCATCTTTAGCAACCCATTCGCCCTTGCGAACGATGATTCCGAGATTTTCAAACTTGTCCATGTTATTAATTTCAACGGTTGCGATTTTTCCGAAATCATCTTCGCTGGTGAACTTAACGCCAGTCTTATCAACGTCAACATCTGTGCCAGTTGTTACGTTTCGCCATAACCACAAGTTCCAATTTTCATAATCGCCAGCAGCGCGTTGGTAGTGAACGGTTAGCGTGATGATTGCCGGGTTAGCTGCGGTAGCAACTGCGGGCAAACCAACGGCGGCCATAACAGCGATCGCAACGAGTGCGAATGCGCGGCGCGATGCGCTTTGGCGGGCAGGGGCGGATGTGCGGGCAAGGGTTGAATTTCTCATGGGCCAAAAATAGCCAGCAGCGCGCTCAAAAGATATGTAAGCGAGGCTGAAAGGGTGCGGGGCGGGTAACGGGAAGTTAACGATTGTCTGGGTGGGTTTACAGGCGCTGCTTAGGTTCGATTTGGCACTCTCAGGAATGACAAGGGTTATCTCTTAGATGGGTAAGGGGCCAGCCATTAGGTAGCCTAAAATGGGCCAGTTGCCAACGGCTGGCAGTTTTGCGGAAAGTTGTCGAACACCTCGCGTGTTTCTAACAATTAAATTTTCCGCAGTGAAATACCTGGAAGAAGAAACCTTTAAATGAAGAAGACAACCCGAATTCTGACTGTCCTGGCACTTGCTGCTAGCTCAGTTCTTTTTGCAACACCAAGCCAAGCGGTTCCAACAGTAAATGTTGCGGTTGACTGCGCTTTGCCTGCCGCAGAAAATGATCAGCCAGTTAGTAGTGGGTGGATGGTTTTAGCCACATTCACAAACTGCACAGGTATCAGCCCAAACTGGCCTTTTGGAACAACTTGGGAACTAAAAACGGGTTCAACTGTAGTTCCTGCCACGACAGCCGGCGTCCAGGGTGCGGGCACAAATGGATTAATGCAGATGACTCCACAATGGACAGGTCTTAGTGCTACTTCTACTTATGTTTTAACAATTAATTTGCCAGATCCTCTTCCTACCTCCTACATAACTAGTTTCACTAACGGTAAGAATGCTCCTGGATCGAAGAGTGGTGTCGCGGGAACTAAGACTGGTGGCGGTGCCTATTTCAGTGTTCACTTCTTCACAATAGATCCTTCATATGTTCCTGGCCAAGGTAGTTCAGGACCAACTGCACGCGTTCGCGGAAATGTTAAGGCAACTGTTGATTCAGTGACTTTCGCTGATGATGGAACAGGTACAGGCGGTTCACTTTCATGGAAGGGAACCAATATTGATTCGGTTCTATACACCGGTCCTGCTGCGACATATCCAAAAGCATACAACTACGGTGCTTACACATCATCATGGAATGGTGCGCTTTTGAACTTAACTCCAGATACAACATACACACTTGATTTCTACGTGAATTCAATCGATGACTATCCTGCGATGAAGTCGGTAACTTTCAAGACCGGGCCAGCGCCTGCGACTGCAGTTGTAAAAGATATTGCTTACTGGACAAAGTTTGTAGACACCTACGTGATATATGCCCAGGAAGCTTCAAACATGAAGAAGTTAATGTCTAAGTTCAATGCACTCGAAACTTCGCCGTACCGTTCATACATCAAGGTTCCAAACTCGCGAGTATCTAAATGGTCAGCGGAGTCGCTAACACCTAACTCATGCCGCGTTGAGAATCAGGGCGTTGTTAGAGCACTTTCTGCTGATACCTGCACCATTTCATACACAGTTTCTGGTCTTTCAAAGGCTCCAGTTACTTTGGTGAAGGACTTTAAATTCACTAAGTTCTCGGCGTAATAACAGCTTAAGTAAGTAGCACTAATGGCCGCGCAGGAATGTGCGGCCATTAGTGCTTTGTTAGGTAAAAGATAAAGTTATTGCCCTAAAGTCTAGAGATAACGCTAGCGAGTCACTAAGATCGGTGATGGCTGCCCCTTTAGGCTTCCTACAAATTACTCGAGTGCCATCACTTTAGATTTGCCAGGTTTCTGGGCTAATCCAATCCCGAAGGGTGCGGGCTTGGTTCTCCAGCGCCACAAATGAAAAATTGAGCGTAAACCTTTGCTATTTCTAGGGTTGGGCTTACCCTATGATCATGAATTTCATCTCAGCTACCCTGCTTCGTTCACGAAAGTCACTAATCCTGGCCACCTTTACCTTGGCTGCGGTTTTGATTGCTAACTTCTTCTTTGCACCTAGTAAGGCGGAGGCGGCGGCTCAATCTGTGAGCTACTCGATCAACGGTGATTGCGCTGATTACTACGATGAAGAAGATGAGTATGCAATCTTTGAAGATGAACCAGATTGGACTTGCTACATAACTGTAAAAGTAAAGCCTGTTTCACCCAAGCGCAAAGTAATTCTGCAGTTTTGGGGTAAGAAGTGGAAAGAAGAAGACTCCGCAACAACTTCTACAAAGGGAAGCGCCAATCTATATTTTAATTCATATTGCAGCGGAGTCTTCTGCGAAGGCGAATACAAGTTCCGCGTGCTAGTACCAGCAGCAGGTGGCCAGAAAGCTACAAACTCAACAAGTTTTTACGTTTCCTTCTATCCGATAGAGGTTGATGAATACACCGAGGATGAAGAGGGCAATTAAGAAGTTATGAAAATGGCCGCGCAGAAATGTGCGGCCATTTCTTTTTTGCGGATTTGTCTACAAGTAATTGATTTTAATTACGGAGAGTTACTTCGTAAATCAGAGAGTAGTTTTTCAAAACACACAACTTATTCCTAAACTATTGTGTGATCGTTCTTATTCGTGATAGAAAGAGCCCCTCAAGAAGAAATTCCTGAGGGGCTCTTTCGTGTTCTGCCCTGGCTTTACCCAGAGTCGCCGTTATCGCGGCGACTTTGGCCTTTTCTCGACAAATAATCGAAAATAGACTTAATCAAAGTCACCGCAATTTGGGTCCAGTTATAACTGGGCTCCATTGGCTTCACCCCCTTTCATCTGTAGATCGAGGAAAGACTCGACAGATGAAAGTCCACCGATTACTCGGCAGCATTTGGGGGTCACAACACGTTGCGGAACTTATGCTCTTTTGCTGTTATGTAATTTGGTCTGAATAAATCGTGTGTATAAGTTCTTTGATGTTTACGGTCACATGGCGGCTAAAAAGAAGTTCACACGTTTAAATGAAATCTGGTTTACGAATTAGAGTTTAAGGAGCTAGCCGCGCAAAAGAGCACGGTCAATAATGCCTATTTAGGTAGATGCTGGTTGATCGCTTCTATACTTTAAAAGAACATATGTGAATGCGAATACTGAATTAACAAATACGCTGTTCACGTTGATCATGGCTTGGGCAAAGAATGTGAAAAGTAAGATCGCTAACGAAATATCACTTCGATAAGTTTTAAGCTGACGCGCCAATAAGTAGATGACCAAAACGATGAATACGATCGTCGCAAGAAGACCAAAACTTAAGAGCGAATTAAGTATCAGGTTATGTGGGTCAACTTGGATTAAGTCCTTGTTTTTAAGAATTGTAAGCTTATTCTCGCGGTATTCAAGAAAGAAGTGTTTAAAGTTTCCCGGGCCAATTCCAAAAAGAAAGTTACTTTCCAGCATTCTGATTGCGCTTCGCCAAATACTTAGACGTATCTCTATAGACCTAGAAATGTGGTCTAACTTTAAGTAAGTGAAAGTCATGGTAGCTAGTAATGCCGCTAGACCGTAGGCCTTATTACTGAAGAGAATCTGCCGATATCTCGAAAATATGGACAGCAAGAAAACAAAGAGCCCAATAATCGAGGCTGAAAGAATTATGGCAACTAAAACTATAAGATCTAAATAGCGCGATGAAATAGTAATTGACTTATTTTCTGATAACTCAAGCGTTAACGTCGCGGGAATTAAGAATGTAAATATGGCCAATGCAACTGATGTGACATTGGGGTTAAACCAAGAGCCATGAAATAGGCTCTCTTGAAGGAAGGTGCCTTTAAATATTTGCGGGTTTACTACGAGATCTACAAATAGCAATGCGACAACGGCGCAGACCAAGTAACCGATGTAGTGGCGGCTTGGTTTCCAGCGAGCAAGCAGGTAAATAGCGATAGGCAGCAACCAGGGAGAATAGGCTCCGAATAATGTTGCTCGCACGCGGATAAGAATTACGAATATCTCACTATTTGTCACGTCTCGTGCGAGAACGCTATTTGTCACGCCTCATCGTCACGTCTCATGCGAGAACGCTATTTGTCACCTCTGAAAGTGCGGTGTAAATTTCGGCTATGAATCTCGGAAATCAGCGCGTAACAGCTAAGTCTGCAATCGCAACTTTGGTCTTAAGCATCATGCTTGTTTCAACAACGGCGATTGCTTTAGATGCCTCCAATACACCTGAGACTGGCTACGTCCTTTGTGTTAATAAGAAGACAAAAGTTGTTACATACCCAGCTTCACTTAAATGTGCTTCGACCGAGACAAAACTTTTAGTTGGCGGACAAAAGCAAAGTTCTTCGAGCACTTCAGGGTCTTCCACGTCAGTCGAATCACTTGTCGCAGCAGTGTTGCCAAAAGTCGAAGCGGCAACGTATGCAGTTGAGTGTGATGGATACAGTGTTACAGCTACCGGCGTTAACTTAACTTTGAGTGCTGAAGCCAAAAGAAAAGGATATAAAGGAGCGGTTGTAACTGCCTCATACGGTCTTGGTAACTGTTTTAATAAGTCAGTACCTGTTACCCAAGAGGGTAAAAATTTTGGTGGCTATGTTTGGGATATTGACCAAGAAAACAATCTGGCAATCATCATGACAATCTCGATAGTCAATACGCTAAATCCTGTTCTTAGCCCGCCAGCACGTGGATCCTTCCTAATGACTTACACCAGGGGCACAACACAAGGTTATCCATTGCCTGAAGGCTCAGTCGGAACCGGAACTCTGGCGAATATAAATCCAGATTTTGATGAAGAACTCGCAAATATTTGGATCGGCCAAAACTCTCGAGATTCTTGGGCACCGATTGTTGATAAAAATGGTGACTTTATAAGCATTGGCCAAAAAAAGCCTGGCGTCTTCTGTAGAAATCTAATCAACTGTCCTAGTGGCAGTGACTATTTGCGATGGAGCAAATAAGTTCTAACTGACCAAGTTGGTTAACTAAATTAGATTCTAAGAATTCTTTTAACTTTTTTGGTTAAGAATTCTCACTGGGGAGATCATTTTCCAGAGTCCCCTCTTCGGGATTCTTCGCCTGAATTTCCTCCGCAGCCTTCTTGCCCCTTCGCCCGAGAAAAAATGCGATAAATAGCAGTAATGACGCACTTATTCCGATGCCAGCGTAGAGCAGTATCTTTTTGGTATTTGGAAGTTCTACGGTTGCACTCAACTCGTTTCGTTCACCAATAACTGGGGTCCAAACAACTTGCTTTCCATCAGCGCTAATTTCACCCGAAGAGGAAATAACTTTTCCAGGAAAACGAATCGCAACTCTCATTTGAGCACTTGAGAACAATCCTTTTGCTAAGTCGGCACCAAATAAATCTAAGCTCGAAGTCGTCTCTTCATCCATTGCTAAATCCAGGACTCCTGAAACGTTTACTTGGTTACCGTCAACTTTTATATTAAAACCATCTGGATCAGAGCTTTCGCCACTTAACGCTGAAATAGCGACGTGATCCAAAATATATTGCTGACCAGTATATCCGCCTGACTTATATTCTTTAACCGTAACGCCCGGAGTGTTCTCATCAAAGAGTGAATCAAGTTCTGAAGTTAAGGAATTCGAACTTGTATCGCCAGATTCTTCTGCCATCTCTGCCAGATAATCACTAACTGCTCCGATAACAGTGCCGCTGATAGTCTTATCGAGATTCACCGTCAAATCCATATCCAGCTTTATGCAGCCGGTAAGAAGAAAGGTAGAGAGGAAGGCAGCAAATATTGCAGCCACCTTTCGCTTAGTACTTTTGGACATATCAGCCTCGCAGTCAGAGTGTTGGACGAGATGGAGTTCTATCCTTTTGTAGGGATGTCCTGAGGAGTTTAAGTCAGTTTCTACGCTTACTCCTGCACATTGGCTTGGAGTCCACAGAGTTTTCAGTGTGCTTAAGATAAAAGCATTCTGATAATTACCTTCGCTTCATGTCTGATTCCGCGATTGATTCCACAAGTGTATTTGGGCCACTTTCAGCGTTTATGGCTGACCCAACAATTGAAGAAATCTGGATCAATTCACCCGAGCGCATATTCATAGCTCGTAGTGGGCGCTCTGAACTCACAATGTTGTTGCTGACGGCTGAAAAAGTGCGTAATTTGGTTGAGCGGTTATTGCTCTGGAGTGGGCGTCGGCTAGATCTTTCAGTGCCATTCGTTGATGCCCGTTTACCTGATGGATCGCGTTTACATGTTGCGATTCCTGAGATAACTCCTCAACATTGGGCGGTTAATATCCGCAAACATTTGCTACAGAAAATTTCACTCGCTCAATTAGCTGAACGTGATGTGATGACTATTGAGATGGCAGAAATGCTGCGACAAAGTGTCTCTGCCGGAATCAATATTTTGGTTAGCGGCGGAACTCAAGCCGGCAAGACCACAATGCTCAATGCATTAGTTTCGGCGATTCCAGTTACCGAGCGCGTGATCACGATCGAAGAGGTTTTTGAATTAGCGCCACAGTTACCTGATGTAATAGCAATGCAGACACGTAGCGCAAATCTGCAAGGCGAAGGCGAGATCTCGCTGCGAAGATTGATTAAGGAATCTTTACGCATGCGGCCTTCGCGTATTGTGGTTGGTGAAGTTCGCGAATCCGAAGCTTTAGATTTATTAATTGCTCTTAACTCAGGGCTCCCAGGAATGGGTACGTTGCACGCCAACTCAGCGCGCGATGCGATAGCTAAATTACAGATCTTGCCATTGCTTGCTGGTGAGAATATTTCACATCGCTTTATCGCTCCGACCATCGCTAGTTCAATTGATTTAATCGTGCATGTGACTCTTGATCGTTTCGGAGTTCGTCGGGTTAGCGAAATAGCCGCTGTAACGGGGCGAGTTGAGAATCTAAATCCTGAAGTTGATTCACTCTTTACCTGGCATGCCGAAACTGGCAGCTATGTGCGCGGATTGGGGTCGCTGCCTCACCCCGAAAAGTTCTCGGCCCTGGATTCTGAATTGATAAAGCGATGAAGGTTATCTCGCCAAAGTGGCGCCAGATAGCTATTTCAGCTGCAGCTGGGCTTGCGGTTGGCTTTGCCATTACAGTTCTGAGTTCTTCTATTCCCATTGCACTGGCTTTTGCGGCTATGTCTTCAGTGATCACATTCACTTTTCTGATTTCATCTGCCAAACGCCGCGAAACAAAATTCGAATTACTTTGGCCTGATGTAGTTGATCATCTAATTACCGGAATCCAATCGGGAATGTCATTAGTTGAGGCACTTTCACAGTTGGCCGAACGAGGACCTCGTGAATTAGCGCCATATTTTGCAGAATTCAATCGACAGGTTCGCAAAGATGGTGATTTCACAGCCGCTATTACATGGTTACAGAATCAATTTTCGCACTATGCCAGTGATCAGATCTTTGAAGCGATAATTCTTTCGCGTTCACTGGGTGGCACACATCTACTACAAATATTGCGAATGGTTGGTGATTTCATTCGGCAAGATTTAGCCCTGCGTAAAGAGATTGAAGTTAAGCACGGTTGGATTAAGAACTCTGCTCATCTCTCGGCTGCTGCACCTTGGTTACTTCTATTGTTGCTTTCGACTCAACCTGCCACAGCTGCTGCGTACGCAACAAGCACCGGTGTCGTAATTTTGATTGCTGGCATCTTTATGACCGCTATCGCTTATCTCTGGATGAATAAGTTAGGTGCTCTTCCCAAGCCACCGCGTGTGTTTGGAGTTTCTCGGTGATTACTTTCAGCGACGAAATCAACCTAAATCTAGAAGTTTCTCTCGGTGGAGTTTCTCGATGAACGCGCTATTTCTATCGGGCGCACTGGCCGTCATGGCTGCCTACTTGATTGTGGCTTCAGATCAAGGCGATGAAGCTAAAGCGTTTAAGTTAAGCAGAGTTAAATACCGTAAGTTCGCTGCGAATATCGATGATCGCAGTAAATTACGCGATCGCTTGCTTGAGTTAAACCGCACTGGCCAGCATGAATATCTAGAGTTTCGCAGCAGTCAGATCGCCACAGCCTTCCTTACCTTTCTCGTAATTGCCCTAATGATTTGGGTCAAAAGCGCTTCATTTACTGGGGCTTTGGTCATGGGAGTAATTGCTGGTTACTTGGCCTTTCTCTTTATTGATCGCAACTTAACCAAGGCGGTTGTAAAGCGGCGGGCACAGATGGATGCCGAATTTCCTGCGCTAATTGAGATGTTGACGTTATCGATATCGGCGGGGCAAACCCCCTTAAATGCGATGGCGACAATTGCGGCTCGTTCAGAGTGTGAGTTAGCAACCGAGTTTGCGGTAGTCACAAAAGATGTCATTGCAGGAGCGCCTTTTCACATGGCACTCGATGCGATGGGGCGTCGAATTAAATCGGTAACTATTCGAAGATTTATCGATGCCATGATCACCGCGATGTTACGCGGCGCACCGATTGTTGAAGTCTTACAACGTCATGCGCAGGAATCACGAACCGCGCATCGCAATCAGATTATGACCGCAGCCGGTAAAGCCGAAATTTCCATGATGATTCCAGTGATCTTTCTGATCTTGCCGGTCTCGATGCTGTTTGCACTTTGGCCGTCACTTTCAAATTTAAATGGCTTTATGTAACCAAGACACTCTCACCACAGATAATCCGTCACCAAAGCAAGAAAGCTAATCCGTCACCAAAGCAAGAAAGCTAATCCGTCACCAAGGCAAGAAAGCTAATCCGTCACCAAAGCAAGAAAGCTAATCCGTCACCAAAGCAAGAAAGTGCACCAAACAGAGTAACTAACGGAATGAGGAAATATGAAAAGCATGACCAAGGCAATTGAATCTGCCAAAGATAAAAAGATCGAAGTTGAGAAAGTTCCAAAGAAATTTGTGACAATGACAATCCTGAGTACTGCTGAGTCAGCAATGACAAAGGCTGCAATAGATGCGGGTCGGCGAATCAATCGCTTGCGCAACTTTGATCTGGTAGCAAAAATGAAGGATGAGCGCGGAGATGTGCCGGGTTGGGTTTTAGTAGTACTTATGACAACTGGGCTAGTCACTGCAATCTGGACTATTGCGGCACCTCGCCTTACTACTATCTTGAAAAATTCACTCGATGCCATGAACGGGATTCGGTAATGGTTATCTCGCTTCTATCGGGGTTGCCGCCTAGGCCCCGCGGTAAACGTTGGCTCCGAAGTGCGTGGCGACGACACTTCTTAGAGAAACGGAAACGACATTTATTGAAGATGCGACGCAAACGTGATTTATCTGACTTTGGAAAAAAATTACGCAGCGAACGAGGTAGCGTCGAAAGCGCTTTAGTTGTTATCCCTTTAATGACTTTATTTTTGATTTCATTTCAACTAGTGCTTTCAATCAGTAGTCGCAACATCGAAGCCAGCTATGCCCAAAGTGCGGCAACACATAATTCAATTACGGGTCGCTTTGAAAAAGGCGATGTGATTATTGATCTCAACTCACCTGATGCGTTTAATAATTTGCGAGCTGTTGTGACGACACACAATCGAGCGCTACCCAACCTAGTTCCACACTTAGGGAGCCAGGAACGCGCAATCAGCGTGCATGGTTTCTCAATCTTGGAAGATCAGGGCTAGAGGGGTTTAAAGTGCGTGAAAAAATGAGTTTACAAAGAGGCAAGCTAGCGAACGGAAAGAACGAAACTTATTCTGCAGTCCTACTACGAAAACTAAAGAATGAAACTTATTCTGCAGTCCTACTACGAAAACTAAAGAATGAAAGCGGAAGTGCAGTAGTTGAGTTTGTAGCTTTAGCGCTACCATTATTTGTCCCCGTAATTATTTTTCTCTCGCATTTTGCAGCGCTAAGCAATGACGAGTTCATAGTGCGCACTCTGGCTCGCGAATCTGTGCGGGCCTACATTCTTAGCGCAAATGATTTGAGCGCGACAATAAATGCGCGAAACACCATGAAAACAGGAGCTCGCGAGCTAGGCTTAAAAGAGGAGCGAATCAACGATTTAGATTTCAACGTTGGTTGCGCCGGGCTACTTTGTATATCTCCAGACAATAAGGTCGAAATCACAATTACGTTGCGCAGCCAAGATGGCAAGCGCATAAGTACCGCAACTGCGCGGGAAACGGTCTCACCTTGGGTTTAATCAAATTCATTAAGCCAACCTGGTTCCGCACTAACTTCAAGGGAACCGGGTTACGTACTGACTTCAAGGCAACCGGGTTACGTAATGACTTCAAGGCAACCGGGTTACGTAATGACTTCAAGGCAACCGGGTTGCGCTCTCGTCTTCAGAGCGAAGATGGCTCAATCTCGGTTTTAGTCTTTGGTCTATTTGTAGTTGTGCTGCTATCTGGTGTTGTGCTTACCGATATTTCAGCGATACTTGTCGCTCAACGTTCTTTAGTGCAAGCTACTGAATCGGCGGCTCAGAGCGCTGCACATGCACTGGACTTAGAGACTTACTATCAAGGCAAGCATTCCGCTCTATCGTTTTTAGTCAGTGATGCGAGTCCGGTAATCCCAATTGAGTGCGGGGCCGCAAGTATTCGAGCAAGCGAAACATTGGCTGATGTCGCTAATTCCACGAACCGCAATTACGGTGGTTCAAGTAAACAACTAATTCGTCGCGAATTAAGTGATGTTCGTATTAGCAAATTTCAATGTAATGGCACTGAAGTTTTGATAACTGCATCTGCAAAAGTTTGGCTGCCGATATCACTTTCACTCTTCTCCTTTGAAAGTGTCGAGCTTTCTTCATCGGCTGGAACAACTAGTGTGAAGAAACGCGTGCTCTCGATATTCGGCATCAACTTTTAGCCGCGTTATTACTAGGTTTGTGCGTCAACTTTTGGCCGCGTTATTACTAGGTTTGTGCGTCAACTTTTGGCCGCGTTATTACTTGGTTTGGGAGTCCATTTTTAACCGCGTCATTACTTGGTTTATGAGTCAACTTTTAGCCGCGTTATTACTGGGTTTGTGCGTCCACTAGACTCAGCTCATGGCCGCGCGTGAATACGATCTAGAGATTGCTGCAATCGATGCAACTCTGGTTTCGATTGAGAAGGTATTAGACCTTCCGAAATTGCGCGCATCTGCGATAGAACTAGAGGCTGCTGCTGGCGTTCCTGATCTTTGGGACGATCCAGAGAATGCGCAAAAGGTAACTAGTCGCTTATCGCGCGTTCAATCAACTATTAGCCGCTTAGAGGGGCTACGTCGTCGCGTTGAAGATCTGCCGATCTTGCTAGAACTAGCCAATGCCGAAGGCGATGAGGCCGCACTCGCTGATGCCGGAACTGAACTAGATTCGGTTAAGAAAGCAATCAGCGAACTTGAAGTTCAGACTTTGCTTAATGGTGAATATGATGAGCGCGACGCACTGGTAACAATTCGCTCTGAAGCTGGTGGTGTTGAAGCTGCCGACTGGGCTGAAATGTTGATGCGCATGTATTTGCGATATTGCGAACGCCATAATTTAAAGGTTGATGTTCTCGAAACTTCATATGCCGAAGAGGCTGGAATTAAATCAACTACATTTCGAGTTTCTTCACCGTATGCATATGGCACATTATCTGTCGAACAGGGTACTCATCGCTTAGTTCGCATCTCGCCTTTTGATAGCCAGTCACGTCGTCACACTTCTTTTGCGGGAGTGGAAATTGTGCCGGTGGTTGAACAAAGTGATGCTATTGAAATTGATGAAAAAGAAATTCGAGTAGATGTTTATCGTTCTTCCGGGCCTGGCGGACAAGGTGTTAACACCACTGACTCTGCGGTTCGATTGACACATATTCCAACTGGCATTGTGGTTTCCTGTCAGAATGAACGTTCTCAGATTCAGAACAAGGCAACTGCTATGGCAGTTCTGCAATCAAGGTTATTGGAAAGACGCCGCCAAGAAGAGCAGGCAAAAATTAATGCGCTAAAGGGCGATAATTCGGGCTCTTGGGGTAACCAGATGCGCACTTACGTTTTAGCGCCGTATCAAATGGTTAAGGATTTGCGCACTGATTATGAAACCGGAAATACCAGCGCTGTATTAAATGGCGAAATCGATGAATTTATCGAAGCTGGAATTCGCTGGCGTCGCAGTAGCTAATTTCTCTTAATTCACGCGTCTCAGCGCGATTTCACAGCCAAAAAGCGCGTTAGAGAGCCCGATTTGTGCCGCTTTTACCTAAACTAAGACAGTTAAGGCAGGCGCACGCTCATTGTGTGTCAGCTCAAGTGAAGTGTTCCTCGAATGCAGGGAGTTGAAATTGATTCGCTTAGAGAAGGTCAGCAAGACCTATCCAGGGATGGATCGAGCGGCGTTGGAAAACGTGGACTTGGAAATCACCAAGGGCGAATTCGTTTTCTTGGTCGGTCTTTCTGGTTCTGGTAAATCAACATTCTTGCGTTTGATTCTGCGCGAAGAGCGCCCATCAACTGGCACGATCCATGTGGCCGGCAAAGACTTAAATAAATTGGCAAATCACAAAGTTCCTGAACTTCGTCGCCAGGTCGGAACTGTTTTCCAAGATTTCCGTTTGCTACCAAATAAAACAATTGCTGAAAACGTGGCATTCACACTTCATGTACTTGGATATTCGCAGAAAGAAATCAATCGCGAAGTTCCTGAAGTTCTTGAGCTAGTTGGCCTGGAAGATAAAGCTGATCGCAAGCCAAATGAGATCTCTGGTGGCGAGCAACAGCGTGTGGCAATTGCGCGCGCATATGTCAGCCGTCCATTGATTTTGATTGCTGATGAACCAACTGGAAACCTTGATCCAAATACCAGCGTAGGCATTATGAAATTACTTGATCGCATTAATCGCGAAGGCACCACTGTTTTGATGGCAACGCATGATTCTGGAATCGTAGATCAGATGCGCAAGCGCGTTATCGAACTCGAGGGTGGACATGTAATTCGTGATCAGGTTCGCGGCGTTTATGGGTACACAGGTTGATTATGAATTATTCAGCTTTCGGACAAAAGGAATAGGGGCAGATCAATGCGCGCTAAGTTTTTAATGAGCGAAGTTGGTATCGGTTTGCGCCGAAATATGACCATGACATTTGCCGTGGTTGTGACAGTTGCTATTTCGCTCTCATTGCTTGGAATTGGACTTCTTTCTAACGCTCAAGTAAATGCTATGAAGGATTATTGGTATGACAAGATCGAAGTTTCCGTGTTTCTCTGCGGGCCTTTGAGCGAAACTCCCTCATGTTCAGGTGGCGTAATAACTAATGATCAACGCATACAGATCCAGAAGGATCTCGAAGAGCTAAGCGTTGTCGATAGCGTTTACTACGAGTCGCAATCAGAGGCATTTACGCGTTTCCAAGAGCGTTTTAAAGAGTCGGCAATAGCCCAGAATGTTTCATCTGATCAGTTGCCTGAATCTTTCCGCGTGAAACTAAAGGACCCAACCGAGTTCGCAGTGGTAGTTAGCGCGTTTTCCGGGCGCCCTGGTGTTGATGTAGTTCAAGATCAGCGATCGATTTTAGAAAAGTTCTTCCAGCTATTGTCGGTACTGAGAAACGGTGCGTTATTAGTTGGCTTAGCTTCAGTACTAACTGCAGCGTTATTGATCAGCAATACCTTACGTATCGCAGCATTTAATCGACGCCGCGAAACCGGTGTTATGAAACTAGTCGGCGCTTCTTCATGGTCAATTCAGTTGCCATTCTTGCTCGAAGGTATCTTCTCAGCCTTTGTGGGCTGGGGCCTTGCAACTGGTTTACTAGCTGGGCTAAAGAGTGTGATTGATAGCCAAGTTGCACCGCTATTAACATTTACTAAATTCTTTGGTTGGAATGAAGTCTGGATCGCCTCTGGTTGGTTATTGCTGACCGGTATTGCCGTTTCAACACTCGCTTCGCTTATAACACTTCGTCGCTACCTCAAGGTCTAACGCCTAATATTGGCGGTGTATCGTGGTAAAAGAAGTTGGCAAGAAGTTAGTTGCGCAGAACAAGAAAGCGCGCCACGATTATTCAATTGAAGATGTTTTTGAATGTGGCATGGTTCTAACTGGTACTGAAGTTAAATCATTGCGTGCCGGTCGCGCTTCATTAGTTGATGGATTTGCCATGATCGAAAATGGCGAACTTTGGTTACATGGTGTTCATATTCCCGAATACACCGAAGGCACTTGGACTAACCACACACCAAGACGAAATCGTAAGTTGCTAGTTCACAAAGATGAGATCAAACGTCTACATGCAAAGGTGAAGACTGGCGGACTTACTTTGGTTCCACTCTCGCTTTATTTCAAAGATGGCAAAGCCAAAATAGAACTAGCTGTCGCGCGTGGCAAGAAAGCCCATGACAAGCGCGATGCACTCATGGAAAAGCAAGCAGGTCGTGAAATTGAGCGTGAAATATCGCGCCGTAATAGTGGCAAGAGTGGGCGCTCGAGCAAATACGACGACTAACGCTTAACTTTTGCGCTTAGTTGGCAGATAAATACGCATAAATCACGGATTAGATTCCTGTCGCACCTCTGCCTTACACTTAGAACATCAAGTGTTGGTTTCTTGGCGGAAATATTTTCCGCTAATAATCGACCCCTGATATGACAACTAAATAGCGAAGCAATATTGCTTCCACACCCATGGGGGTGAACGGTCTCGACTTTGGATGTTGGGATAGGGGAAGCGGGCCGAGGAAGCCAGGATGATCTCGTTAACCAATAACCTGTGCAAAAAATCAAGCGCCAGTACAACTGCCGCTGATTACGACCTAGCTGCCTAAGCTAGCTCTCTAATCCGTTAGCCCAGCGCTCCGCCTTCGGACTGGGACCTAACGCCGACAGAAGGCTTTTCATGAAGTTGGCTTTGCGAACAACTTCGGAGAACAGTTTCGCAAATGAGTTTGTCGGATACTTGTGTGTAAGAGATCCGGAACTGAGAAAACGATAAACGCACTACGCCCGTAGAAGCCCTATGTCAGTACCGAAGGACCCGGGTTCGATTCCCGGCACCTCCACCATTATTAATTAGTGCTGTAAAAATTTAGTTCCGTAAAAATAATCCTGCACTTTCGAAACTTAGTGCTGCCCGCTTGGTCCATTGCGACGATCTGATCCGCCGCCGAATTTTTTAAATCCGAAACCATTTGGAAAGTATTCACGCTTTACGGCAAAGAATCCAGATACTGATCCGATCCCTGCTATCACAGTTGTAACTAGATTTAAACTGACAATAAAGAGATTAAACGAAACAAAGCTTCCCAATACCGTAAAGAAAGTTACAAATATTCTACGAATCAGGCGGACCGGGTTGCTTGTACTTTCACGATTAAGCGCAGGTATCCAAGTCAGCAATAAAGCTATTGGTCCGCTAAATGTCGAGATAGCAAGAATTATCACGACCATAAACGCAAGTGATTCCATGGTTAAAGGTTAACCCAGTTATCAGAAGTTGCGGCAAATAAATCCATATCAATTTGGCTGCCATCTGCGCTTGTAACTCTTGATTTCATTAAACCCTCGTGCTTATAACCAGCATTTAGCAGCACTTTCTTTGAAGCCTCGTTATCGCTATCAACTATGCCAGCTAGCCGACGGAAGCCTAAAGTTTCAAATGCATAATTTGTGACCATCCGGCAGCCAATTGAGCCATAGCCATGACCGCGAACATCTTTGTTAAGCCAGTAGCCAATTTCGCCAATGTGGTTATGTTCTTCAACGCCGTGAATTGAAAATGGCCCCAGAAATGTTTCACCGTTGATCTTTAATGCAGCCTGATTCACATCGTTTTCAAGTGCATCCTTATCAATCGTTAGCACCCAATGAATTGCTTTGCGTTCATCAAATAGGCGAGGAGTTTTCTCGCGAACAAACCCTTGCGCTAACTCCATTGTGTAATTGGTCGGAACGGTAGTGAACCTCGGGATCAATGGGTCTTGGCAGGATTGATAAATCGCATCGATGTCAGCTTCGGACAATGGTCTTAAAGTGAATTGACCATACTGAATAGTAGGAACCTCACTTGGCCACCAAATCATGTGCCTAAGGTAGTGGTTTAACTTCAAATTTCGTTGCCGCTAAACGGCGTCGAGAACTGGCCTGGCGGGAACGAAATATCGGTGACCGTCGGGGGATTCCCAGTTGCATGAACCGTCTTCGTTGCTACTTAATTTCCAGCCTCCGTGGGTTTTCATGCGGTGATGCCGGCGGCAGAGTGCGCCAAGATTTGCGGCAGAAGTTTCACCACCATCTTCCCAAGCTTCGGCGTGGTCGATATCGGCACGAGCGGCAGATTGTCTGCAGCCAGGAAACCGGCAAGTGCGATCGCGCGCGATTAAGTAGTCAACTAAATCTTGCGGCGGCTGGTAACTATCTCGCCCATAATCAAGAAGAGTGCCAGTATTTGGGTCGGTAATAAACCTTCGCCACTTTCCTTCACCGGCGAGTGCTCGAACAACTTGAGCAGGTAACACTCCGTAACCAGCAAGTTGCCCTGGATTTTCCTTTAGTCCTAGCAGGGTAGGGAGATCAATAGTTACATTAACTGAAACCGATCTGCGATGCGATTTTGCTTCATCTGCTGAGAGCGAAACAGCGATACCCGCAATTTCACTTAAAGCATCAGCTCGTTTCATATCCATAGTTCTAAGATCAGGTGCGTATTCATTGGAGAACGCAGCTTCTTCTTCGGGTGTCATTTTTATTTGGTTGTCACTAACACCAGCACCACTAACACCAGCACCACTAACACCAGCACCACTAACACCAGCACCACTAACACCAGCACCACTAACACCAGCACCACTAGTTCTTTTAGCGTTTTCGTAAGTGCTTGGCGCGCGACCAATGAATGCTGCACGGATTATCTCGGCTTTCTCAGCGTGGTTACGTGCCTCTTCATCGCGGCGATTAGCACGGATAACGAAATTCTCAATTGCCGACATCACGGTTTGGGCATCTTCGGCAGGAAGGATTGCCACAACTGTCGCCATTCCATCTGACTCGCGATACATAGAAACTTTGCGAGTTTCGCGCGCTCTTACAACAATTTCCTCAAATTCCTTCGGTGCTACTTGTGCCAACATTGTGCGCACTTTATTGCCAACTTGAGCCGGAGTATGAAACTCGGCATGCGCAATGGCACTTTCCTCGATGCGAGTAATCGCTTCTGCTGGCAAACCTTCGCGGATAGCCGCCGCAGTTTCACGAGCAATCACATTTGCATGAGCCGGTGATATTTCGCCAGTAGCTAATGCGGAGCAGGTATTAGGCAAGGTATTGATTAGTGAACGCGCAATATCGATCTTGTATTGAGCCGAATTACCCGACATGCGTAGCGCAGCCGAGATATCTTCGCGCTCAGCATCATCAACGCCTTCATAAATTCCATCGGCCTCACTAGGTTCGGCACCTGCGACGGCAACGATTGCTCGTTGAATCAAAGCCTGCAACCAGCCGGTCTGGCGCTCAACAGCGCTTAAGTAATCAACCCGAGCGCCACGGCTCAAATCTTCAGGGTCTATCGCAACCAAAGCTGTCAAGGTTTCGATTCCGGGAACTGAATTCAGTAGCTCTGTCGCGCGGGAATCCAAAGTATTTTGGAAGCGATCATTCAGGCTAGGTGACTCGCTGTGATATTTAGTATCTTGGCTTTGATCTTTCAGCTGGACAGAATCATTTTTAGCTGATGGTGTGCCTAGGCTCGCATCAAAAATTTCGCCAGTCTTGGCATCAAATTCCGAGTACGAATCAGCAACAGAAATTTCTGTATTTCGGGTGGCATTTGTGCTCATGAGTGGATCTTGAATCAACCCACCGACAAAAGAAATTAGTTGTGCACAGTCATTAAAACTTCATTAAAGATATGGATGGTTCGCATCCACCGTTAAGCGCCGCGACAAGAGGGCAGGTGGTAGAGGTTAGAAACTAGCCGAATCAAATTAGATAGCACTCATCAACTATCGAAGTTGAACGCCTAACCCTCGCGCAGAGTTGTTGGTGAATTGATTCTAAAGAAGTTTTCGAGAATTAGCCTTCTTGCAGAGTTGTCGGCGCACCATGAACATCAAGGATCTCGGTTCCGATTGAGGAATCAGCAACAGGAACACCCGTCGTATTCGGTGTACCTGAACCACCCAATTTCGAACCTTCGCCACCACGATTTAAAGTGGCATTAGGGCGATGACCTTTTTCGATCACTGGAATCGAGCCTAAAACGCCCTTTTGGAAGTCTTCAAAAGCCTGTAGTACTTCGCGCTTGGTATTCATAACAAATGGACCCATCCAGGCAACCGGTTCCTTAATTGGTTCGCCACCAAGAATAAAAAGTTCCATTTCTGGAGAACGTGATTCCTGCACATTTGCAGCGCGCACAACAATTGTGTCGCCTTCACCAAAGACAGTTAGTTGACCCATCTGTACTGGGCGGGATTCTTCACCAACAAAACCATGACCGGCAAGTGTGTAAACAAGTGCGTTGTAATCCTTGCGCCATGGCAAACGAATTTCGGCACCTGGTTGCAGAGTCGCGTGAATTAAAGTGATCGGTGTTTGTGTTGAACCCGGGCCTTTGTGTCCGGCCAGTTCACCAGCGATGACTCGAATCAACGCACCGCCATCTTCAGATGCAAGTAGGGCAACTTCGCTGGCACGTAAATCTTGATATGCAGGAGGCGACCACTTTTTCGCAGCTGGTAAATTAACCCAGAGTTGGAAACCGTGGAACAACCCTCCGCTCATCACTAAAGATTCTGGTGGAGTTTCAATATGCAGAATTCCAGCACCAGCTGTCATCCATTGGGTATCGCCGTCAGAGATTGTTCCGCCACCACCATTGTTATCGAAGTGATCAAAAATTCCGTCAATAATGTAAGTAACTGTTTCAAAACCACGATGCGGGTGCCAAGGAGTTCCCTTTGGCTCACCTGGTGCGTATTCAACTTCGCCCATTTGATCTAAGTGAATGAATGGGTCTAATTGCGCGATATTTACGCCAGCAAATGCGCGACGAACCGGAAAACCTTCGCCTTCGAAACCTTGTGGCGCAGTTGTGATGCTACGTACTGCGCGCGCACGAGTTCCAACAGCGGGTTTAACGCGTGGAAGTACAGTGATATCGGCAACGGTTACGGCTGGCATTTAAAGCTCCTTTGTTGAGCTAAGGATAGTTGAATATTCAACTATCTCGCAACTCGAATAAACCCACACCCGCTTGAACAAAGTCGTTAGCACTTTAGGTCTCAAAAACCTTCTGAAGACCCGCGACTAAGCTCGTGAACGATTGGTTAAAGGAGACTTTGCTCTTTCTTTTAAGTCGACGTAACCAGATCGAAGCGAGCTAAGCGGAACCTCGCAGAAGTTCTAGAGACCCTTAAGTGCGCTAACGACCTTGGTCAACGAGGCCTTCGCATCGCCAAACAACAACATCGTCTTTGGGTCATAAAGCAATTCGTTTTCAATGCCAGCAAATCCTGGGCGCATTGAACGCTTCAAGAAAATAACGTTGGCCGCATTTGAAACCTGCAGAATTGGCATTCCATAAATTGGGCAACCTGGTGTGGTCTCAGCAGCTGGGTTAACAACATCGTTTGCACCGATCACGATTGCAACATCGGTCTGTCCAAAGGTTGGGTTAACTTCATCCATCTCAGCAAGTTGTTCGTAAGGAACATTAGCTTCAGCGAGCAACACATTCATATGTCCAGGCATACGACCAGCAACCGGGTGAATTCCGTATGCAACATCGATTCCCTTTGAAATTAACAAGTCTGCTAATTCGCGAACTGTGTGTTGTGCTTGAGCAACTGCTAATCCGAAACCAGGCACGATTACAACGCGACGGGCATAGTTAAGCAAGATTGCAACATCATCTGGTGATCCCGAACGAACTGGGCGATCTTCAGCTGCACCACTTGCTTCTTGTGGCTTGGCAGTAAAAGCACCGAACAAAGTTCCAAATAACGAACGGCCCATCGCTTCAGCCATCATGCGAGTAAGGATTGTTCCGGAAGCACCTACCAAAGTTCCGGCGATGATCAACATAGTTGAATCAAGAACATAACCACTAGCGGCGACTGTTAAACCAGTAAATGCGTTTAAGAGTGAGATAACAATTGGCACATCTGCGCCACCAACTGGAAGCACGAACAAGACTCCGAATAGCAACGATAAAGCAGCCAAAATCAGTAGTGGTGTGGTTCCGAGAGCGACTACAACCCAGCCTGATACGCCTAGAACTGCCACCAAAGTGCCAGCGATTACAAAGCGACCACCAGGGAAAACGACTGGGCGAGTAGTCATGAGCTCTTGCAGCTTTAAGAAAGTAATAATCGAGCCGCTGAATGAAACACAGCCAACTACGACGGTGAACACGGTTGCGATAACAACCGCAGTTGTTGCTACATCGCCAAGGCTTAAGTACTCAACGATTGCGACAAGAGCTGCTGCGCCACCACCGACACCATTAAAGAGTGCGACCAGTTGTGGCATCTGAGTCATCTGTACTTTTCTAGCCGCAGGTACACCAATCAAAGTACCAACTGCGATGGCGCCAAGAATCCAACCTAAATTATCAATTGGAAGTGAAGTTGGCGTGCCATCACTTTGAGGCTTTGCGTAAAAGAAAATTACAACGGTTGCGATTGTTGCACCAAGTGCGCCAATCAAGTTACCGCGACGAGCACTCTTGGGCGAAGATAAACCTTTAAGCGCCAACACGAAACAGACACCAGCGGTAAGTCCAATTAAGTCATATACGAAGGTGCTCATTATTTGGCCTCCTTCTTTTCAGTCTTCTTGCCTTTAAACATTTCGAGCATTCGGTCGGTAACCACGAAGCCACCGATCATGTTTATTGTCGCCAAAACAATCGCAGCAACTGAAAGTCCAAGTTCAAGATTGGTTTCGCTATGAGAGGTAACGATGATTGCGCCCACGAGAATCACACCATGAATCGCGTTAGCACCTGACATCAGCGGGGTATGCAGCGTTGAAGAAACTTTAGATACGACTTCAAAACCAACGAATACCGCTAGTACGAAAATCGAGATGATTGCAATCGGTTCCATTTACTTAGCCCCTCCACCACGTCGAGATCCAGCATGAGTGACGGCTGAGCCATCGATGATTTCATCCTCAAAGTTAAGGTTTAACGCGGCTTGCGTGCCTTCGGCTGGTGGCACTGTTAATAGCGTTAAAAGGTTAACTACGTTGCGCGAATAGAGGCTAGAAGCGTGGAATGGCAGCTGGCTAGGTACATCTTTGCCACCCCAGATGTGAACACCATTTGCGGTGGTCACGATTTCGCCAGGCTTAGAACCTTCAACATTGCCGCCGGTTTCAGCAGCTAAATCAACAATTACGGTGCCTGGTGCCATTGAGTTAACCATTTCAGCAGTTACTAATCGTGGCGCAGTACGACCAGGAACAGCCGCGGTAGTAATTAGTACATGTGATTTAGCAATGTATGGCGTTAGTAATTCACGTTGCTTAGCTGCGCGCTCTTCAGTCATTTCGCGCGCATATCCGCCAGCACCTGCGAGTGATTCCAATTCAAGTTCAATAAAAGTTGCACCCATTGATTTAACTTCATCAGCAGAAGATGGACGAACGTCATATGCCGAAACAACTGCGCCAAGTCGACGAGTTGTTGCGATTGCCTGTAAGCCAGCAACACCAGCACCAAGTACAAGTACCTGTGCGGGTGTAACGGTGCCCGCAGCTGTCATTAATAACGGGAAGAATCGTGGTGAAAGTTCAGCGCCAACAATTGCTGCTCGGTAGCCGGCACAGAGTGCTTGCGAAGTTAGCGCATCCATTGACTGTGCGCGTGAAATACGTGGCACCAGTTCAAGCGAGAACGCGGTTACACCAGCACTTGCTGCGGCATCAATTGAATCTGCTGCGGTTACAACCGAGAGAAATGAAATAGTTACTGCGCCTTTTTTCAGCGTAGCCATTTGTGCGGGAGTAAGTGGCTGAACTGAAAGAACTACATCGGCGTTCTTTAAAACATCACCGCTTTCAACCTTGGCGCCAGCTGCTACGAATTCAGCATCACTAGCTTGCGAATGTAGCCCGGCACCAGACTCAATAACCACATCGAGACCAAGGCGAGTTAATTTGTTGATGACATCGGGCACCAGCGCTACGCGCTTTTCGCCCTCACGAATTTCCTTAGGAACGGCAATTAACATGGGTGAAAACTACCGCTTACCTATGAGTATGTCGCGAGAAAGCTGAGTTTTGACTCTCTGCTTGTAATGAGATTGCCCTCAATTTGCCCTGCGTTAAGCCTCAAATATGGCCTTTTGAGACCTTGCGGGGTGATTAGAAAATTGCGTTCATTGCCGAGCGACTTATCGTCCTTGAAGTTCACCACGAGTTAAGTGATACAGCAGCGCCTGAATTGTGGTGCGGCGATGGAAAGCCTCACGCCAAATTACAGATTTAGGACCATCAATAACAGATGCGGCAACTTCTTCTTCACGATGCGCTGGTAGGCAATGCATAAAGATGGAATCTTTGGCAGTTAGATCCATGAGTTGCTGCGAAACGGCAAACGGTGAAAGTGCTTTAGTTTTTTCAATACGTTCAGCCTCTGGGTCACCCATCGACATCCAAACATCGGTATACAAAACGCTGGCATCTTTGGCAGCAGCTTCAGGATCGCCAGTAACTTCAATGGTTGCACCCGTTGTGGCTGCGATTGCTTTTGCTTGTGCAACAACTTCTGCATCAGGTGCCCAGGCCCCGGTTGGCGTTGCGGCAACTACATGTGCGCCCATGATGGCACCCATCGTTAACCAGGCATGTGCCATGTTGTTTCCATCGCCAAGATAAACAAATTTACGGCCAGCAATATCACTTCCGAAGTTTTCGCGAATCGTTACCCAGTCTGCAAGTAATTGGGTTGGATGATCGTCATCGGTTAACCCGTTGATTACTGGAACTGTTGCGTTGGCACCAAGCTCATTTACATCAGATTGGGCAAAAGTGCGAACAATTAAAGCATCACAATAACCGCTAATAACTCGAGCGGTATCAGCAATTGTTTCACCACGACCCAATTGCAGTTCTTCGCCACGAATAAAAATTGGAGTTCCACCCAAGTGGGCTACGGCTGTTTCTGATGCTAGCCGCGTACGAGTCGATGGTTTAGTCATATAAATAGCCACGCTCTTATTTGCTAGCGCGGTATTTGAACGCAATGGATTCGCGGCAAAGTCGGCAGCGGTATTAAGCAGCAGCTCAATATCGGCTCGACTTAAATCAGCAGTGCGTAGCAGGTCTTTCATTAGGAGATTCTACCCCGCATACAACTATCCGCGTTTTGCCCTCAAAGCCCTTTAGTTAGCCAATTATCGAGCAGGGTAAGATTTGAGCATGAAGCAGCGAATGGGATTCTTCTCGCGTCCAGGAAAAGATACACAAACTGATGGCGATCTACTCACTCGCCCAGAATTACAAGAAGATGACGGTGGCCACGATCGTTTCTCGCACTATGTAAAGAAAGAGAAGATCGTTGAATCAGCAGTTACCGGTAAAGCAGTTAAAGCACTTTGCGGAAAGAAGTGGATTCCTTCACGCGATCCGGAGAAATATCCAATCTGCCCAACCTGTAAAGAGATTCATGCTGGGTTGCGGCCAGCACCAGAAGATAAGTAATTCTAAACTCACCTAAGTGTTGTTTTTAGAGTGTTTAAGCTTCCTTCTATTTGTGAACTGCTAAGGCGCGGAAACTAAATGCACCTAGCACGCCACCAAGAAGTGGCGCGATTACATAGATAGTCCAGTTTTCCCAATACCCACCAGCAATAGCTGGACCAAACCAACGAGCTGGGTTAATTCCAGTGCCATCAATTGGGCCGGCAATTAAAATGAGTAAAAAAATTGTTAGCGCTATCGCAATCGGCGCTGAAGCTGAGTTCTTGTTTGCTTTATCTTGAGTCATCATAAGAATAACTAAAACCAAAATAGCAGTCATGATGAACTCGAGAGCAAAACCAGTTAAATAAGTGGCTTGTGGCGACAGCACCGGAATACCATTTTTAACTTCTGCCGCAACTTTCTGGGTATAAATCGCCTTAAGCGTCAAAGCTCCGAATGCGCCACCAACTAATTGCCAACCAACGTAGGCAATAAATGTCTTTAAGGAAATCTTCTTAAGAATTAAAAATGCTAGCGATACTGCTGGATTTAAGTGCACGTCTGAGAAATGACCGAGAGCCAGAATCATGATCATTACCGCTATAGCTGGTGAAGCTGCAATCCCAATGAATGACACATCTTGCGAAATGATCACACCAGTAGCAGCAATAACCAGGAGATAAGTTCCGAAGAACTCGACCGCTAATTTCTTTAGCATCAGGGTTTCTCGCTCTCATTACAGGTGGTATTCGCGATATTTCGTTAAGATCTGAACTATATCGAAAAACGTTAACGCTAAACCCTAACTGAGAACAAAACTTATGAAGAATTACCAGCGAAATCTAATGGCATTCACTCGCCGTTCACTTTGCGCTGCCGCAATGCCAAGATTTTATCTGCTCAAGCTTCTTCGATCGCTAGCCTTAGTCGCAACTTTCGCTTTGGCGATTCAAATTGCGCCGCCTGTAAGCGCACAGCCTAGTGATTTAGCGAATGCCAAACCCACACCACGAAAGATTTTAACCGGCTGGATCCCTTATTACGGAATGAGCACATCGCTACCAACCGCGATTGCAAATGCGGATCTGATTAATGAAGTTATGCCGTTTTGGTATACCTTGAAGTTAAATAGCAAAACTAAAAAACCATATATTTTGGATCTCTACACACCAGGAAATCCAAGTGTCGCGATAGATATTCCACTTACAAAGATGCGTAGCGCTGGATTCAAAATTATCCCAACAATTACTGATGGCACCGACAAGTTAGTCCTTGCGAAGTTACTGGCTAAAAGCACTGATCGAGCAAATGTAATCAAGTCAATAATGGATTTAGTTATGAGCAAAAACTTCGATGGCATTGATTTAGATTTCGAAGGCTTTGCTTTTGTCGATGGCACTGCATCTTGGCCCACCACTAAACCAAATTGGGTTCTACTAGTAAAGGAATTGAGTGCAGAGCTGCGGGCGCAAGGTAAAATTCTTTCAATAACCGTACCGGTGCACTTCGCATTAACTGAGCGACAAAAGGGCTATACCGTCTATGCCTGGGCTGAGATTGCCCAATACATTGATCGCTTACGCATCATGACATATGACTATTCAACTGGTAAGCCAGGTCCAATTGGCCCAATTGCTTGGGTCGAGCGCACCCTTAAATATGCAATCTCAGTAATGCCAGCGTCAAAGGTTTACATAGGTTTAGCTGGTTATGGTCGAGATTGGGTTACCAAGGTTGAAGGCACCTGCCCTGCTAATGTCGCAAAAGTTGTATCAACTAATGCAAAAGCAGCAACTTTTGTAATGCGTAATGCTGCAACGTTGGCATCAACTTATGGCGTTACTCCTAAATATAACGAACAATTTCAAGAAGCTACTTTTACTTATAAAAAAACTTATAACGGCAACAACTCCAGCGGCCAAGCCACTACCTGTACAGCAACTCGCACCGCTTGGTATCAGAACCCGGCAAGTTATTTAGCTCGTGCGCAATTGGTGGCCAAGTATCGGATAGGTGGCCTGGCTGAGTGGACAATTGGAATGGAAGAACAGAGCGCTACCGATGGAATTCGAGCCACTGCTCTAACTATTGCACCTGATGCAGTTCTGTTATCGCTAGCAAGTGATCAGAAGGCGATTAAGTATGGTTCAGTTATAAATCTTACCGGCCAAGCAACTTTGAAAGATAAATCAACTTTTCCTGGATTACCGGTGAACTTAGAATTCAAGGGATTTAATGAAAGCACTTGGCGCCAAATTGGAAAATCAATCACCAGTGAAACTGGATCATTCACTACATCGCTTTATCTGGCGAAGTCTGGAAAACTGCGCATTACTAGTGAAGGTAGCTGGGAACGTGGTGCTGGTTTAAGTTCTGAAATTTCAGTTACGGTAAACCCACGATTGAATATTACTGCTCCAACTTCAGCAAAAGCTGGTACCTCATTTAAAATATTAGTTTCAGCAGCGCCAACAACAGCGAGTACCCAAGTAGCGCTACGACGCTTTGATGGCAAGGTTTGGAACACTGTTGCTCTAGCACCCTTGCTAGCGGCAGGAACTGAACTAAGCCAAACCGAGCTAATTCGTGGTGTTTACACTTATCAAATACAGGTATTTGATAGCGCTGATTCGACAGAATCAACCTCTGCGCCATTTACAGTCCTAGTTAGATAGGCCTAGATAAGCAGTCCTGATTAGATAGCGCTGGCTAGATAGCGCTGGCTAGATAGCGCAATGCGACGGAATGCATGGCCAGGTGAAATGATTGGGCCATGGGTAAGTTAAAACCGCAGCCAACTGTTTCTGAAGAAACAGCGGCCGAGATCAGTGCGATTTTTAGTTCTGATCGCCCATGGGTAGTTGTAGTTTGGGACGATCCAATCAATTTAATGACTTATGTAACTTATGTGTTTATGACGGTCTTTGGTTTTTCAAAAGAGAAAGCAACTGAGTTAATGTTGCAGGTTCATAATGAAGGAAAATCAATTGTTGCCAAAGGTGCCCGTGAAGAAATGGAACGATACGTGCAACGCCTTCATGAATATGGGCTCTGGGCGACGCTTGCGCGCGAGGATCAAATTTAATGACGCCAACCGAAGGTTTCTTGCGACACGGTAGTGATACCTACATTGCTAACTTTGCCGAAACTGAACGTGAGGTGTTGGTTAATTTAGTTCAACAGATTATTGAAATATTGGCCGAACGCCATGACCATGCGAATGAAGATCCACTTGCTGCGATGGTCGGTATCACAGCTCATGATTCACCGCCCGACGATGAAGTTTTGCTGCGTTTATTACCTAACGCGTATCAAGACGGAGTCGATGCGGCAGAGTTTAGACGTTACACCGAAAGCACGTTGCGCGATAAAAAACTTGCTCATGCCATGTCGATTCGCATGCTTTTGCTAAGTGCCACCGATGGCGATGTAGTTCTTGATTTTGATGGCGCTCAGGCTTGGTTAGGCGGCCTCAATGATGTGCGACTGGCGTTAGGTGTACGACTTAAAGTTGATCAAAATTCCCACGAAGAGCTTGAGTTACTGGCACCAGATGACCCACTGCGAGCTGTTTATGCGGTTTACACCTGGTTGGGCTGGTTACAAGAAACTTTAGTTGAAGCGCTTATGGACGAAGCGAGTTCTTAAAAGCCCGCAGATCAAATTTTGCAGTCGTAGCCATATGCGGAACTGTCAGAGCCCAGATTATTACCAAAATAACCCAGAGAAAATCACTGGAAAGATCAGTGGTGCCTCTAGCTACAAAGAAAATACCTAAAAGAAAAATTCCTAAGATTGCATAAAGACCAGGTACGACAGCAGTGAAAAAACTAGCAAACGTATTACCAGTTGAAACTTTCTGCATAGCACTCGGCAATTTGGGAACTAGTCGGGCGGTATGCCGAATGGCATGCCAAAACCCAAAATAAACCGCAAAGGCAACCAAGGGTGGGGCTAAGAGTGATAGAGCTAGCAATAAAACTAAGTCAATCGCAAGTGAATTGTTTTTAGTTGTTATCAAAACCAGAATAGAAATCCCCGCAAATACCAGAGTTGAATTTCTGAGCAGCTCGGTAAAAGTTCCAGCCCAATTAATCAGAGTTGGATTAAGTTCTTGAAGCACATCAAGGGTTCGTTTGTCAGTTAGCGGTAGGACCACTGGCAAGAAACCAGCCGGAATCGCATAACTAGCCAGAACAAAACTTGAGTAACCACTCTTCTCAGCTGCTGCTTGGGTTTCATTAGCGTAGGCCGAATCACCAAACCCAAAGTGAAGCGCACTCATTAGCACTACAAGTTGGAAGCCAACTAAATTCCATTGCGCAATAGCAAGCGCGGCAATAATTGCAATCAAGGTGTAGATAGCTATAAAGGCGATAAATCTGCCAGTTGAATCACGGGGGATAGTAATCAAGTGATCGATTGCCCCGTGTGGAATACCAATAGCAAGTGCGATTACAGCAAGCACGACTTGAGCACTAATTGAGATCTCGATGTTTGCAATCTGGAGACCAGCAAAGAGCAAAACTGCTATCGCGGCAGTTACTCTGGAAAATTGGCCAGCCCCTTGATAAATTTTAAAAAGAGTCTGACTCATGGCTATAGATTAGGCTCAAAATTCCTGGATTGCGAGAGGATAAGGTGTGGAACATCTGCATTATTCATATGTCTTGATCTTCATCTCAATCTGCGCAATTGGGGTTAACTTCGGGTTTAGATTGCAGTTTTCCAAAAAGTTAAAGTTGTTTCTTTTAACTGACTCGCTCATTCTATTTGTCTATTTGATCTGGGATTTTTGGGCAATCAGCAAGGGAAGTTGGTTCTTTGACCCAGATCAGATCTTAGGAATCATGCTCTTAGGCAAGCTGCCAATTGAGGAATTTCTCTTCTTCATAATCGTTCCCCTTATGACGGTCCTGACTTACTTAGCACTAATCAAATTAACTGGTTGGCCAAAGTTAACTGATGAGGGTAAAGAGGAAGAGGAGATCAAATGATTTACTCTGACGTAGCGCTCAGCGCAGTTTGTTTAGCAGTAGTACTCGATCTATTTGTACTTAAGTCCAGAATGATGACCAGAGGAATATTCTGGTTGACCTACCTTTTGATTTTGCCATTTCAATTACTTACTAATTGGTGGCTAACTTCTAATGAAATTGTGATGTATTCAGATACCGAAATTATTGGTCAACGACTAGCTGGTGCGCCAATTGAAGATTTACTCTTCGGTTTTTCCATGATTCTGTTGACTATTTCTGCATGGGAGTTTTTTAAGGATCGCCTCAACAAAAAGAAAGTTAGTTAATAAAGGCGTAAATTAAAGCGAGTCCGCCCACAGCACCCCAGAAAGCCATCGCCGCTTTAGAATTTAACTTAGCAGCCAGGGTTTTGTTAAAGGTGATCGCAAAAAGCACAAGCCCAGGAACAATCACAAATGCGCTATTGGTAAGCACGTTTGGCTCATTTCGCTGATAGCTCCAGTTAATCGAACCAGTAGCTATTAAGGCATAAGCCCACATGCGATAGTTATTTAAAATTTTGGAATTCCTTTCAAACGAATATAGATCTGATCTTACTTGCTCTATCTAAAAAAACTAATCTCTGTTACAAAAACTTATACATAAAAAAAGAGGGAAGGCGGTTTCCCGCCTTCCCTCCTGCAAGATTAATCTCGCAATTTATAACTTAGTGATCTTCCTTCATTCCTTCTGCCATTGACTTCATGCGTGCGATCTTCAAAATTGTTAGACCGAATACGCACTTAGCTAGAACGTCAGCGACTGTGTAACCAACTTGAACGGTTACGAATGATGAAGATGAAGCATCGCCAACGATGTTGAAGATGTAAGCGATTGGGTATACGCCCCATGTTGCGATAAGAAGCAGACGCAAACGGCCTACAGTCTCTGCAACACCAGCTGGCTGGCGTTCCAATGACTTGCCAAGCTCTACGAATAGTACGTAAAGGATGTATAGGAATGGGATTGTTGATAGAACACCGTATAGAACCTGGGTGTTCTGATCGCTTGAAATTTCACCTGGGTAACCAAGTGCGATCATCGCAGCTGAAGCTGGGACTAGACGCATGATTAGTGAGCGAGAAACTTCGCGTGTTAGAGCAAGTACAGCAATTACCTCTACTAGTAGTAGTGGAACAGTTAGTAGCCAGTCAACGTAACGGTATGCCTCGTTGAATGCATCTTGAGATCCATCAAGCTTGACCATTCCATTTGCTGATGCATGCTTGAATGAATCAAAGATGCGTAGGTAGTGGTAGCCAGCGATGAATGTAACCATTGATGACATAACGAGAGCGTTACGGTACTTAGGTAGAACACGTTGCTGAGAAACTAGTGTGTAAATCGTGCAAGCGAGCATTGAAATTAGTCCAAACGAGAATACGTTATAGACCAAGTTCCATTGGTTGCTATCTAGTTGCATTTATTAGCCTCCGTGGGGCTTTGTAAAACCAGCCTCGGGCGAGGTTGGCGTTCTGATAACTTCCGGTCACTGTACGAGAAGTCATATGAAAGTCTCGTCTGGTAACCGAACTTTTATCCGAACCAAGGTAAATGGTGCGCCTGATTTAGGGATTTCGCAAGAATATATGCGACTGATTCGCAACTTTTTTAAATATTTCTCGGCAGGTAGACTGCTTTTGTAGGGATTAAGGGCTACCCCAGAGGGTTACCGCTAGGTATTAGATTGCCTGAGTTACTATCAAAAGAGGACAAAAACGGACATGACTGTTGTGAGCGTATTGCGAGTTCCGCAAGTTATGGCCGATGCAATTCTGGCCCAAGCGCGGGACGAGTATCCGAATGAAGCCTGCGGAGTAATCATCGGCCGTAACGGAATTGCTGAACGCCTGAAGCCCATGTTCAATGCTGCGGCGTCACCAACTTTTTACGAGTTTGATCCGAAAGATTTATTAGCTCTCTATCGCGAAGTCGATGATAACGATGAAGAAATAATTGTTATCTATCATTCCCATACTGAAACTGAAGCATATCCATCGCGCACCGATATCTCTTATGCCGGCGAACCAGGTGCTCATTATGTTTTGGTATCTACCCGCGAAGAGATTGCACCTGCAACTGAATTTCGTTCTTATCGAATTATCAATGGCAAAGTTACCGAAGAACCTGTCGAATTTATTGCTTAAAGATCAATTCAAGCTGCACGGAATAGTTCTACCCGAATTCAATTTGTATCAATAACCATAACCAGAGAGAATTAAGACATGAGCGCAACTGTTGAAGTACGTATCCCAACTATTCTTCGCCCTTTTACTAAAGAGCAGAAGTTGGTTTCAGCAACCGGTGCTGATTTATCAGCAGTTATTGCAGATCTAGATGCTCAATATCCAGGGCTAGCTGATCGACTCCTTGAAAATGGCGCACTACGTCGCTTCATTAATATTTATGTAAATGATGAAGATGTTCGATTCATAGGCTCTTTAACTGCGCAACTAAAGAGCGGTGACTCAATCACCATCTTGCCTGCCGTCGCTGGTGGCTAGTAATGGCTCGCTTTGATTCGCTCGAAGATTCAGTTGGGCACACACCACTAATTGGTTTGCCACGTCTATCGCCTGCACCAAATGTGCGGCTATGGGCAAAGATGGAAGATCGCAATCCGACTGGTTCGATTAAGGATCGCACTGCGATTTCCATGATCGATGCTGCTGAACGAGATGGTTTATTAAAACCTGGTGCCACAATTCTTGAACCAACAAGCGGTAACACCGGAATCTCGTTAGCAATGGCAGCTAAAGTTCGCGGCTATAAATTAATTTGCGTAATGCCCGAAAACACTAGCCCGGAACGTAGGCAGCTTCTTGAAATGTGGGGTGCAAAAATAATTTCATCCCCAGCAGCTGGTGGCTCAAACGAGGCAGTTAGAGTGGCGAAAGAACTCGCAGCACAAAATCCAGAATGGGTTTTTCTATATCAGTATGGCAATCCAGCAAATACCGAAGCGCACTATCGCGGAACCGGCCCGGAAATTTGGCAAGATCTACCAACAGTTACACATTTTATTGCTGGGTTAGGTACCACCGGAACTTTGATGGGTGCTGGAAAATATCTGCGCGAACAAAATCCTGACATTGCAATAATTGCCGCCGAACCACGTTATGGCGAAGTTGTTTACGGATTACGAAATATTGATGAAGGTTTCGTCCCCGAACTTTATGACGCGTCAGTGCTTACTAGACGCTTTTCAGTTGGTGCCGAAGATTCAGTGCGAAGAGTGCGTGATTTGTTAGAAGTCGAAGGAATCTTTGCCGGAATTTCAACTGGAGCTATTTTGCACGCAGCTCTTGCGATGGGCAACGAAGCCATTGCGGCTGGAAAATCGGCTGATATCGCCTTCATTGTCTGCGATGCAGGTTGGAAATACTTATCTACTGGGATTTATGGAGCCGCGAGCGAAGCTGCTACTGAAGGTCTCGATACGCAACTCTGGGCATAAAGGTCTGGGCATAAAAGTCTGGGCATAAAACTCTGGGCATAAGGGCGATTTACCGCTCTTTTCACCTCGCCCGTTAGACTTCAACACATGAGCAACGCGCCTATCGGAATCTTCGATTCTGGCGTCGGCGGATTAACCGTGGCACGCGCGATTCTTGATCAGTTACCAAATGAATCCACTCTTTATATTGGCGATACAGCACGCGGCCCATATGGCCCACGCCCGCTAGCCGAAGTGCGCGAGTTTTCACTTGAACTAATGGATTTTCTGGTTGAGCAAGGCGTGAAAGCAATTGTGATCGCATGTAACACCGCCAGTGCTGCCATGTTGCGCGATGCACGCGAGCGTTATTCGATTCCGGTAATTGAAGTAATTCAACCTGCTGTTCGTCGCGCAGTTGCAGCAAGTCGTTCAGGTCGCATCGGCGTTATCGGAACTCGGGCCACAATTGATTCCGCCGCTTACTTAGATGCTTTTGCCGCAGCTCCTCATTTAGAGATCACCTCAATTGCTTGCCCACGCTTTGTTGAATTTGTCGAACGCGGCGAAACCTCAGGTGCGGAAATAACAAAAATTGCGAAAGAATATTTAGCCGATGTAATGAAAGCCGACGTAGATACTTTAGTTTTAGGTTGCACTCACTACCCACTACTTACTGGTGTGATTTCATATGTAATGGGCAATAACGTATCGCTAGTATCTAGCGCCGAAGAAACTGCCAAAGATCTCTATCGCATCTTGGTAGAAAGTGATTCCTTGCGCACCGATAACAGCACGCCAGCAACACATCGTTTCTTGGCCACCGGTGATGCAGCTGCTTTTGAAACATTGGCTCGTCGATTCCTAGGTCCAGAAGTTGGTCATGTAGAACATCAATCGTTAACTTAAGTTCCAAATGAGATTAACAAAACTAAATATTCACTAACTAAAACGGAGACTACTAAGGACATGATGACAACCACACGAAACGATGGCCGCGCAGTAACTGATCTGCGCGAAATAAAGATCACTCGCAAGTGGCTTGATCATGCCGAAGGCTCAGTATTAGTTGAGTTTGGTAAAACTCGCGTTCTCTGCGTTGCTTCATTTTCACCAGGAGTGCCACGTTGGTTAAAGGACAGTGGAACTGGCTGGGTAACTTCGGAATATGCGATGTTGCCTCGCGCAACTCATACCCGCTCTGATCGCGAAAGCGTTAAAGGCAAACTAGGTGGTCGCACACAAGAGATTTCTCGTTTAGTAGGTCGATCTTTACGCGCCGTCATTAACACCAAAGAACTTGGCGAAAATACGATTGTCATTGATTGCGATGTTCTGCAAGCCGATGGCGGAACTCGCACCGCTGCAATTACTGGTGCATACGTGGCGCTAGCTGATGCAATCTCTTGGGCAAAGAGCGAGGGTCACATTAAAGCAACCGCTAATCCACTATCTGATTCCGTTGCTGCCGTAAGCGTTGGCATCGTTGGCGGAGTTCCCATGCTTGATCTTTGTTATGAAGAAGATGTGCGCGCAGATACCGACATGAATGTTGTGTGCAGTGGTGACGGAAGATTTATTGAAGTACAAGGAACCGCCGAGGGTGTTCCGTTTGATCGCGATCTACTAAATCAATTATTAGATCTAGCAGTTGCCGGTTGTAAAGATCTAGGTAAACATCAAGCAGCAGCACTGGCTAAGTAAAAGTTCTAAAAACGAACTAAGCCAGAAAATATCTGAGAGTTTGCGGCTAGGGGAGCAACAGTGAAAGATTTAGTTTTAGCCACTCGCAATAAAGGCAAAATCGAAGAATTTCGACGCATCCTCGATGAGTTAGCGCCGGGAAGCATTCGGTTGCTTGGGCTAGAGAAATTTCCTGAAACAAGTGATGTCGATGAGACTGGCGAAACTTTCGAAGAGAACGCACTTCTTAAAGCACGATCAATTTGTGCCGAAACTGGTTTGCCCGCGATAGCTGATGACAGTGGCCTCTGTGTCGAAGCGCTTTATGGCGAACCTGGTATTTACTCCGCCCGATATGCAGGTACTCATGGTGATGACGCTGCCAATAATGCGAAACTTCTGCAGGAACTAATACATGTGCCCGATGGAAAGAGAACCGCTTACTTCATTTGTGTGACCGCGCTAGTAATGCCCGATGGCCGCGAAGTCACCCGCGAAGGGCGTTTTTATGGCTCAATTGGGCATGAACTCATCGGCAAAAATGGCTTTGGGTATGACCCACTCTTTAGGCCCGATGGATTAACTATTTCCAGCGCGCAAATGAGCGCTTCCGAGAAAGATGCCATCAGTCATCGCGGAAAATCGCTAAGAGCAATTGCCCCGTTTGTCTTAGAAATGCTCTAATCGCTGCGGTAACCTTGGCTTATCCGAGTGCGTTACTTGCGCGCGTACCGCTACCCAAGGAGTTAACGTGGCTGTAAAGAAGAAAGTTGCTAAGAAAGCAACAAAGAAAGCACCAGCTAAAAAAGTTGTGGCTAAAAAAGCTGCAGCCAAAAAGCCAGCAGCAAAAAAAGCTGTAGCTAAGAAAAAGAGTGCGGCTAAGAAGCCAGCTGCTAAAAAGAGTATTAAGAAAGCTGCGGCTAAGAAGCCAGCAAAGAAAGTTGCCAAGAAAGCAGTCGCGAAGAAGAGAGTCGCCAAAAAAGCAGCCGTAAAGAAAAAGGTTGCCAAGAAAGCAGCTCCTAAAAAGCGTGTAGCTAAGAAAGCTGCTGCTAAAAAATCCACCGCTGCAACCGTAAGGGTTCCAGCAGTTCCGGTAACTTCATCTGCACCTCGTGCTGCAGCTGCTCCTTCCGCACCCGCAGCACCTGCACGTCCTGCGGCACCTACTGCTAAGCCACAACCAGGTGCTTCTAGTCGCGTTAAATTTGCAGTTATTGTTGGTATCGCACTATTAGCTTTCGTAGTTTGGTCACAATCATCTTCAAAAGATGATGATGACGATGCAGCGCCAATGCCAACGGCTTCGGCATCTGCCGAACCTAGTGCAACAGCTGAAGTTTCTGCGACTCCAACTGAATCAGCACCAACTGGTGAAACAATTTCAGCAATCGAAGCGCCCGGAAAATTTGTTGCTCTCAGTACGACTGAAGGAATTAAGTTGCGTTGGTTCGCCCCTTCTGCAACAGATGGTCTAACTGGTTATCTAGTAGAGATTGCACCAGGTGGAAAAGAGTGGCAGAGCGTTGCTACAGTTCCAGTAGATCAAACAACTTTAGATATGGCAAAAAGCGATGGCGGCTGGACTCAGTTCCGAGTTTCTAGCGTTTACTCAGATGGTCAAGTAGCACCAGCCAAGATTTTCGGATTGCCTGGTCAATACAAGTAAGCAGCGCTAAGTCAGCCGTTGCAAGTAATAGCAAAGGTAAAAACAATTTAATAAGAAAGACCCCGAGTTAAATGCTCGGGGTCTTTCTTATTTCTAGCAACAATTTAACTAGCGCTCTTGATTATTTAGAGCTTCCAAGATGGCTGCTACGTAAACCTTGATTCCGGCGGGCCTTAAATGAACGCCATCGGGTGCGAAATAATCTGGACGATTCTGCGAGATTGCGGCCCAATCGACCACTCGAACGCGAGGGTTGGTGGCGGCATATTCAGCAATTAAGGCATTGTTAGCATCGCGCCAAGGACGAGGAACAGCAGTGTTTACAACAACTACCTGACTTTGATTAGCTACCTCTGCAAAAACATCTGCTACTTGAGTGCGAATGAGAGTGTTGTTATTTCCTAAATTGAAGATAACTGGCGCGTCACCAACAGATAATTTGTCCCGCTTTAGTACTTCTAATAGCTCTGGGGCTTGTCGGCCAACACGCGCATTAATTAATCCGATTGTGCGCAGATCGCCCAGCTCATAACGAATCCCTAGAATTACCGAATCACCGGTAACCCAGAGATCAGGCAGACTTTGATTAGAAATAACCGGCGGTTTTGTCGAAGAGGGTTTAAGTTCTTGAGTTAATTCTTTTTCAAGTGCAACTGCTTCTTGGTCGGCAACTGAAATCGCATTTGCACTAATTACCGTGGTTGCTGCTAGAAGAGCAATGATGCCGGCTGCCACCGAAATCTTTTGTCGAATCCGAACTCTCTTAGTTCGATATTTCATGCCGCGGAACCAAGATTCAACTGCGCCACTTCGAACCGGTAATTCAACTAACCGTAATGAAATATCAGCTAACGCTAAAACGATTAAGAAACGCACCGTATAGAGCGCCCAATCTTGTCCAGCGATATCAACGCTAGGGCGAGTTAACTGAAAGACAATCCAATGCCATAAGTAAATTGCGTATGATCTTTCGCCAATCCAAACTAATGTGCGAGTGCGTAGTAATGGCGCAAAGCGAGATGCTGGATGCACAATGGAGGTAAGAATTGCGCAACCAAAGATTCCGGCAAGCGGGAAAGCTATGCGATAAAGCGTTGGGTCATTTTCATTAATTAGTAGGAAAGCCCCAAGAATTCCGATGAACCCAATTACGCCAACGCCATCAACAAAATCTTGAGCTCGCTGCGAAACTTCACTCTTTAAATTTTGGGGAATCCAACTCACTGCCAGAGCAGCGCCTAGGAATAAACCAATGCTGTGAGTATCGGTTCCAAAGTAAATATGACTAACTTTTGAGCTATTGGCAGCATCTAGTGAGAGCGAGACTATGAACAAGGTGATTCCAGAAATGGCAGCAATGGTAAGCGCCGCTCCAGGAATTCGCTTTTTCCCGAACCACTTAAGAACCAGTAGCAGCACCAGCGGCCAAACTAAGTAGAACTGAGCTTCAACAGCTAGTGACCAAGTGTGTTGCAGCAGAGGTGGGCGACCAATGGCTTCGAAATAATCAGTTTCGCGAAAAACTAGCCACCAATTCATGCCACCGAAAATCGAAAACGGCGCATCACTTAGTAAACGTCGAGTTGTTTCTGGCGCCCAGATCCCGACAAAAATCGCAGTTCCAAAAATCATGAAAAGTAACGGTGGTAGCAAGCGCCGCACACGCGCCAAGTAGAAGGCTCGAAGATCTAACCCACCACTTCGCTGAATTGAATCAAGCAGAAGGCGAGTGATTACATAACCGGAAATTACGAAGAAGAGATCTACCCCAAGAAATCCGCCGGGAATCCAAGAAAAACCTAAGTGGTAAAGCATTACTGCTATTACTGCGACAGCACGCAAGCCATCGATCGCAGGGATATGGGTGATCCCAGGTTTTTTTGGTGACATAACTTTTGGTAATCGGTAAGAAACTACTTACGTTTTGCAGCAGCTTTCTTAACTGGTTTTTTGCCGGCAGCTTTTTTGGCAGGATTGCGAGTTGCTGACTTTGCTTTCTTCGGTGCCTCAATTTCAACTTTGGTGCGTTCGCTAGCCACGCGAATTGGGCCACGACTAATTAGTGTGTCATCGGCATTTAAGTTCTGAATAACTTGCTCTTGTAGTTGAGCCAGACGCTCAAACGAACTCTGTAGCCGGGCACGTGATTGTTGAATCGCACTTTCAGCCTGGTCAAGGGATTGGGTCTGTATTTTGTATAGACGTTCAGCTTCCGAAATAACACTGGCAAGCCACTGGCGATAGCTACCGACTTCACCAGTTGCTTCGGTAATGATGCGTTCGCCTTCGCGACGTGCAGCTACTGCCATGGCGCTAATTTCGCGCTTCTTGGTTTCAAAAAGAGTTTCGGCTTCAACTTCAGCCTTAGCAACCATTTCTTCAGCTTCTGATTCCGCAGCTTGTAAATACTTGCGACCACGAGTTTCGGCGCTTGAAAGAACTGAGCGTGCTTTCTGTTCAGCGCTCTCTAGCGCATCTTTCGACGCACGATTCGTTTCGGTAACCAAGCGATCAGCAGCAGCTTGAGCTTTTGCTTCGCGAAGTTGCGCAGACTTGATCATGGTCATGGCGGTTTCAGTTGCCAGAATTTCAAATTCTTCTTTAGATAGCGTGGTGATGTCGCGACGTGAGCGCAGATCGTTTAACTGTGCTTCAAGCTCGCGAATTCGATCAACCGAATTTGGTTGACTACTTTCTTCGCCTTTAAATCCAACCCAGTTAAGGAAGGAGTTCTTCTCGGCCATCGCTACCTCTTTTTATTCTTTAAACACTTACGGAAGGCTTAGATTAGAGCAAAAGTGCCATACCTAAAAGTGGGGTTAGCGCAGGGTAAATGCAGGGTAAAAACGGGCCTAATTAGCGGGATCGATAAACGGCAACACAGATTGCCACATACTGCGAGATCCATGCGGCTAGTACAAAGATATGAAAGAGCTCGTGAAAACCAAAATATTTTGCCTCTCGCCCTGGTCGCTTGAGTGCATAGAAAATCGCCCCAATTGAGTAGAGCAGGCCACCAAAAATAATTGGCACAATTACCCACCAACCGCCCGCCCGATAAAGGTGCGGTGTATAAATAATTGCGACCCACCCGAGCACTAAATAGTTAGCTACATATAACCAACGTGGCGCACCGACCCAGAAGACTCGAACCGCAACACCAATTAATGCGCCAGTCCAGATAACTGAAAGCAGAATTGTGCGATCACGACCTTCAAGCAATGTCACAGCAAAAGGCGTATATGAACCAGCGATTAACAAATTGATATTTGCGTGATCCCAACGGCGCCAAATTTTCTTCTTAGCTGGCGACCAAGGAACTCGATGATAAATTGCCGAAACGCTAAATAATAAAATCGCAGTTATCGAGTAAAGCGCTATTGCGAACTTAACTGAGTTGCGGCTAAGAAGAAAGAGTACGAGCGAAGCGATGATTACAGCCGGGGTTGCACCTAAGTGAAACCAACCACGTAACTTTGGTGGTGCTATGGGATTAGTCGGTGGCGCTACCGGATTAGTCATTGGATGCTCGCTCTCGACTAGTTAACTTAAGTAGAGCCTAACTTGTTAACGGTTACCCTTGCACTTTTTGGGCGAATTTTGCTCCAGCAACGCAAATCACCTTCTAGTTCTCACCACGAAGTGCCTTTTCAATCTGGCCAATGTGATCAGTTGGATGCGCCGTGTAATAACGACACCATTTTTCAATTGAGAATTCACCACTCTCTGAATGAAGCCCTGTCTTGCTTAAATCTGCTGCAGTCAAACGTTCTATCATTACCAATGATGAAGCTCGAACAGCGCTAAAAACTTTGACTGAGAAATCAATTGGTAGCGTCGAATAACCCAATACTGCTGACGCTGCCCAAGCATTCTCGTCATAACCTTGAATAATGGTTCCGGCCGGCTCAGCAATTAATCGGCGTAATCTGGCATAAGACTGAGCCTCAGAGTCAGCTAAATGATGAATAACTTGGCGCGATGACCAACCGTCAGGATGTTTGGTATCAAGCTGATCTGACGGAATCGAGGCAACTAACTTCTCGAAATCTTCAGTGCTCTTTCGATAAGCGGCGGCAATATCTTTAATGCTCATTTCAAATCTCCCGAATTGTTAAAACAAAAATCTGATCATAGTTGAACTATAGATTGAAACAGCCAAGAAGGGCAGGGGTTTAGCTGGCAGAAAAATTCAATTGACCGAGTTAAATGATTTCAGAGAGCAATTGCGTTACGCGACGCTTGATTTCATCGCGGATTATGCGCACAGGTTCAATACCTTGGCCCGCTGGATCTTCAAGCACCCAATCTTCATAGCGCTTGCCTGGGAAGAATGGGCAGGTGTCGCCGCATCCCATAGTGATAACGACATCGGATTCTTGAACTGATTCGGTGGTCAGAATTTTCGGAACTTCATGAGCAATATCAATTCCAAGTTCAGCCATGGCTTCAATTGCAACTGGATTAATTGTTTCTTTAGGTGCTGAGCCAGCTGAAAGCACTCGTACTTTTCCACCAGATAGCGAAGTCATAAAACCTGCAGCCATTTGTGATCGACCGGCATTATGAACACAAACAAAGAGAACTGTTGGCTGCTTTATTTCATCGCTCATGGTTTAAATGCTAAACCCATCATTCTAAAATTTAACTAGGTTTAAGTGAACATCAGATTAATGAATTGATTCAACTAACTACCTAACTGCTGTGTGCGGGAGGCGGGACTTGAACCCGCACGTCCGAAGACACAGGTTCCTAAGACCTGCGTGTCTGCCATTTCACCACTCCCGCTTAAGAGTGCTTACCGTGCCTAACCTTTTTTTCGTATCTATTGGATTCGAATGAGCATGCTTGAATCATGTCCGATTACTGTCCGCTAGATACTGGGCAAGATTAGAGGTAAATTCGACATAGTTACAAACGAGCGCGTACGAAAGGGTCAATCAATGGCTTTAACACCTAGCCCTACAGATAAATTCACCTTCGGCCTCTGGACTGTTGGGTGGCAGGCCCGCGACCCATTTGGTGATGCGACCCGCGATGCACTCGACCCAGTTCGTACAGTTAATGAGCTCGCTGCCCGCGGTGCTTATGGTGTTACTTTCCATGATGATGATCTGATTCCTTTCGGAAGCAACGATGCTGATCGTCAGTCACATATTGATCGCTTTAAGGCCGCCCTTGCCTCGTCGGGCATGAAAGTTCCAATGGCAACTACTAATCTGTTTAGCCACCCAGTGTTTAAAGATGGTGCATTTACTTCTAATGATCGCGATATTCGCCGCTATTCAATTAAAAAGACAATGCGCAACATCGATCTAGCAGCTGAACTTGGCGCCGAAATTTATGTGGCTTGGGGCGGTCGCGAAGGCGCTGAATCAGATGGCGCTAAAGATGCCTATGTTGCACTTGATCGATTCCGCGAAGCATTTAACGTTCTTGGCCAATATGTTTTAGATAATGGTTACAACATTAAATTTGCCATTGAACCAAAGCCAAATGAACCACGTGGTGATATTTTCTTACCCACAATTGGTCACGCCTTAGCATTTATTAATTCACTAGATCACCCAGAGCTAGTTGGCCTTAATCCAGAAGTCGGTCACGAACAAATGGCTGGCTTAAACTTTGTTCACGGAATTGCGCAAGCACTTTGGCACCAGAAGTTATTTCACATTGATCTAAATGGTCAGCATGGCCCGAAGTATGATCAAGATTTAGTCTTTGGTCACGGTGATTTGAAATCAGCCTTCTTCTTAGTTGATCTCCTTGAACGCTATAACTACAGCGGCCCAAAGCACTTTGATTACAAGCCTGCTCGCACTGAAAGCGATAAAGGCGTTTGGGAATCAGCCTCTGCAAATATGCGTACTTATCTAGCGCTAAAAGAGCGCGCATTAGCTTTCCGCAATGATCCACGGGTAATTAACGCGATGGCAGAGTCCAACATTCCGGGCTTAGCCGAACCAACTTTTGCACCAGGTGAAACATGGCGCGACTTGGCAAATGATTTCCTCGATATTGAGTCAGCCGGCAAGCGTGGGTATCACTATGAAGCACTTGATCAGTTAGCCATTGAGCATCTGATGGGTTTGAAATAATTTCGCGGCCCAAAACCGATAAAACCGCATCAATTACCCTGAGATTTCGTGGTTATTGAGATAACTAATAGCTAGAAGCGAGATAGATAGGTGTAACGGTAACCTTGCGCGGTGAGCTCAGAAATCAGCACCAGCGCCGAAGCTACCCAGGATGCGCAAACCGCCCTTGAGGCGCACATCTTGGGCGTAGTCGCGCAGGCAATCGCACGAGGTGCTTTTGCTGGCGAAGTTCCCGCCAGCGTTCGGCTTGAGCGGCCCAAGAATCGCGACCATGGCGATTATGCAACTTCGATTGCGCTGCAATTAGCAAAAGCTGCGGGCATTGCCCCGCAAGAAGTGGCAAAAATAATTGCGGCAGATTTAACCGCGCTCGACGCGATAACTTCGGTTGATATTGCTGGTCCAGGTTTCATCAACATAACTTTGAATCGCGCCAGCCAAGCTGAATTAGTTCGTACCATTTTAACTGCGGGCGATAAGTATGGACACGGTAATTCATTAACTGGCGTAAGCATTAACCTCGAATTCATTAGCGCCAACCCAACTGGGCCGTTGCATTTAGGTCACACACGTTGGGCAGCCGTAGGCGATGCACTTGGTCGCGTTCTGGCGGCAGCTGGCGCGAAAGTAACGCAAGAGTTTTATATCAACGACCGCGGAAACCAAATGGATTTATTTGGTGCATCAGTTGAAGCAGCAGCCCTTGGCTTGCCAATTCCAGAAAATGGTTACCAAGGCGAATACATTGGCGACTTAGCTAAAACTGTAGTTGCCGAAGACAAAAGTATTTTGGAATTAGCTGGCGAGGCTCGCACAACAGAATTCCGTGAGCGCGCCTATAAATTACAACTTGCTCAACAACAAGGAGTACTTGAAACTTTCCATACTCACTTTGATGTTTGGTTCTCTGAACGCACGTTGCATGAAAGTGGCGCGGTAGAACATGGCATGGATAAGTTGCGCAAACAGGGTCATGTTTTTGAACTCGAAGATGCCACTTGGCTACGCACTACAGACTACGGCGACGATAAAGATCGCGTTTTAATCAAGAGTGATGGTTCTTATACTTATTTCTCTTCAGATACTGCGTACTACATTAACAAGCGCGAACGCGGTTTTGATATCTGTATCTATATGTTAGGCGCTGATCATCATGGCTATGTAGGTCGCCTAAAAGCCACTGCTGCTTGCGCCGGAGATGACCCTGAGTACAACGTGCATGTCCTAATTGGCCAGCTAGTAAAGATTATGGAAGGCGGCGAAGAGGTAAAACTCTCTAAGCGCGCTGGCACAATTATTACGCTAGAAGAGTTAGTTGAAAAAGTTGGCGTTGATGCTGCGCGCTACACCTTGATTCGTTACCCAGTTGAAACCCCAATGGTGCTTGATGTTGATATCTTGAAATCAAATACCAATGAGAACCCAGTTTATTACGTGCAATATGCGCATGCCCGAATTGCTGGCGTACTACGCAATGCTGCCGAATTAAATATTTCAAGTGCACTCGCTGATTTCGACCCAGCTCAACTTTCCCATGATCGTGAAAATGAGTTGCTTGGCTCGCTAGCCCAGTTCCCAAGAATTGTTGCTAGTGCTGCCGAACTACGCGAACCACATCGAGTTGCACGCTACCTAGAAGAATTAGCTGGCGTTTATCACGGCTTCTACGCCGACTGTCGCGTCTTGCCACTGGGTGACGAACCAGCAGCCGCAGTTCACTCAGCTCGCGCAGCACTATGCGCGGCAACTAAACAAACTTTAAAGAATGGTTTGCAACTTCTTGGTGTCAGCGCACCGGAGCGGATGTAACAATGACAATCAAAAGCTCAGCGAATTCAAGTGAGAATATGTGGTCACATAGCGTTGATCGCAGCGCTAATGAATTAAGCATTAGTGGCATCTCGGCTACAACTCTGGCACAAGAATTTGGCACACCAGCATTTATTTTGGATGAGGCTGATTTCCGCACTCGTGCGTTAGCTTGGAATAATTCGTTACAGGAAAATTTTGGCGATAATGCAGGTACGGTTTATTACGCTGCTAAAGCCTTTATTTGTACTGAAGTTGCGCGCTGGATCACTACTTTAGGTATTGGTATCGATGTCTGCACATCAGGCGAGTTGGCAGTTGCTCTGGCAGGTGGCATAAACCCAGCCAAAATTGAGGTTCACGGCAACAATAAATCCCTTAGCGAGATTGAGCGCGCAGTCGAAGTTGGCGTTGGCACTATTGTCATTGATTCGATGCACGAAATCGAGCGCGTTGCGGCAGCTGCTACTAAATTCGGAAAAGTTCAACGGGTGTACTTGCGTTTAACCCCAGGCATCCAAGCTCATACGCATGAATCTATTTCAACGGCTCATGAAGATGTGAAGTTCGGTTTTTCAATTGCTAGTGGCGCTGCTTGGTCTGCGATCGAAGCTGTTCGCAAACATGCTTCACTTGAACTTCGTGGCTTTCATTCCCATATCGGTTCCCAGATATTTGGTGTCGAATCATTTGAATTAGCAGCGGAGCGTTTAATTGGGCTACTTGCTAAGCATCGCGATGCTTTTGGCAGCGAATTACCAGAACTAGATTTAGGTGGCGGTTATGCAATTGCTTATTTGCCTGGCGAAGTAACAGTTGCCCCAGTAGATGTAATTCCAGCGCTAGCAAAAACTGTAAAGACGGCATGCGCTGCTTCGAATTTGGCAGTGCCTAAAATTTCAATTGAACCAGGTCGCGCAATTGTTGGCCCAACTATGTTTACGCTTTATGAAGTTGGCACCACCAAAGATGTAACACTTGAAACTGGTGAGATTCGTAAATACATTTCCATCGATGGTGGTATGAGTGATAACGCACGCCCAGCTCTTTATGATGCCGAGTATTTTGCAATCCTTGCCAATCGCAAATCAACGAGTGCAAATAGCAATTCTCGCTTAGTCGGAAAACATTGCGAGACTGGTGACATTGTTATTAGCGAAATTGAGTTGCCGGCAGATATCGTCCCAACTGATTTAATCGCAGTTCCAGCAACTGGTGCATATGGCCGTTCAATGGCAAGTAATTACAACCACGTGCCAAAACCTCCAGTTATTGCAGTAAAAGATGGCAAAGCCCGCGTAATTGTGCGCCGCGAGACTGAAGCCGATCTACTCAACCTTGATATTTAACGCGCATCACCCCATCTGTGAAAGAATTGGCCAATGAGCAGCGAACTTAAGACCATCTCGATTGGCATGCTCGGCTGTGGCGTTGTTGGCAGCCAAGTTGCTCGCCTGCTCCAATCAGACCAGGAAGAGCTTTCCAAGCGTTCAGGGGCCGAGCTTGTTCTCAAAAAAATCGGTGTTCGCACAGCTGGTGCCCGCGAAGGAATTCCGGCAGCGCTACTAACCACTGATTTGATGTCAGTTGTAAATGACCCTGAAATTAATATTGTGATTGAAGTTCTAGGTGGCATCGAACCGGCCCGCGAATTAATTTTGGCGGCGATAGCTAATAAGAAATCAGTGATCACTGCCAATAAAGCGTTGTTGGCAACTCATGGTCACGAATTATTTAATGCCGCCGATGCTGCTGGTGTAGATCTTTATTACGAAGCAGCAGTTGCGGGTGCGATTCCAATTATTCGTTCAATGCGTGAATCACTGGCGGGCGATCAGATCACTCGCGTAATGGGAATTGTTAACGGAACCACAAACTACATCTTGACCAAGATGCATGAAGAAGGTCGCAACTTCGTCGATGTTCTAGCTGAAGCACAGAAACTGGGTTATGCCGAAGCAGATCCAACCGCGGATATCGAAGGTCACGATGCCGCCGCAAAAGCAGCACTCCTTGCTAGTTTGGCTTTCCACAGCACTGTGACAATTGATGAAGTTTATTGCGAAGGTATCTCAAATATCAGTGCTGACGATATTGCTGCTGCGAAAGTAATGAACTCAGTAATTAAGTTATTAGCAATTGCTGAACTAACTGTGAAAGATGAAATTTCAGTTCGAGTGCACCCAGTTATGTTGCCGCTTACCCACCCACTGGCAAGCGTGCGCGATGCTTTCAATGCTGTATATGTCGAGTCCGAAGCTGCTGGCCAGTTGATGTTCTACGGTCGCGGTGCAGGTGGCGCCCCAACAGCATCTGCAATTTTGGGTGACTTAGTAGCGGTTACTCGTCACCGCGCATATTCCACAGTTGGTTATGGCGAAAGCGACTATGCAGATTTGGATATTGCCCCACTTGGCGATGTGAAATCACAGTTCTTAATCCGCCTCTGGGTAGCTGATAAATCAGGTGTTTTAGCCAGCATTGCGACTGTTTTTGCCAAGCAAGGCGTCTCTATTCAAGGTGTTCGCCAATCTGGCATGGGCCTTGATGCCGAACTCATAGTGGTTACCCACGCAGCCTCTGAAGATGATTTAGATGCCACAGTTGAAGCTTTGAAGGCGATGGATATTGTTAAAAATGTTGAGAGCGTAATTCGAGTCGAAGGTGTTGGTGCGTAATGGGTTTGTTTGGAAACAAAGCAACTAAATCTGATGGCGCACATCAATGGCGTGGAGTCATCGAGGAATATCGTCATCGCTTACCAGTTTCGGCCAAAACCCCAGTAGTTTCGCTGCGCGAAGGTGGCACTCCACTTATTTACGCGTGCTATTTATCTGAACTATTAGGCAACGATGTTTGGATTAAGTTCGAAGGCACTAACCCAACTGGTTCTTTTAAAGATCGCGGTATGACAATGGCGATTTCTAAAGCCGCCGAAGATGGTGCTAAAGCAGTCATTTGCGCATCGACCGGAAACACTTCGGCAAGTGCTGCGGCCTATGCGGTTAAAGCTGGCATGCGCCCAGTTGTGTTAATTCCTAACGGCAAAATTGCGATGGGCAAGTTAGCGCAAGCAATTGCGCACGACTCAACTATTCTGCAAGTAAATGGAAACTTTGATGATTGCTTGACTTTGTCCCGCGATTTAGCAACTGATTACCCAGTCGCACTTGTTAACTCAGTTAATCCGTTCCGCATCGAAGGCCAAAAGACAGGTGCTTTTGAAGTAGTAGATCTTTTAGGTGATGCGCCAGATATGCATGTATTGCCAGTTGGCAATGCCGGCAATATCACTGCTTACTGGAAGGGCTATCGCGAATACCACCAAGATCGCATCTCTACTAAGTTGCCACAAATGTGGGGATTCCAAGCAGCGGGCTCGGCTCCGATTGTTAAGAATAAAATAATTACTAACCCTGACACTATTGCCACTGCAATTCGTATTGGTAATCCAGCTTCTTGGGCACAAGCCATTGAAGCGCGCGATTCATCAGGTGGGCTAATTGATTCAGTTACTGATCGCGAGATTTTGGCCGCTTACCGCTTAATTGCGGCAAAAGAAGGCATCTTTGTCGAGCCATCTAGCGCTGCTGGCCTTGCGGGTTTGATCAAATACAAGAAGAACAAGAAACTGCCAACTGGTAAAAAGATTGTCATCACAGTTACCGGACATGGATTAAAAGATGTCCAATGGGCGCTTGAAAGTGCAGCTAAACCAAAGATTGTTCCGGTAAATGCTAAAGCTGCTGCGAAAGCGTTAGGTCTCTAGGTCGCACCGACTAGGGGAAAACTAAAAATGGCGAAACCAACTTTCCGCGCAACTCCAAGTCAGATTCAAGTTCCGGCAACTAGTGCCAACTTGGGTCCGGGCTTTGATTGCCTTGGCTTGGCGCTACAGATGCACGATAAATATGTAGCGCGTGTAATTGATGAACCTGGTTTAGATATCGATGTCATTGGTGAAGGCGCAGAGAATCTTCCACGCAATGAAAAGAATTTATTGGTTAAAGCAATGTTTGCTGGTTTTGATTACTTAGGTGGTCGCCCGCGTGGACTAGCAATACGCGCTAAGAATGTAATCCCTCATGGTCGCGGTTTAGGGTCATCTGCTAGTGCCATTGTTGGTGGTCTAGCACTTGCTCGCTCACTTGTTCTAGGAGGCGAAGAAAAATTAAACAATGAAGTTATGTTGCAACTAGCAACGAATCTCGAAGGACACCCAGATAATGTGGCAGCTGCAATTTATGGCGGCGCAACTGTGGCTTGGCAAGAGAACCAACATGGCAAAACAATTGCGCAAGCTATCTCACTTTCGGTTGATCATCGCATTTCAGCGATAGCTTTTATTCCAGAGACCGCAGTTTCAACTGCTAAAGCTCGCAGATTGTTACCAGAGACAATTCCACATCGAGATGCGGTTACTAACTCAACCAATACTGCTCTTCTGGTTCATGCATTAACTCTTCGCCCAGATCTGTTGTTTATCTCTACCGAAGATTTCGTTCATCAGTCATATCGCCAAGAGGCCATGCCAGCCTCATTTGCCCTATTAACTAAGTTCCGCAGCGCAGGGGTGGCCGCCTTTATCTCAGGTGCTGGCCCCACTGTGCTGGTGTTACACACTGGCGGTTCCACTGAAGTTGCTGAGCTAACTCATGCGGCAGGGGCTAAATTCCGCGTTGAAGAAGTTGCGATTTCGGCTGCGGGAGTGCTACCGTTCTGACATCTTCTTAGGCGATCTGCCTGTAACACTTGAAGGTAATCTAAAAAATACCACCGGCTTTCGCCGTAAATATCTAGCTAGATATGTAAATATCTTAAATATTTCGCGCATAAGCCATAACTGAAAAGATCACAATGACCGATACACCTGAAGTAACTCCAGTTCGTTCAAGCAGTCCTGAGCTATCAGCGATGACCCTTCCGAAATTAAAGGAAGTTGCCACCCAACTGGGAATTGATGGCGCCGCAAAGCTAAAAAAGGATGCCCTCGTAACTGCAATCGCTGATCTACAAGCAGCAAACCGCGAAGCCGCAAAGGCCGAGCGCGAAGCCCGTCGCGAGGCACGCAATGCCAAGAAGCGCGGCAATAAAGATAATTCCAGCAACTCAAACGCCAATTCAGATGAAGATGGCGATGATGAGGGCGATGACAATTCATCAAGTTCATCTAATGATTCGAATTCAAATTCAAACCGTCCAAACCGCGATCGCAATGACCGTGGTCGCGATCGTCAAGGCCGTAACCGTGATCGTCAAGGACGCGATCGTTCAGATCGTGGTGGCCGCGAAGAGCGCGAGATCGTTATCTCTGAAGATGATGTTTTACTTCCAGTCGGCGGTATCGCTGACATCATGGAAAGTTACGCATTCATTCGCACCGGCGGTTATTTGCCAAGCCCGAACGATGTTTACATCTCGCTACAACAAGTACGCCGCTTTGGTTTGCGTAAGGGCGATGTTGTAACTGGCGCAGTTCGCCAACCACAAGAAGGAGAGCGCCGCGAAAAGTTCAACGCACTTGTTCGCCTAGACACTATTAATGGTGTAACACCCGATGAAGCGCGTAATCGCGTTGAGTTCTCAAAGCTAGTTCCGCTTTATCCGCAAGAGCGTTTGCGTCTTGAAACTGAACCGAATGTTCTTACTACTCGCGTAATCGACTTGATCTCACCAATTGGTAAAGGTCAGCGCGGACTTATTGTTTCGCCACCTAAGGCAGGTAAGACCATGGTCTTGCAGGCAATTGCTAACGCCATCACAACTAATAATCCAGAGTGTCACTTGATGGTTGTTCTAGTTGATGAACGCCCAGAAGAAGTTACCGATATGCAACGATCAGTTAAGGGCGAAGTTATTGCTTCGACTTTTGATCGTCCAGCCGATGACCACACAACTGTTGCCGAGCTAGCAATTGAACGCGCAAAGCGGTTAGTTGAACTAGGTCACGATGTAGTTGTGTTGCTCGATTCAATTACTCGTTTGGGTCGCGCATATAACATCGCAGCTCCTGCATCAGGCCGTATCTTGTCTGGTGGTGTTGATTCAGCAGCGCTATATCCACCTAAGAAGTTCTTCGGTGCCGCACGTAATATTGAAGATGGCGGCTCACTAACAATTCTGGCAACCGCACTTGTTGATACTGGTTCTCGCATGGATGAAGTTATCTTCGAAGAGTTCAAGGGCACCGGAAACATGGAACTTATTCTTGATCGCCGTATGGCTGATAAGCGTATTTTCCCAGCTGTTAACGTTGTTGCATCAGGTACTCGTAAAGAAGAAATTCTGATGGGTTCTGAAGAACTAAACATTGTCTGGAAACTTCGTCGCGTTCTGCACGCACTTGAACCACAAGCAGCACTTGAACTATTGCTAGAAAAGATGAAGGGCACCAAGTCCAACGTTGAATTCTTGATGCAGATCCAGAAGACAACAGCTGGCCCGGACAACTAAGCCGCTAGATATCAAAGTCCAAGTAGCTAAATTGGGCTAGTTCCGCGTGAAATCAGCCCGATTTCTCGATAACTAGCCCCTCGCGTTATCCTTATGTCCTAAACAATTACGACCCTAGTAACCGCTGGTTCTGGTTCACGTGGCAACACGACCCAGGCCATTAAAAATGAGGTATGAAATGAAGCCAGAGATCCACCCAGAATATAAAGAGACCCAAGTAACTTGTGGTTGCGGCGAGAAGTTTGTTACTCGCTCAACAGTTGCCAGCGGTTCAATCTATGTTGAAGTTTGTTCAGTTTGCCACCCGTTCTACACCGGTAAGCAGCGCATTCTCGACACTGGTGGTCGCGTTGCTAAGTTCGAAGAGCGTTTCGGAAAAAAGAAGTAGCTTTCTAAAAAGACCGCATCGCAACCTGTCATGGGTTGCGGGGCGGTCTTTTTATTTTCTTTCGCAAAGCTAAAGTCAACGCAGTCATTAAAAGAGATTAAGAAACTAGAGAAAGGCAGATAAGCAAATGGCTAATGATCGTTTCGCATCTGCTGATGAATTGGTAAAAGAGTATGCTGAACTCGAAGCCAAAATGGCAGACCCCTCAATTCACGATGACGCCAACAATGCTCGCAAACTTGGTCGTCGCTATGCCCAACTTGGCCCAGTAGTTTCGGGTTATCGAGTTTGGCGCGCAGCTGAAGATGATCTTGCTGCCGGCCGCGAGATGGCAGCCGAGGATGCAGATTTTGCTTCCGAAATTCCAGCCCTTGAGTTGGCTGCAACTGAAGCTGCGGAAAAACTAGAAGAGTTGTTGTTGCCGCGTGACCCCAATGATGATCGCGATGTAATCCTTGAAGTAAAAGCTGGCGCGGGTGGCGATGAATCTGCGTTATTCGCGGGCGATCTATTGCGAATGTATCTGCGTTATGCCGAAAAGCGTAATTGGAAAGTAGAAGTTATTGATGCCACTGAAAGCGAAATGGGTGGCTATAAAGATATTTCAGTAGGCGTTAAATCAAAGGGCACCGCAGCTCCTGGCGAATCACCATATGCGCGCTTGAAGTTTGAAGGCGGAGTACACCGGGTTCAGCGCGTGCCAGAGACTGAATCACAAGGTCGAATTCACACATCTGCTGCTGGTGTATTGATCTTGCCGGAAGCTGAAGAAATTGATGTTGAGTTGAATATGAATGATGTGCGCGTAGATGTTTATCGTTCATCTGGCCCTGGTGGTCAATCAGTTAACACAACTGACTCAGCGGTTCGTTTAACTCACGTGCCAACTGGCATCGTGGTTTCGTGCCAGAACGAGAAGAGCCAGTTACAGAATAAAGAGTCTGCGCTGCGTATTTTGCGTGCGCGCTTATTGGTTGATGCGCAAGAAAAAGCTGATGCGATTGCTTCAGCTGAACGCAAGAGCCAAGTTCGTACCGTAGATCGCTCTGAACGCATTCGCACTTACAACTATCCGGAAAATCGTTTGAGTGATCATCGCGTTAACTACAAGTCAAATAACTTAGATGCAGTGCTAAATGGCGAGCTCGATGATGTTATTCAAGCTTTGCTCGATGCTGATAAGGCCGCCAAATTAGCTTCCACTGAAAAGTAAGTTTTTAGGACAACAAATGCAGATCAAAGCGCTGATTAGTGATGGCAAAGCGCAGATCGAGGCAGCTGGTTATTCAAACGTTGACGCCGAAATACTCTTCGCCCACCTTCTAGGCTTAACTCGCATGGAGTTACATAATCCGATTGCCCTTGAACGCGCACTGGCAGAGGTCAGCGATGAAAGTGCGATTGTTGATAGTTATGCCGAGTTGATTAAGCGTCGCTGTAACCACGAACCAGTTCAGTATTTAACGGGTACCGCAGGTTTTCGTAACTTAAATTTAGTAGTAGGCCCCGGCGTATTGGTTCCTCGCCCAGAGACTGAAGGGCTAGTCGAAGAAGTTTTAAAGCACATTGCTAACTTGTCTGGCCCGGTTTCGGTGATTGATTTAGGTGCCGGCTCTGGTGCGATGGCAATTTCAATTGCGACAGAGGCACCAAATACCCATGTAATAGCGGTTGAAAAGAGCTTAGAAGCGATCGAATGGCTAAAGCAGAATGTGGCTTTCTACGACGAAAGCATTCGCATTGTTCAAGGCGATGTTGTCGATGTGCTCGACGGCGTTAAGTGCGATGTCGTTGTAGCAAATCCGCCCTATGTGCCAGATTCCCAACCGCTTCCAAAAGATGTGGCTAACTTTGAACCAGCAATCGCGTTATTTGGCGGCAGTGACGGACTTGAACTTCCGAAGCGATTTATCGAAGCTGCGGCCCGACTACTGAAATCAGGTGGCCTGCTCGCAATTGAACATACCGAAACGCAGGGCGAGGCAATCGCTAAACTACTTAGTACCGACTTCGCACAAATAGCGCTACATCAGGATCTAACTGGACGCCCACGTTGGACGAGTGCAATTAGGAGTAACTCATGAGCGAGATTATTGAATTAACGCCAGCAGATTTTGCAGCCCAAGTCGCATTAGGTGCCAAAGCAATCCGCGATGGTTATGTAATCGTGGCACCACTGGAACATGGTTATGCATACTTGTGCGATGCATTTAGTCATGACGCAGTTCGCACAATGCATGTAATGCGTGGCGACGCCCTTGGTGTTGCAGCTCAAGTCTTAATTTCAGATGCAACTCGAGCAACCGGAATTATTCGTGATTCCAGTGAAGATTTACAGAAATTAACTAGCGCTTTTTGGCCGGGCCTATTGTCAATAACAGCTAAACCACAATTAGCTCTTAATTGGGATCTTGGCGATGATCGCAATTTAGATCGTATTAATGTTCGAGTTCCTGCGGCAGAGTTTGCGCGTGCCTTAATTGCCGAAGTTGGTCCATTGGCAACAGCGAGTGCAACACTTGCCGGACAACCTTTAATAACTAGCACCGATGACATCTCAATTGATGGAACTCATTTAGCCTTGATTTTCGATGGCGGAACGCTTCCTAACGGGCTACCAACAACTATTGTGGAAACCACTGAAACTGGGCTCAAAGTAGGGCGAATTGGGGCGATCTCACAAGCACAATTGGCCGAAGTCACGCCTAGTATTTCACAAATTGGGAAGTAGTTTTAATCGGCTTCCTAATAGGATTCAGGCATGAGCGACGCTACTTTCTACGGCCCAGATTTCGAGCTACTTTCAAAGCAAGATCCAGATATTGCTGGAGTTGTTTTATCTGAGCTAAAGCGTCAGCAACAGAGTTTGCAATTGATCGCTAGCGAAAACTTTACCTCTCGTGCCGTGCTAGCAACTCTTGGTTCAACTCTTTCAAATAAATATGCTGAAGGTTATCCAGGTAAGCGTTATTACGGTGGCTGCGAAGAAGTTGATAAAGCTGAAATAATTGCCATCGATCGCGCAAAAGAACTTTTTGGCGCAGACCACGCAAATGTGCAACCACATTCAGGTGCTAGTGCAAATGTTGCGGTTTACCAAGCATTTACTAAACCTGGTGACACTGTGCTTGCCATGTCATTGCCTCACGGTGGTCACTTAACTCATGGTTCAAAAGTTAACTTTTCAGGCAAGTGGTTCAATGTCGTCTCGTACGGCGTTCGTGAAGATAACGAGCTAATTGATTACGATCAATTACGTGATTTAGCAATTGCTAACAAGCCAAAGATGATCTGTTCTGGCGCAACTGCCTACCCAAGTTTGATTGACTTTGAAAAAGTTCGCCAGATTTGTGATGAAGTCGGCGCAATTATGTGGGTTGATGCAGCGCACTTCATTGGTTTAGTTGCCGGCAAAGCAATTCCTTCGCCTGTGCCTTATGCAGATGTGGTTTCATTTACGACACATAAAGTTTTGCGCGGCCCTCGTGGTGGCATGATTTTGACTAAGAGCGAACATGCAGCTGCCATCGACAAGGCAGTATTCCCAGGCATGCAAGGTGGCCCAATCATGTCGGCAGTTGCCGGCAAAGCGGTCGCCCTCAAGGAATGCGCTCAACCGGCTTATCAAAAGTACGCCAAGGATGTAATTACTAACGCAAAAGCCCTTGCTGCAGGCTTAGAAGCTGAAGGAATGCGCGCAGTATCTGGCGGTACCGAAACTCACTTAGCACTTATTGATATTCGCAGCACGGGCGTAAATGGCAAAGTTGCTGATGAGCGTTGCGGCCTAGCTGGCATCAGCTTAAATAAAAATTCAATTCCATATGACCCAGAAGCTCCTTCAGTAACAAGTGGTATTCGAGTTGGTTCGCCAGCGACAACTACTCAAGGTATGGGCGTGAACGAGATGAAAATGATTGCTAACTTAATTGCTCGCGCAGTTAAGAATGAAGATGAAAGCAAATTTGCTGGCATCAAGGCTGAAGTTCACGCTTTGACCGCGCAATTCCCCATTTACGAAGCTTAAGTAGCTCGATTCTAAATGCGTGAATATCTAGTAACCCTGCTAATCGCAGCAGCGCTCTGCTATTTAATTACCCCGCTAGTTCGAAAGTACGCAATCAAGTTTGGCGCAGTTGCTCAAGTTAGATCACGCGACGCTCACACCACGCCTACTGCGCGTTGGGGTGGGGTAGCTATGTGGCTTGCAATGACCTTTACATTCTTAATCGTCAATCACTTCTCTCTCGTTGGAAAATCATTTGGTCGCGAAGCACAAGGAATTTTCTTAGCGGCCACATTCATAGTTTTACTTGGAATGGCAGATGATCGCTATGAACTTGATTCACTGACCAAGTTAGCCGGTCAAGCACTCGCTGCTGGAATCTTGCTGCTATATGGCGTGCAAGTTCTCTGGATTCCGGCTAGTGAAGTAATTACTTTGCCAGCCAGTATCGGACAATTCTTAACGGTATTAATCGTGCTGGTAACGATAAATGCGGTGAACTTTATCGATGGGTTAGATGGGCTAGCTGCCGGAATTGTTGCCGTATCGGCGGCTGCTTTCTTCGCTTTTTCCTATCTATTAGCGGTTGTTTATGGCTTTTCGCGTGCCGGTGCTCCATCGCTTATGACTGCGGTAATTATTGGCGTCTGCATAGGCTTCTTGCCACATAACTGGCACCCGGCTCGCATCTTCATGGGTGATTCTGGTTCGATGTTGCTCGGTTTAGTTTTAGCTGCATCTGCAATTACTTTAACTGGCCAGATTGATCCGAATGCAATATCTGAAGCAAAACTTGGGCCAACCCTACTTCCATTATTTTTACCATTTGCGGTTTTAGCTATTCCGCTTTCAGATTTAGTGCTGGCTGTTATTCGACGATTAGCAAAAGGTAAATCACCATTTTCACCAGATAAAGAACATTTACATCACCGATTAATGAGTGCTGGCAAGACTCAACAGCGCACAGCTGTCATCATGTATTTAGCAACTGCCACAATTGCATTTCCAGTCACGATCGCGGCTTTCCAACCAATTTGGGTGGCAGTACTTTCGGCAGTACTTCTATTAGCAATCACAGTTTCGGTTTACAAAGGTAAATTTAGTAATGGAAAAAGCGTGAAGGCGGCAAAAGTTAATGGCTAAGAATGATCCAGAGAGTCAATTACTGCGCGGAGCTTTAATTCCGTCACTCATAGTTGGTGTGGTTGCTATTGCAATTGCTACTTTCTTGCAGGGTAAAGCTGGGTTCTTTGGTGCACTACTTGCGCAATTCGTGGTAGTTATTTTTTTTGCAGTTCACTTATTTGTTTCGCGAATTTCCACCCATCTAGATCCAATGAGTACTTTCGCTTTGGCACTTTTTTCCTACTTTGCCAAATTATTTCTGCTAACTGGATTCTTGATTGCCTTAACCCGGCTAACTTCGCGCGAATCCATTGATCGAACTAGTTTTGGTCTAACCGCAATTGCCCTTACTTTTGCTTGGCTAGGCGGGGAGATTGCTAGTTATCTAAAATTGCGGTTGCATTTACCCCTGCCCAATAAACCGGGCCAGGAAACCCAGCAATAACGCCAGGTAAGTTAAGAAAATCAGATAAGTTAGTAAGAGCGATTAATTAGGTTAGGAGCTTTAAATGGCTGTGAAGGATGAAGGAAATGCCCTCTCGTCGATCTTCGGCTACCTGATTTCAGGAATGCTCTTCTGGGGCGGGGTCGGATACGGTCTCGACAAATGGCTCAATCAGGGGTTTTTCCTCTTGGTTGGCCTACTGGTTGGCGCTGGCGCTGCTCTTTACCTGGTTTGGCTCCGTTTCGGCCGTGAATAAGACTCTCAGGAATCAGCTTTTAAGTAACCCAATCCACAGTTTTCGATTTCACACAGGCGGGCATAAAGCCTTAAAGTTGCCCCGTCTTAGTCGGTAATCCACCAAAAAGAGGTGCTTGTGCGCACGCTTCTAGAACTTAGCGGAGAAAGCGAAGGCTTTGTCCCGCCAAGTGCGAACGACTTTCTTCTGCCACCAATTTTTGACAGTATTACCTGGTTTACCAAACCAATTCTTTTGGCATTTGTTTCAGTAATAATTATTTCAGTTTTCTTCATTATTTCTTCACGTAAAGCCGCAATGGTGCCTTCAAGAATGCAGTTTGCTGGCGAGAGTGTTTACGGATTTATCCGCGATGGACTTGCGAAAGATGTAATCGGCCCAGAGTTCATGCGCTTTGTGCCTTATCTATTCTCGCTTTTCACTTTTGTACTGGTAAATAATTTATTTGGAATTATTCCAATGCTGCAGTTCCCAACTTTTTCACGAGTTGGATTTGCTTACGCTCTCGCGATCATCACTTACTTGGTCTACCACTATGTTGGTATGAAACGCCAAGGTGTAGGGCACTACCTAAAGGGAATCGCTTTTATGCCAGGCGTTCCAAAACCAATTTACATTTTGCTTACCCCGATTGAAATCGCGACTTTCTTTATCGTTCGTCCCTTTACTTTAGGTTTGCGTTTATTCGCAAATATGTTTGCGGGCCACCTTCTACTTTTGGTTTTCATTCTGGGTGGCGAACATCTTTTACAAGGCGTCATCGGACTCAAGCTGGTTAGCCCATTCGCATTCACCATGGGAATCGCGCTGACATTCTTCGAGTTCATGGTTCAGTGTCTTCAGGCATACATATTTACTCTTCTAACCGCTCTATATATCGCCGGATCGCTCGCAGACGAGCACTAACAATAAATTTGGGAAGGTAACTTCGCCTTCTCAAGCAAGAAAGGTATAAACATGACAGGCTCACTTAACGTCATCGGTTACGGCATTGCTGCAATCGGACCTGCAATCGCAACAGGCATGATCTTCGCCGCATATATCAGCGGAGTAGCTCGTCAGCCTGAGTCACGCAGCGTCCTTCAGCCAATCGCATTCCTTGGATTCGCGATGGCAGAAGCCCTTGCACTCTTTGGTCTCGTACTCGCATTCGTTCTCTAATCCACCGAATTATTTCAAACCGAAGTAGCTAGAGAAGATCTAGAGAGAAATTAGGTAACTAATGGAGAATTCAACTTATTTGGCAGCAGAGACTTTAAATCCGCTGATCCCTCACACTGCTGAGATCATCGTCGGATTTATCGCTTTCACTCTTCTGTTCCTAGTCTTAAAGAGCAAAGTCGTTCCTATGTTTGAAAAGGCATACCAGGCGCGTACCGAAGCAATTCAAGGTGGAATAGAACGTGCTGAAAAAGCTCAACTTGAAGCACAGCGTGCGTTAACTCAGTACAACGAACAACTCTCTTCGGCTCGCGAAGAAGCGCAGAAGATGCGCGAAGACGCTCGAGTTCAAGGAGCAGCCATCGTCGATGAGCTTCGCGTAAAGGCACAAGAAGAAGCAGCTCGCATCACCGCAGCTGCTCACGCATCGATCGAGTCAGAACGTCAGCAAGCCGTCACCTCACTTCGTACCGAAGTTGGCGCACTTGCAGTGGAACTCGCATCGAAGATCGTGGGCGAAGCGCTTGATGACCAAGCTCGACAATCACGTATTGTCGATCGCTTCCTCGATGATCTCGAGAAATCCCCTAAATAACTAGAAGCCCTGAGTAACTAAGAAGAGAAAGAGAATATGAGCACATTTCTAGGTGGCAGTAGCCGGCAATCTTTACAGGTTGCTCGCGGCGCACTTGATGTTGCCGTAAAAGGCGCAACAGGTGCAGCAGCTGCGTCGCTAAGTGCCGATCTCTTTGTCGTTGCGAAAACTCTGCATGGTTCACTTTCATTGCGTCGCGCGATCACTGATCCGTCACGCGATGCTGCTGCCAAAGCAACTCTGGTTAAAGACTTATTCAAATCTCTATCTGCCTCAGCGATCGACTTAACTGCAAAAGTTTCTTCACTTCGCTGGTCCAGCTCAGGTGATTTAGTACAGGTTCTAGAGCAATTAGCGATTGAAGCGCAGGCTTCAGCTGCCAATATCGATGGCGTACTAGATCGCATAGAAGATGAGCTGTTTACTGCCGAACAAAGCGTTACTGCTTCACCTGAATTACGTAAAGCGCTAGTCACGGTTGGCGCAGATGATGCCAAGATCGGAATCATCAAGGATTTATTCGCTAAGAACGCGAGCCCATACACAGTGGCCCTACTTAGCCAACTAGTAACAACTCTTCGTGGTCGCAGCATTGAAGTTGCCTTCCACGATTACAAGTACGCACTAGCTGCTCGCCGCAATCGCGTTATCGCGTTGGTTCGGGTAGCTGTTGCGCTAACTGATGCACAGCGCGATCGCTTAGCAACTGCGCTAACCGCTCAAGTTGGCCAACCAGTACGTATCAATATCGAAGTTGATCCAAACGTCCTAGGTGGCGTGGCGATCAAGTTCGCTGATGAATTAGTCGATGGCACTGTTGTCAATCGATTAGCAAATGCCGGTCGATCCATGGCTAGATCAAACTAGTCAGACGAAGTAAGTAGAAAAGGGAGAAATAAAATGGCGGAACTCACGATCCGACCTGAAGAGATCAAAGATGCCTTGGCGAATTTCGTTAAGTCATATGATCCAGGAGTCGCAGCTCGCGACGAGGTTGGTACAGTCACGCAAGCAGGCGACGGTATCGCTCGTATCGAAGGATTGCCATCAACGATGGCTAACGAGCTCCTTCAATTTGAAAATGGAACTTTAGGTCTAGCCCTTAACCTCGATGTTCGTGAAATCGGTGTGGTTATTTTGGGTGATTACGATGGCATTGAAGAAGGCACATCAGCACGACGTACCGGTGAAATTCTTTCGGTACCAGTTGGCGATGGTTTCCTAGGTCGCGTAGTTGATCCACTTGGTCGTCCAATTGATGGCAAAGGTGAAATCAAAGCTGAAGCACGTCGTGCTCTTGAACTTCAGGCTCCCTCTGTAGTTCAGCGCCAACCTGTTAAAGAGCCTATGGCTACTGGTATTAAGGCAATCGACGCTATGACTGCAATCGGCCGCGGTCAACGTCAGTTGATTATTGGTGACCGTCAGACAGGTAAGACAGCAGTTGCTGTTGACACCATTATTAACCAGTTAGAGAACTGGAAAACTGGCGATCCAAAGAAGCAAGTTAAATGTATTTATGTTGCGATTGGTCAGAAAGGTTCCACCATCGCTTCCGTTAAGGCATCTCTTGAAGAAGCTGGCGCAATGGAATACACAACAATCGTTGCGTCCCCTGCATCAGACCCAGCCGGCTTTAAGTACTTAGCTCCGTATACCGGTTCGGCAATTGGTCAGCACTGGATGTATAACGGACAACACGTGCTAATTGTTTTTGATGATCTATCAAAGCAAGCAGAGGCTTATCGTTCAGTCTCACTATTGCTACGTCGTCCACCAGGTCGCGAAGCGTACCCAGGCGATGTTTTCTACTTACACTCACGTTTGCTAGAACGTTGCGCAAAGCTTTCCGATGAACTCGGTGGCGGTTCAATGACTGGTCTACCAATCATTGAAACAAAGGGTAATGACGTTTCTGCATTCATTCCGACTAACGTAATTTCAATTACCGATGGTCAGTGCTTCCTTGAAACAGATCTATTCAACGCCGGTGTTCGCCCAGCGATTAACGTAGGTATTTCGGTATCTCGCGTTGGTGGTTCTGCGCAGACTAAGGCGATGAAGAAGATTGCTGGTCGTCTGCGTCTTGACCTTGCTCAGTTCCGCGAACTCGAAGCATTTGCTGCTTTCGGTTCAGATCTAGATGCTGCATCAAAGGCGCAACTAGAGCGCGGTGCTCGCATGGTTGAACTACTAAAGCAGGGTCAGTACTCACCTTATTCAGTAGAACGCCAAGTAGTTTCAATCTGGGCAGGTACTTCAGGCAAGCTCGACGATATTGCGGTCCCCGACATTCGTCGTTTTGAAGCTGAACTACTTGAATTCATTGGTCGCGAGCGCAAGGACATCTTTAAGGTTATTTCTGAAACTAAGGACCTTAACGACGACACCATCGCAGCAATGACTGAAGCAGTTGCTGCTTACAAACTGCAATTCAAGCCAACAGTTGCCGCCGCTCTTAATGAGGCAGCAGCTGATGCGCTAGATGATGTAGAAAATGAGCAGATCACTAAGTTCGTTCCTCCGGCGGCGAAGAAGTAACAAATGGGTGCCCAACTTCGCGTTTATCGCCGACGGATGCGATCCGTTAAAGCGACCAAGAAAATTACGAAAGCCATGGAACTCATTTCGGCTTCTCGTATTGTCAAGGCGCAGCAACGAGTCGCAGCTTCAACTCCTTATGCAAATGAGTTGACTCGTGCGGTATCTGCAGTTGCCACTTACTCTTCAACGAATCATCCGCTTACAACTGAATCAGAAAATCCACGTCGCGCAGCAGTCTTGATCATCTCGGCTGACCGCGGTATGGCTGGTGCTTATTCAAACAACGCAATTAAGGAAGGCGAGCAACTTGCTGCCCTACTTAAAGAGCGAGGCCTAGAGACCGCTTCTTATTTAGTTGGTCGCAAGGCAGTTAACTATTACCGTTTCCGTAATCGCGAGATTGCTGGATCATGGTCAGGTTTTTCTGATACGCCAACTTATGAAAATGCGAAGGAAGTTGCTGATGCGCTTTTGACCGCTTTTCTAGCTGACTCAAATGAAAGCAAAGCCGGCGTCGATGAGATTCACATTATCTTTACGGAATTCCGCTCAATGATCACTCAAGAAGCACAAGCTAAGCGCATGTTGCCACTTGAAGTTGTTGAGTCAAGCGCGCCAGCTCCTTCTGGCTTGCTACCAATGTATGAGTTCGAACCAAATGCGGCCGAAGTTCTAAATGCACTTTTGCCACGTTATATCGAAGCTCGTATTTTCAACGCGATGTTGCAATCAGCAGCTTCTGAGCATGCTGCTCGTCGTCGCGCAATGAAGTCAGCTACAGATAATGCTGACGAACTAATCAAGTCTCTGACTCGTCGGGCAAATGCTGCTCGTCAGGCAGAAATTACTCAAGAAATCAGTGAAATCGTCGGCGGCGCAGACGCGTTGGCCTCAGCTAGTGCAGGGAGTGAATGATGTCAGTTAAGACAACAGGTAAAGGTCGCGTTGCGCGAGTTATCGGCCCAGTGGTGGACATTGAGTTCCCAGCGGGTCAGATGCCTTCGATCTTCAACGCGCTACATGTAGAGACCACCATGAGTGGGACTACTCGCACCTTGACTCTAGAAGTTGCGCAGCACATTGGTGACAACCTCGTGCGCGCGATTTCGATGCAGCCAACTGACGGCATGGTCCGTGGCGCTGAAGTAAGCGACACCGGTTCTGCAATCTCAGTACCAGTTGGTGACGTAACGAAGGGTCACGTGTTCAACACACTTGGCGAATCTTTAGATGTACCAACATCTTCCCTTGATATTAAAGAGCGTTGGCCAATCCACCGCAATGCACCAGCTTTCGATCAACTTGAGTCAAAGACTGAAATGTTCGAGACTGGCATCAAAGTTATCGATCTACTAACTCCTTATGTAAAGGGTGGAAAGATCGGTCTCTTCGGTGGTGCAGGTGTAGGTAAGACAGTTTTGATTCAGGAAATGATTTATCGCGTAGCTGAAAACTTCGGTGGTGTATCTGTATTCGCCGGCGTTGGAGAACGTACTCGCGAAGGTAACGACTTGTTCCTCGAAATGACCGAGACCGGTGTTATCAATAAGACCGCCTTAGTGTTCGGTCAAATGGATGAGCCACCTGGCACGCGTCTTCGCGTTGCGCTTTCAGCGCTAACCATGGCGGAATATTTCCGCGATGTGCAGAAGCAAGATGTATTGCTCTTCATCGACAATATCTTCCGCTTCACACAAGCAGGTTCTGAAGTATCAACTCTGCTTGGCCGCATGCCATCAGCTGTGGGTTACCAGCCAACACTTGCTGATGAAATGGGCCAGCTACAAGAGCGCATTACTTCAACTCGTGGTCACTCAATTACATCGATGCAGGCAATCTATGTTCCAGCCGATGACATCACCGACCCAGCGCCACACACTACTTTCGCGCACTTAGATGCAACGACAGTGTTGTCTCGTCCGATCTCTGAGCTTGGTATTTATCCAGCGGTAGATCCACTTGACTCAACTTCTCGCATCCTTGATCCACGCTACATCGGCGAGCACCACTTCCAGGTTGCTAACCGCATCAAGCAGATCTTGCAGCGCTACAAGGATCTACAAGACATCATTGCGATTCTTGGTATCGATGAACTTTCTGAAGAAGACCGTATCTTGGTAGGTCGCGCACGTCGTATCCAGCGCTTCTTGTCACAGAACACCTTCGTAGCAAAGGTGTTTACTGGTATCGAAGGTTCATTCGTTCCGCTAGTTGACACAATCGCAGCATTCGAAGCACTTGCTGACGGAAAGTACGATCACGTTCCAGAACAAGCATTCTTCATGTGTGGTGGCCTCGACGATGTTGAGCGCCGTGCTGCTGAATTGGCGAAGAACTAACTCATGACACTTAAAGTCGCGGTAGTTTCACCAA
>JBIIYZ010000034.1:0-8682 GCA_044346555.1 Candidatus Planktophila sp. | reverse complement strand
CCCCAAATGTAATTGAGCCGCTCTTAACTTTCTATGGAACTCTATCGCCAAAGAAAACTGGTGTAGTTGTAAAGATACAGAGCGAAATTGATGGCAAGTGGTCAGATTCTAGATTTAGTACTAAAACAACCAAGCTCGGAACTTGGAAACTTGAAACCGTTGTTACTGCGCAAATTTCAATAATTAAATACCGCGCAAAAGCCACGGTCGGCAGCAAAGTTATTTACTCAACCATTAAAAAAATCACCGTTAAGCCGGCGGCCCAAATTTCGGCAACCGATCCTGTTGTTGCCGTTGAAGCACTTGGGCCAGGTGGGCGAATACACGGCGTTGACATTTCAAGATGGCAACATCCCTATGGCAAGCTAATTGATTTCACTAAAATGTACTCTGCTGGTATTCGCTTTGCGATGATTAAGGCATCCGATACTCGAGATGAAGCAGATGCGCTTTCACTTAAATATTTACTTACTGACCGCCCGGCTGCGCAAGCCGCTGGTATTTACACCGGGTTTTATCATTATGCAATTTTGCCAAACACACGAGATCGAGCTGCAATAATCCGAGATGCGACCGCTCAAGCCCAAAAAGTAATTTGGCGAATATCAGCAATTGGTGGTTTAACTGCGCGCGACTTACCTTATGCACTTGACCTGGAAAATAACTGCGTCAAGGTAAACAGCAACGGTAGCTGTGCTACTTACACCTCAAGAAGTTCGGTCACCTTATGGGCAGAAACTTTCATGGAAATTCTCAATGAAAAACTTGGTCGTAAACCTATTTTCTATTCATACCCTAGCTTCTTAGAGGGTGCAATGAATAAGAGTGCGATATTAAGTAAATATCCACTATGGCTCGCACAATACGGAATCAGTCCATTTGACCCGATTAATCAGCCAGGCCTAAAACCAGCTGGATGTTACGTGCATTCCTGGACTTCCAGTGCGTGCCAACCACAGTGGATTATTTGGCAATACTCATCATGTGGCATCGGTTCTAAATATGGAGTACCAAGTACACGCGTTGATCTGAATGTTTTCCGTGGCACTGCGCAGAATTTTATCGATCTAACTGCTGGCACTTGGGTACCAGACCCGATTGACTTAATGCCAGTTAATGAAGCAACCACAATGTTAATTTCTAAACAAAGAGCTACTGACACCAGTAAAGCAGTCACCTTCAACGTCGGGGTCAATCGCCCTGATGGTTCACCGGCTGTTACAGGTACTGTGCGCTTTGCTTTTGATCCACTCGCAGTCAATAAACCAAAACTAACTCAAACTGTTACGCGGGCGGCTAGCGGTCTCTGGACTCTTTCAATTAAAGGCTTTACTGCAGGGAGCTGGGTTGGTTCAATTCAATTCATCGATCAAACAAAGACTCATGCAGAAACTCAACTGCCAGTTACTTTCGAGTTGCTGCAAGGCGTAGATCCAACACCTACGCCAACTCCGACAAAGAGCGCTACGCCTAGACCTGCCACTGATGGTTGTAAGAATCAAATAAAGAATTAAAGTAGCCACATGAGCGAAAGATTCATTGGCAGCCTAGATCAAGGCACCAGCAGTACTCGCTTTATGATTTTTGATCATGCTGGCAAGATCGTGGGCCAACACCAGCTAGAGCATCGCCAGATAATGCCGCAAGCAGGATGGGTAGAACATGATGCGGCTGAAATTTGGGCTCGCACCCAAGAAGTAATTACAGGCGCACTTAAACAAGCCGGAATCATTGGCTCGCAGCTAGCTGCCATCGGAATTACTAATCAACGCGAAACTACTGTGGCTTGGGACAGCAAGACTGGTAAGCCACTTGCTAACGCAATCGTTTGGCAAGACACTCGCACCACGGCCTACCTTGACGCTTTTAGCGCAGAGTTAAAGAGCGAGATAGTCCATAAAACAGGCCTCGCGATAGCGCCATACTTTTCAGCTAGCAAAATTAATTGGCTGATGACTAATGTGCCAGCAGTTCAAAAGGCGGTAAGTGCACAAACAGCTCGATTTGGAACCATTGATTCATGGCTACTTTGGAATTTATCGGGCGGGGCTCATGGCGGCGTACATCTAACTGAAGTTACTAATGCCAGCCGCACTATGTTGATGAATTTAGAGACACTTGATTGGGATCAATCGTTACTTGCTCATTTTGATATTCCGATATCAACGCTTCCGCAAATTAGATCTTCTGGCGAAATTTATGCAACAACTGATCCGAACGGTCCATTCGGAACCGCGGTACCAATGGCCGGAATTCTGGGTGATCAACAGGCTGCCATGGTTGGTCAACTTTGTTTCGCACGCGGTGACTCAAAAACCACTTACGGAACTGGAAATTTCGCGCTTTTAAATACTGGCGATGAAATTGTGAGATCAAAGAATGGTCTTCTAACCACAGTCTGCTTTAAATTCGGTGATGAACCTGTTCAATACGCACTAGAAGGTTCAGTTGCTGTAACGGGTTCTGCGATTCAATGGTTGCGCGATCAACTAGGAATAATTTCTAGCGCTAGTGAAATTGAAAACCTAGCAGCTTCAGTTCCAGACACTGATGGAGTTTATTTTGTGCCCGCATTTTCTGGCTTATTTGCACCCTATTGGCGCAGCGATGCACGTGGCGTAATTGTTGGGCTCACTAGAGCTGCAACCAAAGCACATCTGGCGCGCGCTGCGCTTGAAGCGATCTGCTATCAAACTCGCGAAATCATGGATGCCATGGCTGCCGATAGCGGTGTGACACTAACCCAGATGCGAGTTGATGGCGGCATTACAAACAACGCTCTCTGTATGCAGATGCAGGCCGACATCTTGGGAATCGAAATCTCGCGGCCGGTAATTGTTGAAACCACTGCGCTAGGAGCAGCTTATGCAGCGGGTCTCACCGTTGAATTCTGGAAAGATCACACTGAAATTTCCGGGCAATGGAAAGAGTTCCATCGCTGGCGCCCAACATCTACGCAAGCAGAACGCGAGAAAGGCTTTGCTAACTGGCGCAAGGCGATTGAACGAACTCTGAATTGGGCACAGTAGACTTCACTTCATTATGAGCATTGCTAAGTTGCCGGCTGATATCACGCGCACTGATCGCCAAATGGCCGACGGTCGCATGATTCGCTACTACGACACCAAGGGTCAACATCGCGATGCACAAGATCAGCGCCCGGCTGAAGCTCAGCCACAAATTGGTGAACTACGTTTTGACGCACTTGTTGGTGAATGGGTTGCAGTTGCCTCACATAGACAAAATCGCATCTTTTTACCGCCGAAAGAACTTTGCCCGCTCTGCCCAACTTCTGAAAACCCAGGCGAACTATTAACTGAGATTCCAGAATCAGATTTTGAAGTAGTGGTATTCGATAACCGCGGTCCTTCTTTTCGTCCACCTGCTGGCGATTTCGAGCTACCTGAAGCGCTCAGCACACAAACTGCCGAAGGCCAGACCGCAGGTAAATGCGAAGTAATTTGTTTTGCAGCCGATCATGGAAAATCCTTAAAAGATTTAGCACCGGCACAAGTCAGGGTAATTCTGGAAGCTTGGAAGGATCGAGTTCGAGAACTTTCGACAGAGAGTTACATTGCCCATATCGCACCATTTGAAAATCGTGGCGAAGAAGTTGGCGTAACGCTTACTCACCCACATGGGCAAATTTACTCATATCCATTCTTGCCTCCACGAGTTGAGAAAATGCTAGTTGCAGCGCAAGAACATAAAGATCGCACGGGCCGAGTATTGCTTGACGATGTTGTAGCTCGCGAGATTAAAGATGGTTCTCGCATAGTTGCTCGTAATGAGCACTGGATTGCTTTTGTTCCATACGCTGCGCGCTATCCATTTGAAATCCATGTGGCTCCATTAAATCCAGTTGCCGACTTAGCTGAACTAGATGAAGCCGCTTCAAGTGCTTTCCCTGAGATCGCCCTCGAAGTTTTAAATCGCCTCGATGGCGTTTTCGGAATTGAGATGGCTTACATCGCCACTTGGCATCAAGCGCCAGTTCGAGTTGGTCGCGATGTAATGCGCCTGCATTGGCAGATTACTAGCGTGCGTCGCCAACCAGGTAAATTAAAGTATTTAGCTGGTTCCGAATCTGCCATGGGTGCTTTCATCATGGATCTAAAACCAGAACAATCAGCTATGCAATTGCGCGAAGTAATTTTGTAATGCATGTTCTAGTAACTGGTGGCGCTGGATATATTGGATCAACTGCCGTAGATATCCTGCTTTCGCAAGGTCATGAAATCTCGGTCTTAGATGACTGCAGTACCGGACACGCTGATAGCTTGCCTACCGGAATTGATTTCATCCAAGGCTCAATTCTTAATAGTGATGATGTGGCCAAAGCGCTTCGTGGTTGTGATGCCGTAATGCACTTTGCCGGAAAATCCTTAGTTGGTGAATCAGTTAAGCAGCCTGACCAATATCGAAAAGTAAATGTCGCAGGGACCCGCATTTTGCTTGATGAAATGCATAACTGTGGGGTAAAAAAATTGGTTTTCTCTTCTTCCGCTGCAACTTATGGTGAACCTAAGCATGTACCGATCCGTGAGGATGCACCTGCTCAACCTACTAATCCATACGGTGAGACTAAGTTAGAGATTGATCAAATAATTTCCACTGAGGCAAACTCTCGTGGATTATCGGCAGTCTCATTGCGGTACTTCAATGTGGCAGGAGCTCATGAATCTAAGCGTGGTTGGTTAGCTGAACGACATAGCCCTGAAACCCATTTAATCCCTAATGTTTTACGGAGCACAAACGATAAACCAGTTGAGATTTATGGCACTGACTGGCCAACCGAAGATGGCACCTGTGTGCGAGATTATGTCCATGTTGTTGATCTAATTGACGCGCACATAAAGGCTTTAAAATCATTAAAACCTGACCTTCATGAAATTTACAATTTAGGTAGCGGCGACGGGTATTCAGTCAGAGTAGTTCTCGCCGCAGCTTCAAAAGCAACTGGATATGAAATCCCAACTATTAATGCACCACGTAGAGCAGGAGATCCTGCAGTGTTAATTGCAGATATTTCTAAAGCTAGGGAAAAGCTCGGCTGGGCTCCAGTGCATGGAATTGAAAGAATCGTTGCCGATACTTTGAAATCCTTTGGCTAAAAGCTTCATGATTGATATCAAAAAAGAGTTTCTAGAGACATTCGGCTATTCGCCGGACGTCATTGCAGCCGCACCTGGGCGAGTGAATTTAATCGGTGAACACATCGATTACAGTGAAGGTTTTGTACTCCCATTTGCAATCAGCGACCGTACTTATTCAGCTATTGGAATACGTGGCGATCGTAAAGTGCGCATAATATCGATGCAGCGCAACAATATAATTATTGAAACGAGCCTTGATGAGATACGGCCTGGCTTACCGGGTGATTGGGAACGTTATCCATTCGGAGTTATTTGGTCCCTTGGCCTTGAAAGTGGCATAGACATAATGATTGATGGACAGGTGCCACTTGGTGCAGGTTTATCATCATCGGCTGCTCTTGAATGTTCCGTTGCTACAGCACTTAATCAACTTTTCTCACTAGGGCATTCGCTTGAAGATTTAGCTCGCCTAACGCAGTTGGCAGAAAATGAATATGTTGGCGTCCCATGCGGAATTATGGATCAATCAGTCTCGCTTATGGCGCGCTCTGGATATTCCCTTCTATTGGATTGCCGTGACTTAACAACTCGAAACATTGAATTTGACCTCGCAGTCAGCGATCTTGAGTTACTTATCATCGACACCCAGGCTCATCACGCTCTAACCGATGGCGGATATGCCGAACGGCGATCAGCATGTGATTCTGTATTAGCTAAATTGGATATCAACTCTTTACGAGATCTTTCACTTGATCAATTGGAGAGCTCGCGCAATTTGCTCACTAACATAGAATTTATCCGAGCTCGACATGCAGTAACCGAAACTAAACGAGTGATTGATGCAGTTAATTCGCTGCAGGACAGAGACTTTATATCTTTAGGTAGATTGCTTAACGAATCCCACAAATCTCTACGTGATGATTATGAGGTTTCGTGCCCCGAACTAAATTGCGCAGTTGAATCTGCTCTCTCAGCAGGTGCACTTGGTGCCCGCATGGTTGGCGGCGGTTTTGGTGGTAGCGCAATTGCTTTAATTAGTGCTGCCCAAACGAACCAGACTATTTCAGCAGTTGAAAAAACTTTCGCGGAGAACAATTTTCTCGCGCCTAGATTTTTTACTTCACTTCCAAGTCAGGGTGCCGAGATTATTGAACTGGCGTAACTGAAATAACTTCGACGCCGCCAATTGCGGTAAGAACCTCAATTAAGTCGCTTGGATCAGAGCCGGGCACGGCGACAGTTATGTCGTCATAGCCACGGCCATCTTCAGATTTCATAACAACTAAGCCACGAATATCGCCACCGGCAAAACCAATTGCAGAAGCTACCGCACCTAGCGAACCGGGGCGATCTGGAAGCACGATCTGTAATCTGAATTGAGCCATGGCTAAACCTTATCGAAAAAGCTTTTCGATAAGGGCTGACTTAACTAGTTTGAAGGCGCTGATCCGAGAGTTACCTTAAATGTCTTTAGGCCGCCATTATTTGGTAGTTCTACGATGATCGTAATCGTGCTTCCAGGCACTGCTGACCGGATTCGCACTCTCGCTGATACATCATCGGTGATCTTGAAGCCCTCTATTGTTTTAATCACTGAACCAACTGGAATTCCGGCTTTTTCGGCACCTTCACCGGCACTTAGTCTAGAAATTTTAGCGCCAATACCGGTGTAAGCCTGATCAAAGAAAACGCCTAGAACTGGTCGGGTTGACTTTCCGGTAGCAATAATTTCCTCGATCACACGCTTAGCTTCATTAATTGGAATTGAAAAACCTAATCCAATTGAGCCACTTGTGCCACCTGATGAAAGTGTTGCGATCGCTGAGTTAACTCCAATTAGTTTTCCGGCTGCATCTACCAATGCGCCACCAGAGTTACCAGGGTTAATAGCGGCATCTGTCTGAATCGCATTTACATATGATTCAAGACCATCGCTTCCAGTTATAACTGGGCGATTAAGCGCTGAGATAATTCCTGAAGTAACTGTGCTGGCTAGCCCAAGAGGTGAACCAATCGCAATAACTGGATCACCAACGCTAATCTTTGCAGAATCCCCCACCTTGATGACTGGTAAATTTCCAGTCTTAACTCTTAGAACTGCAAGATCATAAGCAATATCTCGTCCAACGATAGTGGCTGGCAGGACATCGCCATTTAGTAACTCCACTTCGATAGTTCCGCTGGTAACCGCATCTTCAATCACGTGGTTGTTGGTAATGATGAAGCTCTCTGTCGAACTGGTTTTATAAATCGAGCCAGAGCCAGTGCCGCCGCCAGTGCGAGTCGTTACGGCAATTGAAACAACAGTTGGAGTAACAGCTGCGGCAATTGATTTAGCATCAATCCCGATTGAACTCGAACTTAAATCCACCAAGGTGCGCGAATTAGGGCAAGTGCCGTTAACCGCTAAATACATTGCCTGATTACTCTTGTTAACACATGCTTGCACCGTGCCCGAGTTTGAAGTGGCAGCAGTTGCGATTCCGCCAGTAATTAGGGCCCCTGCGATAAAGCCAGCCAGTACTTTTTGGGTTCCTTGGAATTTCATCTTGATACCTTTCATACTAGAACTACCCAGTCACCAGTTATCTTCACTTTGACTGTCGGAAGCGCATCGCGAGTTGGTCCCGTAATGACGTCACCATTTTTAAATGGATCAAACTCTGCCCCATGACAAGGGCAGTACAAGCTTTTATTTGAACTTTGATAAGCAACAGTGCAACCCTCGTGCGTACAAGTTGCTGAATAAGCAAATACACCAGTTTTAGTTCGGAAGAGAATTGCTGGCATGCCATTGCCAAGAGCAAACTGATGAGTCTCACCAACGTTTATCTTTGCTAATTCAATGATTTGGCTCGAGCCAGAAACGGTTGTTGTGGGTTTATCGGAAACTTTTGCAAACGCTTTACCTACTAGCGCAGCAGCAATAGCACCTAAACTTAAGGCACCGATTCTAATTGCGCCTCGCCGGTCAAGAGCGATATCTACTGTTCTGCGATTTCCTACAAGTGTTAAGAAATAAACTAACCAGAGAACGGCATAGGCAGTATCGCTACCTAGGAAGTAAGGTGAAATATAAAATGTACTTGCTAGCCACAAAACGATTGACATTAAGAAGCCACCAAAGGCCGCACTCGTTGGTGCAATCCATAACAAGGTAGCGATTCCAATTGCAAATTCCGAGAAAATAACCATTACGCCAACTGCTGTTGCATGTTCGATTAAGCTGTTAAAGAGCCAACTAATTGGCGAGTTAGTCGAGTAACCAGTTAATTGATCTCCAATAAATCCCGTGGCACCTTTAGTTAAGAAACCTGGGTCTGTTGCTTTATCCCACCCGGCATAAATCCAGGTAATTGATAACCATGCGCGAAGGACTCTGATTGCCCAACTTTGTGCACGCCACGAATCGGCGATGCTCTTCTGAGTCATTCTGCGGTACGCCATGTGAAAAAACCTATCTCTAAAGCACTGAGAAGAAGGCTAGTCTAGGCTGAGATTCCGATTAGAGCTCCCTGACTTGGATTCGAACCAAGAACCTGCCGGTTAACAGCCGGCTGCTCTGCCATTGAGCTATCAGGGATTG
>JBIIYZ010000015.1:0-32309 GCA_044346555.1 Candidatus Planktophila sp. | reverse complement strand
AGTTTGGTTAGCGACGAAGGCGAGATAAGTAGATGTCAAACGAAATCGAAGCAATCAAAGATCCTGGTCTGCCAGCACACGTACATAGAAAAGCAGATACTGATCCAGTTGCTGAAAAGCGCGCGGAACGGCAGGTAGCTATCCTCTTCCTGATTTCTGCTCTCGGTACTTTGCTGTTTATCTTTGCTTATTACTTTATTCCGGAAGATGTATTTTTCTTTTTCCCAATTCTAGGAAACACTAATGCCCATCAACTCTTCTTGGGTCTTGGGCTAGCGATGGCACTTTTCTTTATTGGCGCAGCTGCGATTCACTGGGCTAAAACATTGATGCCCGATGAAGAAGTAATCGCAATGCGTCACACCATGCGTTCGGATGATGAAGACCGTGATGCGCTTGTCTCAACTGTGAAAGAACGTGCAGGAGCAGCTGGCCTTGGGCGCCGCTCCCTTATTAAGCGTTCCATGGGCTTATCACTCGGCTTAATTGGTCTATCCCCGATAGTCCTATTGCGCGATTTAGGCCCACTTCCAGGCGACGATTTATCAAAAACCAGCTGGAAAGCCGGCACTAGATTGGTTACAGATCCAGGTGATCGCCCAATCAGACCGGCGGATCTAGAGGTAGGCGCTGTTGCGCAAGTATTGCCGGAACTAAGCGGCAAAGAGAAGCGTCACTTAGACGATATTGCTAAGGATGCCGTTCTCTTGATTCGCCTTCGTCCAGAAGAGTTCCAACTTAGTCCTGAGCGTTTATCTTGGACTTACGACGGCATCATCGCATTTAGCAAGATTTGTTCACATATGGGTTGTGCCGTTGCGCTATACGAACAGACTACAAAACACTTACTCTGCCCATGTCATCAATCCACTTTCGATGTACCACGAGCCGCAAAGGTAATTTTCGGGCCCGCCGCTCGTGCACTTCCGCAGTTGGCAATCACGGTCGATGCCGAAGGTTATTTAGTTGCGCAAAAACCATTTACTGAACCGGTAGGACCTAGTTTCTGGGGGCGTTTATCATGACGGCACGCGAAAGAGTTACTGGCACAGTAGCTAACTATGTTGACGAGCGCACCGGTGCGGCTAAATGGGTTAAAAAGAACCTAACCAAAGTATTCCCTGATCATTGGTCTTTCTTACTCGGTGAAATTGCTTTGTATTCGTTCATCATTTTGTTGCTTTCGGGCACTTTCTTGACGTTCTGGTTTGATCCGTCGGCGCGCGAAGTTATCTACGACGGTAGTTATGCACCACTTCAAGGTTTACATATGTCGGCTGCTTATGAATCGACCTTACATATTTCCTTCGAAGTTCGTGGTGGTTTACTGATGCGCCAGATTCACCACTGGTCAGCACTTATTTTTATGGCTGCAATCGTCGTGCACTTGATGCGTGTCTACTTCACTGGCGCCTTTCGCAAGCCTCGTGAATTCAACTGGATAATTGGTATTGGCTTGCTAACACTTGGAATTGTCGAAGGTTTCCTCGGTTACTCATTGCCTGATGATCTACTTTCAGGAACAGGTATCCGAATTGCCGAGGCGATTATTCAAGCGATACCTGTGGTGGGTTCATACTTGTCGTACTTCGCCTTTGGCGGAGCCTTCCCTGGCGAGGCATTTATACCACGTATCTATACCGTTCACGTGTTGTTGTTGCCAGGAATCTTCTTAGCGCTAATAACGGTGCACTTAATGTTGGTTTGGTACCAGAAGCACACTCAGTGGCCTGGTCCGGGACGTACTGAAAAGAATGTAGTTGGTTATCCGCTAATGCCTGCATACATGGCTAAAGCTGGTGGCTTCTTCTTTATCGTATTTGGTGTGACTGCGTTCTTGGGTGCGGTTGCTTCCATTAACCCAGTATGGCTTTACGGTCCCTACAACCCCGGCCAAATATCTGCCGGTTCGCAGCCCGACTGGTACATGGGTTGGCTCGATGGCTTGGTGCGAATGTCGCCACCAATAGAAACTTACTGGTTCGGTTACACCATTTCTTGGAACATTTTAATTCCTGGTTTGATTATCCCTGGCATTCTCTTCACTGGAATGGCGCTTTATCCGTTCATTGAAAGTTGGATTACTGGAGACAAGCGTGAACACCATCTCCTCGATCGCCCACGTAACGTGCCTAACCGCACTGCTCTTGGCGTTATGTCACTTACTTTCATGTTAGTTGCGTTAATCAATGGCGGAAACGACATCATTGCGACAACATTTGATTTAAGTATCAATCAAGTCATGTGGTTTAGTCGAATCGCAATCATCCTATTGCCGCCAATAGCTTTCGTTATAACTAAGCGAATTTGTCTCTCGCTGCAACGTGCTGATCGTGAACTAGTGCTTCATGGTCGCGAGACTGGCCGTTTACTGATGCTGCCACACGGTGAATTCGTTGAAGTTCATGAGCCAATTTCAGCTGAGCTAGCTTGGAAGTTGACGGCACATGAACAAGCTCCAGCGCTTGCTTTAGAAGATGTAGATGCTCGTGGCGTCCGCCGTGCTGGTGGTTTAAAGAACAAGCTACGAAAGCGCATGAGTCAGGCAAATGCTGAAAGTATTGCTAAACCGACAGCAAACGACTTAAAAGAAATCGAACATCACTAACCAACCCATTCGAGCCTAAAGTTCACCTAAATCCCTTGAATTTAGATGTTTTTTATATATAATTTGGCACATGAACAAACTCAAAATCACCGTAGTTTTCGCCACTGTCCTAGCTATGGGATTGGGCAGCACAGTACCTGCCCAATCTGCGACTAGCTACACTCTCAAGTTAACGATTATTGATGAGGATGCGGCCACAAATGTAGCGTTATATGACGATGCAGGAGATCAAAGCACCAAGCATGGGGTTAAGAAATGCTCGGATTCCAAGTTAATGTGGTTAAACCCAGATCCAGTAAGCACAAGTGACATCCTCAAATATCAAAAAATTGGCAACAAGAGCAAGATAAAAGTCAAAAATGATTCCGGAAAGATTGTTGGCATTGGGACTCTTTCCAAGGTGGGGTGGAAGAAAGATAGATCTGAAGAAGATGAGGATCCAGAAATTGGAACCGTCGTGTATGGAACCTGCACTTATTCCCAAAGTATTAAAGTCACTAAGTCAAACTTCTATTCAATAGAATTCTCAGGAACGAATACAGAAATTCCTGCTTTTGATATCGCTTTATCCGATCTCATCAAGAAAAAGTGGAAACTCACACTTACCATCTAGTCCTTCGACAGAAACCCCCGCAACTAATTAGCCCTCGTAGCTAACTAGTTGCGGGGGTTTCTTTTTGCTTGCTCACAACTAGCCAGACCCCAATAACTGTTATTAATGTTCCCAGCATTGAGATCGGTGAGATCTGTTCATCAAATATAAAGTAAGCCTCAATAGCCGTAGCTGCTGGGACTAAGTAATAAAGCGAAGATACACTGGCCGCGCTTCCAGATCTGAGTAGGAAGAAAAGCAGCAAGATCGCTCCGAATGACAAAGCAAATACCAACCATGCCAAAGCCCCAATGAAGTTACCAGTCCATTGAACATTGGGTTTCTCAAATAGCAACGCGAAGATTGAAAGTACTACTGCGGTTGCTGCGTATTGAATGGAAGTACCGGCCAGAGTCGGTATCACTCCCCCATACTTCTTCTGCAGGATTGTGCCAGAAGTGCCACCTAATAATCCGATAACGCTTGCCGCAATCGCAACAATTGAAATCGCATTTCCACCAGTCATGTTTATGCGTGGCAATACAACTACAAACAACCCAATCAACCCCAGAATTAATCCGACTATGGCTCGTGGCTTCAGAGGTTCGTTTAGATATTTAGCTGCGAAGAGACTAACCAAAACCGGTTGCAAGCTAACAATCAGCGCGGCAACCCCCGCAGGCATGCCTCGGCTGACTGCAAAGAAACAACCCCCTAAGTAAGCACCGTGGAGAGTTAAGCCAATTAACGTCGATGGCCAGATGATTGACCGCGTGATGGGCTGACTCTTGCGTAAGAAGGAAATGGCGATGAATAGAAGCAGAGCCGCAATAATCATTCTTATGGCCAAGAAATAGAACGGTGGCGCATATGGAATACCGTATTTAACGCCTATGAAGCCAGTGCTCCAGAGAAGTACAAAGAGCCCTGGCGCAAGTTTCATGAGCACAACTGCTCTAACTAGTGATGAGCTGCGTCGTTGCTTGGTTTTTCGTACTCGGTTACAAACCCAATGATGCTGATTACAAGCGCCCCGACACCTAGAAGCGTTAACCACCAACCAATAATTAAACCAAGGCCAACGACAAACATGCTCGCAGCAAGTGGCAATGGCCACCAGGAATGCGGGCTATAGAAACCAAGTTCACCAGCTGAGTCGGCAATTTCGCCCTGCAAATTATCCTCAGGAAGAGTTACACCAATGCGACGATCAGTAAACCAAACATAATAACCAACCATTGCCGCAAGAAGTGAGCTCAACAGCAAACATGAAATTCCAAGCGGTTCGCCACCCACGTAGTAATAAACAAAAGTAGTAATCGCATAGAAAATTGCTAGCCCGACAAAGAGGCGGTAATTAGTTTTCATTTAACTAGTGCCCCTCGGTCTTAATGTGTGGATGGTGTAGATCAAACGCTGGACGTTCGGAACGAATGCGTGGCATCGTTAAGAAGTTGTGACGTGGAGGTGGGCAAGATGTTGCCCATTCTAGAGAAGCGCCATAACCCCAAGGATCATCGCAGTTAACCAGCGGTGACTTACGAGTAATCCAAATATTGATCGCAAACGGAATCATCGAAAGTGCCAACAAGATTGATCCCACAGTTGAGACCATGTTCATTGTGGTGAAGCCATCGGTTGCTAGATAGTCAGCGTAGCGGCGAGGGAAACCCTTAATGCCTAGCCAGTGCTGGATTAAGAAAGTTGTGTGAAAGCCGAAGAAAAGTGTCCAGAAGTGGATCTTGCCCAGGCGTTCGTTAAGCATGCGTCCAGTCATCTTTGGCCACCAGAAGTAGAAACCAGCAAACATCGCAAATACCACGGTGCCAAAGAGCACGTAGTGGAAGTGTGCAACCACAAAGTAAGAAGCTGAAACTGCGAAATCAAGTGGCGGTGAAGCCAAGATGATTCCAGTGATTCCGCCGAATAAGAAGGTAATCAAGAAGCCCATAACCCAAAGCATTGGTGTTTCAAAAGTTACGTGGCCACGCCACATTGTGCCGATCCAGTTGAAGAATTTCACGCCGGTAGGAATACCGATTAGGAAAGTCATAAATGAGAAGAACGGTAAGAGAACTTGTCCGCTGGCAAACATATGGTGAGCCCAGACCGAAACTGAGAGTGCTGAAATCGCAATGGTCGCAGCGATCAATCCTTTGTAACCGAAAATTGGTTTACGGCTAAAGACTGGCAGGATTTCAGTCGCGATTCCGAAGAACGGTAACGCCAAGATATAAACCTCGGGGTGCCCAAAGAACCAGAAGAGATGCTGCCAGAGCATCGCACCGCCATTAGCCGGGTCAAAGATATGCGAACCAAATAATCGATCAGACTCAAGTGCGAGCAGTGCTGCTGCAAGAGGCGGGAAAGCCAAGAGGACGAGAATAGATGTAAGCAAAACGTTCCAGCTAAAAATCGACATACGGAACATCGTCATACCTGGTGCGCGCATTGTGAAGATAGTTGTAATGAAGTTCACGCCACCGAGAATTGTGCCGATACCGCCGATAGCTAGACCAACAATCCACAGATCGCCACCTATGCCCGGCGAATATTGTGAGTTTGATAGTGGTGCGTAAGCAGTCCAACCGAATGAAGCTGCACCGCCTGGAGCTAAGAAGCCAGCAAATGCCATGATGCCACCGAATAAATAAATCCAGTAAGACAACATATTCAATCGTGGAAATGCCACATCTGCGGCGCCAATTTGTAGCGGCATAATCACATTGGCAAAGCCCACAAATAATGGTGTCGCGAACATCAACAACATGATGGTTCCGTGCATTGTGAAAACTTGGTTGTACTGCTCGTTGCTTATGAATTGCATACCCGGGCGGGTTAGCTCAGCACGTAGAACTAGAGCTAATACGCCACCAATTAAGAACCAGGCAAAGGTAGTTATCAAGTAGAGATAGCCGATCGTCTTGTGATCGGTTGAAGTTATAAAGCGTACGAAGTGGCGACCTTTAGAGGTTAGCACAACCGCGGTCATGTCCTCTACTTCGCGCTGCGCGTATGTGGTCATGATTGGCTCGCCTTCTCTACTTCAGGTTTCAGATTCGAAATATAGGTTTCGTATTCAGCTGGAGTGACAACTCGGACAGTGAAGAGCATCTGTGCATGGTTGCGACCACAAAGTATGTTGCAGCGACCCGGGAAGTCGCCCAATTTGTTTGCGGTGAATTCGAGCTTGTTAGTTACACCAGGCAAGTTCTGCATCTGAATCATAAATTCTGGGATCCAGAAACCATGTACTACATCATTTGAAACGATGGTGTATCGAACTCGTTCACCTTGCGGCACAACCAGAACCGGTGGCTTAGCTGGAGTTCCGGTTACCGTTTTATCTTCACCTGCATCTAGATATGTGAATTGCCATGACCACTGAAATCCATTTACCACTATTTCATGCTTCACGTTTTCTTGTGGAGTCACAATCTCGTTCTGCTTAACTATCGTGAAATAAAACAAACCAGCCACAATAATGAAGGGAATTAAGGTGTAGGCAATTTCGACAGGAACGTTGTACTGAGTCTGCTTAGGGAACTCCGGACCATTCTTTGGGGCGCGATGGAAAACAGCTGGCCAAACGATCAAGATCGCAGTTATTACTCCAACTATTGCTGCGGCTAACCACGAATAAGTCCAGAGCGAATGCGTAATCTCGTTAACACTCGAAGCATCACCGCTAAATCCCGAGTCTGCATCTGTTGCGCAGCCAGTAAGGGCTAGAAGGGCCGGCGCAAGTACAAATAAGCGGCGCTGAGTGGTATCGAATTTCATAGCGTAAGGATAGTCGCCCGTTTAGACGTTCGCTTCAGTCAGGAGTAGCCTTCAACGCGTGGTTCGGGTCACAGGAAATTTCACAAGTCAATCGCCACTCCACCCTGCCGCAAGCGCCCTTTTAACTGATGCATTTGGCCAAGGCTGGGCGGATCCCGCCAAAATTGGTGATCACTCAGCCAGAACCGCAATCCTGCGAAATGAAGCTATCGAATCAATTGCGCAAAACTTAGCCCTGCAACCAAGTGAGCTTGAAATACTTGGTGAGCCACGTCTCGGCCAGCAGTTAGCAATTTCTGGACTATTAAATGCCGGTCTCGCATTGGTCCATTCATCGATAGATCGCCGTAGTGTCTTCGCAGTCGGTGCGGCTCACGAAAAAGCCGGCGGGAAAACTCAAGTATTGAATGTGACATCTAATGGAAAAATCTGTGATCTAACTCAAATGGATCTGAGAAGCGTTCTGGCCTTACAAGGTGCCAATATTGAAACTGGAATTACGCAAGATGTTGATTCGGTAATCGAGAAAATCAATCCAACTTATGTGGCACTTGATTACTCTGCGGCACCAAATCTGCCACTACCTATTCGATGGGACAGTGCGATTTTTGATGCCACCAGTTGGCAAGGTCCAGCCGGTATTGGCATTCTGGCGATCCGTAATTCAACTGCTTGGAAGAACCCGCTGCCAAATTTGGGAGTTCGCCGAACTCCAGAATCATCCTCTCTGCCGCTGCTGTTAGCTAGTGCCGTTGCTCTAGATGCGTGGTTAAAGGAGGAAGTAACCGAGTCGATTCGTATTCAGAAATTAAATCTGCTGATTAGAGAATCATTATTTTCTGCAGATATCGGAGTTACTTTCGCTGGCGATCCTGCCGAAAGCACTGGACAAACGATTGCCCTGGTTGCAGATGGCTGTGTCGGCGAAGATCTAGTTAGGCAGTTAAACGAACTTAATTTTGTGCTGGATTCTGGGTCTGCATGTACCGCAGCTCAGATGCAACCCAGCCATGTACTAACGGCGTTGGGTATGAAAAGCGAAGGAAACTTACGAATAACTCTGCATCACGGTGTTACGGAAGCAGAAGTGCGCGAACTTATTGCTGCGATTACTTCAGTTGTGCAGCGATCTCGCTAGCCGCGACTTCACCATACGCCTCAGCAAAACGCGCCACAAACTCAGCTGCGGTAAAGCGATATTCCTGAGTACCAGTAGTTTCAATGACATAAGTTGCAATCATCGAACCAAGCTGCGCACAGCGTTCGTGATTGAGCCCCCAAGCTAAGCCCGCAATAAAACCTGATCTAAATGAATCGCCGACGCCAGTTGGATCAACTTTTGCTTTTTCCCGTGGAACCCCGACTTGAACGAATTCGCCATTCTTGGATTCAACCTTTGCGCCCTTTGATCCAAGCGTTACAACACGATATTCAACTAGATTAAGAATCTCGGCATCAGTCCAACCAGTTTTCTGCATCGCTAGCGCTAATTCATATTCATTAAGAAATAGGTACTTAGCACCTGTTATTAACTGACGTATTTCTTCGCCACTCATCCGAGCCATCTGTTGTGATGGATCTGCCGCAAAAGCTATTCCTTCTTGGCGGCAAACCTCAGAGTGACGCAACATAGCTTCGGGGTCATCTGGTGAAATAACCACAATATCGAAGCGACCAGTTTTACCCATGATCGGTGCAAGTTCAATGTTTCGAGCTTCAGACATCGCGCCTGGGAAGAAGGAAGCGATTTGATTTAACTCAGTGTCGGTAGTGACCATAAAGTGTGCAGTGAACTGTGTCGTTGAGATTAAAACATGTGAAGTATCAACCCCGTGTCGGCTTAACCAGGCGTCGTAATCAGCCCAATCTTTTCCAACTGCGGCAATTAAAACAGGATTTAAACCAAGGACGCCCATGCCGTAAACAATGTTGGCAGCACATCCGCCTCTACGAACTTCGAGTCCGTCAACTAAGAAAGATAACGAAACTTTCTCGAGTGACCCGGCGACCAAGGAATCAGTAAATTTTCCCGGAAAGGTCATTAAATGGTCCAGGCCGACAGAGCCTGCAACACCAATTTTCATAGAGTAAAAAGTCGTTACGGTTTAGTTAAAGGAATCGCCGCAAGCGCAAGAGCCCTGGGCATTCGGGTTATCAATCGTAAAACCCTGTTTTTCAATGGTGTCCACGAAGTCGATGGTTGCGCCCATTAGGTACGGGTCGCTCATCTTGTCGATAACTACTTTGACTGTGCCGAATTCGCGGACAATGTCGCCATCTTGATTGCGATCGTCGAAATAAAGTTGATACTTCAAGCCAGAGCAACCGCCAGGTTGAACGGCAACGCGTAGACAGAGATCGTCGCGACCCTCTTGAGCCAATAGGGCGGCAACTTTGCTAGCCGCTACATCGGACAAAGTAATGCTGGTTGTTTTGATATCTACGGCTTCGGTAGTCATTGCTCTCCCCTAAAAATTCTACGAACAGGGCTTAATAGTAGCCATGCGGGCGCTGATCTCGCACTCCAAATGCGACAGGAAGCCGAAAATTCGAGAGAATGTCGCCATGGCATTGACCGATCTTCTATTGATGGGGCGCGAACGCGATCTAACCAGCGAGCGCGGGGTCTCTTGTGCCGGTGAATTACCAGTAGCCAGTGATCCAGATTTAGTTCAAAGGGCACGTGCAGCTCGATTAGCGCTAGGTTCGAAAGTAATGATTCTTGGGCACCACTACCAGCGCGATGAAGTAATTGAGTTTGCCGACATTACCGGCGACTCGTTTAAATTGGCGCAAGCAGCTGCTGAGAATCCGCAAGCCGAATATGTAATTTTCTGTGGTGTTCACTTTATGGCTGAAAGCGCTGACGTGCTGACTGCTGATGATCAGAAAGTGATCCTGCCCGATCTCGCTGCGGGTTGCTCTATGGCAGATATGGCTTCGGCTAATCAAGTTGATGATTGCTGGAATCAATTAAGCGAACTAGGAATAGCTCAGAAAACTATTCCAGTTACCTATATGAACTCTTCGGCTGCTATCAAAAGTTTCACCGGAAAAAATGGTGGCACGATTTGCACGTCCTCCAACGCGAAGAAAGCAATGGAATGGGCATTTACTAAGGGCGAAAAGATTCTCTTCTTGCCCGACCAACATCTAGGTAGAAATACTGCAGTTCTAGCAATGGGTTTCTCGCTAACTGATTGCGTCGTTTGGAATCCGTGGAAACCTATGGGAGGTTTAACTGAAACTGAACTGCGCGATGCAAAAGTGATTCTGTGGCGTGGTCACTGTTCCGTACATGGTCGTTTTAGTGCGCAGAATGTGGCTGATGTGCGAGAGCGCGTTCCTGGCGTTCAGGTTTTAGTTCACCCCGAGTGCCAACACGAAGTAGTTTCAATTGCAGATGTGGTGGGCTCGACAGAAAAGATTATCCAGACTGTTGCCAATTCCCCAGCTGGTTCTAAGTGGGCTATCGGCACTGAGTTAAATCTCGTACAGCGTTTATCGCGCACCATGCCAGATAAAGAAATCTTGTTCCTAGATAAGACGGTTTGTTATTGCTCAACCATGAATCGCATCGATCTTCCCCACTTAGTCTGGGCAATGGAATCCCTGGTTCAAGGCCAAATTGTGAATCAAATCATTGTTGCCGAAGAGGTCCGCAAGTACTCCAAACTCGCCCTAGAACGCATGCTGGCTCTATAGTTTCGCCATGACTGAAGAAGCCGCAAAAAAGGGTCGTCCAACACCGTCTCGCAAAGATGCCGAATCAAAGCGTAAAGTTTCCACACTTGCGCCAGCTATAGGTAAGGAAGCTAAGAAGCGCGAGAAGGCTTTAGCACGCGAACGCCGCGTCGCTGCACGCGAGGCCTACTTGCGTGGCGACGAGAACGCTCTCCCGCTACGCGATCGAGGCCCAGTTCGTCGATTTGTTCGTGATGAAGTTGATGCTCGCCGTTCTATTGGCGAATTCTTCTTGCCAATTATTTTTGTAGTTCTTCTTTTCTCAGTCGTTCCAAATATGATGGTAAACATCATTGCGATTGTTTTGATGTACACCGTGCTTCTATTTGCAGTTATCGATGGTTTCTTCTTGAGTCGAAAGTTGAAGAAACAAATTGCTGAAAAATTCCCAGAGGCTAATCCCAAGGGACTTGGAATGTACGGATGGCTACGCTCAACTCAGATGCGCCGTCTTCGCGCACCTAAGCCATCTGGTTCATATCAAAAAAAGAAGTAGTTAAGCGCGAGGATTTGGACTTGTCATCAAGTTTGGATCAGTCTTTGTAATCGGCTTTAACACTGCATTAATTTCCTTGATCACAGCTGCTTCTAGTTTGATTCCGCTACCTTTGGCGTTCTCGGTAACCTGCTTTGGTTTGGTTCCGCCGGTAATCGCACTTGCCACATTTGGATTACTAAGAATCCAGGCCAAAGCCAACTGCGACATAGTGATTCCATGAGCGTCGGCTATTGGTTGTAATTTCGCAACATGACTTAAGAAATCATCGTTCATCATGCCCTGCATGAATTGCCCATTGTTATTCTTATTTGCACCACGAGAATCAGCCGGAATCTTTTTGCCAGGTTGGTACTTGCCAGTTAAGACACCCTGAGCCAAGGGAGAGTAAACAATTTGGCTAATGCCTTCGCGCTCACAAAGCGGCACAATCTTGGCTTCAATAACTCGATAAATCGCCGAGTAAGAAGGCTGATTCGAGACAATTCGGTTATATCCCTTATCGTCTTGAATTTTCAGGGCATCTTGAATCTCGGTGTGTTTCCAGTTTGATACACCGATGTAATGCACTTTTCCTTGGCGAATCAAGTCATCGAACGCACTAAGGGTTTCTTCCAGAGGTGTTTCATAATCAAAACGATGTGCCTGATAAAGATCAATGTGATCAGTTTGTAAACGCTTAAGTGACGCGTTGCAAGACTCAATAATGTGTTTACGAGATAGGCCGCGATCATTTTTGCCAGTGCCAGTTGGAAAATAGACTTTGGTAAATAACTCGTAAGACTCGCGCTTGATTCCCTTAAGTGCCTTACCCAAAATAGTTTCAGCTTTAGTGCCGGCGTAAACATCGGCGGTATCAAAGGTCGTGATGCCAGCTTCAAAGGCAGCTTTTACGCAGGCATTCGCGGCTGTTGCCTCTACTTGATTGCCATGGGTGATCCAGTTTCCGTAAGCAATCTCGGAAACATACATTCCGGTATTTCCTAAACGGCGATATTCCATGTCTCTCTCCCCTGGTCCTTAGCGCACATGCGATGGCATGAACGGTAACTTAACTATCTCGACAATTGAAGTGCGACCGCGCACATCAATGCTGAGTTGCTGTCCAACCTTAAAATCTGAGCTCACTAATGCTAAGGCAATTCCCACCTTTAAACTCGGTGAAAATGTTCCACTTGTTACAGTACCCACTTCAATTCCTTCATGCAGAACCTGCATGTCAGCGCGCGGGATCCCGCGGTCAAGAGACTTAAGCGCAACTAATCGTCGTGGAACACCATTCTGTTTCTGTGCTTTGAGTACTTCACTTCCTTGGAATTGCGCCTTGTTCCAACCAACCGCCCAGCTCGCACTTGCCATTATTGGCGAGATTTCCAGCGAAAGTTCATGCCCGTGAAGCGGGTATCCCATCTCGGTTCTTAACGTGTCGCGAGCGCCAAGCCCGCAGACTAAACCGTCAGCAGCTTCGACTTGAGCGACGAGCGCATCCCAAACAGTTAGCGCCTGGTTCCACTTTGGCAAAACTTCAAAACCGTATTCGCCCGTATATCCAGTACGACAAACAATTACTTCGCAACCAGCTATCGCAACATAAGTAAATGCCATGTAATCGATTTCGATCTGCAGTCCGAAGTGAGCTAAAACTTTCGCAGCAAGCGGTCCTTGAAGAGCGATAACCCCATAATCGTTATGCAGATTGATGACACTAATTCCAGCTGGTGCTTTTGCTTGCAGATCTGCGACGACAGCACTGGTATTTGAAGCATTGGGAACCAAAAAGAAACCCGCCTCGGAGTTTCGATAAACAATCAGATCATCAATCACGCCACCCTCACTGTTACACAACATCGAGTACTGAGCTGCGCCATCGGCAATTTTGGTTAGATCATTCGTCAACATTGAATTCAAAAAATCGAGCGCACCTTCACCACTAACCGATACTTTTCCCAGGTGTGAAACATCAAAGAGCCCAACCCGCTCACGCACTGCAGCATGTTCAGCAAGTACGCCAGCTCCGGGATATTCAATCGGCATTAGCCACCCGCCAAAATCGGCCATCTTGGCGTTACGGGCTAAATGGCGCTCATGCAGAGGAGATTGCTTCATGGCGCACAATCTATCGCTACATATTCTGGGTTTCCTGCTTTAGACTCAGCCGAGTTCGACGCTACGAAACAATTAGGAGAGCCATGAAATCAGTCCGTTTATCCGATGCCTTAGTTTCCGATGATATTTTGATCGTTGGATTAGCAAAAGGAGCTAAAGCGGATACCTTAAAGATTGAATCTAGCTCCGTCTCGCTCGATGAAAAGTCCTTGCTCGCAGCTCTTAAAGACCTAGGTGCAACCGGGGCAGCTAATGAAATTACAAAGTTGCCAGGTTCTACTACCCGTTTACTAATTTTCACCGGCCTAGGTGAAGCTAAGAAAGATTATGCCCACGAAGTTCTTCGTCGTGCAGCCGGTGCCGCTTCACGCGCCCTAGCTGGCGAGAAAAGTGCGGCTATTGCACTACCAACAACCTCGATTGAGCAAGTTGCAGCCGTAGCCGAAGGCATGACTCTTGGTGCCTATGCATTCGACGAATTCCGTGGCTCCTCTAAAGCAGAACGCAAAGCCCCATTAGCTGGTGCAACCGTTCACACCAAGATGGCTAACTCGGCCGAAGCGAAAGCCGCCGTTAAGCGCGCCGCAATTATTGGTGAATACACAAAATTAGTTCGCGACTTAATCAATACTCCCCCAAGTCACTTAACGCCAGATTCTTTTAGCAAGCAATTTGCCGCGGCGGTAAAGAAACTCGGCGGTTCGGCGGCACACTTGAAAGTTACAATTTTAAATGAGAAGCAATTGCGCGATGGTGGCTATGGCGGTATCTATGGTGTTGGCCAAGGTTCTGCCAATCCACCACGTTTACTGCACATTGCTTATAACCCGCCAAAGGCTAAGAAGAAATTGGCATTTATTGGCAAAGGAATCACTTTTGATACTGGTGGCTACGCGTTAAAGCCGGCTGCCGGCATGGAAGCAATGAAGTGCGATATGAGTGGAGCTGCTGCCGTAAGTGCTGCGATTTTGGCAATAGCTGAACTTAAATTGCCAATCGCAATTGATGCCTGGGCGGCCATGGCTGAGAATATGATCTCTGATAACGCCACTCGCCCAAGTGATATCCACACAATGTACGGTGGCAAGACAATTGAAGTTTTAAATCCTGATGCCGAAGGTCGCTTAGTTATGGCTGATGCCTTAGTTAAGGCCCAGGAATCTAAAATGAAACTAGATGGCATCATCGACGTCGCCACACTTACTGGTGCACAAGTTGTTGCCCTCGGCACTCGCACCAGTGCGGTAATGACAAATAACGATGAATTCCGTGCGCAATTCTTAATTGCTGCAGATCAAGCTGGCGAAGATTTCTGGCCAATGCCACTACCTGAAGAACTTCGCGCTTCACTGGATTCGACTGTTGCTGATATGGCTAATATCGGTGATCGCATGGGCGGTATGTTGGTCGCAGGTATCTTCCTCAAAGAATTTATCCCTGCCGAGCTGCCTTGGCTCCACTTAGATATCGCGGGACCGGCCTATAACGAGGCTAAGCCGCACGGATACACCCCAATTGGTGGCACCGGAATCGCTTTCCGTTCTCTACTCCGCTTGGCCGAGATCACTAGCGAAAAATAGCCACCAGTTAGTTAGATCGCCCGAAGGCTGGCAAGATAGGGCTATAGAACGCTCACAACTGAAAGGTTGATCGTGGCTCAATTCGACTTGGTAATTCTTGGTGGTGGCAGTGGTGGTTACGCCTGTGCCCTTCGCGCAGCACAGTTAGGCAAGAGTGTCGCGCTGATCGAATCTGGAAAACTAGGCGGAACCTGCCTGCACCGCGGATGTATCCCTACGAAAGCTCTTCTCCATTCAGGCGAGATTGCCGATAGCGCTCGCGAAGCAAGCACCTTTGGTGTTAACGCCCAGTTCCTTTCAATGGATATGGTCGCAGTTAATGCTTACAAAGATGGCGTGATTAATAAACTCCATAAAGGACTGCAGGGTTTGGTTAAGTCTCGAAACATTACTTTTGTCGAAGGTCATGGCCGGTTAGTTGCAAAAGACACTGTCGAAGTAAATGGTGAGCGATACACCGGAACCAATGTTGTTCTAGCAACTGGCTCTTACGCAAAGTCCTTGCCTGGTCTTGAAATAGATGGCATTCGAGTCATGACATCGGATCACGCAACCAGTCTTACCTACGTTCCAAAATCTGTCATCGTTCTTGGTGGCGGCGTGATTGGATGCGAATTCGCATCAGTCTGGAAATCTTTTGGTGCCGAAGTCACAATTATTGAAGGTCTGCCTCACTTAGTTGCTCTGGAAGATGAATCGAGCAGCAAACAATTAGAGCGGGCATATCGCAAACGCGGTATCAACTTCGAACTTGGAGTTCGCTTTAAGTCTCACACTGTTACTGCCGATGGCGTAACTGTTGAACTTGAAGATGGCAAAACTTTCTCAGCTGATGTACTTCTTGTCGCTGTTGGTCGCGGCCCAGTTTCGGCAAACCTTGGCTACGAAGAGCAAGGCATCACCATGGATCGCGGCTATGTGATAGTCGATGAGAAGTGTCGTACCAACGTTCCAGGCATCTGGGCTGTCGGCGATTTAATCCCTACTCTGCAATTGGCTCACGTTGGTTTCGGAGAAGGAATTTTAGTTGCCGAAGAAATCTGTGGCTTAAACCCACGTCCGATTAATTACGACGGTGTTCCACGCGTAACTTATTCTGAACCAGAAGTTGCCTCTGTCGGTTTAACAACTGCGCAAGCAAAAGAGCGTGGTCACGATGTCGTCGAACTAAATTACGACTTAGCAGGTAACGGTAAAGCCCAGATCTTGCGTACCGCAGGCTCAATAAAATTAGTTTCCCAGAAGAATGGTCCAGTACTCGGAATCCATATGGTTGGTGCTCGCGTAGGTGAACTTCTCGCTGAAGCACAATTAATCTTTAATTGGGAAGCAACCGCTGATGACGTTGCGCCTCTGATTCATGCACACCCAACACTTTCAGAAGCGATGGGTGAAGCTCATATGGCACTTGCCGGCAAACCATTACACGCCCACGGATAATTAAGAAATTCAATCAGGAAACCAAGGAGATAAAGAGATGACCTTCTCACTAACAATGCCAGCACTTGGCGAGAGCGTTACCGAAGGTACGGTCACACGTTGGCTCAAAAACGAAGGCGACCAAATCGCAATCGACGAGCCACTCCTTGAAGTATCGACCGACAAAGTTGATACCGAAATTCCTTCTCCGGTAGCAGGCGTTCTACAAAAGATTGTTGTTGGAATTGATCAAACTGTTGCAGTTGGTGCTGAATTAGCGATCATCGCTGATGGCGCAGCCGCTGCAGCGCCAGTTGCAGCTACACCTGCTCCAGTTGTTCAAACTCCATCACCTGCAGCACAAATTGTGGCAGCACCCGTCGCTCCAGCAGCAAGTGGCGCAGGAACTGTGATCTCAATGCCAGCTCTCGGTGAATCAGTTTCTGAAGGCACAGTCACACGTTGGCTCAAAAATGTTGGTGACTCAGTTGCCGTTGATGAAGCACTGCTAGAAGTTTCTACTGACAAAGTTGATACTGAAATTCCTTCTCCAGTTGCGGGTATCTTGCTGGCAATTGATGTTCCAATTGATACCACTGTTGCAGTTGGTGCGCGTTTAGGTTTAATCGGTGCATCCGGTTCTGCCCCAGTAGCAGCTCCCGTTGCTCCGGCGGCTCCAGTTGTAGCGGCTCCTGTAGCTGCCCCAGTTGTTACTCCCCCACCCGCAGCACCAGTTGTTGCAGCGCCAGTTGTTGCAGCGCCAGTTGTTGCAGCGCCTGCTGCAGTTTCGTCTCCGATAGCGCAACCTGCAGATGCTTATGTAACTCCGCTGGTACGCAAGCTGGCCTCTGAACTCGGCGTGAATCTGGCTAATGTAAAGGGCACCGGAATTGGCGGACGTATTCGTCGTGAAGATGTTGAGCAAGCCGCTCCTGCGCCAGTAGTGGCAGTCTCGGCAGCACCAGCTGCGTCAGCCGTTCGCACATCGGCTCCAGCAATAGATGTGTCACCGCTACGTGGAACTACAGTAACAATGTCACGTTTACGCAAAGTTATTGCCGCACGCATGGTTGAGTCTCTTCAAGTAAGTGCGCAATTAACAACTGTCATTGAAGTTGATGTAACCAAGATTGCTCGCCTGCGCGATAAGTCAAAGGCAAGTTTCGAAGCTCGCGAAGGTGTCAAACTTTCATTTTTGCCATTCTTCGCAGTCGCGACTTGCGAAGCGCTAAAGCAACATCCAGTTCTTAACTCTTCGGTCGAAGGTGACCAAATCACTTACCACGGCGCTGAACATTTAGGCATTGCCGTTGATACCGAACGCGGTTTGTTAGTTCCAGTGATTTCTAACGCTGGTGATCTAAATATGGGTGGCATTGCTCGCAAGATTTCCGATCTTGCTGCGCGTACTCGCGACAATAAGGTAACTCCTGATGAACTAGGTGGTGGCACTTTCACGCTTACCAATACTGGTAGCCGTGGCGCACTGTTCGATACCCCAATTATTAATCAACCGCAGGTTGCTATTTTGGGCCTTGGCGCAATCGTTAAGCGACCAATGGTGGTACGCGGCGAAGATGGTGGCGAAACAATTGCGATTCGCTCAATGGTCTACTTAGGTCTTTCTTATGATCATCGAGTAGTCGATGGCGCAGATGCCGCTCGATTCCTGGTAACTTTGAAAGAACGTCTAGAAGGCGGCGCTTTCGAGTCAGACTTAGGACTCTAATTTGTTACCGCCACAACGCATTGCCATAACTGGCGCATCTGGACTTATTGGTACCGCATTAGTTGGTTACCTCAAGTCGCAAGGTCACACTGTTCAGCGTTTAGTTCGCAGAACTGCCGTTTCAAGTGAAGAAATAACTTGGGATCCAATTGCCGGAACTGTAGATATGGACGCCCTCGCCGGAGTCGATGCGGTCATTCACTTAGCAGGAGCTGGCGTTAGCGATAAGCGTTGGACAAAGAAATACAAGAGCGAGATTCTAAATTCCAGACTACTTGGCACAACGACTATTGCTAAGGCTGTTGCTATCGTCAAGCCACAAGTATTTATTTCCGCAAGTGCTATCGGCTGGTATGGCGAGAGTGGAAATCGCGCTGTAGTTGAAAGTGATCGTGTTGGCGATGATTTCCTGGCTGCAGTTTGTCGCGAATGGGAATCTGCTGCTGACCTGGCCGGTGATGTGCGCACTGTAAAACTTCGTACTGGTCTGGTCCTTGATCCAACTGGTGGCGCACTTGGCAAGATGTTGCCCATATTCCGCTTTGGCTTAGGCGGCAAACTAAGTAACGGCAAGCAATGGTGGTCCTGGATTACGCTGCATGACCAAATTCGCGCCATCGCATTTCTTTTAGAGAGCAAAGTTTCGGGCCCAGTTAACTTAACTTCGCCTAACCCGGTTACAAATTCTGAGTTCACTGCCGGTCTTGCTCGCGCTATGCACCGTCCAGCTTTATTGCCAGTTCCCGCACTCGCGCTAAAGATTGTGCTCGGGGGTTTCTCATCTGAAGTTCTTGGATCTAAGAAAGTTATGCCACAGGCATTAACTGAAGCGGGCTTTACTTTTGATTACCCACACATTTCTTCAGCTCTTGAAAAGTTAGTTGATTAATTAGCTAACGCTGCCATCGCAGCTAAGCGTCCTGATTTAAGGGCGCCATTCTGCGACGGGCTTACTTGACCGTCTCCTGCCAAATAGATTCCTTCGCGAATACAGCTTTGAATTGGTTGGGTTATTCCGTTAGCGCCAATTGGTAGCGCTGCTGGTATTTCATATTTAGCAATTAACTCCCAATCACGATTGTCGCAGTTATAGATCGTTGCCAAGTGACGGCGAACTTCAGATTCAGTAACCCCGGTATCGGTGGTTGAAGAAATCAAGTTTTTACCAATTGGTGCGTACTCTGGAATGAAGTTCGAAATGACTAAAGTATTAATCACGGCGCCCCGATTTTGACCGTCAACGATAAGTTGACCATGCGTCACCGGCGCAGATGTTGAACTGTGATACCAAGTAGTGCAGCCAGCCATCTTTGGAACTGAACCAAGATCTAACAATTGTGCCGCTGTGGTGCTGTCTGTTGCGACAATAATCTGGCTAGCTTGAATTTCATCGCTTGAAGTGGTTACTACGCCTGCTTTTACCGAGTTAACCGTTACGCCTAAACGTAGATCATGAACCCGATTAGCCATGGCCTCCGAAAGCGCTCCGGCACCACGACTAGGAAGGCCGGGCTTGCCGGCAATAAAAGTTCTGATGATTTCTAGCCCAGCTGGAGCCGAAATGTTGGATAGCTCAGTTAAATAAACGCCACGCAGGAAGGGTCGCAAAACTCGTTCATAAGTTTTACCTAACCCAGCTTCTACTAAATACTGAGCAATCGATAAATCAGACTTAGGTTTTCTGGCCAGAGCTTTAAGCAGTGCCGCTTTCTCCAGTAAAGACCCAGTAGCTGAATCAAAAACAGAAAATGGATGCTTCCTCGGATCCCCAAGTCGATGTAGTTGCTCATCTATCGAAACATTGATCGCTCGGTCGGCAAAACGAAAATCTGTCTCGGACAAGATATCAAGAGCTACTAACTCGGGGTATCTGGCATTTATTAACTGAAACCCACGGTCACAAGTAAAACCATCGATTAGATCTGACCGCACTCGCCCGCCTGCACGATCAGAAGCCTCCAAGACCACTACCTCGCGACCAGCTTTTTGGAGTTCAATAGCCGCGCTCATGCCTGCCAAACCGGCGCCAATTACTACAACAGGTTTACTCACGAAAATTTAATTCTCGAGCTTTGTCGATAATCGTCGCTACTGCAATAATCTCGGCCTTGCTAACTGGCCATTCGTTATTGCCCGCAATAGCACCGGCTACTAATTCGTAGAATCTCGCATAGTTGCCATCTTCTACTTGTAAATCAGTCACTACCTCACCACGAATTATGCGCGCTTCAGATTTAGTAGATACATCCCATTTGCCTTCATGCGGGAATTTGCCAGCTCGCAATAGCGCCTCTTGTGGATCTAACTCACCAATTACTAGAGCTCCGTTGTCGCCTAACATTCGAATCCTTGGCCCTGGTGCACCAGCTATGGCGCTTGCGGATAAATATGAATCCACGCCACTCTCATGCTTTAACACTAAGACGACATCATCATCAGATGCCCCACGAATGCTGCGCACACTTGCCGAGACTAATTCAGCTGGGCCAAACCAATCGAGTGCTGTTGAAACTAAGTGGGATTGCAGGTCAAGCAATAAACCGCCGCCTTCTTCGGCGCTGCTCTGCTCACGCCAAGATTGCGCAGCAAGGTCAGGTCGGTAGCGTTCGAAACGCGAATCAATTCGGAAAACTTTACCGATTTCGTTCGCGCTAACAACTCGCTTAACAGTCAGAGAATCTGAGTCAAAGAGACGGTTGTAAAACGCAGTGACCGGAACTCCTGTTTCATCAGATGCTTTTAGGATTTCCAATGTCTCGGTTAAATTCCGACCCATCGGTTTATCTACAACTGTAGGTATTCCGGCATGAAGAGCAGCAATCGCTTGCTCAACGTGAACTGAATTAATCGAAGCAATAATCACCAGATCTAATTCATGAGACAGAAGCTCTTTCATATCAGCGACCACTGTGGCATTTGGGTAATCCGCGTTAACGTGAGCGATTCGTTCCGGATTAGTCGTCAGGACAGCACCTAGTTCTAGCCCGCAACCTTTAAGCAACGGCGCATGGAAAAAACGACCCGCTAAACCAAAACCAGCTAAACCGACTCGTAGCGTCATAAAACTCCGAGCTATTAACTAGTCAGCTGATTTAGATAACTTAGATGGCCACCATACCTTAGGCCCGATTTCGTGTACTAGCGCTGGCACCAAAATTGAGCGAACAATAATGGTGTCTAGCAATACTCCGAAGGCAACTGCGAAGCCAAGTTGGGCAAGAAATACCAGCGGCAGAATTCCAAGTACGCCGAAAGTTGCCGCCAGCACAATGCCCGCAGAAGTAATGACCGAACCGGTAACAGTTAAGCCCTTGATTACGCCCTTTCGAGTTCCCAGTTTGCCCGACTCTTCACGCACACGAGTCATCAAGAAGATGTTGTAATCAATACCGAGGGCAACTAAGAAGATGAAGGCAAAGAGCGGGAATGATGCATCGCCTCCTGCGAAGCCAAAGACGTGATTAAAGACAAGTGCGCAAACGCCCAGGGTCGCAAAGTATGAAAGAACCACTGTTCCAAGTAACAGAACAGCGCTAACAATGCTTCGTAGTAGCAGCCCCAAAATCAGAGTGATTAGGAGTAGAACTACTGGAATAACAGTTCGATTGTCATGACGAGCGGCAACATCGGTGTCATAGAAGACCGCCGTCGTGCCACCGACCAAAATGGACTCATCAATACTCTTGACAGCCTCACGAATTCCCGGAATCTGATCACGTGATTCACGCGAATCTGGCGCTGCCGTTAACGTGACGTTCAGAATAGATAAGCCATCCTTCACGATTACGCCGCCAGCATTTGCCTCTGGAGCGACCGCCGCAACTCCGGGTACCCCTCGGAGTTTTTCGGAAACCGCAGGAATTAATTCATTCTTTAAAATAACTTTGGTTGGATCGCCTTCACCGCCAGGGAAATGATTTAACAACAATTTTTGACCAACAACTGACTCTGGATTTCCAGTAAAGCTTTCAGTTGTAGAAAGTCCATCAGTCTTTAGCGTTGTTGAAAATCCGGCTAGGACTACGAGCATTAAGCCAGTAATAATCCAAGCTCTACGAGGTTTGCGCTCGACTAAATTTCCAACCTTTGCCCAAGTGCCAGTTAATTGCGAATCCGCGTCATCGAATCTTGGAATACGAGGCCAGAAAATCCAACGACCAAATAAGACTAAAAATGCTGGCAATAATGTGACCATGGTAATTACCGCAACAGCAACACCAATGGCACCGATTGGACCTAGGCCGCGGTTGCCAGATAAATCACTTAGTAAAAGAACTAAGAGACCTAACGCAACAGTTGCACCTGATGCCACAATCGGTTCGAAGGTGCCTTTATAGGCAGCTCGCATAGCAGCGACTGGAGTTGAATGATGATGTAACTCTTCGCGATATCTCGAAATAAGAAGTAGTGCGTAGTCGGTTCCGGCACCTAAAACCAAAACCGAGAGAATCCCTTGGGATTGGCCATTGACATCAATGATGTTGTTTTTAGCAAGCAAATAGATAATTCCACCCGCTGTAGAGAGTGCGAAAACTGCTGAGAGCAAAGGCAGGAACCACAAGATAGGTGAGCGATAAACAATAATTAGAATAAATGCAACAACTCCTAGAGTGGTTAGTAGCAGAGTTGAATCTATATCTCCGAAAGCGTCAAAAAGGTCAGCGAATATTCCGCCAGCTCCAGTTACATACGGATCAAAGCCCAGGTCTTTTGCGAAAGGCTTAAAGTCTTCGCGCAGCGCCTCAACGATTGCCGGCAGAACCTGCTCTTTATTTGGAAGTAATGCACCTAAAACTGAGCCATCTAAAAGAATTGATGCGAGGACAGCTGTGCCATCTGGAGCCGGGAAAGCCGTAATTTTGCTGCCCGCCACTAAATATTTAGAAAGTGCGATATCAGTGCCACCTAATTTTAGATCTGGCACAGTTTCTAAATGTGCATTAATTTGTTGTAGAACTTCGGTTGAAACAGTTCCTTCGAGAAGAACTAACGTCGGAAACGCCGTTGATTCACCGGCTGCAAAACTTTCTAGCAATTTAACGGCCTTGGTTGATTCGGCACTATCCGGCAAAAATGCAGAGTTGTCATTCTCTTGAACCGTAGATAACTTTCCAAAGAGTGGGCCAAAGAAACCAGTAACCCCAAACCAGGCAATAACCACCAAAATCGCGATTGCGATTGGCTTACGCTTAGAACGCATGGTGTTGCTACTCATAGGTGAAGCTGACATTTAACTGGCCCCTTTTGCGCGAACCTGTAAATATCGCGCCTCGATTGGTAATGAGCGTGAGTCTACCTTTAGGCTATTGGCTATGCCCATTCACGCTGCTCTGACATCTGGTCAAATTGCTGTGGCTCGCAGTGGCCTAGTCGATTATGAGAGTGCGCTGAAAATTCAGCGTAATTTCCATGCCGAAATTGTGGCTGATGAGCGACCTAATACTTTGATCTTGCTCGAGCACCCGTCCGTTTACACCGCAGGTCGCAGAACTGCGATCACAGATCGTCCTACAGATGACACCCCAGTCATCGATGTAGATCGTGGCGGGAAGATTACTTGGCATGGTCCAGGTCAACTCGTTGGATACCCAATCGTGAAACTGGCCAATCGCTTAGATGTAGTTGGCTTTGTTCGTCAATTGGAAACAGCCCTGATAAATACCTGTGAGCAATTTGGGTTAGCCGCTTTGCGCTACCCCGAGCGATCTGGTGTTTGGTTACGCGATGACAAAGGTGATCGCAAGATCGCCGCAATCGGTATCAGGGTTGCTCAAGGTGTCACTATGCACGGCTTTGCGCTAAATGTTAATCCAGACCTAGCTGGCTTCAATCAGATTGTGCCTTGTGGAATTGCCGATGCCGATGTTACTTCAATGAGTAAAGAACTAAGTCGTGAAGTTACGATTAATGAAGTTTCGCCGATTTTAGAGCGCGAGCTCTTTGAAGTGTTGACTAAGGTAAGCGCATGACAATCGCTCCTGATGGCCGCAAGATGCTGCGTATTGAGGCGCGAAATGCCGAAACTCCAATTGAACGCAAGCCAGAGTGGATTAAAACTCGGGCCAATATGGGTCCGGAATATACGCAGTTGCGTTCACTCGTAAAGAGCGAAGGTTTACATACCGTCTGCCAAGAAGCAGCCTGTCCAAATATCTTTGAATGTTGGGAAGATCGCGAAGCTACCTTCCTAATAGGTGGCGATCGTTGTACTCGCCGATGCGATTTCTGCAATATTGATACTGGTAAGCCACTTCCAATTGATCGCAATGAACCGACTAAGGTCGCTGAATCAATTAAGAAGATGCAGTTGAATTACGCGACTATAACGGGTGTTACTCGCGATGATTTACCCGATGAAGGTGCTTGGTTATATGCCGAGACGATTCGTAAAGTTCACGAGCTAAATCAAGGTACTGGTGTTGAAATGTTGGCACCAGATTTCAATGCTAATCCTGAATTACTAAACCAAATTTTTGAAACCCGACCAGAGGTTTTTGCGCATAACCTCGAGACTGTGCCACGTATCTTTAAAGAGATTCGACCAGCTTTCACCTATGACAAGTCGCTTTCAGTTATCACTATGGCGCGTGATTATGGGCTGATCACTAAGTCCAATCTAATTCTTGGTTTAGGCGAAACGCGTGAAGAAGTTTCCCAAGCGTTAGTAGATCTACATGCAGCTGGTTGTGACTTAATAACCATCACTCAATATTTACGCCCAACTAACAAGCATCACCCAGTTATCCGCTGGGTAAAGCCCGAAGAATTCGTTGAACTGGCGGCCGAAGCAAAAGAGATTGGCTTCTCAGGCGTAATGAGTGGGCCGCTAGTTCGATCAAGTTACCGTGCTGGTCGCTTGTATAAGCAAGCACAGGAAGCAAAAGCTGCTCTCAATGGCTGATCGAGTTTATCCCCCTGTTATTGCGGTGCTGAAAACTGCTTGGCGATATCTTGGTTTGAGATTTACCTTTACGGGTGATGTGAATATCCCCCGCAATGGTGGCGCAATATTGGCAATCAACCACATTGGTTATTTAGATTTTGCGCTGGCTGGTACTGGCGCGCTGCCGGTAAATCGCTACGTGCGATTTATGGCAAAGAAAGAAATCTTCGATCACAAATTAGCTGGGCCGCTAATGCGCGGAATGCATCATATTTCGGTAGACAGAGCCAATGGTTCAGCTTCATTTGTCGCAGCCATGCGTGCTCTTCGCAGTGGCGAAATCATCGGTATTTTTCCAGAAGCCACAATCTCCAAGAGCTTTGAAATCAAAGAATTGAAGTCCGGTGTTATCCGCTTAGCAATGGGGGCTGGCGTTCCTGTTATTCCCACAATTGTTTGGGGTAGCCAACGGATTTGGACTAAAGGCGTTAAGCGAAATCTCAAGCGCAATAAGTTTCCGATTTTCGTAACTTTTGGCGAGCCTCTGCACTTTGCCAAAGATGCCGATGTCGAAGCCGGCGAGGCTTTGCTACGCGCAACCATGATCGAGATTCTGCATGAAGTCCAGAGCCGATATCCCGATAACCCGGCGGGCCAACGTTGGGCGCCTGCGCGTCTTGGTGGTACCGCACCTGCTCCACTAAACTCCTGACATGTTTAAACGAAAGAAGAATAAGTCCAGCACGCCTAAGGCACCTCGATTCAAAGAAATTCGTGATGCTTACAAAATAACTAAGGCGGCTAAGCCCTGGATTGGTGCCGCTATGGCTGGCATTTTTGTGGCTGGTTGGTCAGTTGGTATCGCAATCGGTTTTGCAGTCGGACATCCGGTTTATCTAGCTTTTGTTTCTGCACCTTTTGCTGCACTTCTAGCATTCTTTATTTTCACCCGCCAAGCAGGGTCTGCCGCTTATGCATCCATTGAAGGTCAGATTGGTGCTGGTGCCAGTGTATTGATGTCGATTCGTAAAGGTTGGTCAACAACTCCAGCGGTAGCAGTCTCGCGTAATCAAGATATGGTCCACCGTTCAGTTGGTCGAGCTGGCATAGTTCTGACTGGCGAAGGCAGTAACTCAGTTCGTCAATTACTTCAAGATGAAAAACGTAAAACAGAGCGATACGCACCTGGTGTGCCAATTTATGAGCTAATTGTTGGCGATCAAGAAGGTCAAGTCGCACTTCGCAAGTTACAGAAGCGCATGAAGAAGTTTCCTAAGAAGTTGACTGCCAATCAGATGCGCGAAGTACGTGCTCGCCTAAAGGCAGTTGGCGGAATGGCTATGCCAATTCCAAAGGGACCAATGCCAACTCGTGGAATGAAGATTCGTTAGGCTCGAGTTAACTTCGTCTGACTAAATCGTTCGTGAATTCCACGGCCATCCTCGTCATAAGTTATTGCAGTAATCACTAACGCCATTAACCCGGTGCGAATCAGTGCCTGTCGAGCGCTTGGTAATCCCCCATTATTGAAATCGATTACCTTCATTCTCAGTAACCTGTGCCCGAAAGATGCGCCAGTTAGGGCGACTAAAATTGCGTATTCAGCGACAAATATCAAAGGTGTTATGAAGCGAGTTCCCTCAATACGTTCGGAAAAACTGCCACCACCAGCAAAGAAGGCGAAAGCGATCGCGTAAGAGGCAAGCCAGTCGATTGTGATGGCGGCTAATCGGCGGCCAAGTGTTGCTCCTTCAGGGTGAGTCATGGCGCGAGCCTAGATGATTTAGCGCACAGCAGCCTCTTTATACGCTCGCCAGTGGTATCTCCCTCGCCAAACCCAGTATTTTTTAACATCGATGTAACACAAAAGTTATGAGCTTTTGACCGCTGGGGCATAGATTTCCACCCATAAGCAAGGCCTCAATGGCGAGGAAACCGATCGGTTGAATACAAGCAACCATCATCTGAAAAACAGGAGAAATATGTTTAAGAATTCTGCAGAGATCTTTGCATACATCAAGAAAGAAGACGTTAAGTTCATTGACGTTCGCTTCACTGATTTGCCAGGTATCCAACACCACTTCAACGTTCCAGTTGAATCATTTGACGAAGCAGTTTTCACTGATGGTCTGATGTTCGATGGTTCTTCAATCCGTGGTTTCCAGTCAATTCACGAATCAGATATGAAGTTACTGCCAGTTCCAAGTTCAGCGTTCATCGATCCATTCCGTGATCACAAGACTTTAGTAATTATTTTCTCTGTTCACAATCCAGTTGATAATTCAGCTTATTCACGCGACCCACGTGGTGTCGTTGCTAAGGCAGTTGACTACATGCGTTCCCTTGGTTTTGCAGACACTGCCTTCTTTGCACCAGAGGCAGAATTCTATGTTTTCGATAGCGTGCGTTTCAAGACCGGTATCAACGAGGCTTATCACGAGATTCAATCTTACGAAGGTGCTTGGAATACTGGCGTTGAATACGATGCTGATGGCACGCCTAACCGCGGTTACCGCACTCGCATAAAAGGTGGCTATTTCCCAGTTTCACCAACAGATCAATTCGCAGATCTTCGCGATGAAATGGTTATGGAACTAGGTCGCGCTGGTCTTCTAGTTGAGCGTTCACACCACGAAGTTGGTACCGCAGGTCAGATGGAAATTAACTACCGCTTCAGCGACATTCTTCAAGCCGGCGATGATGTTATGAAGTTCAAGTACATCATTCGCAACGTAGCTTGGGAGGGTGGCAAAACAGCAACCTTTATGCCAAAGCCACTATTCGGTGACAATGGTTCAGGTATGCACGTTCACCAATCACTTTGGAAAGATGGCAAGCCGCTGTTCTTCGGCGATGGCTACGGCGATCTTTCAGATATGGCACGTTGGTATATCGGTGGCTTGCTAAAGCACGCTCCATCACTGCTTGCTTTCACAAACCCAACTGTTAACTCTTACCGTCGTTTAGTCCCAGGTTATGAAGCACCAGTTAACTTGGTTTACTCAGCGCGTAACCGTTCTGCTTGTATTCGTATTCCAATTACTGGTTCGAATCCAAAGGCGAAGCGCATTGAGTTCCGTTGCCCAGATCCTTCATCGAATCCATATCTAGCCTTCGCTGCAATGTTGATGGCCGGTCTTGATGGAATCCTAAATAAGATCGAACCACCTGCTCCAGTTGATAAGGACCTCTACGAACTAGAAGGCGCCGAAGCAGCAGCAATCCCACAGGTTCCGGGTTCACTTGGTGAAGTTCTTGATAGTCTCGAGAAAGATCACGACTTCCTCACTAAAGGTGGCGTATTTGCTGAAGATCTAATCGAAACTTGGATTGAATTCAAGCGTAAGAATGAAGTTGACTATGTTCGCTTGCGTCCGCATCCAGCTGAGTTCGAACTTTACTTCGATCTCTAAATCGAATTAACTATAAAAAGCCCCGTCAGAAATGGCGGGGTTTTTATTTTGCTCAAAAGTTCACTAAGTTTCGTACATGAGCGATGAACGCGAGAGACTCGACTACCAAACCTTTGGCATCGCAGTGCGCGAACTAGCCCAAAAGATTGCTGATAGTGGATACCAGCCCGACATTGTTCTATCTATTGCTCGTGGTGGTCTATTGCTTGGTGGCGCACTTGGTTACGCACTTAACGTAAAAAATACCTTCACCATGAGCGTCGAGTTCTATACCGGTGTGAATGAACGCCTAGCTATGCCTGTCGTACTCCCCCCGGTTCCAAACAAGATTGATTTAACTGGTCTTAAAGTTCTAGTAGCCGATGATGTTGCCGACACCGGAAAAACTTTGAAACTAGTACGCGAGTTCTGTGGCGATTACGTCGCCGAAGTTAGAAGCGCAGTTCTCTACGAAAAATCGCACAGTATTGAGAAACCTGACTACGCATGGCGCCATACCGATCTTTGGATTGAGTTCCCCTGGTCCGTAGAACCACCAGTTCTACGAAGAAGCTAGTTTCTTCTTTTACTTTCTCGCGAGAACCTTAAACAAAGCAATAGAGAGCAACGCACTAACGACCGATGCGACTATAACCGCAAGAACTGCGATGTCTTGGGTTTGAGAATCATCAAAAGCGAGGTTGGCGATGAAAATCGCAACCGTAAAGCCAATTCCTGCGGCGCTTCCGGTTGCCAGAATTGACGAATTATTGGCACCTTCTGGAAAATCAGCCACCTTCAATCGTTTGGCAGCGACTGAAGCAATAAGCACGCCAAGTGGCTTTCCTACTACCAATCCAAAGAATATTCCCCAAGCGATCAGAGATTGTGATGCTCCTTTAATTGACTCTGAGGTTATTACTACTCCGGTATTTGCGAAGGCAAAGATAGGAACAACTAGAAACGTGCTGACGGGATGAAACTTGTGTTCAAGCCATTCGATAACTGAAACAGATCCATCATCACTGTCTTCTACTTTGGGGTCACGACGAAGAATATTGGGCGTCATAAGCCCGAGGATTACCCCTGCCAAGGTTGGATGAACACCAGTCTTGTACAAGGAGAACCAAATAGTGAACGCAAATAGGGAGTAAATCAGAACTGATTCAACACCGACTTTTTTCAATGCGGCGATTAATCCAATAGATAAAGCGGCCGCAGCCAGCCAAGAAAAATTAATTCCAGTTGAGTAGACAAAGGCAATAACCAAAATTGCGCCAATGTCATCAATTACAGCTAATGCCAATAAGAATGACCGCAAAGACGCAGAAACCGATGGTCCGATCATCGCTAATAATCCAACCGCCAGAGCGATATCGGTGGCAACTGGTACTCCCCAACCACCGGGAGCAACACCGCCAGCAATCGCCAAATAAATAAGTGCGGGTACAGCCATTCCACCTATCGCCGCGATAAACGGCAACATCGCTTTCTTCACTGAGGCGAGATGCCCAGAAGTAAGTTCGCGCTTAATCTCTAAGCCAACTACAAAGAAGAAAACACTCATGAGCAGATAGTTGATTACCTTAAGAATTGATAGATCAATTAGATACCAATCAGCACCCAGAGTTATCTTAAAATCTAAGGTAGAAAAGTAACTTTCAGATAAAGGCGAGTTAGCTGTTATCAACCCAAGGGCTGAGGCCAACAAAATCAGCAGACCACTGGTGGATTCCCGATTTAGAAAATCCGAAAGTGGCGCAATCCGTCGTCTCATGAAGTAACTCTAACTGAGCAGAATCTCTTGCGCTCGAATTTTACGAGTAGCCAGAATCAAGTGACCGAAGAAGCCGAAGCACAGCGCAAATATGACGCCTATGTTTGAATAAGCCCAAGGACCCTCTTTGCCACCAATCAATTCAAAGAAGTAGCCCTGCCATTCCAGCCATGGCGCAAAAGTATTGGTCACAAATCCCCAACCGATGATTGAGCCACAAATCATGAGCGCGATAGAACCTTTATTTACTGATCCATAGACACCTTTGGGGTTAAATAAATCTTGCTCGTTATAGCCTTTTTTACGCAATAAAACATCAGCCACGAAAATAGCTGACCAAACCGCAACCGGAACACCTAAAGTTATTAGGAAACCTTGGAACGGATAGAAGAAGTTATCCGCAAACCAAACAATATATACGGTTCCAAAGAGCATGATGGTTCCGTCAATTGCCGCAGCCACTGGTCGCTTTACTTTTACGCCGACCGAAATCAAGGTAAGGCCAGATGAATACAAATCTAGGATCGCGCCGCCAACTAAACCAAGAATTGCGACCAGTGCGAATGGAATCAAGAACCAAGTTGGGAGTAACTGCGTAAGAGCCCCAATTGGGTCCATGGCAATGGCATCGCTTAACTCTTTACTGCTGCCCGAAAGAGCGCTTCCATAAACAACCAAAACAATTGGAACTATAGAAGCACCAAAGACGGTCCAGCCAAAGACTGCTCTGCTGGAAACATTACGCGGCAGATAGCGAGAATAGTCGGCTGCACAATTCACCCAGCCTAAGCCGATGCCAGTGATCGCAAAGATGATTGCCCCGATAAACCCGGCCGAACTTCCGGCTTCAATCGCAAAGACCGATTGCCAATTAACCTCATCAATCGTCAAAACCAGATAAGTGATGGTTGCCAAAACTGTAATTGCGGTAATCCAACGCTGTAGCTTCATGATGATGGAGTGACCCAAGATGCCACCAAAAATTGTCAGCGTAGCCGCAATAACGAAGCCAATTACTAGAGAAACATTGCGATCAAGTGAGGTAGCTCGCTCTAAAACTGTTCCGGTGGCTAATGTGGCAAGAGATACCAAGACAGTTTCCCAGCCAACCAGCACTAGGTAAGACAGCAAACCCGGCACGATATTACCTTTCACGCCAAAGGCTGCACGTGAGAGCGTCATTGTTGGAGCGTTAGAACGTTTACCAGCGAGCGAACTAAACCCAACTAAGGCAAATGAACCAACTGTGCCAATGACGGCGGCAATGGTTGCTTGCCAGAAAGAGATCCCGAAACCTAGAAAGAAAGCACCATACGACAGGGCCAGCAATGAAACATTGGCCCCAGCCCAAGGCCAAAATAGATCACTGGCCTTGCCGCGACGCTCAGATTCGTCGATGAAGTTAATGTCATTGAGCTCAGGTTTCATCCCGCAATTCTAACTTATTGAGAACTTGTACTGCGCACTTAAAACGTGACCATCTGCTGATGCGATCCGATACTTCACGGTGTACTTACCAGGCTTTAGCGTTCCGATAAAGTCAACACGTGCTACAGCTTTTTTAATCACGATTTTAGAGGTCTGAATTCGCTTAGATTTTGAATCTAGGACGACAATTGAGTTAGCGTTCTTACTCTTTAAGGTAATTATTGCTTCGCCAAACTCCAACTGCACAAATTTTGGCGCTTTAGTTAACTTCGAATTCGCTATGGGAAAGCTTTTCACTAATTCAGCATGCGCCGTTGCGGCTGGGTTGGCGCTGAACATGAGTGCTACTGCGAGCAGCAGAACTTTTAGTTTGCGCATCAGTCTAAGAAGAAATCAAGAAGGAAATCCTTGGTACCCGGAACTACCGAGTACTTTTCAAGATCTGTAATTCCCTCAGATGCCAAGAGTTCGTCATCAACGAAGAAATTACCTGTGCAACCCTTAGATTCGCGATTTAGAATAATGTAAGCAGCATCTGCCAGAATTTCTGGAGTTCGGCATGCGGCGGTATCAACACCTGGAATCATTTGCAACGCTGCGGTATCAATCGCCGTGCGAGGCCATAGCGCATTTACTGCTATTCCATCTTTGCGGAATTCCTCTGACATACCTAAGACGCACATGCTCATGCCGTACTTGGCCATTGTGTAAGCAACGTGGTGTTGGAACCACTTGGCTTTCATGGAAAGTGGTGGCGAGAGCGTCAAAATGT
>JBIIYZ010000014.1:0-33707 GCA_044346555.1 Candidatus Planktophila sp. | reverse complement strand
ATTGTCTGGGTATTTGCAGATCAAAGGTTTCAATAATCTCCAGAGCTTTCTTGGGGGTCTTCGAATTAATGAGAATTCCGGCCTTAAACGCTCTCATCAAATAAGAGGTATTAGATCGAGAGAAAAGTTCTTGCACGCGTTTATGGTCGACGAGCCAGTATTGGACACGTACCTCCCAGATATCGATCACATCATTTAACTCTGGAGAGAGGCCATTGGTTACTACTAATTCACGAGCCTGCGCAACCAAAGCAAGCGCCTCCAAGTCATTTCCAAGTAAAACCTGCAAATAGGCCATTCGGCCCAAAACCGAAACTTCTATTGAATAATTCTTTGAGTCTCGCGCATGAGAACGCATGATCTCCAAGAATTCAAGCCCCTTATGATGATCGCCTGACTCTGCAACCACCATTACATTTGCTAAGAGAGAATCAAATGGGTAGAAAAACTGTGTGTGACTTTGTGTAAGAACGACGTCATTTGAAAGCATGGCATTTCGCGCCTCAATCAATCGTCCCTGTTGGGCGGCAATAATTGAATGCATGCCTAAAATTAATTTATTATTATTCTGGAGCGAGTTTTTAAACCATGAATCATTCGTGATTTCCGAAATTAAGGAAACCTTGTAATCGTCATCTTGGATTACGCTACCGATGAGGGCTAGCCTCAATGCAAAAATTGATGGAATATTCATTTCAGTTTTCTTGGCTCTTTGCGCCTTGATTGTTTCTAACGCAAGGTTAAAACAATCGTTTAACCTTCCCTCAGTGTAGGCAAAAATTGATTTTAGCGCTGCAGATTCTTCGTGTTCTGATGTTTCTGCGAGAAGTGTTTTTATGTGACCAAATTGTCCTAGAAGTAAGAAGTGGAAAAATTTGAGAGAGCTCATACGAAGCGGCAAGAAAGATTGGTTTACCTGACCCAATTTGATCCAACCATCAATCTCTTCAACAGAGGAATCAAGAAGAGATTTCATTAAGTTCACATTAATCGCCCTACGCATTATGGAGGTTTCTAAGAGGGCTGCATGTCCGGAATTTGCTCCAACATTATTGAGAACTCGTGCCAGATCCCTTATTCGATTCTGTTGTATCAATAGAGAGCATGTACTTTCAAGGATTGAATGTGAACTTTCGGAGGCTATAAGTTCATTTCGGAGGACGAGCCTTAAGAGAGGATGAATAGTAAATACAGGAGGATCGAATGCGAACTGCTCAATAACCATCGTTTCTTGGCTCAAACGAGTTAGAACCGAGACGATATTGCTCTCTTGAGTCAATGAAAAAGCACTATTTGAATCTATTTCATCAAGAAAGCAAAGGCGACGAAGTAACTCGATCTCTGATTCTTCTAAATACGAAAGAATTCTCAGGGCTGATAAATGCAATTGATTTCCCACTTTTAGTTCTTGCATAGTTGTAAATGCCAGTGCATCTTCAGAACCCTTGGCTTGAGATAAAGCTATGTGAACCCCTAGTGGCCATCCACGTGTTACTTCCAGCAGGCTTTCAGTTATTTTTTGATTGATATCCAGTTCTAATTGCTCGGACAACTGTTGAATCTCTTCAATGGTAAATGCGAGCTCTGAAGTTGAGATGGCTACGACTGGGCGAGAACCAACCGCTTTATAGAATGATGCCGAAGGTGGGGTCTCAGTTATAAGTATCAATTGAATTTGTGAAGGTAATTGACTTACCAGGTGAGTCCAAATTTGTTTATGTGAATTCCTTATCACTTCGGCATTCTCAACAATGAGAGCAAACTTCTTTTTTTCTTTATTTAAACTCTTAATCAGGTTATCTAAATCCTGTTGTGTCAGCTCATCCGCATCAATAAATGGCCTGAGGGTTTTGGACAAAGTTGGGATTTCATCGCAAATCGCCTTCAGCAATTCCGAGACAATTTCTGTGTGCTCGGGAGATGTAAATCCTTCAAACCAAATTGTGGGCACTTCATTTAGTTCAGCCCACTGCCTGGCCAAGGTAGATTTTCCAAATCCGGTTGGCCCAAATAGGTAGATCGGATTTCCACGAGCGGAGTCCATAAGGTTGATCAGTCGGCGACGAAGGAGCATCTGTGAAGCCATGGGGTTATTTTCAACTGTTTTTTAGGTCTATGGCAAGAAAATCACCCACTCGGAGGTGATTTTTGGGGGGATACCACCCCAAACCCGCTATCTGAACATTCTGTAACCAGGCCACAAAAGTATTTTTCAGCCATGTCTCCTAACGGATCAGGAATCATTGTGCAGGGCGGGGTGCGGAAGCATCTGAGAATTTGGCTGCTATTGATAATGAGTGCATTTCTATCATTTGCAGCCGCATTGTTTGCTGAATCCGCTGTGGGAAATGCTACTTCTAGGCCCGTCGTATTCATTAAACCATTGACTTATTGGCAGAGTGGCTCCTGGCAGAGCCCTGGAACGCTCAAACTCACCACAGCCACATGGGATCAGACACCATCGAAAGCTCCCGCTTCAATTTCCTACCAATGGCAAAGTTCAAGTGATGGTTCAACCTGGGTGGCCATCCAAGGTGCAACCTCTGATTCATTTGTTGTCCCAAATGGGTATCAAGGAAAGACCTTTCGTGTCTTAATAACGGCAACAAATGCGGCCGGCAGCACCACTATCACTAGTGCCATTGATAGATATTTCCCCTACGGTGGAACGGATTTAGTTTGGAGAATTGGCGATGTAACAACTAATTTAAATCCTACAACTCCTCTTTTGTATGGCAACGAAAGTTCATGGCCTACCTACGGAAAAACGATTAATAGTTGCTCCAACTCTGGCTACAATTTTCTTGCAACCAACAATGGTTACTTAAAGGTGATGTTAAAAACACCACGACCTGAAGTTTATCTTAATCTTTTTAATGACAATATTGCCGAAAAGATAACAATCTATACGTCAGCGGATCAAGTTCAAAAAATCGAGATAACGCCAACCAGCCAAATCTATTCTCATGGACGTGTCAGCGGAACAGTTTTTCTAAGTCCTGCAACATTTGCAACCAGATCAGGAGCAGATCAAGTGTACGTTCCACTTGAAGCACCTGAAGGCGGACTTGTCTATGGATTCAGAATTGATTGGGGCGCTGGTGGAATTGTTAATAGTGCAGATGGAGCACTAGATTGTCGTGGTCTCAACGGCGTTTCAGAAAGCTATTACAGTTTTGTTGCTGCTTCCGCAGCGGGTGCGCCTACAATTTCTTCAATTACCCCTTCAAGCGGCGCCGCAGCTGTAAGTTTTTCCGCACCAGGATTTGACGGTGGCGCAGCAATCACAAACTACAAGTATTCAACCAATGGAAGTACCTATACAGCACTTAATCCATCATCAACAACATCGCCTTTTACGATTTCAGGTTTAACAAATGGAACTACATATTCAGTAACGATAAAGGCGGTAAATAGCGCGGGTGATTCTGTTGCCTCTAATTCGGTAAGCGTTACGCCATTCGGCGCTCCTGGAACCCCAGATCTTGCTAGCGCTTCAGATCTTGGAAGTAGTTCGACGGATAACAATACTGCCGATGATACGCCGACAATAAACATCGGATCAGGATTATTGAATGGCGCTACGGTTACTTTGACCGCAACGCCTGGATCAGGCAATCCTGTTACGTGTACCTTGACCGCAACCAGTACTTCGGGATCATGTACATTTTCATCTCTGCCAAATGAAACATATTCAATAACCGCTTCTCAAACTTCCAGCGGCGTAACATCTGCAGCTTCTAGTGCTCTAACAAATGTTGTGATCAATAAATTTGTTATTCCAACACCAACACCAGAACCAGATCTTGCTACATCCTCAGACTCTGGAGAATCAAATTCAGATAACATCACAAACGACAACACTCCCACAATTTCATATGCAGGATCAATTACAGGAACGGCGACTATTCGTGCGACAAAAGCGGGATCAAGTGATGTTACGTGCACAATCTCATCAGGGAGTTGCACGCTAGGAACGTTAACTGATGGATTGTGGAGCATTGTTGTCGTTGATACTGATACCTCAGGTAATTCAGCCATATCGGCAGCGTTATCTATAACTGTTGACACAGTTGCTCCCACTGCAACATTCTCAGCGCAAACAATTGCCACAACGCAAAGTGCGACCCTCCGTAGTTCTGAACTTGGTTGGGCATTTCTGACCCGTGCAAATCAGAGCCCAACATTAACAAGTACTATCAGGGATCGCCAAAATCAATTTTGGAACCAGGTACAGGTTACGAGCGTCAACACAGATGTTCTCTTAAGTGCAGAGGGTCTATCAAACAACAATCCGTCGGATTATCTGATTTATGTAAGTGACATTGCAGGAAACCTCTCTGCACAGAATTTGAATGTCACGATTTCAGTAAGGGATGCATCTGCGCCAACTTCAACAGGTGTCTCACCACCTTCGGGAACCGCTAGTGTTCGCCAAACCATCTCGAAAGCTTTAACATTTGGCGGCTTTCCTACTCCCAGTGTTAGTTATCAGTGGAGAGCTTGTACGAATCGTACGGATATCAACACTTGTACTGACATATCCGGAGCGACTTCTGCAACCTACACTTTGACCGATTCAGATGCTACGAAATACCTTCGTGTTACAGGTACTGCAAATAATTCAGAAGGTTCAGTGACGGCCACATCGGATGCCACTCACCAGGTAACCGCAGTTGCTCCCTCTGCTCCAACTTCACTCGTTGCCACACCTGGTGATCGAATTGCCACGATCTCGTTTACAGCGCCATCATCGACTGGTGGTGCTGCGATAACAAATTATTCATATGGAATAAGTAGCTCTAATTCCACAAGCGGCCTGACTTTTGTTGACTTAAACCCTGTAAAAACATCTTCTCCGGTGACGGTAGCCAACGGGCTCAATTTGGCAAACGGAACCACTTACTACGTTTTCCTGAAAGCGATCAATTCTGCTGGTTCTTCAGAGGCTTCTACATCCGTCATGGTCACGCCTGCAACAACTCCATCTCCTCCAACTTCGCTGAGTTGCGGCAGCCCCTGCTCTTCAAACATTTCCTTTACAGCTGGGTCAAATGGTGGTTCTGCGATAACAAATTACAAGTATTCAATTAATGGTGGAGATTACGTTGCGTTGAATCCCTCCGATGCAAGTTCCCCAGTTACCATTCCCGGCTTAATAAATGGCGTTTCATACACAATAAAGCTAAAAGCTGTTAATGCAATAGGAGACTCAGGAGAATCTCTGGCCTTAACGTTGCTACCTGTGGGTACAAGCCAAAAGCAAGTTCTTTTGGCTACCGCCCAGTTCCAGCGAGTAAATGCAACCGCAACTTTAGCTACGGTTGGCGGACGTGGTTCGGGCGTAGTTACCTTTCGATTAGCGAGAAGCAGTATGTCCGTCAAGAGTAACTTTGGCGTAGACCTAGGATTCAGCTATCCAGAAAGTGGCAGTGATTGCAACATTTCTAGCGGGCAGTTCCTGACTAAGCCAACACCCGGAATTTGCTACATCATCGTGGAAAAAGCTGGAGATACTACATACTCACCTTGGATCAGTGATGGGGATTCAAGTCGTCCTGTTTATCCAATCTACTTTCAAGATTCGCCGCTGCCGGCATCAGTGAGTGGAATATTTACAAGCATCCAAAATGGAGTAAATCTAAACGTGGGATGGAACTCAAATCCGCAAGTAGAAACTAATGTTTGGGATTTATCAATCAATAGCGGTTATAACGTCTTTGTGTGGAGACCCGGATATGATGCAAATAATCCTGTAACTAATACTGTTCCTGCTGAAACAGATTTGCTAGTCCCGAGCAGTATCAATTATGCAATGCGAAACGTAGCGGGAAACTGGTCAGAGTTTGAGTTGCAAACTGCTTCACCTTGGACTGTGTTGACAAACAATAGTGCAAACACGGCTGGCGCCAGAAAATATTTGGACACCTTTGGAATGGGGACATTCATAGGAAACCCCATCAACTATTACCTTCTTTGTACATACACAAAGGTTTCAATAGTTGGTGTGCTTTACTTTAACAACTCTCCAGGGACACCCGGATGTTCACTATTTAGAGTCGACAACTCTTCTGGACTAGTCATAGCTCCATTATCGGCATCTGCAGCAATCAGCGATAGGTCGCTCACTTCAGGTATTGCAGCAACGACTTTTACTCCAATCACTGCCGCCGGTGGCGTAGGCAATAAGAGCTACTCAGTTTCACCTGCGCTACCAGCTGGTTTAAGTTTGAACAGTTCGACAGGGGCAATCACTGGCACTCCTACAACGGCCAGTATTTCCACAAGTTACACAGTTACTGTTACCGATAGCTCTTCGACAGTAAGTTCGACATTCTCACTTTCAGTCAACCCGGCGCTGAGTGCCAGCAGTGGAAGTATTCCTGCCAATATATATAAAGATTCCCCAGTTACTCCATTTTCCCCCGTGAGTATTTCGGGTGGAACATCTCCAATCACATATGCAGTTTCACCGAGCCTTCCAGCAGGGTTGACATTGAATGCATCAACTGGCGTGATAAGTGGTACTCCTACATCAACAGCTGTGAATGCGACATACACAATTACGGCAACCGATGCTAACGGCGATACAGAAACTGGCACCTTCTCAACCCAGGTAATTATGCCGACCGCACCTGGTGCCCCAACTGTTGGGATTGCAACAGCTACAGGTCAAACAACTGCAACCGTTTCTTTCACTGCACCTAGCTCAACTGGTGGATCTACAATCACTGGATACATTGTTACAGCGAGTCCGGGTGGAATAACAGTAAATGGAAGTAGCTCACCGATCACAGTTACAGGATTGACCGCGGGAACTACCTATACCTTTACCGTAAGTGCGACAAATGCGATTGGAACTTCTGCCAACTCAAATACAAGTGGATCAATTACGACGCAAGCAGATAATTCAGCAGCACTTGCACCAAACCCACCCGCTCCAGCTCCAGCTCCAACCCCACCACCTGCGCCAATAACAATCGCGCCAACTGTTACTTCTTTAGACGTCCCGACCGGAATCTCAATGGCAGGCACATCTTTAAGCTCAAATACCTCATTTGCAGGCACTCCAGCACCAACTATTACCTATCAATGGCTGCTCTGCCTATCTCCAACCGATGAAAGCACCTGCATCGAAGTTGGCGGCGCAACTGGTTCGACCTATACAGCTCGAGCTGCTGACATCGGAAGTTATGTGCGCTTGAAAGTTACAGCGACAAATAGCGCTGGCACAGTTTCAGATATTTCAGCTGCTAATGGTCCAATTGTTGTAGCCGCTGCAATTACTGCGCCGACTTCTGGGTTAAACGGAATAACCGGCGTTACGTATTCGCTTCCGCTGAATATCTCAGGTGGTAAAACTCCAATTACATTTGCGATCACTGATGGCGCGCTACCAGCCGGGTTAACAATTAATCCGGCTACAGGTGAAATTAGTGGAACGCCAACAGGTAGTGGCACATACACATTTACTGTGACGGCAACTGATGCCAACGGAGTTAAGACTTCAGTAACACTAGCGATCACAATTACTAAACCAATTATTGAGTACGCAATCGAGAACTTTACCCATGCTCTAGCTGGCACCGAAGCAACACTTTCCTGGAAAGCAATCGATGTACCTGCAATTATTGAAATTACCGCATCCGATGGAACCAAGAAGAAGCTAACAGTGGCTGCAGGTGTTGACCAAGTTGTGGTTTCAAATCTAGAACCAGGCTTTGCTTACTCAGCAACTGCAACACCAGATGCTGCTGTAAACAGCGGATCTTCTAAATCTTTATCATTTGGTATTGCACCTCGTGATCCTTCAAATGTTCAAGTTACTGACTCTGGCGCGAACCTGAAAGTTACCTGGACGGGCGCAGCGGGCTCTGCGCAGTATCGAATTGCCTTAGTTGCTGAAGGAAAGCCAATTCAAGTCTTTACAACTAGCGATACCAATATTGTGATTCCAGCTGATTTAGCTATTGGTTATACCGTTTCAGTTATCGCGTTAGGTGCTGGTGAATTGAAATCAAATGCAGCATCTGGCCAATTCACGCCGAAACCGTCTCCAACGCCAACGCCAACGCCAACGCCAACGCAAACTCCTACGCCAACGCCAACGCCAACTCCTACGCCTACGCCAACGCCAACTCCTACGCCTACGCCTACGCCTACGCCAACACCAACACCAACACCAACACCAACACCAACACCAACACCGACGCCAACACCAACACCAACACCAACACCGACGCCAACACCAACACCAACACCAACACCAACACCAACACCAACACCGACGCCAACGCCAAAGCCTTCTATTTCTCCAACACCAAAACCAACGGTGACACCAAAACCAACGGTGACACCAAAACCAACGGTGACACCGAAACCAACGGTCACACCGAAGCCAACCGTGACACCTAAACCGAAAGTTACCCCAAAGGTGAACGTGATCCCGACTCCTACGGCGACATCAAATGTAAATAACAAGCCTTCGATCGCATCGACTACTGATAGTTCAAAAATAAAGATTAGTAATCTAAAGCCTGGGCAAAAGATCAAGGTGACTGTGAAAGTTAAGGAAAAATAATGCGCAAGTTCCTACTTCTGGTTTTGATGTTTCTAAATTTGTCAGTCTTGCCGAGTTGGTCTGCAGAGAACGTAATTATTGATCGCATCACCGCTGCTGAAGCTGAAGAGCTTGATATCCAGATTCCTGATGACGTTCCACCTGGATTTCATTCAGTTGAAATTGAAGTTTATGATGATGGCGGAACACTAAGTGTTCAAGAGATTGTCTTCTGTAAGAACCTAACTGGCGAAGTTCGCTGGGATAACGAGTGTCCTGACGTTACTGAGCTTTGGGCATATGAAGATTTGATAAAGATTAAAGAGCGCGAGAATCTGCCTGCTTACAGCCCAGCTCAAGAGCCAGAGAGATCTAAAGATTTAGCGGTTGCCGCATTTGCTGCACTGGCAGCCTTAACAGTTGTAGGTGCTGCTAAAGAGAAGGAAAGTAGAGATAGCGAGGATCAACCTGAAGGTGAAGATAAAGAGCAAGAAGATCTTGCCTCCGTTGATTCTGGAAAATTAGCGTTGATTAAACGTGATCCTGGCCGAGGCGATCTTTCAAATACGTGGCGGAATCCATTTACCAAAGAGAGTGATCATTTCTTTGTCGCAGCAGCTTTTAAAGCTTCAGGCTATTCACCATTGTTAGCCCGCACCGTGGCTGATGGCAGCTATTTACGGGCTATTTTGGGCTCTTTCGCCGGATTCCTATATCCAATAGCTGTCATATTGGGCGTAGCTGCACTTGTTGAAGTTGGTGCTCAAGCAATGGCTCCAGCACTTGGAATCATCTTGGCAATTGTGGTTATTGGAATTCTCGATGCTTTTGCTGGATTTATCGCAGCCGCTATTTTCTTCCTTGGTGTATTCATTACCGGCCACATGGGAACGCGACATGAATTACTAACCGTGGCGGGCTTAATGGTTATTTTCTTCGCGCCAGCTTTATTAGCAAGTGCAGTACGTCCATTGCGCAGATTAGTAAGCAACGGTGAAGAGGGCTGGGAGCGTATCACTGACTATGCCTTAGCAATTCTGTTAACTGGATGGGCAGTTGAGAAGATGGTTAATGCGCTAAATGGTCTGGCATCGGTTCAACTCGCAATTACTTACCAAGCAACCACAATTGCAATCTGGTCAGCCGTGTTGGTAGGACTTCGTATCGCGCTTGAGGATATTTCTACTTATCATTATCCAGTCCGACTGCATACCGTTACGGCTGAACTACAAGATCCTGATCAATATCAGAAGATTATTTCTTTGATGATCAAGACTTTTATTTTCATGATGTTGGCAGCGCCGTTCGTGGGCTTCAACATTCAGCTGATTCTTGGAACTGCGTTATTCGTTTTCCCAAGTATTGCCAATATGACATTTGCCAAGAAGTTACCTAAGTTCCCAAATATTCACTGGCTGATACCTAAAGGCGCATTAAAGATTGTGGCTATGGTATTTGTTGGATATCTGTTTGCTAATTGGGTACAAGGTCAGTTCAGTAACCCACAAACTTTCCTTAAGTGGAGCTTTGTAATTCTAACTTTCCCAGGAATTTTCTTTGCGATTCTGGGCTGGATTGCTAAAGCGCCTGAGAAGAGTTGGCGCTCAAACAAGAACGGTCAGATCGCATACCGAATTCTCGGTGTTGTGGTATTCCTATTGGTTGTTCAGATTGTGCGCGGAGTAGACCTAACTAGTTGGCTCTAGAACTCTAGAACCCTAGAACTCTAGATCAACCAGGCGGGTTGCCCGGGCGGCCAATGGGAGGGGGCTGTAAATCCCCATACCTTCGAAGGTTCAAATCCTTCACCCGCCACCAGATTTACTGCTTAAGACCAGTTCTAGGCACTTACGACGGCTTTAGCAACTGCCACAAGCGGATAGAAGAGCCAAGTAATACTCTCTATAAACGAGAAATCAACTTAGGTTTGAAAATCAGATTAGCTTGTTCTGACTTTTTCGGGTTGTTAACTTTTGCAACAGTATTTCCACTCTCGCCCATAAGAACTACCAGCGCATGAGCTGCAATCTCTGGAATGTTCTGATCAAGCGAAGTGAAGTTAAAGACTTTTGAGGTAGGGCTATTATCAAAACCAGAGATTGGAATAATTTTTTTAAGTCCTCGGTATTCAAGTTGTGCACCAAGTGCCAAAGTATCACTTGCGCATACGAGCGCGTCCATCTCTGGAAATTTAGCAATTAGTTTTCTTGCAGAGTCGCGAGCACTTAAAATTGATTCACCACCTAATTCAAAGAAATTAGTGCTGATTTTCTTGCTCTTGAGATTTAAAAGTTCTATTAGAGACTTAGACCATCCTAAGAAACGATCATCACCCACGCTTCGGGGGTTTGTTGGCTGAACCGAGAAAGTTTTCCATCCAATAAAGCCAATATTTCGGTATCCACGATCCCAGAACAATTTCGTTGCATCAGCTGTGCCACTAGCACCATCTGTGTCAATCCAAGGATAAGAACTTGCAAACTCGTCAGAGCTTGCCCAGGGCCGACCAAAGCTTAAGAAAGGAACATTTGTTTGAATTAGATATTTCAATCTAGGGTCATCTTCAACTGTTGAGGTCAGTAGAAAGCCATCAACATCTCTTGAGTCGACAAGTTTTTTGAGTTTCTTTACTTCATCTTCGTCAGGATCACAGGTATAAGTTATGACTTTTACATCTCTAACTTCGGCAGCTTTCACAATCTCATATACGAATTCATCTTGGATATAACCCGTATAGAGACCTTCTGAACTTGAGCCCACGGATGCATTTGAATCAACTCTGACGGCAATGGAGGCCGCTTTTTTAGAACGCAATCTTCGAGCAGAAAGATTAGGGGTGTAGTTAAGCTTATTGATTGCTTGCATTACTCGTTCAGTTGTTTCAGGCTTAACTCGCTCAGGAAAGTTAAGCACATTTGAAACCGTTTGCAGCGAAACACCTGCTTCTTTGGCAACTGAGATGATTGAGGGCAACTTTCTATCTTTCATATTGCCGAACCTAATTTAAGAATGCCAGACATGAACGTTATGTTACCTGTTTGATTAACCAAGAATATGCAGCAACAGTCCAGCCTTGAATAATTTGTGGCGGCTGGGCAACTCGATTAAATCGCTCAGTATTTTTTGTGGTATCGAATGACTTAACATCGTGGACATATGTGTTTATTAAATCTCCAACTGGCCAATCACCTCTGAAGAATTCTGGATATCCACCGGATGATTCGATCGCTAGCCGGGTCTTATTTTGGATTAGCTCAGATTCATTATTAAATCCCTGTTTAAGCAATCCTCGTGCCACGAGAGCACCATCAAATGGCCACGCTGAGCCTGTGTGATACCCACCAGGACGGTATGAGATATGGCTAGTGGAGAGCGTGCGCAAGCCACTCTCACCCAGCAAAGTTGAGTCAGTTACGGCACTAGCTATTGCTTCACGATACTTTGTGAAATCTTGACCGGAAATAATCTTCGAGTCCAACAAACGGCCCTGATTGCTGGCGATTGATTTCATCTGAATAGATTTGCCAGATCCATCTCGCTCGAGCGCTAAAGAAAAGTTATCTCCTAGCCAGAATTTTTCAATCAACGAGATTTGAAGCGACCCAGCAACTCTCTCTAATTCGGCAACTGATAACGGCCAATTTGGGCTGGGACGAGTACCTTGAATGAATATTGCGGCTAGGAGTGCGTCGTAAGTTTCACCTACAGTTTCAACCGATGCTGTTGAATCTCCGCGGGCCAAAGTTCCATCTAAGTGCATGTAGGAATCGCCGGAATCTTTCCAAACTTGATTCTCAATACCTCGCGGATTAGCACGATTAGATTCGATAAGCCCTGATTGGCTACCTAGTCGATTCAAGATCCATTCTGTTGCTGCCAGAGAGCGCTGCCACAGTGATATTCCGGAAACCTCAATATCTAGGATCTCTGGCCTAACCAGTGCCTCAGTATGCAAGAGACGCATCCAAATAAGTGTCGCATCAACTGAGCCGTAGTATGGAAATTTCCAGCCACCTTGCTCAGTCAATTTAATCGCAACAGGATCATCGCTCTCACGAACTTCATGGGGGATACGGCCAGGTTCCTCTTCGCTAGTTGGATCCAACACTTTTCCTTGGAATGAAGCTAATGCGCAAAGGACATTTAGGCGTAGATCTGGTCGTGCACCATGGAGTAGATCAGAAATCAGTAAAGAATCTCGGCCGAATAAACACTTATACAAGTTCTGTTCTGGAATGTCTTGATGCTCGAGTAGGGGAATAGCTGCAAATGGCACTTGGTAGCCATTTGAATACCCAGTAATCATTTCAATAGCTTTATCTATCTGAGGTCGGTTTGCTGGGTCAAGGGCCGGATCTCCGTCTTCGAGAATAATCGAAAAGTTAGTAGTTTCTTCGCCTGCTTTTAATGATTTCATATCTCTTAACTATCTCCATTAGTTTCATCAAAAAGCTCATAACCAGTGATAGTTATAATTCCTTGTGCCAAAGTTAATCCAACAAAACAAAAAACAAAGATTAGTGGCGAGAGGGCAATTAGGATGAGAATAGCTGCCAAGCTTTGAATTTTACTTTGCTTTAAGTAGGTAAAGAAATAGGCAATAACAGAACTATCTTTACCTTCGCTGATGCTCATGATGCATATGGTGTTAAAAATGACCATCTCAATTATCCAAAAAAGAAATAAGGTAAGGGATATGCTGCGATAAACTAAATCTAGTTGTGCTGAATCGCTTTGGTTTTGGGTTAAATTGTTCAAGGAGATACAAAAAAGCATTCCAGTAAAGAAATTCAGAAGCAATACTTTCTTGAAAACTGAGTTCGTTAAGTAGCTCTGTATACCTTTCTTTTTACTTGGTTTCTGGGCTATGTGCGCGGCTAGCATAGAATTTAGTGAACCCAGGGCGACTGCGATGCTTTGGAAGTAAAGATTACTACTTTGAATTAAAAAGATTAGACAGATACTCCAGAAGAAAGCAGCTGGAATCGATTTAACATTTAGATCCCAAGTATGAAGTAAAACCCTGCGGATCAAGTTGTTTTCTGCACGTTCTCTCATCAATGTGATCATCCTTTAACCGATGAGGAAAGTTGAACATTAATTATGTATCTCTGCCCGAATGTGTATAGAGCAAGAATTGGGATTGTAGAGAGCACCACCAAAGCCATAATCGGCGGCCAATCAGTTGAGAATTGGCCTTTGAATTGCAGGATTCCAAATGGCAAAGTCCAGTGATTAGGGCTTTGCAGCACGATTGATGGCCAGAATAAATCGTTCCAAGTTCCCTGGAAAGTCATAATTGCAATTGTGGCCAGAACTGGTGCTGCGTTAGGCAACATAATTTTCGAAAATAGTTGGAATGGCCCAGCTCCATCTATCTTTGCTGCGTCTTCTAACTCTTTAGGAATTGTTAGGAAGTATTGCCGCATTAGAAATACATCAGCTGCGCTAATAGCTTTTACCAAGAAGATAGCTAAATAATTAGTTGGTCCGGTATTAATGAGCTCCATCTTTACGAGCAATTGATACATAGGAACGAGCCGCAATTGATCTGGAACCATCATGCAGCCCAGAACAACAAAGAAGAGAGCATCTCGGCCAGGAAAGTGCAGCCGCGCAAAGGCGTATCCGGCTAGCGCAGCGAAAACTAGGTGAAGTACAACTACAACACATGCGATAAAGAGAGAATTGGCAAAGAGGGTTTGAAAGTTAGGCTGAATTTTTCCAAATACAGTTGCGTAAGCTTCTACCGTTGGATTTTCTGGAATCAGATTGCTTTGGTACACCTCATCCGATGGTTTGACCGATGTACTAAAGGACCAAATAAATGGAACCACGGTTATTACTGAATAGAAAATTAGCATCGAGTAGAACATGTATTTTCTGACTTTTGTCATTAGTTCTCACCTCGCCAAGCCGAAGAACCAAAGATGAACTTTTGCAAGATTGTTAAGCTAAAAATAATGACAAAAAGGATTACGCCAATTGCGCTCGCATACCCGAATTCAAACTTTCTAAAGCAAGCGTTATAAATGTATAAAACCATTGTCATTAAAGAGTAATCCGGGCTGCCATCTGCACCACCCGCGAGAATGGCCTGATCGTAAAGCTGAAGCGCTCCGATCATTCCTGTTGTGACAACGAAGAAGTGAGCTGGCTTTAGTAGTGGCATAGTTATATACCAAAACACCTGTCGACGTGACGCACCGTCTGTAATTGCAGCTTCGCGATATTGTGAGTCGACGGTTTGTAGGTTGGCCAAATAGAAGAGCATCATGGTTCCGCTGGTAGTCCAAGCGTTAAGTCCAATGATTGAATAAAGAGCAGTTCGAGAGTCAGATAACCACGCGCCTTGATTAAATAGATTGCTGACATCTACTCCAAAAAACTTAAGCATTCCATTAAACACTCCATCAGGTGCCATTAGAAAAATAAATAGCGTCGTGATGGCAGCGCTACTTGCAATTGATGGGAAGTAAAAAGCAGATCTAAAGAACTTACTTCCTTTGATTTTAGAATTCACGAGGAGAGCCAGAAAAAGCCCTAATGCGCTTTGAATAGGTACAACCAAGAGTGCGTATTTAAGTGAATTTCTTATTGCTTTGAGGAAAATTGGGTCGGAAAGTGCCCGTCGATAGTTATCAAAACCAACGTTCTCAGTAGGACCAATCAGCCCCCAGTCATAAGTTGATATGTAGATTGCATAGAAAAAGATGCCAACACTTAGGAAGAGGAATAGAGCCATTGGAATTGAGATAAAACCATAGCCAACTAAAATTTCTGATTTCTTACGACTTAGGCGGTAAGAGAACTTTCGCGAAGACTGAATGGATTCACCCCCTTGAGCAATTATTTGTAGACACTTCTATAAATAGAGTAAGAGTTGGCCTGAATAGTAAGTGACAGGCCAACTCTTCATCCCGTTTTCATCAATTTAAAGCATTGAGTCAGAGAATTAGGGGTAAGTGACTTCAAACCACTTACCCCTAATTCATTAACTGTCCCTGACTATCCCTTAGGCCACGCAGCCTCTGCGGCTGCAATTATTGCCGCAGCTGCCTTCTTAGGGTCGAATTTCTTATCTTGAATCTGCTTCTTTGCTTCGTTGTTGAACGCTCCAACTACATCGCCCCAGCCCTTAAAGGCAGGAGTTGTAATTGTTGTTGCAAGCTTTGCAACAGATCCATTTACTTCGTATCCAAGTGGCGTTGCCACATCTGTACGTGAAGGAATGGCTACACCGAATGAAGTCCATACAGTCATGCCACGGGCACCTGTCATGTATTCAATAAATGTCCAAGCTTCTTTTGGATTTGGTGAGTCTTTACCAATTGCGTAAGCAGCAGTGAATGCGAGTGATCCAGCCTGCTTAGCTTTAGGTAGTGGACCCTTAATCATGGCGTCGTAAACATCTGGGAATGAATCCTTAAGGTATGGATCTAGCCATGCGCCTTCCATTGTGTAAGCACACTTTCCTTTACCAAATGCTTCGCCAGCCCAGCCAGCTGAAAGTTGTGCCGGAGTCTTGAAAGCACCACTCTTGTAGTTTTTCATCGCCCACTCAAGGCCAGCCTTTGACGTAGCTGAAGAAAGCAGTGACTTGTTTGTAGAAGAGGCTAATCCGCCACCGAAAGCAACGAAATATGCACCTAGGCGATTGATGTCAGCATCAACACACATTGGCGTAATGTCTTTAGCCATAAGTTTCTTGGCATGGGTAGCAAACTCTGCCGTCGTCTTTGGAAGAGCTTTGATTCCGACAGCCGCCATCAGATCCTTATTACCTTCTAGAACTAGTGGGTTAGCATCCTTAGGAAGACCAAATAGCTTTGTGCCACTCTGGAAAGGCTTTAGGTAACTAGCATTAAATTTTGAAAGATTGAATTTGGCCGCAGTGATTGCAGGCATCAAATCAAGAAGAACTCCCTGAGCTGCCCAATCTTGCGCGATACCAGCATCTAAGTAGAAAACATCATTAGGTGTCTTTGAAGCAAAGCGGGCTGCCATTTGTGCACCGTGGTCGTTATCTACAATTAAATCTACTTTAATGGTTGGATTTCGAGATTCGAAAGTTGCAACGGCATCTTTTAGGGCCGAAGTTTCAGATGGTGATGATCCCCAAGTTGAAACGGAGATAGTTGTTACCGCATCAGCAGCTACTGAAGATGGGGCAACTGAGATAGCCAAAGCAAGTGCCAGAAGCCCTGCTCCGATTGAGACTTTTTTCATTTTTCTCCTTAGTTAACCGTTATTTGAACGTTCAAATAGTAAGGACGGGGGAAACCCAATGCAAGAGAAATTGGCTATTTTTCGGTAACAAAATAGTGACGTTTTGGCAGCCTTTTTCTGCAACAGGCTAGATATCTGTTGCAGACGGCAAGGTCAGGAGGCTAGGGGGTAAATCCTCTTACCAGCTAAAGCTCAGATTCTGAGCTTTACTTAGCAGCACTCGATTTACGTGCTGCGCGCGATAGGAACAACGCAAACACCAGCGCTAAAACAATTCCGGTGTTTACGCCCATCTCAATAAGAGCGCGATTGAAATACTCAGTTGTCTTCTCTTTTTCCATTGTCAGAGATGCGCCAACTGTCAGGATGTGCCGAACCGCAGCAATAACACCAATAATCAAGAAGTTATCTAGTTGGAAAATTCCATCAGTAAAGCGCACGATAACGGTGCGCATGATCTCGAGAATGATTACTACAAAGAGAATGTCATTAATAGCTTGAATCATTCCGATTGGGAAAAATGGTCGAGTTTCAATCAATCTCTGCAGACTGTAGCCAGCAGCCAGGATTGAGATAACGAATAGGACTATGCCAAGAAAACCATGCAGAATGTCTTCTAGCTTGTCGATAAAGGTGACAGGGATCAGTGACTCATCGCTTTTGAGCAAACCTTTAACTGACTTGTATTTCATTTCCCCACCCCTTTTCGCAATACGTAAGGGTAAGCGCATGCTCAAATACTGGCAACAGGTAAGTACGCTGAGTAGGCTGACTAAATGAAGTCACAAGCCACCCAAGATATCCAAAAACGGACAATCAAAGTCCTGGCGACTACCCAGATCCTTAGTGGGGTAGGCGTTGCGGGAACAGTTGCAGCTGGCTCATTGTTGGTTTCTTCGATTTCAAATTCCGAAACTTTGGCTGGTCTTGCCGGCGCTACTGCTGTACTTGGCGCTGCTGCGATGGCCATTCCGCTTTCTAGATTAACCCAACGTGGTGGCCGTCGATTAGGACTTTCAGTTGGCTACACAGTTGGCTTGATAGGTGCAGCTTTTGCAATCTTTGGTGGCTCGCAACGAATTTTATTCGCAATGCTCTTCGGAACCTTCTTAGTTGGAGCTGCCTCGGCATCTGGCTACCAAGCTCGGTTTGCAGCAACTGATTTAGCAGATGACTCAAATAGATCTCGCCAACTTTCCTACATTGTCTGGGGTTCGACAGTTGGCGCGGTAACTGGGCCGAATTTAATGGGGCCATCAGGTGCTCTCGCTGAATCTCTTGGGCTACCAAAATTAGTTGGTCCATATATTTTGGCACTCGTCACTTTAGGTATGGGAGCGCTAGTAATTTGGTTGCTTCTAAAACCAGACCCATATTTAACTGCCGCTAATTTGCGTCCCAAGACAGAAGAGAAGCATGAATTGCTTTCGGCTCGTAAAACTTTAAAGTTGATTAAGCAAAATCCAACCGCGCTATTTGCAATTGCGGCAATCGCAATTGGGCACATTGCAATGGTCTCGATAATGGTTATGACGCCTGTTCATATGGCGCATGTTGATGTGACTCTTACCGTGATTGGTTTAGTAATTAGTATTCACATTCTTGGCATGTATGCCTTTTCACCGATTGTTGGCATTTTGAGTGATCGAATGGGACGTCGTTGGGTAATTCAGCTGGGTGTAATTATTTTGTTGGCATCGTGCTTGATCTCGGGGCTGGCAGATCCACATAGTTCCATTCAACTTGGATTTGGCCTTTTTTTGCTCGGCCTCGGCTGGTCTTGCACTCTAATTGCCGGCTCGGCACTCTTATCCGAAGCTGTTGAAACAGAACTTCGACCATCTTCTCAAGGGGCCAGTGATTTATTGATGAATCTAATGGGCGCTGGTGGCGGCGCTATGGCTGGCGTAGTTATTGGAACTTTGGGCTACGGCTGGCTCTGCTTGTTTGCGGCAGTTCCAGTTCTAATTCTCGGAATATGGTCTTTTAAAGTATTTTCAGTATAGGCATCTAAGGAGCAAAAATGTGTAGCAAAGTAATGTGTAGAAATTGCAGTAAGCCAACTTGGTCTGGTTGTGGCGAGCATATTGAAGAAGCTCTATTTGATGTCGCGCTTGAAGATCGTTGTAAGTGTAATAATTGACTAGTTCGTCGCGATGTTCTGGCTGGGTTAGGCTCAGCGCATGACATCAGTAACGCCATTTCTCTGGTTCGATAAAGACGCACTTCCAGCTGCCGAGTTTTATACCTCACTGATTTCAAACTCTGAGATTAAAGAAGTAAATCGCAGCCCAGTTAGTGGCGATGTTTTCTCGCTCACCTTTACTGTCGCTGGTCGCGAATTTTTCGCACTAAATGGTGGAGCTCATTTTGAATTCACACCAGCGATTTCACTTTTTGTGGAGTGCGCCGATCAAGCCGAAGTAGATAAATACTGGAGCGCGCTAACTGCCGATGGTGGCGAAGAAAGTCGCTGTGGCTGGTTAAAGGACAAATGGGGACTTTCATGGCAGATAGTGCCAAAGCGCTTGGGCGAAGTACTTTCAAACCCAGATCCAGTGAAAGCAAAAGCAGCTATGGAAGCCATGTTGCAGATGAATAAGATTATTATTGCCGAACTAAATGCTGCGATAGGGGAGTAAATAAATGAAAGCTATTCAGATCACCAAGTTCGGTGGCCCAGAGGTTATGGAATACCTCGATATAGCCGACCCTATTGTAAAAGGCAGCGAAGAGTTAATTACTGTTACAGCAATCGGAATTAACTACGCCGATACTCATCAAACTGAAAATAGTTATCTTTCAAAACAAGAGTTGCCACTAGTTCCGGGAATTGAAGTTGTTGGCATAACTGCCGATGGTCGACGGGTATTGGCACCATCAGGTGCTGGGGGATATGCGCAAATAGCAGCGGTACATCCACGCGCCATGATTGAAGTTCCAACTGGCGTTTCAGATCAACAAGCTCTCTGCATGTTAGTACAGGGCAGCACTGCGTGGCATGTTTTAAAAACTTTTGGTCATGTCAAAGCTGGCGAGACTGTCGTAGTTCACGCAGCTGCCGGTGGTGTTGGCACGATTGCAGTTCAGCTAGCCAAACTATGGGGCGCGAAAGTTATTGCCGTAACTTCTTCGTCTGAAAAAGCAGACCTGGCTAAAAAACTTGGCGCTGATGTAACCATCGATGCCAATGTCGAAGATTTAGCGGCAGCAATGTTGGCAGCTAACGATGGCAAGCCAGTCGATTTAATTTTAGAAATGGTGGGCGGTAAAACTTTCGATGCTAGCTTGGCAGTCCTAGCGCCATTTGGTCGAGTAATCACCTACGGAATGGCTTCACGAACACCGCCTTCGTCGATTAATCCAGCTGTGTTAATGGGTAGCAGCAAAACGATTACTGGTTTCTGGCTCTCACATTGCTTTGGCAAAAAAGAGATGATGAATGATGTAATCAATGAACTTTTCCAACTAGTTATAGCCGGAAAATTGCACCCAGTAATCGGTGCGACCTTCCCGCTTTCTAAAGCTGCCGATGCTCATCGGGCAATGCTTGCTCGCCAAACAACGGGTAAGATTGCGCTAGATCCTGCTCTGTAAGTCCGTATAAGTAAGGTGTAAAGCACCATTTTTCGATTTACCGTTTGAGCCTGTACGCTCAGGGACTGATCAACGCCCCCCTAGCTCAGTCGGTAGAGCGTTTCCATGGTAAGGAAAAGGTCACCGGTTCGATTCCGGTGGGGGGCTCGAAAGTGTTTTACCGTTCACATATCCTTGGCGGGATAGCTCAGCTTGGTAGAGCAAGCGGCTCATAATCGCTGTGTCGTGGGTTCAAATCCCGCTCCCGCTACTAGTTCGACCGTTTTACATCTAGAAATCAAGCGTGAATTTCGCGCATTGAGCAGGCTCAGGTAACCTAGCCCTCTCAATTACTACTGAAGTACTAAGTAAGTACATCTATAAAGGAGCATCACCATGGCAAGTAAGAGCGCGGACGTTCGTCCAAAGATCACCATGGCCTGCGTAGATTGCAAAGAGCGCAACTACATTACAAAGAAGAACCGCCGCAACGATCCAGACCGCATGGAACTTAAGAAGTTCTGTCCACGTTGCAAGTCTTCAACTCTTCACCGCGAAACTCGCTAATGATCAGCCCCGATTCGGTCGGGCGCACCTACCAGGGTGCAAAGTCAACAACTATTTCACAATCTGAAATCACTGAGTTTGCTGCTGTTTTGGGCGAAACTGATTTTTCGGTTGCGACCCCAACTTTTTCAATTCGAACTTCACTTGATCAATTACAAGAAATTCTCACCGCGCCCGAACTTGGCATAAATTGGCAGCGGGTTGTTCATGGTGATCAGAAATTTGAAATCCGCCGCCCAATTGTTGCTGGCGATGTTTTAACTTGTGATGCCACAATTGAAAGTTATCGAGTAGCCGCTGGCAATGAATTCATTAACGTAAAGTCTGATTTACGTAATGGCGATGAAATAGTTTGTACAAACTGGTGCACAATTGTGGTGCGCGCATGATGCAAGAACGTGTTTTCAAAATCGATCGCGAATTACTTAAGCGATATGCCGATGCCAGTGGCGATCAAAATCCAATTCATCAAGACGAAGCATTTGCTAAGTCGGTCGGTTTGCCTGATGTCATTGCGCACGGCATGTTAACCATGGGTTTAGTTGGCCAATTTGTCAGCGACTGGGCTGGCGGTTCAAGCAACGTAAAAGAGTATTCAGCTCGCTTCATTAAGCCCGTAGTTGTACCTGCAAATACTGTCGTCGAACTAGTTGTAAATGGCGTAGCCACTGAAGAGAACGGTTTATACCGACTTGAGTTAACTGCGACTGTTGATGGAGTTAAGGTCTTAGGAATGGCAAAGGCGTTAGTTAAAAAGTGAGCGCTCCTGATTCAGTAATTAAACTCGCAGAGGCGCGACAATCGGCTCGCGCTGATAAAGATTTCGCCCTTGCTGATTCGTTGCGCGACCAAATATTTGCTGCCGGATATGAAGTTGCTGATGTTGCTGGCGGCTTTGAACTAACTGAAAAAGCCCGATACCCGGTGATTGCGAAGCTGCGCGAACTAAAGCCGTTTAATTTGCCCACTCACGAAATAACAGTGCTATTGGTAATCGAAGGATTTATTGCAGATGCGGTTACCTGCATTAATTCGATCAAAGCCAATAGTGACTGCAATATTGCGATTCTTTCGATTGGGCCAGTTGGCGAGTTAGTCGATGTAATCGATCAACGTACGTCCCTAGTCGAGATTGCCGAGACTGGTTGGGGCGAAGCAGTCAATGCGCTCATGAAGATTGTTGAATCTAAATATGTAATCGTGATGGATCCTTCAACAACTTTTACTGGTGATGCACTTTCGCCGGTTCTCGCAGAATTAAATAAGCATGAATATGTAGCCGTTGGCTGGAAAGGCGGCTTAGTTAATTTAGCTGATGATTGGCGCAGTACTGAAGACAAAGGCGATGGTGAAGTCGACGTGCTCTTTAGTTACTTCATGGCGGTAGATCGAGTAGCAGCTCTTGAAGTTGGTGGGTTTAATGCGCGCGCAATTTATTATCGCAATGCTGATATTGAATTCTCGTTAAAGTTACGCCACGGCACTGGTCGGTTACTGCAGATGCATCTACCTCTTGAACAAGGTCGCCATCATGGTTATCACGATGCCGATGCCACATATCGTGAAGTTCAATCTAAGAAGAATTACGATCGAATCCTCGAACGCTTCCGCGGCAAAGAGGCAATCTTGAGCCCTCGTCGCTAACCTTTAGCCATGGCCGATCTATCCGATTTTACAAGCTTGCACGTTGGCGGCCCAGCGCGTGATTTTATTGAAGTCGCAACTGAAGCCGAAATTATCGCCGCTTTAGAAGCAGCCGGCGATTCACCAGTTTTAATTCTTGGTGGTGGCACCAATATGTTAATTAGCGATTCTGGTTTTGCTGGCACCGTTATTCACATCAGTAATAACCAAGTAAAAGAAGAGATCGATGCTTGTAGCGGCGCCACACTAACTATTGGGGCGGGCGAAAACTGGGATGACTTTGTTGCTTCAACTATTGAACGCGGCTTTGCCGGCATGGAAACGCTAAGCGGTATCCCAGGCACAGTTGGTGCCGCTCCTATTCAAAATATTGGTGCTTATGGCCACGAAGTAAGTGAATTTATTACTCGCGTTCGCACTTACGATCGCCAGAAGAAAGAACTAAAAACTTTTACAAATAGCGAATGCAATTTCAGTTATCGTAATTCCATCTTTAAATCCGAGCCTGGTCGTTATGTGGTTCTAGATGTGGCGTTCCAACTTCGCATCGGTGAGATATCAGAACCAATCACTTACGCCGAACTTGCTACTAAACTCGGAATTGAAATTGGCGAGCGGGCTCCGGTAAAAAAGGTGCGCGAAACTGTTTTAGAACTACGTAGCGCAAAAGGAATGTTGCTCTCACCAACTGATAAAGATTCTTGGTCAGCTGGCTCATTCTTTACTAATCCAATTGTCAGCAAAAGTGTTGCAGATCAATTACCAGCAGATGCCCCTCGTTGGCCTACCAGTGATGGTCAAGTAAAGACTTCGGCAGCTTGGCTTATTCAACAATCCGGAATTGAAAAAGGTCAGTCACATGGTGGCGCAAAAGTTTCGACTAAACATGTATTGGCATTAACAAATGCTGGAAACGCAACCGCTGCCGAAATCACTGAGTTAGCAAAGATTGCCAGTGCTGCCGTTAAGGCGAAGTTCGGTATTGAGCTACAACCAGAGGTAAATCTGGTTGGAATTACTTGGTAGTTAGCTAACATCGACGCGAGATCATTTCAAATAGGGACAAACATCCCAAAAGCACTAGATAAACCGCTCAACTTCTAACGCTCTCTTATCTTCGAAAGTGATCTAACCAATTAAGGTTACGCAACACCAAATAAGGTCATAAAGAATCAGCCTTCAAGAATCGGAGATAAAGAAATGAAAAGTTTGAGACTTGGTAAAACCATTTTGTGGTCAAGTGTCGCAGCCCTACTCCTCGTAACAGGCGCAACAGCTGCTACAACTTTTAATAATCAAGAAGTCGGTTATACCGTTTGTATCGATTCAAAAAGTAAGGCCCTAAGTTTTCCCGGAACTGAAAAATGTAAGCCTGGACAGAAAAAGTTAATTCTTGGCGCAAAGGGTGCTAAAGGCGATATCGGAGCAACTGGAGCTGCAGGCGCTACAGGCGCTACAGGCGCTACAGGTGCTGCAGGAGCTGCAGGAGCTACTGGCGCTGCAGGCGCTGAAGGCGCTGAAGGCCCAGCTGCTATTTGGATCTCGGCCTCAGATCTAGTTAATAGCGCACACACTTCAAGTTACCCGAACGTATCTATGGCAAACATTATGTTTGATGGATATTGGCACAATGTTGTGAAAATTATTGATAGCCAAGGAACATATAACCCTGCAACTGCGACTATCGCACTTCCGGAAAGTTGGAGAACGTCAGGAAATGTTTATGCAACTGTTTATTACGCAGGTGAAAAAACTGATGGAAATATCCGCATGGAAATTGGATACGACGGAACGAAAATTGGCGATAAGCCTTTTACCGCTGGCTATCAAGAACCATGTGCTAATGCAACTCCAAAAATTGCTTATGCGCTGCAAACCTGTACAAAGAAAATATCTGATTTGATATATGCAACTGATGACCTTTCAGTTATTGAAGTCAATCGGTATTCATATGAATATGCAGGCTTGGATTCGCCAGATACAAACACTGGAGATCTTTATATCTATGGAATTAAAATAGAGAATAGAACTCCTTAATATCGTTATCTAGTAATTAAAAAAGCATCAGCCCTCGCGAAATATCCACGAGGGCTGATGCTTTTTACCTTTAAACCTTAGCTAGTTAGCCTCTTCAACAAGTTTTTTGATACGGCCAATTCCTTCAACGATGTCTTCATCGCTTAAGGCATATGAGAAGCGTAAGTAGCCTGAAGGACCGAAAGCTTCACCTGGCACCGCGGCAACCTCTACTTCTTCGAGAATCAACGTCGCTAATTCAGCTGAAGTTGTCGGAGTTTTGCCGCGAATTGTTTTACCCAATACACCTTTGACTGATGGATAAACATAGAAAGCACCAGTTGGGGTTGGGCAAGAGAAACCAGGGATTTCGTTGAGCAGTGAAACAATTAATTTGCGACGACGGTTAAATGCTTCGCCCATCTTGTGGACAGCCGCTAAGTCACCAGTTACGGCAGCGATCGCAGCACGCTGTGAAACGTTAGACACATTGCTGGTTAAGTGTGATTGTAAGTTTGTCGCAGCCTTAATGACATCTTTGGGACCGATCATCCAACCTACGCGCCAACCAGTCATGGCATAAGTCTTAGCAACGCCATTAATAATAATTGTGGTGTCAGCTAAACCTGGAACTACAACTGGCATGCTTGGCGCAGTTGCGCCGTCGTAAAGAAGGTGTTCGTAAATTTCATCGGCGATGATCCAGATGTTATTTTTAAGCGCCCATTCACCGATTGCTTTCACTTGCTCAGCTGAATAAACCGAGCCAGTTGGATTACTTGGCGAGCAGAAGAGAAGCGCTTTAGTTTTTGGAGTGCGTGCTGCTTCGAGTTGTTCAACAGTTACTAAATAATTTTGAGTTTCATCAGCAAAAACTTCGACTGCTTTTCCGCCAGCTAATTGAATACATTCTGGATAAGTAGTCCAATATGGCGATGGCAATAGAACTTCATCGCCGTCTTCGACAATTGTGGCGAATGCTTGGTAAACGGCTTGCTTTCCACCGTTGGTTACTAAAACTTGATCAGCGGTAATTTCATAATTTGAATCACGCTTAGTTTTTGCCACGATCGCATCACGCAGTTCAGGCAAACCCGGAGTTGGTGAGTAGCGATGATTTGCCGCAACCTTGGTTGCAGCCGCTGCTGCCTCGACGATGTAATCAGGTGTTGGAAAATCAGGCTCACCCGCACCAAAGCCAATAACTGGGCGACCGGCAGCTTTGAGCGCTTTCGCCTTGGCATCTACAGCTAAGGTCGCAGATTCTGCGATTGCGGCAATTCGTGCGGAGATTCTGGTCATGGCCTAAGTCTGCCGTATTCATGAGGGTGCTGCGATCTAGGTTTTTGCTCAGAAATAGCCAGTTAGACCTAAGCCCCCTTGAACCCCTACAATTCGACGCTCACGAGGGATTTGGTAAATCGTATGGTTTCGCCATGCCCGCGCGAAGGGCAGTAGCTCAATTGGCTAGAGTTGCCGTCTCCAAAGCGGCCGGTTGGGGGTTCGAGTCCCTCCTGCCCTGCAAAGTTCGAACCCTGTCTGCGAAAGTCGCATACAGGAACATTAGTTAGTTAGGAATGCGAAAATGACTGAAGAAGTCAACGAAACCGAGAAACTCGGAATCTTCGCGCGCATTGGCCTGTTCTATCGCCAAATCGTTTCCGAACTAACCAAAGTTGTTTGGCCAACTCGTAAACAGTTGACCACATACACAGCCGTTGTATTAGTTTTCGTAACGTTCGTTATCGCAGTTGTATCGCTGCTCGACTTGGTACTTACCAAGATCGTTTTCTGGATCTTCGGGTAAAAGGTAAAAATAGATGACACTTGAAGAAACTCCAGACGCTTTCGAAGCAGCACTTGCAGCTAACGCTGCCGATGTTGCCGTCGAATCTGCCGTTGAAGAAACCGTAGAAGTTGAACAAGAGGAAGCTACTTCTGCAGTTGATTCATCAGTTGATTCGGATGAAGACCCAATTGATGGTCCAATCGAAACCGACGAAGATGATCCAAACGCGGAATTCCGCCGCACTCTTCGCAGTGCAATCGGTGATTGGTATGTGGTTCATTCATATGCCGGTTACGAGAAGAAGGTAAAGGGCAACCTTGCCAACCGCACAATCTCTTTGAACATGGAAGATTATATTTTCCAGATCGAAGTTCCTGAAGAAGAAGTTATGGAAATCAAAAATGGTCAGCGCAAGATGGTTAAGCGCAACATTTATCCTGGCTACGTTCTTGTGCGCATGGAACTAACTGATGAATCTTGGTCAGTAGTTCGTAACACTCCTGGTGTTACTGGTTTCGTTGGTAATGCTCACAATCCAAGCCCGCTAAGCATGGATGAAGTTGAAAAGATTCTGGCTCCACGCCCAGTGAAGAAGTCAGATAAGCCAGAAATTCGCGTTGTTGATTTCGAAGTAGGCGAGTCCGTAACTGTTATGGATGGCCCATTCGCAACACTTCCAGCCTCGATTTCAGAGATCATGCCAGAGCAGGCAAAGCTCAAGGTATTGGTATCAATCTTCGGCCGCGAAACACCTGTAGAACTTTCATTTGCCCAAGTACAGAAGCTCTAATAACTACTAACTAAATTTAAAAAGAACCGAGAAAAGGAAAAAGCAAAATGGCCCCAAAGAAGAAGATCACTGCGCTAATTAAGTTGCAGATCCAGGCTGGCGCAGCAACACCTGCTCCACCAGTGGGTCCAGCTCTCGGTCAGCATGGCGTAAACATCATGGAGTTCGTTAAGGCGTACAACGCTGCAACTGAATCTCAAAAAGGTCAGATCATTCCGGTCGAGATCAGCGTTTACGAAGATCGCTCATTCACATTCATCACCAAGACACCTCCTGCATCACGTTTGATCTTGAAGGCTGCTGGCGTTGAAAAGGGTTCAGCTATTCCTCACAAGACCAAGGTTGCAAACATCACCATGGCTCAGGTTCAGGAAATTGCAAAGATCAAGATGGAAGATCTAAATGCAAATGACATCGATGCAGCTAGCAAAATTATCGCTGGTACTGCTCGCTCAATGGGAATCACTACAAACGGATAACTAAAAAAGAATTCTTAATTCACCCGAATTAAGAAGTGGGAGAACCGCGCTGGTTCGTTAACCACAAACCGAATGAGTTCGAAAGAACTTAAGAAATGAAGGTCAGAAATGAAGCGCTCAAAGAAATATCTCGAAGCTGCGGCAAAGGTAAAGAAAGATCACCTTTACACCCCGCTTCAAGCAGTTACCTTGGCGAAAGAAACATCAACTGTTTCATTTAACGCCTCAGTTGAAGTAGCACTTGTTCTCGGTGTAGATCCAAAGAAAGCCGATCAAGCAATTCGCTCAACTGTTAACTTGCCACACGGAACCGGTAAGACTGCCCGCGTTCTTGTTTTCGCAAACGGTGACAAGGCTGATGCAGCTCGTGCTGCAGGTGCCGACATCGTTGGTGGCGACGAACTAATTGAAGAAGTTTCAAAGGGTCGTCTTGATTACGACGCTGTTGTTTCAACCCCAGATCTAATGGGTAAGGTCGGTCGTCTAGGTAAGGTGCTCGGACCTCGCGGTCTTATGCCAAACCCAAAGACAGGCACCGTAACGACAGATGTTGCTAAAGCTGTTACCGACATTAAGGGTGGAAAGATTGAGTTCCGCGTTGATAAGAACTCAAACCTGCACTTCCTAATTGGCAAGACTGGCTTTACAGCTGAACAACTGGCTGAGAACTACGCAGCAGCACTTGATGAAGTACTACGCGCAAAGCCAAACTCATCAAAGGGTCGCTACATTCAAAAGGCAGTTGTTTCAACAACTATGGGACCTGGCATCGCAGTAGATCCAAACCTAGTTCGCGAACCTTCAGCTAACTAATTATTTAAATAAGAACCGGTAACCGGCGGGGAAACCTACGGGTTGCCGGTTTTTTCTTGCTCGCAACATGCTCAATTTGACCCTAGTTTTACGAATTTGACCCTGGGCCCTGCCCACCTCTAGCCTTACTCCATAACCAAAGACCGCAGGTCTAGATCTTTCCGCAAGGTAGATCTAATAAATGAGGAAATCTCATACCCGCCTAGGTGTTCACGTAAATCCGTGCGCGTCTACGCGTTACGGATTTTTTTATTGCCCTAGGTCGCCAATGAAACAGGAAAGGTGAACCTTATGGCTCGCCCAGATAAAGCAGCAGCAGTTGCTGAGCTAACGGAAGATTTCCGTACCGCTAATGCAACTGTGCTAACCGAGTATCGCGGTTTAACCGTGACAGCGATGAAGCAACTTCGTCGCGCACTCGGCGCAGATACAAAATACTCAGTTGTGAAGAACACCCTTACCAAGATTGCTGCAAAAGATGCTGGCGTAGACATCTCTGATGATCTACTTGTTGGTCCATCTGCAGTCGCATTCATCAAGGGCGATCCAATCAATGCAGCTAAGAGCTTGCGCGATTTCCAGAAGGAAAATCCATTCCTAATTATTAAGGGTGGAATTTACGAAGGTAAGTCAGTTACTCCAGCAGAACTTATGGAACTAGCTAACCTCGAATCACGCGAAGTTCTATTGGCTAAGTTGGCTGGTGCTATGAAGGCTTCAATGGCTAAGGCCGCTGCAACCTTCGATGCACTTCGCGCCAAGATGGAAAGTGGTGCACCAGCTGCACCCGCACCAGTTGCTGAAGCAGTAGTTGAGGCTCCAGCTCAAGATGCACCTGCAGAAGCAGTTGCTGCAACAGAGGAAACACCAGAAGTTGTCGCTGAAGTTGCTGCAGAAGCAACAGATGCAGCAGAAACTCCAGCGGAATAAGAAAAGGAATCAAATAAAATGGCAAAGCTAAATACTGAAGACCTATTGGGTCAGTTCAAGGAAATGACTTTGGTTGAACTTTCAGAGTTCGTAAAGTCTTTCGAGAAGGAATTCGATGTAACAGCAGCAGCTCCAGTAGCAGTTGCAGCAGCAGGTGGCGCAGCCGCTGGCGGCGCAGCAGATGCTGGTCAAGATGAGTTCACAGTTATTCTTGAAAGCGCTGGTTCACAGAAGATCGCAGTGATCAAGGAAGTTCGCGGACTGAATTCAAGCCTTGGCTTGAAGGAAGCAAAGGACCTAGTTGATGCAACTCCTGCTGTACTTCTAGAGAAGGCAAACAAGGAAACTGCAGACAAGGCAAAGGCAGCTCTAGAAGCAGCTGGCGCAACAGTTACAATCAAGTAATTTCAGCTTAAGAAATAAGGCCTCCTTTGAGGCCGGGAACGGAACTTGGTTTTGTTAAAGTTCCTTATTCTCCGGCCTATGGGAGGTCTTATTCATTGGCGCTGAGCGTTGGGTGGGCAGGGGATTCCCCCACAGAGGCGGGATATCCAGATATTTTGGACAAGGGCTGACAATTTGCCCCATTTGGGGGTATAAGCAGCGGGTTGGACAAGCTCTCCTTTCGCGCGATAACCTACGCTTTCGCATAAATCTTCTAAGGTCAGGGCATATAGCGGCGCCGACCTTCTAGTAGTGCGTGTCTCCAACAGTTTGAATTGAAAAGTTCTGTGCACATTCCTCTGGAAGGACATCTCTTGGCCGCGAAGAAAAGTTCAGTAGCCCCACGTCGTATCTCATTCGCAAAAATCCGTGAACCGCTTGAAGTTCCAAATCTATTAGCGCTGCAAATTGAAAGCGTTGACTGGTTACTTGGAAATGAAAAATGGCGCGCACGTTTAGATTTGCCGAATTCAAATAGCAGAGGTCATATTCCTCGCAAGTCAGGTCTTGAAGAAATCTTTGAAGAGATCTCACCAATTGAAGACTTCCAAGGCACGATGAGTCTTTCATTCCGCAATCACCGCTTTGAAGAACCAAAGCATTCGGATGAGAATTGTAAAGAGCGCGACATGACTTACTCACAGCCGTTATTCGTAACAGCTGAGTTCACCAACAACATCACCGGTGAAATAAAGTCACAAACAGTTTTCATGGGTGACTTCCCAGTGATGACACCTCGCGGAACTTTCGTAATTAACGGAACTGAGCGCGTAGTGGTTTCACAGCTTGTTCGTTCACCTGGTGTTTATTTCGAACGCACAATCGAAAAGACTTCAGATAAAGATATTTTCACTTCAAAGATCATTCCAAGCCGCGGCGCTTGGTTGGAATTCGAAGTTGATAAGAAGGATCTGGTTGGTGTTCGCATCGACCGCAAGCGTAAGCAATCAGTAACTGTTTTCTTGAAGGCGCTTGGCTGGAGCTCAGATCAGATCAGAACTGAATTCGCAGAGTATCCATCAATGATTGCAACTCTCGACAAAGATACTGTCGAGACCCAAGATGAGGCGCTATTAGATATTTATCGCAAGATGCGTCCAGGTGAGCCTCCAACTAAGGAAGCTGCCCAGAATCTTCTTGATAACTTATATTTCAATACCAAGCGATATGACCTAGCTAAAGTTGGTCGTTTCAAGGTTAACAAGAAGCTCGGCATTGACTACGAACTACGTCACGATGCCGTAAAGGTAGCTACTACTAAGTCACTTGCTGGCAAGTATGTTGCTGGCACAGCTGATGCTCAAGGTGGAGCTGGCTTAAATGCAAAGTTGATTCTTGCCGAAAAGGGTCTACTGGTTGTCGATAAAGTAGAACTTGCTTTAGGTGACCGAGTTCTTGTAAAGAATCAAAATAATGATGTTGAAAACGGAATTTATTCAGTTACTCAGTTAGGTAGCGACAAGGTTGAATGCCAGTTAACTAGAGCTGCTGATGCTACAAATCAGAATGCAAATCAAGTTGTTACAGGCGATGTTGTCTACGTAGAACTTGGTGAGCATTCTGGTGGCGTAGTTTATAAGTTCACTAACTCAGATTCACCTACGAGCAAGAATGTCCAATTGCTAGTTGGAGTGGATAAAATCAAGTTTGGTATCCATGATCAATCAATTCTAGAAATCTCTGACATTGTTGCGACAATTAGATATTTAGCTCACTTGCATAAGATTTCTTTGCCAGAGTTCTCAAATCTAGAACCGATCTTGAACAAGTCAGGTTCTAAAGAGATCTACGGTCGCGAAATTCGTGTTGAGAAGGACGATATCGATCACTTCGGTAACCGTCGTCTTCGCACAGTTGGTGAACTAATTCAGAATCAGGTTCGCACTGGTCTATCTCGTATGGAACGTGTAGTTCGCGAACGTATGACAACGCAAGATGTTGAAGCAATTACACCTCAGACGTTGATTAACATCCGTCCAGTTGTAGCTTCAATCAAGGAATTCTTCGGAACTTCTCAGTTGTCACAGTTCATGGATCAAACAAACCCACTATCTGGTTTAACTCACAAGCGTCGTCTTTCAGCACTTGGGCCTGGTGGTCTTTCTCGTGACCGCGCAGGCTTTGAAGTCCGTGACGTTCACCCATCTCACTACGGTCGTATGTGTCCAATTGAAACTCCTGAGGGTCCAAACATTGGCCTGATTGGTTCGCTTGCAACATATGGTCGCGTAACAGCATTCGGTTTCATCGAAACTCCTTATCGCAAGGTTGTTAAGGGTCGCGTTACTGATCAAGTTGATTACTTAACTGCTGACGAAGAAGATGAACACGTTATTGCGCAGGCAAATGCGCCGCTAACTAGTGACAATCACTTTGCTGAAACGCGCGTACTTGTACGTCGTCGCAGTGGCGAAGTTGAATACATCATTGGTGATGAAGTTGACTATATGGACGTTTCACCGCGCCAAATGGTTTCTGTTGCTACAGCAATGATTCCATTCCTTGAGCACGATGATGCTAACCGCGCACTTATGGGTTCTAACATGATGCGTCAGTCAGTACCTTTGATGATCGCTGAAGCACCACTAATCGGTACCGGCATGGAATTCCGTGCAGCTGTAGATGCTGGCGATGTTGTTATTGCAACTGAGCCTGGTGTGGTTACTGAAGTTTCAGCCGATGAAGTTAAGGTCATGGGCGATGATGGCTCATACCAAACTTATTCACTTTCTAAGTTCCGTCGTTCAAACCAAGGCACTTCTTACAATCAGAAAGTGGTTGTATCGGTAGACCAGAAGCTTGAAGTTGGCTCAGTGATTGCCGATGGTCCATGTACCGATAACGGCGAGATGGCACTTGGTAAGAACTTGCTCGTGGCATTTATGTCATGGGAAGGCCACAACTACGAAGATGCGATTATCTTGTCGCAGCGTCTAGTTCAAGACGATGTTCTTACCTCTATTCACATTGAAGAATACGAAGTTGATGCTCGCGATACCAAACTTGGTGCCGAAGAAATCACTCGCGATATTCCAAATGTTTCTGAAGAAGTTCTTTCAGATCTCGATGAGCGCGGAATTATCCGCATCGGCGCCGACGTAGTTCCTGGCGATATCTTGGTTGGAAAAGTTACTCCTAAGGGCGAAACTGAATTAACTCCTGAAGAGCGTTTGCTTCGTGCAATTTTCGGTGAGAAAGCTCGCGAAGTTCGCGATACCTCACTTAAAGTTCCACACGGCGAGTCAGGCAAAGTCATCGATGTTCAGTACATTGTTTCGACTGATGAATTCGAACTTGGTGCGGGCATAAACCAGAAGGTTCGTGTTTATGTTGCACAGAAGCGCAAGATTCAAAACGGTGACAAGCTTGCTGGCCGTCACGGCAACAAGGGTGTTATTTCAAAGATTCTTCCGCAAGAAGATATGCCATTCCTTGAAGATGGAACTCCAGTTGATGTAATTCTTAACCCACTTGGTGTGCCAGGCCGTATGAACGTTGGTCAGGTGCTCGAGATGCACTTAGGTTGGGTTGCTAAAACTGGTTGGGATCTTTCTGGCATTGATGAGCAATGGCAGAAGCACCTCAAGAGCATTGGCGCCGAGAAGGGTGCGCCTGGAACTAACTTGGCAACTCCGGTATTCGATGGTGCACTTGAAGATGAAATTACTGGTCTTCTTAGCAGCACACTTCCAAACCGCGATGGCGCTCAGTTAATTGGTCGCTCCGGTAAGGCGAAATTGTTTGATGGTCGCTCAGGCGAGCCATACCCAACTCCAATTTCAGTTGGATACATGTACATCTTGAAACTCCACCACTTGGTTGATGACAAGATTCACGCACGTTCAACTGGTCCTTACTCAATGATTACGC
>JBIIYZ010000013.1:0-34333 GCA_044346555.1 Candidatus Planktophila sp. | reverse complement strand
AGACAGGTGGATTAGCTTCTGGTGCGATCTCAACTAAGTCGAGACCAACTTCATCAGCCATCTGTAGCGCAACTTCGATATCTACTACGCCAACTTGTTCACCGGTGTAACCGATTAAACGAATTTGAGGTGTACGAATTCGATCGTTGATACGTGGGTCAGTTGTGATTTTTGCTCCTCTATTTCGGTTTGCTTTTGGTTTGCTGGTACTTCGCGCTCAGTAACCGCGCCATGCAAAATAAGCAACCGCCAAGGAGTCCAAGTTCAGCTGAAATAACTTCAACTAAGTTGAACTCACGACATACCAGGAATCTCAAGGATTCTTAGGTGGGAGCGGTAACTCCTCTTGCAGTAGCGAACTACTGGTCTGAGGCAAAGGGTACTAGAGGGTTGGGCAAAGGCGAAATTGAGCCTAGTTCAGAGCAAATAAGGCCGGGCTTAGCCCATGGCGTGAACGCCACCATCGACGTGAATAATCTCGCCCGTGGTTTTTGGGAACCAATCAGATAACAGCGCCACCACTGCTTGAGCAGCTGGTACTGGATCAGTTACATCCCAAGCTAATGGAGATCGCGAGTTCCAGACTTCTTCGAAATCAGAAAATCCCGGAATCGATTTAGCTGCCATAGTTTTAATCGGACCTGCTGCAACTAAATTAACGCGAATGTTTTCAGCACCAAGATCACGAGCTAAATATCGTGAAGTTGATTCGAGGGCAGCCTTTGCTACACCCATCCAGTCATACTTTGGCCACGCAACCGTGGCATCGAAATCAAGACCCACGATCGAGGCGCCGCCATTAAATAACGGTCTGGTTGCCATTGCTAATGATTTAAATGAATAGGCCGAAACCTGCATAGCCGTTGCCACATCTGCCCATTCGGTATTTAAGAAATTACCTCCGAGTGCAGCTTCTGGGGCAAAACCAATCGAGTGCACTACCCCATCGAGACCATCAACATGTTCGCGAACTCGAGTTTCAAGAGCAGCTAAATCTGAATCATTTGTTACATCAAGTTCAATCACTGGTGAAGGTTGTGGAAGGCGGCCAGCAATGCGCGTGGTCAATGACATTACTCGGCCATAAGAAGACAAGATGACCGTAGCGCCTTCCTCTTGCGCTAAGCGAGCAACATGAAAAGCTATCGAGGCATCAGTTAGTACCCCTGTAACTAAAATCTTTTTACCAGTCAGAATTCCCATTTTTAGTGACCCATTCCTAATCCGCCATCAACTGGAATTACCGCACCAGTTATATAGCTTGCTTTTGGCGATGCTAAGAAAGTTACTACATCAGCAATTTCCTCGGCTGAACAAAAACGTTGCAATGGAACTGATTTAGCGATCTCGTCACGTCGTTTTTCATCGAGAGTCGCAGTCATGTCAGTCTCGACAAAACCTGGAGCAACTACGTTCGCAGTTATGCCACGACTACCCAATTCGCGAGCAAATGATCGTGCCATACCGACTAAACCTGCTTTGCTAGCAGAGTAATTAACTTGTCCGGCAGAACCAGAAAGTCCGACAACTGAACCGACGAAAATCAACCTGCCTCGCTTTAATTTCAACAAGCCCTTTGTGGCACGACGCGCTGTACGAAACGCTCCGGTTAAATTGGCATCGATGACGTCTTCAAAATCTTCATCGCTCATGCGCATCGATAAGGTGTCCTTGGTTATGCCCGCGTTACACACCACAATCTCAGGCGAACCCCAACTCTCTTCAATCACGGTAAAGGCAGCGTCCACGCTTTCAGTAGAGGTGACATCCATCTGTACTGACTTGTATTCAGTTGGTGCTGGCCCGGAACGGTAGGTAACAACCACGGTGTAGCCAGCCGCAGATAGTGATTTGGCGATTGCTGAACCTATTCCGCGGTTGCCGCCCGTTACCAATGCGATTGCGCTCATAGTTGGCAAGGCTACTCGTTACTTCTGCGTAAACCTAAGAACACATCTACTCTAGGCACATGGCTGATGAGATTTATGATGTAACCAACGCCCAACCTGGTTTGAGCGGTGATCAGGGGGCTCGCCAGAAAAGATATTTCTTCTCCATGATGCTCCGCACTCTCTGTTTTGTCCTCGCTGTTATTACACCAAGTCCGTTTCGCTGGTTTTTCCTAGCTGGCGCAATCGGATTGCCATATATCGCGGTAGTAATTGCAAATGCCGGACGCGAGACAATGGCACCAGGCAGAGCTGTGATGAAAGAGAAACGCCGCTCGATTTCCTAAGCTATTTCTGCGATTAGAATCTGATTATGCGCTCACGCGAGAAATTTTCTGTTCTGAAGTCTCTGGTTGCTCTAGCGCTAATCGCTCTCTGCTTTATTGCCGCAGAATGGCAATATAACCGTGGCGTCGATCGACATGAACGCAACTCTTTGATTGAAAGAAATATCGCGGCACCAGATATCTCATTAGATAAAGCAGCCACCGAACTCTCAAAAAATGAGTGGCGCACAGTTACTACCGCAGGCGTTTTCGATGCTAGCCAAACGATTTTGTTGCGTAATAGATACTTCGAAGGTAAATATGGTTTTGAGTTTCTGACAATTTTTACGAACTCTAATGGCGAGAAATTTTGGGTTGATCGAGGCTGGATTGTTGCTGGCAAAGATGCCTTAACGGCTCCCATTATCCCTGCTACTCCTTCTGGCACCGTTGAAATAATTGGTCGATTGCGACTTGATACTTCACTGCCTCGCGGTTCATTCTTTGCCTTACCCGCAAGCGGTACCGGCTTAATTAGTAAATGGAATGCTCAGAAAGAAGTTGTTACTGAAGGTTATTATCTCGACCTACTTAACGGATCAACTCCTGAATTAACGCCTAAGGTTCCGGCTCAACTACCTGAACTTAGCGATGGTCCACACATGGCGTACGCGCTGCAGTGGGTTTTCTTTGCTGGTTTAGTTGGTTACGGACGTTTCTTAATCCGTAGAGCCAGATAAATCTTGGCGATTATAAAGTTCGGCATATAAACCGTTTTTTGCGACTAACTCTTCATGAGTTCCACGTTCAACAATTGAACCTTTTTCTAGAACCAAAATCTGGTCAGCATCTCGCACCGTACTTAAACGGTGAGCGATTACCAAACTAGTACGACCCCTAAGCGCAGCACTCAGCGCTTGATGGACCAGGGCTTCGTTCTCGGAGTCCAAATGGGCAGTAGCTTCATCGAGGATTACTACTTGTGGGGATTTCAGAAGTAATCGAGCAATTGCGAGGCGCTGCTTCTCGCCGCCAGAGAGGCGATGTCCACGCTCTCCCACCATTGTGTCAAAGCCGTTTGGTAGCGAAGAAACAAGTGTCCAAATTTGCGCAGCTTCACAAGCCGCCTGCATCTCGGCTTCAGTTGCATCTGGCTTGGCGTACCGCAAATTTTCACCGATCGTGTCATGAAATAAATGCGCATCTTGCATTACCACGCCAATGTTCTCGCGAAGTGACTTCATGGTTAGCTCGCGAATATCAATGCCACCAACTTCGATTGAACCGATAGTTACATCGTAGAGACGCGGAACTAGTGCGCTTATTGTTGTCTTACCTGCACCAGATGGACCAACGAGTGCGGTCATGGTGCCCGGTTTAGCGGTGAAAGTAAGCCCATTTAGAACTACGCCACTTTCGACAGTCTCAGGTTTGGCAACTGATTCAAGAGAAGAAAGTGAAATCTCTTCAGCTTTTGGATAAGCAAATGAAACGCCTTTGAACTCAATGGCGAAATCTTTGCCCACTAGCTCTTTTGCATTCGGGCGATCTTGCACCATAGGTGCTAGATCTAAAACTTCGAAAATGCGTTCAAAGGAAACTAACGCTGTCATAACATCGATACGTACATTAGAGAGAGCCGTAAGTGGCCCGTAAAGGCGCGCTAACAAAGCCGTAATCGCTAACAATGTTCCGACTGTTACAGTGCCATTAATCGCAAGGTGCCCACCGATGCCATAAGCAATTGCAGTAGCAACAGCGGCAATGCTGGTTAAAGCGATAAAGAAAATTCGGTTGAGAAGTGCGATCTCAATTCCAATATCTGCGACCTTGCGGGCCCGGGAGCGAAAATAGCTTTTTTCATCGCTCTGTCGGCCATAAAGCGAAACCAACATTGCACCAGAAACATTAAAACGCTCAGTCATCGTTGAAGACATTTCAGCATTTAAGTTAAATGACTGCCGGGTTAGAGATTGCAGTTTCTTTCCGACCCATTTAGTAGGGACAAGAAATATCGGTAATAGCAGCAGCGAAACAATCGTGATCTGCCATGACAGAACTAGCATTGTGCCAATTACCAGAACCAAACTCACTGAGTTGCTAAGTACGCCAGAAAGAGTTGCGGTAAAGGCCTGCTGCGCACCAATGACATCGGAGTTAATACGCGAGATCAGCGCGCCGGTCTGGGTGCGCGTAAAGAAAGCAACGGATTGCCTTTGGACATGTTCAAAAACCTCTGAGCGTAAATCGTAAATTAGACCTTCGCCGATTCGAGCCGAGAACCAACGGCCAAAGATGCTAATCAGTGAATCGAAAATTGCGATGAAGGCAACCGCTAAAGCTAACTTGGTAACTAAAGCGCCATCTTTCGGAATTACGCCCTTATCAATTAACTCACGTAGCAAGAGCGGCGAGGTAACAATTAGAAACGCCTCAATAACAACGGTGATTAAGAAAATTGTTATGTATGTCTTATATGGCTTGGCATAGGAGGCAATTCGCTTTACGGTACCTGGCTTTAACTTCTGATTTTTAACTGAAGGATCTGCGGTCATTGACCGAAAGGTCATCCAGACGGCCTGGTTAGACATTTATCAAACCGTGAAGCCGAGAGCGCGCAGCTGATCTCTTCCGTCGTCAGAAATCTTATCTGGACCCCAAGGTGGCATCCAGACCCAATTGATTTTCACATCACTAGTAAGTGGCGCAAGTGCTTGACGAGTCTGATCTTCAATTACATCTTGAAGCGGGCAGGCGGCCGAAGTTAGGGTCATGTTCAAAATAGCGATGTTGTTTTCGTCGACCATAACATCGTAAATCAAACCTAGATCGACCACATTGATGCCGAGCTCGGGATCAACTACATCCTTCATCGCCTCGGTTACATCATCAATCGCTGCTGTCATGGCATATCCCCTATTTTTCTTTGATGAACTAGTCGGAAGTCTATCTATAACTTGGCTTGAGCTTGCACAACCGCGTCTTTATAGGCCATCCAGCCCAATAGCGCGCACTTGATTCGAGCCGGAAACTTTGAAACACCAGCCATGGCAACGGCATCTTCAAGAATCGCATCGTCTCCGACCATGGTGCCCTTGCTCTGCATTAATTCAGTGAAGTTATTAAGAATGAGATCTGCCTCAGAAATACTTTTGCCTAACAACAAATCACTCAAGATAGAAACACTGGCCTGCGAAATTGAACAACCCACGCCATCCCAGGTAATTGCTGCCACTTTATCGCCATCGAGAGCAACGTTAAGAGTTATCTCATCACCACAGCTGGGATTTACATGGTGCACTTGAGCATCGTAAGTGGCGGCTAAACCTTTGTGCTGCGGACGTTTGTAATGATCAAGGATGACTTCTTGATAGAGGCTATCTAATTGCATCACTTATCACCAAAATACTTTTGGGCTCCGAGAATTCCTTCGATCAACGCATATACATCTTGTTCGTCGTTGTAAAGATAAAGCGAAGCCCGAGTAGTCGCTTGCACGCCTAACTTACGAGTTAGCGGCCACGCACAGTGGTGACCAGTGCGAACTGCAATTCCTTGCGAATCTAGGTACTGACCTAAATCATGTGGATGAATTTCGCCTAGCGTAAATGAAGCCACTGCCCCGCGCTCTGCCATGTCGAGTGGACCAACTAATTTGATTCCTGGTACTTCTTGTAAACGTTTCAATAAATATCCACCCAATTTTTGTTCATGGGCATAAATCGCAGCCATACCAATTGCAGATAAATAATCAAGAGCGGCAGCCAAGCCAACTGCCTGAGCCATATTTGGCACACCTGCTTCATGACGTCGTGGTGATGGCGCCCAAACCGCATCTGTCATCGTTACAGATTCGATCATTGATCCACCAAAGAGAAATGGCGGTAAATCCTTGAGTAGCTCTGCGCGGCCCCATAAGACACCAATGCCAGTTGGGCCAACTGTTTTATGCCCGGAGAAGGCTAGAAAATCAACAGCTAAATCTTTCACGTTAACCGGCATATGTGGAACAGATTGGCAAGCATCAAGAACTACCACCGCGCCAACTTCATGCGCACGGGCCACGATTGCGGCCATTGGATTTACGGTTCCTAAAACATTAGATTGATGAGTCAGCGCAACTACTTTGGTATTTGACGTAATAACTTCAGCCAAATTGGAAAGATCTAAGCGACCATCAGGTGTTACTGCAAACCAAGCTAACTCGGCACCTGATCGCTTAGCTAATTGCTGCCACGGAATCAGATTCGCATGATGCTCCATCTCGGAAACCACGATGCGATCTGCTGAAGTTAAATTAAACCGATTATCAGTGCCGCCATTGCTAAAAGCATAAGCAAGTAAATTCAGACTTTCGGTTGCGCTCTTAGTAAAAATAATTTCATCAACGCTGCCACCTAAAAATTTAGCCACAGTTTCGCGGGCGCCTTCATAAGCATCAGTTGCCTCTTCAGCTAACTGATGCGCACCGCGGTGAACAGCGGCATTATGCATGCGATAGAAAATACTTTCAGCTTCAATTACTGAATTCGGTTTCTGGCTAGTGGCGCCGGAATCCAAATAAACCAACCTTTTGCCCTCGCGAATAGTGCGCTCAAAGATTGGAAAATCTTGGCGCACTACACGAGGGTCAAAGGCCATATTTCTACTTGCTTACATACTCGGCATAGCCATTTGCTTCAAGCTTCTCAGCTAGCTCAGGTCCGCCTTCTTCGACAATGCGGCCATCGGCAAATACATGAACGAAGTCTGGTTTGATGTAGCGCAAGATGCGGGTGTAGTGAGTAATTAGTAATACACCTAGATCGTTATCAGCTTTAGCGCGAACTACACCTTCAGAAACGATGCGAAGAGCATCGACGTCTAGTCCTGAGTCAGTCTCATCAAGAATGGCAATTTTTGGCTTAAGTAGTTCTAACTGCATAATCTCGTGACGCTTCTTTTCGCCACCAGAGAAACCTTCGTTGACATTACGTTCAGCAAACGATGGATCCATGCTTAGTGCCGCCATTGCTGACTTAACTTCGCCCACCCAAGTACGCAACTTAGGTGCTTCGCCACGAAGTGCTGTAGCTGCTGTGCGCAGGAAGTTAGAAACTGAAACGCCAGGAACTTCAACGGGATACTGCATAGCTAGGAATAAGCCCGCACGAGCGCGCTCATCAACGGTCATATCAAGTAGGTCAACACCATCAAGAGTCACAGTGCCACCAGTAATCTGATATTTAGGGTGGCCAGCAATTGAATAAGCCAAAGTAGATTTACCAGAACCGTTAGGTCCCATGATTGCATGGGTTTCGCCACTCTTGATGGTTAGGTCTACACCCTTCAAGATTTCAACTGGGCCATTCTCAGTATCAACTGAAACCTTTAGACCACGAATTTCTAGTGTGCTCATAACAATCCCTACTTAACTTCTACGGTTACGGAATCTCCGTCAACCACTACTGCATAAACATCAACTGGTGCTACTGCCGGAAGAGTTAAAGCAACTCCGGTACGTAAATCAAACTCTGCGCCATGTAACCAACATTCAATCTTGAAACCGGTGACATCGCCTTCGGATAGTGAGGCATCTGAATGACTACAGGTGTCACCGATCGCAAACACTTCAGAACCAACTCGAGCAACACAGATTGATTTGCCGTCTTTCTCGATTCGAACTGGTTTACCCTCGAGCAAGTTAGAAAGGCTTAAATCACTCATTGAGCACCTGCCTTTTCAAGTTCTTGATCAATTCGAGTCATCAGGCGATCTTGAATATCAGCGTTGCCGATCTCAGAGACGATCTCATTGAAGAAACCGCGAACCACTAAACGACGAGCATCTTCAACAGCAATGCCGCGTGACATTAGATAAAAGAGTTGCTCATTGTCGAAACGACCAGTCGTACTTGCGTGCCCCGCGCCAACAATCTCGCCAGTTTCAATTTCCAGATTTGGAACTGAATCTGCGCGAGCACCGTCACTTAGCAATAAGTTACGGTTTAGTTCGTAAGTGTCAGTACCTTCGGCAGCTGCTCGAATAAATACATCGCCAATCCAGACCGTGTGGGCATCTTGGCCAGCAAGTGCGCCTTTGTAATTAACGCGAGATTTTGCATTTGGTACCAAGTGATCAACGAACATGCGGTGCTCGAAGAATTGCCCAGCAGTTGCGAAATAAACACCTAGCAGCTCAACAGATGCGCCTTGGCCCTTGAATTCAACGGTCGGAAGTAAACGAACTACATCTCCCCCGACAGTTACGATGATTGACTTGAAAGTTGCATCTCTATCTACGATCGCATGCTGACGTCCGGCATGAATTGTTTTAGAATCCCATTCCTGCAGAGCTACCAGAGTTAGATTCGAGCCAGGCTCGCAGATAATTTCAATATCTTCAGCAATTAAGTGATCGCCAGAGTTCTCGATAATCACCGTGGCCTTGGCATTCGCGCCGATGCGAAGTTGAACTCGAGATAGTTCGGCTTCCGTTAATCCGCCCGCAAGGCGATGAAGAGAAATCGGCTCAGCTAACTCAGTATTGGCAGCAATTTTTAGCACGCTTACCTCATTGGCAGCTTCATGAATGCGGCCCACGATTACATCGTCGGTTTTCGATTCCGCGGAAACTAGCTCGCGACCAATTCGCTCAAAAGTAACTCCAGTAGGAGCGTTGCCAGTTAGCGCCAAGGTATTGCGAGTAGCTAACTTGAAAGTGCCATCGTGTAAGCCACCCAGACGTTTGAGCGGAGTAAACCGCCAAGCCTCTTCGCGCCCAGTAGGCGTTAAGTAGTTAGTAGTAAGAGTCGACATATTAAATTAACCAACCGCGCCTTCCATTTGGAGTTCGATCAAGCGGTTTAGCTCAAGTGCGTACTCCATTGGTAGTTCGCGGGCAATTGGTTCAATAAATCCACGAACAATCATTGCCATAGCTTCATCTTCAGTTAAGCCACGTGACATTAGATAGAAGAGTTGATCATCGCTCACCTTCGAAACAGTTGCTTCGTGACCCATTGATACATCATCTTCACGAATATCAACATACGGATAGGTATCAGAACGTGAAATTGTGTCAACCAAGAGAGCATCACACTTAACTGTGCTCTTTGAATGATGCGCACCTTCTTGCACCTGCACTAAGCCGCGGTATGAAGTACGACCGCCGCCACGTGCTACCGACTTAGAAATTACAGATGAAGATGTATATGGAGCTGCGTGCACCATTTTCGCACCTGAATCTTGGTGTTGACCTTCGCCAGCAAATGCTAATGAAAGTGTCTCGCCCTTTGCATGTGGACCCATTAAGAAAATTGCTGGGTACTTCATGGTTACTTTTGAACCGATGTTGCCATCGACCCATTCCATAGTTGCACCTTCAGCACATGTTGCGCGCTTGGTTACTAGGTTATAAACGTTGTTAGACCAGTTTTGAATTGTGGTGTAACGAACGCGAGCGCCCTTCTTAACAATAATTTCAACTACAGCTGAGTGCAGCGAATCTGACTTGTAAATTGGCGCTGTGCAGCCTTCAACATAATGGATGTATGAATCTTCATCGGCGATGATCAAAGTACGTTCGAACTGACCCATGTTCTCAGTGTTAATACGGAAATAGGCCTGTAATGGAATATCTACATGTACGCCCTTAGGAACATAGATGAAAGATCCACCTGACCAAACTGAAGTATTTAGAGCGGCAAACTTATTATCGCCAACCGGAATCACGGTACCGAAATACTCTTTGAAGAGCTCTGGGTGCTCTTTTAGAGCGGTATCGGTATCAAGGAAAATAACGCCTTGCGCAGCTAAATCTTCACGAATTGAGTGATAAACAACTTCGGACTCATATTGCGCTGCGACACCTGAAACAAGACGCTGCTTCTCAGCCTCTGGAATACCTAAACGGTCATAAGTATTTTTAATCTCTTCTGGCAGATCTTCCCAGGTAGCAGCTTGCTTCTCAGTTGAGCGCACGAAGTACTTAATGGTGTCAAAGAAAATACCGCTTAAGTCTGAACCCCAATTTGGCATTGGCTTCTTTTCGAAGAGGGTTAAACCTTTTAGGCGCAGATCAAGCATCCACTGTGGCTCGGATTTCTTGGCAGAGATATCGCGAACTACTTCCTCGTTAATGCCGCGCTTTGAATTTGCGCCAGCATCATTCTTATCGGACCAGCCGAATTCATAATTGCCGAGTCCGTCGAGTTCTGGATGTGCGATGGTCATTAGTTGCCTCTCCGAGCACTAGTTTTGATTTCTTTACTCTTGATTACTGCTTTTGGAATGTAAGTAGTGCAAACACCGTCGCCATGTGCGATCGTTGCTAAACGTTGAACGTGGGTACCAAGTAGCGCCGAGAACGCCGCAGTTTCGGCTTCGCATAGCTCTGGAAATTCAGCAGCGACGTGAGCAATCGGACAGTGATGCTGACAAATTTCTTCGCCCATTTTTCGTTCAATTACTGTCGCTGCATAACCTTGCTCAGTTAGAAAACTGGCGAGCGCTTCAGTCTTGTTAGGAGCTTTCTTGAGTGCCTCTAAACCTTTACGTTCAATGTCATCAGCACGCGTCTTAGCAAAAGCTTGAACTAAATGTGCACCTGATTGCACCGACATAAATTTAAGCGCCGCGACTGCTAAATCGTCGTAAGAATGCTCAAACTTTTCACGACCTTGGTCGGTCATCACAAACACCTTCGAAGGTCGACCGCGTCCTCGGGAAAGACCAATATGCGGTTCACGCGCTTCGAGGATTCCATCTGCAATTAAATTATCGAGGTGGCGGCGGATTCCAGCCGGGGTCAGCGCTAATCGTTCGCCAAGGGCAACGGCTGTTGATGGGCCATTTTCCAGAATTGAGCGCGCAATGGCGTCACGAGTGCGTAAATCATCGCCTGCTGGTGGTGCACTCATAATCTGGCTTTTCACAACAGTAATGTATCGTAAATCGAAGGTTTCCTCTCAGTGACGCCTTAGTGAGGGGCGCCTCAGGCTTGGCCGCCGCTCGCTGCCATAAGGTTGCGGCATGCCGCTCCTCTACCTTTTGTTGGTATTCCAAACTGGCATTGTCCTAACTGGCGCAACGGTTCGAATCACTGGTTCCGGACTCGGCTGTCCAACTTGGCCCGAATGTACCTACGGTTCATACACCCCGGTTGCTGGGCAAGCAGAAGGTGCATTTCATGCCTGGATTGAATTTGGAAATCGCTTACTAACGTTCTTACTCTTATTCGCAGCAGTTGCCGTACTTATCTATGCAATTAGAAAAGCTCGGCGCGATCTGATCTGGCGCGCATTGTTGCAAGTTGCCGGAATTTTCGGCCAAGGAGTTATTGGCGGTATCACCGTTCTGACAGATTTAAATCCGTTAGCGGTGGCCAGTCATTTTATTCTCTCAATATTTTTAATTGCTGGCGCAGTTTCAATAGTTGCCCGCGGACGTTCACCGTTGATCTCAATTCGCCCTACCGAAACCAAAGTAAAGATCTTGGCGCACGCGCAAGTACTACTCACCTTCGTTGTGATTGTGATTGGCACATTAGTTACTGGTTCTGGCCCTCATGCTGGCGATTTGGAAGCACCTCGCCTGAAGCTCGATGAACGAGCGATCTCTTGGCTACATGCTGATGCTGTCATTGCGCTACTTGGTGTTTCACTTGCGTTACTTGTACTTTCGGAAATTTCACTAGAGACAAAACGCCGAATTAAGATTTTCTTTGCGGTCACTCTCGCGCAAGGGTTAATTGGATATATTCAGTATGTAACTGGTCTACCTGAACTATTAGTCATTATTCATGTACTCGGATCAACGTTGGTCTGGATTGCCGCATGGCGAATTTGGTTATCAATTACAACTGCAGAGCGAACCTAGGAGAAGAGAATGAGCCAGATGACCGGTTGGACTGAGTTAGATGATCAGGCCGTCACCTACGCCCGCGCCCTCGCGATGGATGCCGTTCAGAAGGTAGGCAATGGTCACCCTGGTACTGCGATGGCACTTGCTCCAGTGGCCTATAACTTATTCCAGCGCCATTTGATTCATGATCCAGCGGATCCTAATTGGATTGGTCGTGACCGTTTTATTCTTTCTTGTGGCCACTCTTCAATAACTCTTTACACTCAACTTTTCTACAGCGGCTACGGTTTAGAGATGGCTGATTTACAGTCATTTCGCACTTGGAATTCACTGACTCCAGGCCATCCTGAATTTGGTCATACTGCGGGCGTTGAAATGACAACTGGTCCGTTAGGTCAAGGTGTAGCAACAGCAGTTGGTATGGCAATGGCAGCTAGATACGAACGCGGTTTATTTGATCCAGCTGCTGCAGTCGGAACATCACTTTTCGATCACACCATCTGGGTGATTTGTTCTGATGGAGATTTAGAAGAAGGAGTAAGCGCTGAAGCATCATCTTTAGCGGGCACTCAAGAGCTGGGAAATTTAGTAGTGATTTACGATGACAATCGCATCTCTATTGAAGGCGATACTCATAATGCATTTACCGAAGACGTTTCTGCGCGCTATCGTGCATATGGTTGGCAAGTAATTGATGTTCCTGCCGCGGCAGATGGTCGCATTGATTTACCAGCAGTTGATGCTGCGATGGTTTCAGCCAAAGCTGAATCAATTAAGCCATCATTAATTCGCATGCATTCAGTGATTGCGTGGCCGGCACCAAAAGCAAAAGGTACTGCTGGCTCACATGGATCAGCCCTTGGCGCGGAAGAGATTGCCGAAACCAAAAAGATTCTGGGTTTGAATCCGGAAGAACATTTCGCGTTACCTGATGAGGTGTTTGCCCATGTTCGCAAAGTTAAAGAGCGCGGCGCGCAATCACGCAAGGATTGGGATGCCCGTCTGAAAACTTGGCAAGCTAACAATCCAAGTGAGGCAGCGCTATTAAATCGCCTGCAGCGCAAAGAATTACCTGCGGGTTGGGATTCCGAACTGCCTGTGTTTGAAGCGGGTACCCAATTAGCAACGCGCGCTGCTTCTGGCAAAGCTATCAACGCACTTGCGAAAAAAATGCCCGAACTATGGGGTGGCTCAGCAGATTTAGCAGGCAGCAATAACACCGACATTGATGGTGGCGGATCCTTCTTGCCGACTAGTAGCGCAATTAAAAACGCTAACCAATACGGTCGCATTGTTCACTTTGGCATTCGTGAACACGCGATGGGTTCGATCCTAAATGGCGCAGCACTTCATGGTTTAACTCGTTCTTTTGGTGGAACTTTCTTAGTATTTAGCGATTACATGCGCCCTGCTGTTCGTCTGGCAGCACTTATGAATATTCCAAGTACCTTTGTCTGGACGCACGATTCAATTGGCGTTGGCGAAGATGGCCCAACACATCAACCAATTGAACATTTCGCAGCTCTACGGGCGATTCCAAACCTTGATGTAATCCGCCCCGGTGATGCCAATGAAGTTAGCGTGGCATGGCGCGAGATCATTTCCCGTCGCTCCCCCGCAGCAATTATCTTGTCTCGTCAAAACCTGCCCGTAATTGACCGATCCACTCATGCATCTGCAGACGAAGTAGCTAAAGGTGCTTACGTTCTAAAAGCTGCCAGTGGAAAAGCAAAAGTTACTTTGGTTGCAACTGGCTCGGAAGTTTCACTAGCGCTAGACGTGGCAGCGGCTCTAGAAGCAAAATCGATTTCCACGGCAGTTGTTAGCGCACCTTGCTTAGAGTGGTTCGATGCCCAACCTGATTCTTACCGTTCTTCTGTACTTCCTAAGGACTCACTAAAGGTCAGTATTGAGGCCGGTATCTCACAAGGCTGGCACCGCTATGTTGGTAGTGATGGTTTAACCATCTCGCTTGAACATTATGGAGCTTCTGCCTCAGCGCCTGTGTTGTTTAAGGAATTCGGTTTTAGCGTTGAGGCAATTGTTCCGCAGATCGAAGCAGCGTTGTAATGCAGATATCAGATCTTGCTAATGCAGGTTGTTCAGTCTGGTTAGATGACTTATCTAGAGCCAAGTTAACTGGCACCGATGCTCATTCACTGCCGCCTCGTATTAAGAATTCTGGCGTAGTTGGCGTAACAACTAATCCAGCGATTTTCAAAGCAGCTATCTCAGATGCCACTGAATACGCAAGCGATATTGCCGCCCTCAAAGGTAAATCTGTTGAAGAGGTAATTACCAAGCTCACTACTGATGACGTTAGACAAGCATGTGATTTATTTGCCGAGATCTATCGCTCTAGCAACGGCGCAGATGGCCGCGTAAGCATTGAAGTTGATCCCCGTTCGGCACATGACACTGCGGAAACCGTTAAAGAAGGCAAGTCACTCTGGCAAATAATTGATCGCCCGAATGTATTGATTAAAGTTCCGGCAACTCTGGCTGGGTTGCCTGCAATCACAGAGTTAATTGGCGCAGGCATTAGCGTGAATGTCACTTTGATATTTTCAATCGAGCGCTATACCCAAGTAATTGAGGCATACATTGCAGGTGTCGAAGTTGCAGCCAAGAACGGCCTGGACTTAACTCAAATTCATAGTGTTGCTTCATTTTTCATTAGTCGATTAGACACTGCGATTGATCCATTCTTAAAAGCCGATGGTGGAGTTCTGGCGACTTCTTTACTAGGAAAAGCTGCGATTGCTAATGCCCACTTGGCGTATGAACAATTTGAAAAAGAATTCGCTACAGATCGTTGGCGAACACTGGCGACTCAAGGCGCTAATGCGCAGCGACCATTGTGGGCTTCAACTGGCGTTAAAGATCCAGCTTACGAAGATACTCGTTATGTGTTGGAATTAGTTGCGCCCAATACAGTTAACACCATGCCGCAAAGCACGCTAGATGCGGTAATTGATCACGGTGTTTTCAAAGGCAACACTATTGCTGGCAGATATGAAGATGCCCGAACCATCTTTAGCCAGCTTGCCGAATTAGGAATTTCCATTGATAAAGTCACTGCCGACTTAGAGTCAGATGGGGTTAAGAAATTTGCTGATGCCTGGAACGAACTCTTGGCCAGTGTTAAAGGAGCAATGAGTTAGTGTTAAAAATATCTGGTCAAAAATTAAGCACCATCGATCGCAGCAGTGTTCTTTACAAAAAGATTGAAGAAGTTAATCCCAAGCTAGCTGTCAAAGATTCAACTATTTGGGGCGCTGCGGCCCAAGCCGAAGCCAGCATTCGTCTGAATTGGATTGACGCGCCTGAGAGTTCTCGCGATCTCTTGCCTCAGCTAGATGCGATCAGCGCAAAGTTCCGAAACCACACCAGAGTCGTTTTGTGTGGCATGGGTGGATCTTCATTAGCGCCAGAGGTAATTGCCGCAACTTTTCACAAAGAGTTATTTGTCCTTGATTCAACTGATCCGGTTTATATTCACCATGCCCTCGCTGGAGATTTGCGACAAACTGTTGTAGTTGTTGGATCTAAGTCGGGCTCGACTATTGAGACTGCTTCCCAGCGCGCTCTGTTTGCTGAAGCTTTTCGTACTTTGAATTTAAACCCTGTGGACCACATGGTCATAGTGACTGATCCTGGCTCACCACTTGATAAAAGCGCTCGCGCAGATGGCTATACCGTAGTTAACGCCGACCCTAACGTTGGCGGCCGCTTCAGCGCACTGACCGCATTTGGTTTAGTTCCGGCCGCTTTAATAGGCGTTGATGCTTCAGTTCTACTAGATGCTGCCTCCGATGCAAAAGCACAAATTGTTTCTTCACAAGTAGCAACTGATATCGCATACCTAATTAGCAACGCTGGCCAATATTTAACTTACTGCGATTCAGATTCGGCTCCTGGGCTCTCTGACTGGATTGAACAATTAGTAGCTGAATCAACTGGCAAGAATGAAGTAGGTCGACTACCCGTTGTGATTGAGAATCCAACGGCTGCTGCAGGTGGTGAAGCCTTCAGTATTTCCTTTGGCGGAGATGCTGATTTGGTAATCGCTGGCGAACTGGGCGAACAGTTCTTTTTGTGGGAATGGGTAACTGCCCTAGTTGGCGCAGCACTTGAAATTGATCCCTTTAATCAACCCAATGTGACTGAGGCCAAAGAAGCCACAAGTGCGCTTCTGGCTGAGTGGAATGGCGTGCTACCTGAGTTCACTCCTGATGCAGTTGATGGCGCCTTAGAAATATTTGGTACGGGTTCTGATTTAACTGCGGCGCTTCGTAACTTCATTAACAGTATTCCAGATGGTGGTTATGTCGCAGTTATGGCCTACCTTGATCGCAGCGGTGATCGTGATTTAGCAAAACTGCGTGAGATTATTGCGCGTAAATCTAACCGGCCAGTTACTTTTGGTTGGGGGCCACGATTCTTACATTCCACCGGACAGTTCCATAAGGGCGGTCAGCAAAATGGTGCCTTCTTGCAGATTACTGGTGTAACTAATGGTGATGTTGTTATTCCAGGAGCGAGTTACGGCTTCAAGACTCTGATCATGGCCCAAGCACTTGGCGACTTGCGAGCTCTTGCTAAAAGAAAATACCCGCTACTGCGATTACATTTAAGTGATCGAAATGCGGGTATTGCTCAACTACTAAAAGCTGCCGAAGCACTTTAATTATTCGTCATCATCTCCGTGTAATTTACGTAGAGCATCTGCCAGAATTTTTTCGCCTTCAGCTTCGCTACGACGTTCCTTAACGTAAGCCAAGTGAGTCTTATATGGTTCATTCTTAACAGCTGATGGCGGATTGTTCTTATCTAAGCCTGCTGGCAAACCACACTTTGGGCAATCCCATTCAGCTGGAATTACTACCCCTTCTTCTTTAGCAAAAGATGGTTTTACTTCGTGACCCTTGCCGCACCAGTAAGAAACGTGGAAACGCTCAATTGATTCACCGCGTTCAGCCTCGCCCATTGGGCCAGCACCGACACGACTTCCGCGAATTGCACTACCCATTTGAGCTCCTTAACAAATTGAAAAATAAAAATTAAGCAGATTTTAAAACAAGGCTTAGCGCAACTACGCCTGAGAACCAGAGTCCGCCAACCACAATTGTGATGCGATCTAGGTTTTTCTCAACGACTGAAGAACCGCCAAAGTTTGATGACACGCCGCCACCGAATAGATCGGAAAGTCCGCTGCCTTTGCCCTTGTGCAGTAAAACCAAGAGAATCATCAAAACGCTTGTGATGACCAAGATGATTGAAAGTGCGAGTGTCACGAATAGTTCTCCAACTTCGAAGTGAGGTAAGGGCGCTATTCTACGTCACCAATAGCGCATCAATGCAATTAAGCGGCCAAATTAGCCGCTATTTAGGCCTATTCCCCGCGGTGGTATCTGGCAATCTTCGCCAATTCTTCAGGATCTAGGCTGGCTCCGCCAATTAGCGCACCATCGACATCATCCTTCTTCATGATCTCTGCGATATTCGCTGACTTAACTGAACCACCATAAAGAATGCGCATGTTATCGGCGATCTCTGGTGAACCAATCTTGGCAACTTCAACGCGGATCGCAGCACATACTTCTTGCGCATCCTCTGGTGTTGCGGTCTTGCCAGTGCCGATTGCCCAAACTGGTTCGTAAGCAATCACAATCTTTTTTAGCTCTGGCTTAGTAAAGCCAGCAAGACCAGCACGAACTTGAGCTAATACATGTTCAACATGGGTGCCAGCTTCGCGGATTGCGAGCTCTTCACCACAGCAGAAAATTGGGGTTAGTTCATTGGCGAGTGCTGCCTTGATCTTCTTGTTAATGATCGCATCACTCTCCTTGTGAATAGCGCGGCGCTCGGAGTGACCAATTACTACAAATGTGCAACCAAGTTTTGCCAACATCGACCCACTGATGTCGCCAGTAAATGCACCACTAGCTTCGGGTGAAAGATCCTGTGCACCGTAAAGCAGACGCAAGCGATCGCCATCAATCAAAGTTTGAATTGAACGAATATCAGTAAATGGCGGAATGATCGCTACATCTACTGCGTCATAATCTTTATCGTCGAGGCTATAGACCAACTTCTGAGCAACGGCAATTGCCTCAAGGTGATTGAGGTTCATTTTCCAGTTACCGGCCATAAGTGGCTTACGCATTTTTGCCCTCTTTCGCTTTGGATTGCTTCAATTGAAAAACTTTTTAGATACCTAGAGACCCAGCGCAATTAGACCAGGAAGTTCCTTGCCTTCTAGATACTCAAGTGAGGCGCCGCCGCCAGTTGAGATATATCCGAAATCGCTATCGGCAAAACCTAGTGCACGAACAGCAGCCGCTGAGTCTCCCCCGCCTACAACGCATAGGCCAGATACTTTTGTAAGCGCACTAGCGACTTCTTTAGTGCCACTAGAGAAGGCTGCGAACTCAAAAACTCCCATTGGGCCATTCCAGAAAACAGTTTTACATCCGGTGATTGCTTTTGCAAAAGCTGCCGCAGTTTCTGGCCCGATATCTAGACCCATTTGATCTGCTGGAATCGCATCAGCGCTAGCCAGGGTCGCTGGTGAATCAGCGGCAAATGCCGGAGCCACCAAAATATCGGTAGGTAGCAATAGCTCAACGCCATTGGCTTTTGCCCGTTCAAGCAACTCTTTAACCGTCGGAATTAAATCAACTTCAACAAGTGAGGTGCCGATTTCTTTTCCTTGCGCTGCCAAGAAAGTAAAAAGCATGCCGCCGCCAATTGCGATGACATTTACTTTTTCAAGCAAGTTAGCAATTACGCCAATTTTATCTGAAACCTTTGCGCCGCCTAGAACTACACCATAAGGGCGATCTGGGTTCTGCGTTAGCTTCTTTAGCACTTCAACTTCAGCGCTAACTAAATAGCCAGCTGCATTAGGTAACAACTTAGGTAAGTCATAGACCGATGCGTGCTTGCGGTGAACTGCTCCAAAACCATCGCCAACGTAAGCATCAGCAAGTAGGGCTAGTTCGCCAGCTAATGCTGCGCGCTCGCTCTCTTCTTTGCTGGTTTCAGCTGCACTAAAACGAATATTTTCTAGCAACAGTACTTCGCCAGGAATAAGTGATTTGGCTGCAGCAGTTACTTCTGGGCCAGTCACGGCAGTTGCAAATTTAATTGGCATCCCGAGTAACTCGCCTAAGCGTATTGCCACAGGGGCAAGTGAGAGCTCAGGTTTTGCTTCACCTTTTGGTCGACCTAAGTGCGCCGCAATTACTAGCGACGCACCTTGGTCTAACAAATATTGAATCGTCGGAAGCGATGCCCGAATACGACCATCATCTTTAATGACCCCATCTTTTAATGGGACATTTAGATCACAGCGCAGGAATACGCGCTTTCCTTTGACTTCTAGCTCTTCGAGATGCGCCATAGGTTTTAAAGCGTCTTACCTACATACGAGATTAGATCTACTAGACGGTTTGAGTAACCCCACTCGTTGTCATACCAACCAACAACCTTTACTTGGTTACCAATTACCTTAGTTAGACCAGAATCGAAAATACATGATGAAGGATCAGTGACGATATCTGAAGAAACAATTGGATCTTCGGTATATGTCAGGTAACCCTTTAGCGCACCATTGGCTGCGGCCTTCATTGCGGCATTGATCTCTGCAGCTGTGGCTTCCTTAGCTAGTTCAACAGTTAAGTCTGTAGCTGAACCAGTTGGAACTGGAACGCGCATCGCGTAACCATCGAGCTTGCCCTTTAACTCTGGCAGGACCAAAGAAATTGCTTTTGCAGCACCTGTTGAAGTTGGGATCATGTTTGTTGCTGCCGCGCGTGAGCGACGAAGATCCTTGTGTGGGAAGTCCAAAATAACTTGGTCATTGGTATAGGCGTGAATTGTGGTCATTAGCCCCTTAACAATTCCCCAGTTGTCATTTAGCACCTTTGCCATTGGAGCTAAGCAGTTAGTGGTACATGAAGCGTTAGAAATGATGTTGTGCTTTGCGGCATCGTATTTCTCGTGGTTAACGCCCATCACGATGGTGATGTCTTCATCTGTGGCAGGTGCTGAAATAATTACTTTCTTAGCTCCTGCTGTGATGTGCTTTCCAGCGTCGGCCGCCTTAGTGAAAATACCGGTTGACTCGACAACCACTGTTGCGCCAACTGCAGCCCAAGGAAGATTAGCTGGATCGCGCTCTGCAAAAACTTTGATGGTCTTGCCACCAACGGTAATAGTGTCTTCAGTATGTGAAACTTCTAGGCCCAAGCGACCCAAGATTGAGTCATACTTTAAAAGGTGAGCCAGAGTTGCATTGTCGGTTAGATCGTTGATACCGACGATATTGATATTTGGATTAGTTAGTGCGGCGCGGAAAAAGTTACGTCCGATTCGGCCAAAGCCATTGATGCCAACATTAATCACGGTAAACCTCGCTTCTAGTGCGTGAATTCTTCAGATCTGAAGAAATTGCTTTACTCACCACAGCGCTGGGGTACGCCCTAACCCTACCAAAAAGGTTTGCTACTACTTAGTTGGTAAGGCTGTGATAGCTCTCGCAAGCACGCTCAGATAAATGAATCCTTGATTAATTAAGTAGATCGGGCGAAAGTCCGGCCTCGGTATCTGGAATTCCCAGATCTGAAGCTCGTTTATCAGCCATTGCCAAGAGTCGGCGAATTCGGCCAGCAATCGCATCTTTGGTCATTGGCGGAACAGCGAGTGAACCTAATTCTTCGAGGCTTGCTTGGCCATGTTGAATACGTAGCTCGCCAGCTTCCTTTAAATGATCTGGAATTTCTGGACCCAGAATTTCCATCGCTCGAGCAACTCGGGCAGAGGCGGCAACGGCAGCACGTGCAGAACGGCGCAAGTTGGCGTCATCAAAATTTGCTAATCGATTAGCGGTTGCGCGAACTTCGCGACGCATGCGACGTTCTTCCCAAGCCAGCACTGATTCGTGCGCACCTAATCGAGTTAGCAAAACTCCAATTGCATCGCCATCGCGAATTACTACGCGATCAACCCCACGTACTTCGCGCGCTTTTGCAACAATGCCTAAACGACGCGCAGCACCAACTAGCGCTAACGCAGCTTCTGGTCCAGGACAAGTTATTTCAAGGGATGATGAGCGACCGGGTTCGGTAAGTGAACCGTGTGCTATGAAAGCTCCACGCCATGCTGCTTCAGCATCGCAGATTGCAGCGGAAACAACTTGTGGTGGCAAGCCACGAACCGGGCGACCATTGGCATCAACTAAACCTGTTTGGCGAGCTAAGGCATCGCCATCGGAATTCACCCGAACTACGTAACGAGACCCTTTGCGAATTCCGCTAGAAGAGAGAACTGCCAAATCGGATTCATGCCCATAGATATCCGCAATATCTTTACGTAACCGGCGTGCGCTTTGAGCGGTATCTAATTCAACTTCAACCACAATTTTGCCAGCAGCGATATGTAGACCACCTGCGAAACGTAGGAGCGAAGAAACCTCAGCTTTACGGCAGCAAGGTTTGGTAATTGAGAGTCTGGTGAGTTCATCCTTCACCGATGCGGTCATTGCCATGGCGTTATCCAACCAGTCTTTGCTCGATGATGTGTGCCAAAACTGGGGTCAATTTTCGGACATCATGGGCAGAACTGCCTGGCCCCATCGATAAATCAGCCGAAATTAGCGCGCCACCGAGTGATGTAACGATTTTTTCCAAAGCTAACCGATCAGTTACTACATCTGAGTCAGCAACTACATAGTCCACTTTTAGCTCGGGGGCATATTTATGAAAGAGATGTAGATGGTCTTCGGCAGAATAGCCTGCATATTCATCACCCGCAGTCAGTACATTTGCATCAAGATTAAGTAATAGTACTTTCTTGGCTTTGGAATTCACAATCGCATCTCGCTGTGCCGGAACCATTAGATGCGGCAACACACTTGAAATCCAAGAGCCCGGACCCATCGTAATTAATTCCGCGCTACTTATTGCAGCTAGCGCTTCACTTCGTGCAGCTGGATTTTCTGGCAACAAACGTAGGGATTCTAATTTTCCTTTAGCAGTTGCTACTTCAGCCTGACCGCGCACATTTATTCGACCAATCGAAGAAGTGAAAGTTGCTTCGATATCTAATGGAACTGCCGCCATTGGTAAAACTCGACCCACGACTTTTAATAGCGCTCCTACCCGATCAAGCCCAGCTACTGGATCTTCATCGCGATCCCAGAGGGCTGCAAGTAAAAGATTTCCAACTGCATGTCCATCGAGTGGGCCTTCGCTAGTAAATCTATATTGCATGATCTCGGCCCAACTGCGACCCCACTCATCATCGGCACATAACGCAGCAAGGGCCATACGTAAATCACCGGGTGGGAAAATCGGAAATTCTTGGCGAAGTCGACCACTTGAACCGCCATTATCAGCGACCGTAACGATTGCGGTTATCTGATCAGTTATCGCACGCAACGAAGTAAGAGTTGCCGCCAGGCCATGTCCGCCGCCTAGCGCAACAACGCGAGCTGAGCTCATTCGCGGCCGAGATCCCGATGCACTGCGTGCGCCGATACTGCTAAGTCATTACTTGTAGCGCTCAACTGTTTAGCAATCTCAGCTGAGATAGCGACACTGCGATGCTTGCCGCCAGTACAGCCAATCGCAATAGTTAAGTACTTCTTACCTTCGCGAATATAGCCGGGCAACATATCTTTAATTAGCTTTACATAGTCGCCTACAAATTCGGTGACACCTTCATTTGAAAAAACTCGATCACTCACTTCTTGATCCAGCCCAGTTAAAGGTCGAAGTTCAGGCACCCAATGTGGATTTGGAATAAAACGGCAATCTAGAACTAGATCAGCGTCCACTGGAATTCCATACTTGTAACCAAAACTCAAGATGTTAAGACGAACGCCTTCGATCATTCCTTCAGCGAAAATTTCACTGGTGCGTTTAGCTAGTTGATGCACATTCAAATTTGAAGTATCGATAACTACATCAGCACTTTCGCGTAGTTCGTGCAACTTAGCTCGTTCGCGATCAATGCCATCAGAGATGCGATCAGCACCTTGTAATGGATGCGGTCGACGGGTACTTTCAAAACGGGCAACTAGTGATTGATCTGAGGCATCTAGAAAAAGAAGCCGAAACTTGATTCCAGAATTCTTCAAATTTGCCAGAGCTGCATTTAAATCATCAAAAAATTTTCCACCGCGCACATCGACAACGACCGCCAGAGCTGGCAACTCACCATCGCTTGATTTTTTGGCTAACGCAGGCAAAAGAGCTGGCGGCAAGTTATCAACGACATACCAACCCAAATCTTCCAGGGAATGGGCAACGGTTGATCGGCCAGCACCTGACATGCCAGTCAAAATCAATAGTTCGTTGCGCTTCATGCTTCTATCCTGCCGTGCCTGTCAAGCACCAGTGATTTCTCCAGTTGTCATATTGACTGCCTCGCCCTTGCCTATTTGAGCCAGTGATTGGGCAATCGTTTCAGCTAATTTCTCACCGATTCCAGGTGTCGTCGCTAGCTCGCTAACTGCAGCTTTTCGGATCGCAGTAACTGAACCAAAACGGTCAAGCAGCGCGGTCCGTCGTGCGCTTCCAAGTCCTGGAATTTCATCAAGCAAAGACTCCAACATTACTTTCGAACGTCTAGAGCGATGGAAGGTAATTGCAAATCTATGTGCTTCATCGCGGATTCGCTGCAGCAAATAAAGCCCTTCGCTGTTTCGTGGAAAAATCAGTGGGTCAGCGTTATCTGGCAGCCAAACTTCTTCTAGCCTTTTTGCCAAACCACATAGCGCGATATCAGTTATTCCTAATTCGCCTAGTGCTCGTTGTGCGGCACTAACTTGCGGCTTGCCACCATCGACCACAATTAGCGCTGGTGGATAGGCAAATTTACTCATGCGCCCACCCGTCTCGGAAACTTCAGCGAGATCAACACTTCGATCATCGAGCATTCGCTTCAGTCTGCGCGTAATAACTTGGTGCATAGCTCGAGTGTCATCCCAGCCTTCGCTGGTATCAATTATGAATCTTCGATATTCAGATTTTTTCGGCATACCATCTTCAAATACCACCATAGAAGCAACCACCGAGGTTCCTGAAATATTTGAAATATCGAAGCATTCAATTCGAAGTGGGGTGCGCATGAGACCCAACATCTCTTCAATTTCAGTTAGTGCCTTGCCCGATACCGCAGCATCAGTCGCTCGCTTACTCACATATTGGATTAGTGAATACTGCGCATTTCGCTTTACCGTTTCAAGCAGTTCGACTTTGTCGCCGCGCTGCGGGACTTTTATCTCTACCTTTGAGCCGCTTACACCACTTAACCATTGTTGTAAATCAGAGAGATTTTCAGGTTGGGCATTTAAGTAGATATTTCGCGGAATCGAGATCGAACCATTTCCATAGATTGAGTAGAGCAGCGAAGTGAAAACATCTTGACCTTCTAGCGCCATTTCCTGATCGACAATCCAGGAACGAGAACCTTTGATTGACCCGCGCTGCATTGAGAAAATTGAGCCGGCCGAATGGAAACCGTCTTGATACAAGGCAATGAAATCGCCATCTAGGTCATCAGAGAAATTTCCCTGGGTCGATCTTTGCGCCTTCTCAAAGGACTCAATTTGATCCCTTAAGCGCGCTGCCCGTTCAAACTCTTCATTCGTTGAAGCCAGCTGCATCTCTTCATGAAGCGTAGGAAGCAGATTTTCCATTCCGGCTTCCATAAAGTCATTTAACTTAAGCGCCAAACTTTGGTGATCTTCTTTAGAGATCCAACCCACGCAAGGTGCGGCGCACTTTCCAATATCGCCCAGTAGGCATTGCCGTTTACTTCGCTGAGCCCGGTTAAAGTTAGAAGAGGAGCAAGATCTGACTGGAAATACTTTAAGCAAGACTTCAAATGTACTGCGTAGCGCCCAAGCATTCGTATACGGCCCGAAGTATTTCAAACCGGGTCGCTTATCTTTGCGGGTTATAAAGATCATGGGATATTCGTCATTTAACGAAATTGCTAAGTAAGGGTAAGACTTATCATCCTTAAACTGCACGTTATATTTCGGTTGGTATTGCTTAATCCAACTAAATTCCAACGCCAGCGCTTCAAGTTCGGTTTTTACAATCGTCCAATCAACTCGCACTGCTTCATGAACCATGCGGTTGGTTTTGGTGGCTAAATTTGCTTGAAAATAATTGCTCAGTCGATTCTTGAGATTTTTGGCTTTACCAACATAAATTACTTTGTCGGCCTTATTAAAGAATCGGTAGACACCAGGATGCTCGGGAATATTGCTCGGCCGATAACTCTGTGGATCTGCCATTGCAGTTATTTCTTCTGCTTAGCTTTTCGGTTATTCGCCAACACGGCAGCAAGGAAGGTGCCGGTGTAACTCGCCTTATTCTTAGCGACTTCTTCAGGAGTTCCTTCAGCAACTAAGGTGCCGCCGCGGAAGCCACCTTCAGGACCCATATCAATAACCCAATCGGAAGATTTAATTACGTCGAGATTGTGCTCAATTACAACCACTGTATTACCGGTATCAACTAGTCGGTTAAGCACGCCTAATAACTTATTTACATCTTCAAAGTGCAGGCCAGTAGTTGGCTCATCTAAGACATAAATGGTGCGGCCGGTTGAGCGACGTTGCAGCTCAGTAGCTAATTTAACGCGCTGTGCTTCGCCACCTGACAAGGTTGGGGCAGATTGGCCCAGGCGGACATAGCCCAAACCAACATCGCAGAGCGTCTTTAGGTACCGCGCGATGGTCGGTACAGATTCAAAGAAAGCGTGCGCTATTTCGATCGGCATATCTAATACTTCGGATATCGATTTGCCCTTGTAATGAACTTCAAGAGTTTCGCGGTTATAGCGCGCACCATGACAGATTTCGCACGGCACATAAACATCCGGTAAAAAGTTCATCTCAATCGTAATCGTGCCATCGCCCGAACAGTTCTCGCAGCGGCCACCTTTTACGTTAAAGCTAAATCGACCTTGCTGATATCCGCGCACCTTTGCCTCAGTGGTTTCGGCAAAGAGTGCTCTAACTTTGTCGAAGACGCCAGTGTAAGTAGCTGGGTTTGATCGCGGAGTACGACCAATTGGCGACTGATCAACGTGAACTACTTTGTCTAGTAAATCAATCCCGGTAATTGTGCGGTGACGACCAGGCACTATGCGCGCACCATTTAGTTTGTTTGCCAAAGTTGAATACAAAATGTCATTGATTAAAGTTGATTTTCCAGAACCACTAACGCCGGTAACGGAAACAAATACACCTAACGGCACGCTGACTTCGATGTCTTTTAAGTTGTTTTCCTTAGCGCCTTTGATTGTTAACTTGCGCTTGGCATCAATTGGTCTGCGAACACTAGGAATCTCAATGGCTTTACGGCCAGATAAATAGGCACCCGTAATTGATTCAGGTGAGTCGATCAGATCTTGATAACTTCCAGAGACAACTACATGTCCCCCGTGCTCGCCAGCCCCGGGGCCAATATCTACTACCCAATCGGCAGCTCGAATAGTTTCTTCATCGTGCTCAACCACAATTAAGGTATTTCCGAGATCGCGAAGTCGAGTTAAAGTTTCAATTAAGCGGACATTGTCACGTTGATGTAAACCAATAGAAGGCTCATCTAACACATAGAGAACGCCAACTAGCCCGGAGCCAATTTGAGTAGCTAAGCGAATGCGTTGCGCTTCACCGCCTGAAAGTGTGGCCGCTGGTCGAGCTAGCGATAAGTAGTCCAGGCCAACATCGAGTAAGAAACCAAGGCGGGCATGGACTTCTTTCATGACTCGTTCGGCGATTTGAGCTTCGCGCTTATTTAGTTCAATCTGCTTTAGAAACGCCGCGCAATCGTTGATGGCTAATTCGCAAATTTCGGCAATATTTTTGCCACCGATAGTTACGGCTAGAACTTCTGGCTTTAACCGAGCGCCTTCGCAAGTACCGCAAGGTACTTCGCGCATGTAGGACTCGTAACGCTCGCGGCTGAAGTCGCTATCGGTTTCGGCATGCTTTCGCTGCAGGAACGGAATAACACCCTCGAAACCAGTGGAGTAATTACGTGTGCGGCCGTAGCGATTCTTATACTTAACATGAACTTTATGCTCGTGGCTATTTAGAATCGCATTGCGGGCTTTTTCGGAAATTTTCTTCCAGGGTACATCAAACTTGAAGGCAACTTCTTCAGATAGCCCTTCAAGCAAGTGCATGAAATATTCATTGACATGACCCGAAGACCAAGGTGCAATAGCGCCCTCCGAAATGCTTAGCGAATCATCTGGAATAACTAAATCAATATCCACTTTTAGTTTTGTTCCGATACCTGAGCAATCCGGGCAAGCGCCAAAAGGTGAGTTAAATGAGAATGACCTTGGTTCTAGTTCTTCGAATGAAAGACTGCAGTCGTGGCAAGCTAGATGTTCGCTGAAAATTCGTTCTTTATCGCCACCTTTGGCATCTACGAAATCAAGGATCACAATGCCCTGCGCTAAACGAAGGGCAGTTTCAATCGAATCCGTTAATCGAGATTTCGATTCAGCTTTAGCTGTAAGTCGATCAATTACAACTTCAATGCTGTGCTTCTCTTGTTTCTTTAACTTTGGCGCATCAGAAAGGGCTACAACTTCGCCATCGATGCGCGCACGTGAATAACCTTGACTCATTAAGTCTTGAAATAAATCAAGGAACTCGCCTTTTCGGGCGCGCACAACGGGCGCCAGAACTTGAAACTTGGTGCTTGCTGGCATTGTTAAAATTTGATCAACAATTGCCTGTGGTGACTGTCGGGTTACTTCTTGGCCACATTTCGGGCAATGCGGACGACCGGCTCGAGCAAAGAGCAGACGCAAGTAGTCATAAACCTCAGTAATCGTTCCGACAGTTGAGCGCGGATTACGATTGGTTGATTTCTGATCAATTGAAACTGCCGGCGATAAACCTTCGATGAAATCAACATCAGGCTTATCCATTTGCCCCAAGAACTGACGGGCATAGGCTGAAAGGGATTCAACGTAACGACGTTGACCTTCAGCAAAGATGGTATCGAAAGCCAGCGATGATTTTCCAGAACCCGAGAGACCCGTAAATACAACTAGCGAATTTCGGGGTAGCTCAATCGAGACATCTTTAAGGTTATGTTCGCGAGCGCCGCGAACTACCAACTTATCAATGCTCATTAATTAATGACCCGCTTCTTCCATATTTCGTAGCTCGCGCTTTAGCTCTTTGAGCTCATCGCGCAGACGCGCAGCAAGTTCAAAATGCAGATCTGCTGCGGCGCTGCGCATCTGATCGGTGAGCGACTCTATCAAGCCCATTAACTCTTGTCTTGGCATAGATACCAGTGATTTCGTGTGGAAGCCGATAGCTGGAATACCTGATTTGGACTTCTTGCCAGATGCTAATAGCAGATCGCTATCTTCGCCCTCTTTTGTAATCAGATCAGTTATATCTGAAATCTTCTTTCGCAATGGCTGCGGATCAACGCCTCTCTCGAGGTTATAGGCAACTTGCTTTGCTCGACGGCGATTAGTTTCATCGATTGCTTTAGCCATGGACTTAGTGATGTTGTCTGCATACATATGAACTTCGCCGGAAACATTTCGAGCTGCGCGGCCAATTGTCTGAATCAGTGAAGTTGCCGAGCGCAGGAAGCCTTCTTTATCGGCATCAAGAATTGCGACCAATGAAACTTCAGGTAGATCTAAACCTTCGCGAAGCAAGTTAATACCGATCAAAACGTCGTATTCGCCATTGCGAAGTTCGCGTAATAGTTCAACTCGGCGCAACGTATCAACTTCGCTATGCAGGTAACGAACTCGCACTCCCCGGCCTTGTAGGTAATCCGTTAAATCCTCAGACATCTTCTTGGTAAGCGTCGTAACAAGTACTCGTTCATTAAGCTCAGCTCGCTTGTTAATCTCGAGCAACAAGTCATCAATCTGACCCTTGATTGGTTTGATAATTATCTGCGGATCTACTAAACCAGTAGGTCGAATCACTTGCTCAACGACATCGTTTTCAACTTTGCCAAGTTCATATGGACCAGGCGTTGCTGAAAGAAATACTTTCTGGCCCACTCGCTCTAAGAACTCATTCCAGCGAAGTGGTCGGTTATCAAGTGCGCTAGGTAAGCGGAAACCGTGTTCAACTAGCGTGCGCTTACGAGAAGCATCGCCCTCATACATCGCACCGATTTGTGGCACGGTTACATGGCTTTCATCGATTACCAGCAAGAAATCTTCTGGGAAGTAATCAAGCAGGCAGTGCGGCGCTGAACCAGTGTCGCGACCATCTAAGTGACGTGAATAGTTCTCAATGCCTGAACAGAATCCCAGTTGCGCCATCATTTCGAGGTCAAAAGTCGTACGCATACGCAAACGCTGAGCCTCAAGAAGTTTGCCCTGTCGCTCAAAGATCTCTAGCTGAACCGCGAGCTCGGCTTCAATGTCAGCGATAGCGCGCTTAATCGTTTCCGGGCCAGCTGCGTAGTGAGTTGCCGGAAATACATACATCTCGGTTTCATCGCGAATGATCTCGCCAGTTAGCGGATGTAGTGTTGTGATTCGCTCAATCTCATCGCCAAACATTTCGATACGAAGTGCTAATTCCTCATACATCGGAATAATCTCAATGGTGTCGCCACGAACTCTAAAAGTGCCACGTTCGAAAGCCATGTCATTGCGTTTGTACTGAATATCTACAAAACGGCGTAGCAAGGTGTTGCGATCGATTTCATCGCCCACCTTTAGCTGAATCATGCGATCTACATATTCCTGTGGTGTTCCTAAGCCATAGATACAAGAAACCGTGGCCACCACAATTACATCGCGTCTAGTAAGTAGCGAGTTAGTCGCTGAGTGACGCAACCGCTCTACTTCATCATTAACACTCGAGTCTTTTTCAATAAAAGTATCGGTTTGCGGCACATATGCTTCAGGTTGGTAATAGTCGTAATAAGAAACAAAATATTCAACAGCATTATTTGGTAGCAGCTCTTTGAACTCGTTAGCTAACTGTGCTGCCAAAAGCTTATTTGGAGCCAGAACCAAGGTAGGGCGCTGCAGTTTTTCGACTAACCAAGCTGTGGTTGCAGACTTTCCAGTACCTGTTGCACCTAAGAGAACGACATCCTGAACCCCATCATTGATGCGACGGGCAATTTCCTCGATTGCCGTTGGTTGATCGCCAGCTGGCACATAATCACTAATAACTTGAAAAGGGCTGACTTTGCGTTGCAGGTCACTGACCGGACGCATTTATTTACCGTGGTTCTTAGCTAGCGGCAGAAGTACGCTCTGCCAAATCTCTTCTACTTGGCGCAAAAGTGCATCTTCATCACCATGATTTTCAATTACTAAATCACTGTGAGAAATTCGCTCTTCGCGTGATGCCTGGGCTGTCATACGGCCAACTATTTCATGGCTGGCAAGCCCCCGCTCTTTCAAACGCTGGGTGCGAGTCTCAACATCTGCTTCAACGGTGATTGCATAATCAAAGCGGCTGCGGGAGTTTGATTCAGCCAACAATGGGATCTCATAGATAACAATTGCATCGAGTGGCAGGTCCTTCTTGGCTTCTTCAAATAGCCGCTGCACCTCAGGGTGAACAATTGCTTCCAACTTCACCTTGGCGGTTGGATCACTAAAAACAATTTCACCTAACTTACGTCGATCAATATCGCCATCTTTAAGAATTTGATCGCCAAAGGTTGTAACTACTTCATCAAAACCTTTACTGCCTCGCTCTATAGCAGCGCGTGCTAATTGATCAGCATCAAAAACGTAAGACCCTAACTGATGGAAATACTTGGCAACATGGGATTTCCCAGCACCAATTCCACCAGTTAGGGCCACGATTAACATCGAGATTACTAACTGCTAACTAGAAGCTAAGTTATTCAGCAGACTCAGTTGTTACTTCAGCTGATGGTGTCTCTGAAGTGTATGAAGTTGCCGCATCAGAAGAAGCATCAGCTGCTGGCTCTGCTGCAGCGTCGGCTGCCTTCGCCTCTGACTTCTGCTTCTTGTGAGCTAGGAAGCGCTCTTGTGCGAGAGCATATTGTGCTTCCCATTCAACGCGCTGAGTGTCATAGCCTGGCTTCCACTCTTGAGTATCGGCATCGAAACCTTCTGGATAAATGAAGTTTCCTTCAGCATCGTAGCGAGCAGCCATTCCGTATTGAGTTGGATCGAATGCTTCGATTTCAACTTCATGTCCTTCATTAGCTTGCTTCAATGAAAGTGAGATACGGCGACGCTCTAGGTCGATATCGATAATCTTTACAAATAGTTCATCATCAACTTGAACTACTTGCTCAGGGATCTCAACGTGACGCTCTGCTAGCTCTGAGATGTGAACTAAGCCTTCGATTCCTTCGTGTACGCGGATGAACGCACCGAATGGAACCAACTTAGTAACAACACCCGGAACAACCTGTGCGATTGTGTGAGTGCGGGCAAATGCCTGCCATGGATCTTCTTGGGTTGCCTTAAGTGAAAGCGAAACGCGCTCTCGCTCGAAATCAACTTCTAGAACCTCAACAGTTACTTCGTCGCCAACTTCAACAACCTCTGAAGGGTGATCGATGTGTTTCCATGAAAGCTCTGAAACGTGAACCAAACCATCGACGCCACCAAGATCAACGAAAGCACCGAAGTTAACGATTGATGAAACCACACCATCGCGTACTTGACCCTTTTGTAGCTGATTTAAGAATGTTGTGCGTGACTCTGATTGAGTTTGTTCGAGGTAAGCACGGCGTGAAAGAACTACGTTGTTACGGTTCTTATCAAGTTCGATAATGCGGCATTCAACTTCCTTGCCAATGTAAGGAGTTAGATCGCGCACGCGACGCATTTCAACGAGTGAAGCTGGCAAGAAGCCGCGTAGACCGATATCAACGATCAAGCCACCCTTAACAACTTCAATGACCATTCCGACGACAACTTCGTCGCGCTCTTTCTTGCCTTCGATATCTCCCCAGGCGCGTTCGTACTGTGCGCGCTTCTTAGAAAGAATTGTGCGGCCTTCTTTATCTTCCTTCTGTAAAACTAAAGCTTCGACTTTTTCGCCAACTTTAACGATCTCTGATGGATCTAGGTCGTGGCGGATTGAGAGTTCGCGGGCTGGAATTACGCCTTCAGTCTTGTATCCGATATCAACAAGTACTTCGTCGCGATCTACTTGAACGATTGTTCCGGTAACTAAGTCGCCGTCATTGAAATTTCTAATTGTGCCTTCGATCGCGGCTAGGAAATCAGCGGCTGATCCGATGTCATTTACTGCAATTACTGGTGATGCTGCTTTTGTTGATGAGGTAATCAAGTTGCTCCGTAGGGACAGATGAGTAGTAGTTCGAGTCGACCGGTTGGCCGAAAGGCAAGGGTACGGGTGAGGCCTAGATGGGGTCAATTCGCCTATTTAATGAGCAAATTACGCATAAGTAGTTAGCATAGATAGATAGGATCACTCATGTAATGTCGAGCTATAGAGAAGTATTCGCCCTCCAGCACACTTGGACTTTAGTGCTGGCCTCATTTCCGGCCCGTTTGGCTTACGGAATGGTCGGCCTTGGAATCTTCTTTAAAGTTCAACGCGAAACCGGCTCAGTTGCATTTGCAGGTTTGGCACTCGGGCTAAATTCCATCGGCGGCTCACTTACAGCTGGCTATCGCGGTTACTTAATTGATAAATATGGCCAAAGCTGGCCACTTAGAATTTTTGTGCCAAGTTATGCCGCCATGATTCTGGCGTTGAATATGTCTGAATCAAAAAATGTCCTGTTGATCATGGCCACAATTATGGGTGTTAGTGCTCCCCCAATTAATCTTTCAATCAGGCCTCTCTGGAAATCAGTTGTTTCAGGTCCACAGCTAAGAACCGCTTATGCAATCGACACCTCAATGATAAACACCGCTGGCGTTATTGGCCCGGTAGTTGCAACAACACTTGCCCTTTCATCTCATCCTGGAAGTGCACTCGCTGTTGCTTCGGCGCTGATGTTCGTTGGCGGAACCTCAATCATGTTGTCTCAGATTTCACGAACCTGGAAACCGGAAATAAAAGATAAAGGTCAGCAGGCACTTTGGCGTAACCCAGCACTGCGACTTCTAATGCTGGAAGGTTCGTTCATCGGTTTTGGTTGGGGCATCTTTGATGTCGCCGTGCCCGCATTTGCTACCCTTGAAAAAGTTCCCAACCGCACTGCTTGGGTTTTTGCTGCTATGGGAATTGCAAGCATTGCAGGTGGCTTGGTGGCTGGCACCCTATCCCGACGAACTTCATCACTATCCGCGCTACGAAGAGCGTACTTAGTCTGGTTTATTGTTTCTCTTCCTATGGCCTACACATACCCCGGCTGGTCCATGGTAATCGGTGGTGCATTCTTAGGTTTTGTCGGCGGTGCAGTTCAAGTTTTCTATTGGGAAGTAATGGAAGCTGTTCGCCCTAAAGGTTCAGCAACTTCTTACATGGGATTACTTTGGAGCGTTCAAGGCTCAGTTATGGCGATGGGCGCTGCCATTGGTGGATGGCTCTGCGAAACAATTGGTGCACAAATTGCGCTATCGATTACTTCTATATGTATCGGACTCGGTTACATCTTCTTGCTGATTGGAAAGCAACGTCTAATTGCAGCCAATCGCATTCCAACCGAAGAAGAAGATTTAAAGGCTATGGAAGATAACTCACCAACAACTAAGTAGTTGAGTGTGGCCTAAATCGTCAATCTGTTTAGTCGGAATTACCATTCAAGTTTAAAGTACACATCTTTTGTCTTAGTAAATGAAGAAGAATCACGAATTACCAATAATGATTTCAAAGTAGTGATTGTTTTAGGAACTTTGAAAAATATCCGACCACTACCCGAGCCACCAGGAATGACTTGGAGTTGGCTGAAGTCATTGTCCCCAAAAGCGAAAATCTCGCTTCCTAGAAGTTGTCCATTAGGTAGAACTAGTGAGAATGTCTTAATAAATGGAGCAGCTGGTTTAGCAATTGCTTTGGACTTATTCGCCGCGGTGACGGTAACAGCTGCCCAATTAAATGTTGCATCAGGGTCAACAATTGCTTCGAAATCATCATCGAAAGAACAGCCATCATTAAATGAATTGCTCGCACAAATCTCTGCATCTAGACCGAATTCAATTCCATCAAGGCGGTATGAGAAATCACCGACTGTTAAAGCAGTTCCCATTGGAACTGGATTGCTTGCTGTTCCTATCGGATTAGATGCAGGCGTTTTAACCCAGATCAATTTCTTTTTAACAG
>JBIIYZ010000033.1:0-10204 GCA_044346555.1 Candidatus Planktophila sp. | reverse complement strand
ACGCTGTTGAGTTCTCAAGGTACGGATGCGCACTGCGTCCAGGAATCTCTTCCTATTTTCAGGGCAGACTCGCAAATCTAGTGCATAGACGCTCACGCGGTCAAACCGCGCTCGATCCAGCCTATTTTTGCGGGAATCCTATGCTGTTCGGCCTAAATCGTCCGTTTCACAGCAAGGAGCGTAACTATAGGCAGTAGAACAGGGCAGGTCAAATCGGCTAAGCGCCATTTGCTGAGGTGTAGGACACATGATTCGACATAGAAACAAAAAAACGAAAAAGCCCTAAAGCCATTGATTTACAGGGGTTTCAGGGCTTTCCAGATGAAAAAGAGTATTGCTGAACGGTCAAAACCGGGGGTCAGATTTGGCTGGCTGGGGCGATCCGAAGGGTTAGTCGATCAGTTCGACAGCTGCTAGATCGCGCTTTCCTTTGCGTAAAACTGCATATTTTCCGCATAAAAAGTCAGATTCTGATGGGGCGAAATCTTCAGCTGCAACTTTGGTGTTGTTTAAGTACGCACCGCTTTCCTTAACGATGCGACGCGCTGCAGACTTTGAATCTACGACGCCAGTAGCTGCCAATAAATCAACCCAAGTTGGAATTGGTTCGCTTCGCTTAACTGTTGTGCGCGGTAACTCGGAAAGTGCTGCAGTCAAAGTTGCTTCGTCTAACTCGGCAAGTTCACCTTGCCCGAAAAGTGCTTTTGCGGCCGCTTCAACACGGACACATATTTCAGGTGAATGTACAAGTGAAGTTAATTCGCGAGCAAGCTCACGGTGCGCTGTACGTGCGCCAGGATTTTCATTGTGAGCTTTTTCGAGTTCGGTAATTTCAGCATGCGATTTGAATGAGAAAACTTTAATGAAATTAATTACATCTTTATCATCTGTGTTTAACCAGTACTGGAAGAAGGCATACGGTGAAGTCATTTCCGGATCAAGCCAGACACTTCCGCCAGCAGTCTTTCCAAACTTAGTTCCGTCAGCTTTTGTTAGAAGCGGAATTGTTAAAGCGTGAGCACTTCCTTGTTCTACTTTACGAATTAAATCTAGCCCAGCAACGATGTTGCCCCACTGGTCAGAGCCGCCCATTTGCAGTGTGCAGTTATGGCGACGGAAAAGTTCTAAATAATCGTAAGCTTGCAAAACTGAATAAGAAAACTCAGTATAGGAAATACCACTTGCTTCTAGGCGGGCAGAAACTGAATCTTTAGAGAGCATTTGATTAACGCTGAAATGTTTTCCGATATCGCGTAAGAATTCAATGGCAGATAACGGTGAAGTCCAGTCAAGATTATTCGCCATAATCGCTGCGTTCTTTGGCGCATTGAAATCTAAGTACTGCGAAAGCTGGGTCTTAATGCGTTCAACCCAGTTAGCAACAGTCGCTTCAGTATTTAATGTTCGCTCTTCGTTCTTGCCACTTGGGTCGCCCACTAAGCCGGTAGCACCACCAACGAGGGCGATGGGAGTATGGCCAGCAAGCTGAAAGCGGCGCAGAACCAATAGAACAACTAGGTTGCCGACATGCATGCTGGGCGCAGTTGGATCAAAGCCAATGTAAAGAGTGGTTGGTTTCTTCAGTGCTTCAGCCAACGCTGCCTCATCGGTGCTTTGGGCGATTAATCCGCGCCAACGAAGATCTTCTAGTAGCTCTGATTTCATGCGCTCATCATGCCTGAAAAGGCAGCGTGCTGGCTGCTTATTAACTTTATGAATTCACTATTTTTGGAAGAGAGATTCTTAAGTTGGATGGCAACTTCAGAAGGTGCGGTTCCTCCGACAGTTGTGCGAGATGAGAGTGCGCCAGCGACAGATAGTACGTCGCGTACTCCCCCATTAAGTGATGGGTGAATAGCGAGGAACTCGGCATCGGTTAATTCATGAAGTTCACGATTGCTCTTCTCGCAAAGTGCAACACATTCGCCAGCTGCTTCATGTGCCTGTGAGAACGGAATATGTGCACGCACTAAGAAATCAGCAATTTCAGTTGCCAGCGAGAAGCCAGTCGGTGCAGCTGCTGCCATCTTCGCGCGATCAAATTCAGTAGTTGCAATCATTCCGGAAACTGCGGGTAGCAGGATCAATAAAGTTTCAATGCTGTCGAAAAGTGGTTCTTTATCTTCTTGTAAGTCACGATTGTAGGCAAAAGGTAAACCTTTCAACATGGTCATTACGCCAGTTAAGTTACCGACTAAACGGCCAGCTTTACCGCGAGCCAATTCGGCAATATCTGGATTCTTTTTCTGCGGCATGATCGATGAACCAGTTGAATAGGCATCAGCCACTTTGGCCCAACCGAATTCAGTAGTTGCCAAGATGCACCATTCTTCACCGATGCGCGATAGATGAATTCCGATGGTTGCCAAAATAAACAACGCTTCCGAAACAAAGTCACGGTCACTAACGCCATCAATACTGTTTTGGGCAGATTGTGCGAAACCAAGTTCAGCAGCTGTCACTTTTGGATTAAGTGGCAGCGATGATCCAGCTAGAGCCCCAGAACCAAGTGGGCTAACTGATGATCGAGTTAACCAATCACTAATTCGACTTAGATCGCGTTGAAAAGCATGTGCATGTTTAGCAATTTCATGACCGAAGATAACTGGTTGTGCATGCTGTAGATGCGTAAAACCTGGTGCGGGTGCGTCGGTGTATTCGCCAGCTTTAGCGATGATTACTTCGCAAAGTTGCGTCAGTTCCGCAGCGATGGCCAACATATGATCGATGGCATATAAACGTAGGTCAGTGGCAACTTGATCATTGCGAGAACGACCGGCCCTGATCGCTCCCCCGATAGCGCCGATCTTCTCAGTTAAGCCGCGTTCTAACGCACTATGAACATCTTCATCAGATTCAATTGGTGTGAATTTTCCATTCCCTACTTCTACCTGCAGCTCTTTCAAAGCTCTACGAAGTTTTGAGACAGTTTCAACAGGTAACAGCCCTGAGCTTTCCAATACTGATAAGTGAGCTAGGGATGAACGCAGGTCGTATGGCGCTAAGCGCCAATCAAATTGCACGCTGCGAGATAAGGCAAAAAGGGCATCGCTAGGGCCATCGGCAAATCTGCCGCCCCACAAAGCTCCACCTGAATGTGTGGCTCCGGTGCTCATCACTTACCTCCGCTTTTTGAGTTGGCTAATCCTAAGATCTTCTTAGCTAATGAGCTGCCACCGTTAGCAGTGTCGGCCACAACGATGACTGTGTCATCTCCAGCCACAGTTCCAATCGCACTTGCTAATTTTCCAGATTGGGAAAGTCCATCAATAGCGCTTGCCAGCATTTGCGCAGCAGCAATTGGCGTTCTAATGACGACCAAATTTCCACTCGGGGTCGCTGTTAAAACTAGTTCACTGGGGAAAGAATTTTTAGTCGAGATTGGTTGTAAATCAGTTAGTGCATAAACCATTTCGCCATCACTATTTCTAACCCGAATAGCACCAATATCTTCCAGGTCTCGACTAGCAGTTCCTTGCGTAACGATAATTCCTTGTTTCTTCAGCGCTTTTACTAAATCAGATTGCGAAGCAATCTTTTCAGTAGCAATTAATTTCGCTACTGCTGACTTTCGCGCATTTGCACTATTTGCGTTCATGCATGCACCAATGTTCCACCACGACCAGCTATAGCCAGTAATAAATTCTCAGCATTGTTGCCGTCAATAATTCTTACCGCTTTTGCCCCCGCTGCAATTGCGGCCAGACAAGCTGCGACCTTTGGGGCCATCCCTCCTTGGAAATCATTTTTCATCTTTGCTAATTCGGCTACTGAGATCTCAGACATGATTGAAGCAGGGTCTGGGAAATCACGATAAATTCCGGCGACATCAGTTAAGACGATTAAAATTTCCGCATTTAAGCCACCAGCAATCGCAGCTGCTGCCAAATCAGCATTTACATTTAAACCATTTTCAGCGCTAATCTCATTAGCTAATGGCGAAATTACTGGTGTGAATTTCTCCTCCAGCAAAGATTCAAGCAACTGAGTGTCGACCTTGGTAACTTCACCAACTAGGCCAAGCTCTGCAGGAGTGCCGTCAACAATCTTGGTCATCCGAATTCCTTGTAACGTGTTTCCATCGCGTCCCGAAATACCTGCTGCGTTAACGCCGGCTTTTCGCAAACTTGAAACTACGTTGGCACAGACTTCGCCAGCTAAAACACTTTGCACAATTTCGAAGATCTCGGGCGTGGTCACTCGAAAGCCACCAATGCTTTGGCTTTGGACACCGGCTGCAACAAGAGCGGCATCAATTTGTGGTCCGCCACCATGGACAATCACTAATTCAATACCCTGCGAAATTGCAGCCGCTATCGCCTGCGCGAATGACCCGCTCTCATCTTTCATGGCGTGACCGCCATATTTAATGACGATCAAACGCCTAGCCCTAACATCTCTAGGCCTGCGTTTTCGGGCAATCCGCAAATCAAATTCGCGTTCTGAATTGCTTGACCGGCGGCGCCTTTACCTAAATTATCGATTACCGCTGAAATGATCAGACGATTGGTATGCGCATCAACTGCGACTTGCAATTGAACATGATTACTACCAATTACTGAATTCGTCCTAGGCATCTCTCCGATCGGCAAGACGGTAACAAATTCATCCGCCGCATAAGCTTTGGTATATAGCGCGTGCATGCTTTCTGTTGGAGCATTTGAGGTTAACTTGGCCGTCACCGTGCTGAGGATCCCACGTGGCATCGGCGCCAAAATTGGCGTAAAAGAGATCTTTACATCGCTACCAGCAATATGTGTAAGCGCTTCTTCAACCTCAGGAGTGTGCTGATGTACTCCCCCAAATTTATATGAGGAGAGGGAGCCCATTACTTCACTGCCTAGCAAGTTAACCTTCGCACTTCGGCCCGCACCTGTCGTACCCGAGGCCGCGACCACAACTATGTCCTTGATATCAATTAGTTCTAGAGCTGGGGCAATTGCTAAGGAAATAGAAGTTGCGTAACAACCTGGGTTTGCCACTCGAGTAGATTTCGCAATAACTTCACGTTTGCCTGGTAGTTCTGGTAAGCCATAAGTCCAAGTTCCGGCATGAGTTCCGCCGTAGTACTGCGCCCATTTTTCAGCGCTGGTAAGTCTGAAATCTGCTCCTAGATCAACAACTTTAAGGTCTGGATCAAGTTGCGCAATCAGCGCTGCTGATTCACCATGTGGCAGAGCCAGGAAAACTAGGTCGCAAGCATTAACTTTCGCGAGCTCAAAGCTCTCAAACCGACGATCCCCCAGCTTGGCTAACTGTGGCGCTACTGATGTAATCAGTTCGCCCGCATTTGAATACGCTGTAATCACAGTTGGTTCAAAATTTGGATGGTCTAGAAGCAGTCTAAGCAGCTCAGTTCCGGCATAGCCACTAGCGCCAACGATTGCTGTTTTCATAGGAATAATTATGCAGGTATATGCATAATTATGCAAGTCTAAGAACGAACTGTTGCCCCGTAAAGTTTGGCCGCATTGGCCACAGCTGCCTCGCGAGCGGCAGTAATTTCTTCACCAGTAAGCGTGCGATCAGCAGCTCGGAATGAGAGCGTGAATGCCAGCGAGATCTTGCCATCGCCAATCTTGTCGTAACGGTCAAAGAGCACGATTGATTCAAGCAGGTCCCCTGCCCCATCAACTAGAGCCTGCTCAAGTGCGGCTGCAGAAACATCGGCGGCCACGACAAGTGCTACATCTTGAACGGCGATTGGCATCGAACCAATCACCGCAGCACGTACCGTATTGCTCGCGGGTAGCGCATCAAGATTAATAACTAGTGCGCAAGAACGCGGCGGTAAACCGAATTCAGAACAAACGCGCGGATGAAGTTCGCCGGCATGTGCCACAGCTTTGCCATCTACTAATAGTTCAGCACAACGCCCTGGATGCCAAGGCGCAAAATCAGATCGCTCAACGGTGTACTGCAATCCGCACAGATCCAAAACAGTTTGTGCCTCAGCGACCGCATCGGCCCACTCATATGCACGAGCTTTAGTGCGCCAATTATCACCGGTGGTTTTGCCGACGAAGATTGCACCTAAGTGAATTGGTTGTGGTGGAACGCTGTCAAAAATTGCTTTAATCGTTGCTGCATCAGGCTTTTTTCCTAGCGGCGGGAACAAGCCATCAACCAATTTTGTCGTGTTGCGGAAAATTGCACCAATCTCAAAGAGTGCGAAATCACGAGCACCGCGGGAAAGATTTCGTTGAGCGGCGGCAATTAGTCCCGGAATCAAATGCGTGCGCATCAAGGGAGTTTCCTCGGACATTGGATTAGCAATTCGGAAAGTAGCTGCACGATCGCCGGTGTAATTCAGCGCCTTCATAGTTGACTCAGCGACAAACGGAAAATTCTGAACTTCAGTTAAGCCACGAGCCGCAAGGGCTGCTGCAATAGTTCGACGGCGTAGTTGGACTGGCGTCAGTGTTGCGGCGAATGGACTGCGTGGCAGAATAGATGGAATCTGATCGTAACCAACAATCCGAGCTACTTCCTCTACTAAATCTGCTGGAATTTGTAGGTCGCCCCGCCAAGAAGGCGGATCAACTTTCCAACTCTTGGTGTCAACATCGCACCCAACAGTTGTAAGCGACTTAGCTATTACTTCATTGGAAAGTTCGGTACCTATACGATCATTTACATATTGAGGATCAAAATCAATGATCGGCGGATAGCGTTCGTCGCCCGAAACTGAGGTGCCCACATATGTTGCTCCACCTAGCGAAATCATTAACTCGGCTGCTCGAGCTGATGCGAACTCAGCCAATGATGGATCAACCCCGCGCTCTAGGCGACGAGATGCCTCGGTTGAAAGCTTGTGGCGACGAGAATTCTTAGCAATCGCAATTGGATCAAACCTAACTGCTTCAATCGCAATCGTTGTAGTGCTATCTGTAATTTCAGAATCCAAGCCGCCCATAGTGCCGGCTAGAGCTAATACTTGCTTTGAATCACGCACCACAAGATCACTTGAAGCCAGTTCTCGTTCTTGGCCATCGAGGGTGGTGAACTTGCTCTTATCTTTGGCATAAGTAATCTCAAGGCCATCAGCAATTTTGTCGCGATCAAAAGCATGAAGTGGTTGACCTAGTTCGATCATTACATAATTCGTAACATCGACGGCAAGGGAAATCGAACGCATGCCGACCTTCTCAATGCGGCGACTCAACCAAATAGGCGATGGTGACTTTGGGTTGAAGTTATCAAGAGAACGCAATACGGCGATCATTGCGCCATCTGAAATCTTTATTGGGGTTGCGTTACCAGAATCGGCAAAATTTAAAGACTTTGCGTGCGCAATCGGATCAGTAAAACTCAAGTTCAATGCACCTGCTATTTCGCGAGCTGCGCCACGAATACTCAAGGCATAACCACGATCTGGATTTACTGCGATATCAAAAATTGTGTCTTTAATTTGAAGTAACTCGATCGCATCTTGACCAACTGACGCGGACCCTTCGGCTAGCACGATAATGCCAGAATGGTCTTCGCCTAAGCCCAACTCCTTGGAAGAGCAGATCATGCCGTTGCTGGTCTTGCCATAAGTTTCGCGAGCACTGATTGCGAAGTTTCCTGGCAGTACCGCTCCTGGCAGAGCTGCTACGACTAAATCATTTATCGCAAAGTTACGCGCACCGCAGATTACAAAACGGCTTTGCCCCTCGTTGCAATCTAATTCAACATAGCGAATTGGCTTCTTATGATCAGCTAACTCTTCAATCGCAAGAACTCGAGCCACGACTAGTGGACCAGTTAGGTCAGCGCCTTGCTTGATCACATCTTCAATTTCAAAGCCAACTCGAACGAAGGCATCGGCAATTACCTCGTCAGTAATGCCAGCTATATCTACAAAATCATTAACCCAGGAACGTGGAATTCGCATTAGAGGCCAACTCCAAACTGACGAGTAAAACGTAAATCGCCTTCAACAATTTCGTGCAGATCGGTAATTCCGTGACGCACCATTAAGGTGCGCTCAAGACCCATACCGAAAGCGAAACCACTAAATTCTTTGGTATCCACGCCACATGTTTCGAGCACTTTCGGATTAACCATTCCGCAGCCGCCCCACTCAATCCAGCGACCATTGAAGAAGACATCAACTTCGGCACTTGGCTCGGTGAACGGGAAGAATGATGGGCGCAAACGAGTCGTTACATCAGGGCCAAACATATGGCGAGCAAAATTATCAAGAGTCCCCTTTAAGTGAGCCATTGAAATTCCACGGTCAACAACTAGACCTTCGACTTGGTGAAAAACCGGACTATGCGTTGCATCTAATTCGTCAGCACGAAAAGTGCGCCCAGGAGAAACAATGTAAATAGGTGGTTCGTTTGAAAGCATCGTGCGAATCTGCAACGGCGAAGTCTGCGTACGCAGCACTAGCCCAGCGCTAAGTGGCTCAACGAAGAATGTATCTTGCATGGTACGAGCAGGGTGATCAGCCGGAATATTCAAGGCATCAAAGTTCAGCCAACTTGATTCAAGTTCGGGGCCTTCAACTACTGAATAACCTTGAGCTAAGAAGAAATCACTGATGTCATTCTTGATGATTGTAATTGGGTGCAATCCCCCAGCATGAGTGAGCTTTGCGGGAAGTGTTATATCGACAACTTCTTCTAGCAAGATCTTCTGATCGCGCGCAATTTCCAACCGTGCAGTGTCATCAGCTAAAGCTGAGGCAATGGTTGCTTTTGCTTCACCAATAACTTTTCCGAAAGAGGCTTTTTCCTCAGGTGAAAGTGAACCCAGGCCACGACTAGCAAGTGAGATGGGAGCTTTATCGCCAGTATGAGTTAATCGCGCCGCCTTGAGTTCATCGAGGTCACCAGCTGCTGCGAATGCCGACTTGGCAGCGCTGACCCATTCGTTGATTTCCTGCGGATTCATGAGCTGAAGTCTACTTGGTCGACTTTACTTATCGTCGGCAATTTTTGCCGTTAACTCGAATAAAACTATCGAAACTGCTGCTGAAAGATTAAGGCTTTCGGCGTTGCCAGCCATTGGTATCGCTAGCTTCTGAGTCGCTTGAGGTACTTTAAGATCAGTTAATCCACGAGCCTCATTTCCGAAAATCAAAACTGTATTTTGAGTAATCAAGAAATCACGAATAGATTTCTTGCCATCTGCCGATAGGGATGCAAAGTTTAGATCTGGAATAGTTGTTGTAAGTAGATCGAGTGATATTCGTTCGAAAACAGGTAGGTGCCAAAGCGACCCGGCGGTTGAACGAACTACCTTAGGCGAATACATATCAACGCTTCCTGGCGAGGTGATTACTGCCGTAGCCCCTAGCGCATCGGCTGATCGCAAGATAGTGCCGGCATTGCCAGGGTCTTGAATTTCGTGCAAGTAAAGCAATATTGATTTGCCAGATAACTTCAATGTTTCCAATTGTGGATTCGGGATCTTGCAGATAGCCAGAATGCCTTGCGGCGAGATGGTTTCACTCATCGCCTTCATAACGGCATCGGTTACATCTTCACATTTAAACTTTGCTAAATCGATCTGGTCATTCTCAAGTCGAGAGCGGCCATTGGCAGTTAAATACAGAACATCTACTTGCTCAGTCGCTTTTGCCTTAATCGCTTCGCGCACAAACTGCGCACCTTCGGCAACATAACGCGCACTTTCGCGACGTTCTTTAGCGCCTTTAGAACTGATAAGAGCCTTCACTCGCGCGATGTGCGGCGAGTGAAGGCTCTCGATCATTACTTCTAGTTTCGATTAACGAATTAAAGTGCAGCTAAAGTCTTGCGAGCAACTTCAACTAGCGCCTTGAAAGTCGCTGGGTCATTAGTTGCTAGCTCTGAAAGTAAACGGCGATCAACTTCAACGCCAGCTTCCTTAAGACCTTGGATCAAACGGTTATAAGTAAGACCGTTTTCACGAGCTGCCGCATTGATACGTTGGATCCAGAGACGACGGAAGTCGCCCTTCTTATCCTTGCGATCGTTGAAGGCATAAACCATTGAGTGAGTAACTTGCTCTTTCGCCTTTGTGAAAAGACGTGACCGTTGACCGCGGTAACCGCTGGCACGTTCTAGAGTTGTACGACGCTTCTTGGCTGCGTGGACTCCGCGCTTTACTCTCATTTAAGTACTCCTTACTTCAAACCAAGCATGCGCTTGGCTGTTGTTGCAACGGTTGGCTTAGCTGCGGACTCAGTGCTCAAACGTCGAGTAAGACGTGAGGACTTGCGCTCGAG
>JBIIYZ010000053.1:0-2761 GCA_044346555.1 Candidatus Planktophila sp. | reverse complement strand
GCCCACTAAATTGCGCACCATTGAATAACAGAAAGCATCGGCAACAACTTGGGCAACTAATAAGCCATCTTCTTTGCGCTCCCAATGGAATGTCTCAAGCGTGCGAATGGTTGTCGCACCTTCGCGGTATTTACAGAAAGCCGCAAAATCATGCTCACCTAATAACAGCGCACTAGCTTCATTTAAGCGGGCTAGGTCTAGTGGCCGATACCAACTCGCGCGGTCGTAACGATCTAATGGATTGATTGCTTTGTTGGCATCAACAATTTGATATTTATAATGACGTCGAAGCGCTGAGAACCGAGCATGAAAACCTTCAGGTGCGACTTCGATTTCCAGAACTCGCAGATCAAGATCAAGTAATCGATTTAAGCGATAAGCCAAATCAGCTAGGTCTGTGCCCTCTGGAACATCAATATGAATTATTTGCGCCGTGGCATGAACGCCAGCATCGGTACGACCAGCCACAATACTTTCGCACGGGTATCGAACAATAGTTGCAAAGGCTTTTTCAAATTCTTCTTGCACTGTGCGACGTTCTGGTTGTTTTGCCCAGCCCGAGAAATTGGTACCGTCGTAAGCGAGTTTGATTTTTAAACGAAGAAACCCACCCTCAGGAAAGAGAGTGGGTTCCGACATTTGAGTAAGTGACTAAGTTTTAAAAGCTTAGTTATCTTTCTCAGTTAATACTTCGATGACTGCCATAGGCGCATTGTCACCCTTACGTGGACCTACTTTGGTGATACGTGTGTAGCCACCGTTGCGGGTAGCAAAACGTGGACCAATTTCAGTGAAGAGATGATGAACAACGCCCTTGTTAGCAATTGTTGCTAGAACGCGACGACGAGCATCGAGGTCACCCTTCTTTGCAAAAGTAATTAGCTTCTCGGCCAATGGACGAAGACGCTTTGCCTTTGCTTCAGTTGTAGTGATCTTGCCGTGCTCAAATAGTTGCTCTGCAAGAGTTCCTAGAATATGGCGCTCGTGTGATGGGCCACTGCCCAGACGAGGACCTTTAGTTGGTTTTGGCATTTTTTCTCCTAGGCCTGATCTGCTTCAACGAAATCATCGTCAACAGCTGCGTTGTAGTTCTGGTGCTTAGTTGGATCGAAACCAGCTGGGCTGTCCTTAAGTGACATTCCCATTGAGACCAACTTTGCCTTGACCTCATCGATGGACTTTGAACCAAAGTTACGGATATCTAGTAGATCAGCTTCTGAGCGATTTACTAGTTCACCAACTGTGTGAATGCCTTCGCGCTTCAAGCAGTTGTATGAGCGAACTGTTAGATCTAGATCTTCGATTGGAAGTGCTAAGTCAGCGGCAAGAGCTGCATCCATAACAGATGGCCCCATTTCGATTCCTTCAGCATCTAGATTTAATTCGCGAGCAAGACCGAATAGCTCAACCAAAGTCTTACCGGCTGATGCAACTGCATCGCGTGGCTTCATTGATGGCTTTGCTTCAACATCGATTACTAAACGATCGAAGTCGGTGCGCTGCTCAACACGAGTAGCTTCAACTTTGTAAGTAACTTTCAAAACAGGTGAGTAGATGGAGTCAACCGGAATACGGCCAATCTCAGCACCAGCTTGCTTGTTCTGAACTGCAGTTACATAACCACGACCGCGCTCGACTGTAAGTTCGATTTCGAGGTTGGCTTTATCGTTAAGTGTTGCAATGTGTAGCTCTGGGTTATGTACTTCAACGCCAGTTGGAACTGCAATGTCGGCACCAGTTACAGGACCAGCACCAGTCTTGCGGATGTATAGAACGCTTGGCTCATCGTTATCTGATGAAAGAACAAGGTTCTTAATGTTAAGAACGATATCTGTGAGATCTTCCTTAACGCCTTCAAGAGTGGTGAACTCATGTAGGGCGCCTGCAACGCGAATGCTGGTAACTGCTGCACCTGGAATAGATGAAAGCAGCGTACGACGCATGCTGTTGCCTAGGGTGTAACCGAAACCTGGCTCTAGCGGTTCAATGATGAACCGTGAGCGATGCTCGGAAACTACTTCTTCACTGAGGGTGGGACGTTGTGCAATTAGCACTGTTGCTCCTCTTTCTCTTGGTAATCCACTATTTGATCACCGGGTTGGTTATTACTTGGAATAAAGTTCGACGATTAACTGCTCTTCAACTTGGGTGTCGATAATTGAACGCGCTGGTGTGGAGTGAATGATGATGCGCATCTGCGAACCAACAACTTCCATCCAGGCTGGAACTGACTTCTCGCCAAGTTCGGCGCTAGCCACAATAAATGGGGTTAGGTCTAGTGACTTTGGTAGAACATCAATGATGTCCATCGCTGTGACACGGTAAGAAGGAATGTTTACCTTCTTGCCATTGACCAAGAAGTGTCCGTGACGAACTAGCTGACGTGCCATGTCGCGGCTCTTAGCAAAGCCTGCGCGGAAGACGACGTTATCTAGACGTGTTTCAAGAATTACCAGAAGGTTTTCACCAGTCTTGCCTTGCTTACGGTTAGCTTCTTCGTAGTAACCACGGAATTGCTTTTCTAGAACGCCGTAAATGCGTGCGCACTTTTGCTTTTCGCGCATCTGCAGTAGGTATTCAGATTCCTTGGCACGACCACGGCCGTGTTGTCCAGGTGGATAAGGACGAGATTCGATCGGACACTTTGGTCCATCGCACTTTGCGCCCTTAAGAAAGAGCTTTACTTTTTCGCGACGGCAACGCTTGCAGTCTGCTCCGGTATAACGAGCCATTTATTCTCTTCCTTCCTTAAACTCGACGT
>JBIIYZ010000032.1:0-10595 GCA_044346555.1 Candidatus Planktophila sp. | reverse complement strand
GATCTTGATCAGTTACGAAGTAAGGCGAGATGTAACCCTTATCGAATTGCATGCCTTCAGTGAACTCAAGTTCAAGCCCAGTAGTAGATGCTTCTTCAACTGTGATTACGCCATCTTTGCCAACTTTGTCCATTGCCTCAGCAATTAAGTCACCAATATTGCGATCTTGCGCAGAGATAGTTGCAACGTCAGCGATTTGTGCCTTGTCCTTTACAACAGTGGCATTGGCCTTAAGGGCAGCTGAAATTGCGGCAACTGCAGCTTCAATCCCAATTTTAATATCCATTGGTTGCGCGCCGGCTGCGAGATTACGAAGACCTTCTTTAACCATTGCCTGAGCGAGCACAGTTGCAGTAGTTGTTCCGTCACCAGCAACATCGTTGGTCTTGGTAGCAACTTCTTTTACTAGTTGAGCACCCATGTTTTCAACTGGGTCAGAGAGTTCAATCTCTTTCGCAATTGTTACGCCATCGTTTGTGATGGTTGGGGCACCGAAAGATTTTGAGATAACTACGTTACGACCCTTAGGTCCAAGGGTTACCTTGACGGTGTCAGCCAGAATGTTTACACCGCGCTCCATGGCGCGACGGGCTTGCTCGTCAAACTGTAAGGACTTGCCGGCCATTAGTTCTTCTCAATTACAGCGAGAATATCGCGAGCAGATAGAACTAAATATTCTTCAGCGTTGTACTTAACTTCAGTTCCGCCGTACTTGCTATATAGAACAACGTCGCCAACTTTGACATCCATCGGAACGCGAACGCCATCATCGAAGCGACCTGGGCCAACTGCAACAACGGTGCCCTCTTGAGGCTTCTCTTTTGCAGTATCTGGAATTACCAGACCTGACGCCGTAGTTGTCTCTGCTTCATTAGCTTTAACTACGATGCGGTCTTCTAGTGGCTTAATGGTTACGGCCATGATTAGAGCTCCTTTTAAAATCGATTTCACTATAGCCTGCAATTAGCAGACTCGGGTCTTGAGTGCTAACGCCAAGCCTATGCTGGGCTATTCCCGCGATCAAATCGACAGCAACGCAGAATTAGAGAGAAATGCGAGTGACTGGCAGGCTGGACTGAGCGTCAAAAGCGATTGGGCTGGCGGTTCTGCCAGCGCTGACCATAAGTGAGCCCAGAGCGGCAACCATGGCCCCGTTATCGGTGCACAGAGCCGGGCTGGGGATTCGAAGCGTTATGCCTTGGGCGGCACAGCGCTCTGTAGCCACCTGACGCAGGCGCGAGTTAGCCGCTACCCCGCCAGCAATAACCAGTGAATTGATGCCGGTTTTCTTAGCTGCCGCAATTGCTTTAAGTAGTAAGACATCAACGATGGCTTCCTGGAAAGAGGCTGCCACATCGCCTTTGGCATATGCCGGAGTTGCTTCTAAATATCGAGCAACTGCCGTCTTTAACCCAGAGAAGGAAAATTCAAACGGCCGAGTTTCCCAATCTTTACTGGTGGTTAATCCGCGCGGAAAATCAATTGCGGTGGCGCTACCAGTTTTTGCGATGCGATCTATTGCCGGGCCACCTGGAAAACCTAAATCCATGATGCGCGCTATTTTATCGAAGGCCTCACCTGCTGCGTCATCCATAGTTTCGCCAAGTTTAATTATTTCACCAGTTATGTCATTGACTTGTAATAACGATGAATGACCACCACTGACTAACAAGGCAATGGTTGGCTCAGCTGGCAAGTCATGCGTTAAGTAATCAACGCTGACGTGTGCGGCTAAATGGTTCACGCCATAAATGGGTTTATCAAGTGCAAGCGCTAATCCAGCGGCCGCTGAAGTTCCAACTAGTAGAGCACCTACTAAACCAGGGCCAGCAGTGACAGCTACTGCATCTAAATCATTAAGTGAAATTTTTGCTTGCGCTATTGCTTCTTTAAGCGCAGGTTGCATAACTTCTAGATGCGCACGTGAGGCAACTTCTGGCACTACTCCCCCAAAGCGCGCATGTTCCTCAACGCTTGAAGCAATTACATTTGCCAACAATTTGCGACCATACACAATGCCAATCGCAGTTTCATCACACGAAGTTTCAATCCCTAGTACTAGCGCTTCACTCATTTGATTTCCTTGCGCATAACTAAGGCATCGACACCAAGTCCATAATAGTTTGCTCGAGTTGAAATCTTCTCGTAACCAGCGAATTCATATAACCGAATTGCGCTTTCGTTCTTAGTATCAACTTCAAGAATGACCTCGGTTGCACTTTTCGCTTTCGCCCAACTTTCTAGATCGGCCAGCATGGATTGAGCAATGCCTTGGCCCCTAAAGTCAGGCAAAACCGCGATCGTTAGCAGATCGGCTGGCACGCCAGCGGCAACAACCATAATGCCGGCATAACCAACAACCGAGCCATCGTTTAGTGCCAATAAGAATTCTCGACTAGTGCCAATACCGGCAATCTCTTCTTTGAACTGCGCTTGAGACCATGGGTAATCCGGAAACAAGGTGCGCTCTAGTGAAGTCAGCACTGGCAGATCAAGTGCAGTTGGTTGACGATAGGTAATCATTTACGATCCGCCGTAGCAACTGCATCTGGGCGACGTAAGTAAATTGGCTCGCTAAATTCTTCAGCTAATTCGACAAAGTACTTTGGGTCTGGCAAAAGTGAATCAATCACTTCGATTCCGCGAGCTGCAACTAGCGCGGGTAAATCAACCACAGGTCCTTCAACGCGAACCCCATTGGTGTAACGCGCCCAATAAACTTCCTTGCGCCTGGCATCAATTGCCACAATAAAATCTGGCTCGTTAACTTGGGCGGCAATTGCATCGAGTGAACAGAAACCACGCACGGGAATATTTCGTGCCCATGCAAAAGTTTGCGCAAAGGTAATTCCAACTCGTAACCCCGTATATGGCCCCGGACCCATGCCCACCAATACTTCATCTATTTCGCGATTCTTTATTGCCGCTTGAACTAATTCAGGTAGCGCAGGCCCATGAGACATAGCGCCATCGCGAGACTCGCTAAATACAACTTCGTCATTTTCAATTATCACTACCGAAGTTCGAGATGCTGCCGTATCGATCGCCAAGATATTCATAGCGAGAAACCAGCCCAACGCGCTCCGATTCCCACTGCAATTACCTGTCGAACTTCTTCGGTGCGATCAATATTTATTTCTAGCCGCTGATCAGATAACCGAGCAGCTTCAGCCCCGCCCCATTCAACAACGGTAACTGAGTCTAAAAGGGCTGAATCAAGATCTAAATCATCTAGATATAAATTTGCTTGGCCATCAATCAGTAAACGATAAGCGTCAACGTGAATTAGAGGCAACGTACCAAGGTGGACTCGTGAGATAACAAAGGTTGGTGAAGTGATTCCAGTAATGCCTAAAGCGCTACCGATACCTTGAGTTAGCAGGGTTTTGCCCGCGCCAAGTGGGCCATTTAAGAGAATCAGATCGCCAGCTTTTAGTTGAGCCCCTAGCTTTGCCCCAAGAGCAAACATTTCAGCCGGGGTTTTGATTGCGAGCACTGGGAAAGGCTACCGAGTAAAAAAGAATCAGGGCCCGAGTTGCCTCGGGCCCTGATTTCCAACTTATTTCTCGGTTACCAGATGTACTTCAAATCAGCTGGACGGTAATCCAGATCTGAGTTCAAGCCTGGTGCTCTCTTGATGTACTCCTGTAGAGAGCCAGGTGTTCCGACTTTTCCAGTATCAGCAGCATGAGCCAAGATCTTGACCCAAGCCATCATCTGCTTCAAAGTGAAGTTCTGATGACCAACACCTGATGGTGCTGGTGGGCCAGAGAGATTTGGCAGACCTTGTGCGGTGTAAACCGTGTAGGTCTCAGGTGTCATTGCATAAAGTGAAGCAACGTTCCAGACTGGCTTTAGCGCACGAGCTGCTGCGCGTTCATCGCTGGTCTTAGCAGCAGCACGTGCAGCTTCATATGTTTCCAACTTCGCATCATAAATAGCGCGAGCCTTGTCTACATATAGAGCACTGTTACCAGAAAACACCAGACGATCTGCTTCATTTGCAAGCAGCACAACTGGCTTAGTGGTATCGAACTTGCTCGCATCTAGCGCCTTTAACTTAGCAATAGCTGCTGGGTCACCCTTGACGCGCGGCGCTAGTGAAAGAACGCCAAGCATGCCATTGATGCCATCATCACCTGATAGACCTAAGTTATAGCGACCCGCATCGGCTGGATCTAACAAACTAAACCAGTCGGTCTTGGTGTTGTCGTAGAAACCAGGGCCAGTAAGTTCAGAGATCGCTTGACCTCCGAATGTTCCAGTAGCAATTGCTTCGCCGAAGTTTTCTAGAATTGCAACTGTTGCGTTAATGCTCTGTTCAGCAACAACAGCACTAGTTGTAATGCCATCCATGTGAGCACTCTTTGCTGGCAAGCCAATTAGTAGACCTGTTAACAAAAGAGCAGAACGTTGTGGAATACCAGAACCCTTAAGAGCTGCAGGATATTCAAGTCCTGGAGCACCAAGGTTTGCGCCCCATGCTTGTAGCAGTGCAACAACTTTGCCGAATTCAGCAGCTGCTGTCATGTGGCCAGCTAAACCTTTAACGCCCATTGCTGCGCAACCTTTAATGGTTGGATCAGCAAAAACGCTCAAGATATAGAAAGCATCGCAAAGTGATAATAAGGATTGGCCAATTGATGGAGTTACGCCCGCCATGATGCCGACTGAGTCAGCATAGGTTGGGTACTTCTCAACAAACGGGGTGATAACTGAACCAGCTTGTGAAGATCCGTAAACAACACCTTTCTTTACGGTGTACTTCGCACGAACGGTATCAATTAACTCCTTAAGCATTTCAACACGATCGGCGGTATTCCAACCGCGTAGACCACCAGTTGAAACGCCATCGTAAGTTGCTAAGCCGTAACCCGCACGCAACATTGATGCTTCTGGAACATTGCTAGGTGTTAATTCTTCAACACCCTTTGGAACTGCTATTACACCAGGAAGTGGGTAAGTAAAACGAATACCGTGGTTCCAGTAGAAGAAAGTTCCCTTGTAGTTCGCTGGAACTTTGATCAAGTAACCAGCGCCATTGCTTAGCGTGCCAGTACATGTCTCAAGACCAGTTGAGGCTTTAGTACATGTTGGAGCAGCAGCGTAGGCGCTAGGAGCGATTGCAACAGCAGCAGTTGATAGAAGTGCAGCTGCACCAATTGCGGCAATGAACTTGCGCATAGAAATAGTTTTCATTTTTACCTACTAGTTCTTTGGTAGAGCATCAGCAGCAATTGCTGGACGCTTGTAGTTGGAAACTGTTACTGGACCATTTCCAGAATCAGTTGTGTAAACGACGCGATTTCCGCCTACAGGTTGCAGAACTGTTGCTGCGTCATATGCGCCAATCCAGAAGCCACTAAATGCTTCGTGAGTGGTTGCTGAATATTGCAGAGCTGAGAAAGCAGCGCTTTCGATCTTGCTGCCATTTGACTCCATGTAGTCGATGAAACAAACTCGACTCAAAGTGCCCTTCTTGGCATTTGCTTGACAGGTCTTGTTGTTCTTAGCTGAGAACACAGTCTTTGTGTTCAACGTACCCATAAGCGCACCAACTGTCATGTAGCCAATATTCATGCCTTGCATAACGTTGTTATCCCAACGCTTATCAGCACCCTTATTGAATTCATCATTGATCTTCTTAAAGGCTGAGACATACTCATCGCTGGCATCGCCTGGGGCTGGAGCATGTGAAGCACTGATCAAGCCCTTTAGCAGAGCGGCACTTGCGGCTGGAGCGACTCCTTGTGAGCCAGCAATTGTTTGAATAGTTGTGGCATCAGCACCAACGCTAATTACTACCCACTTTTCTGGGCTGTAACCTAGTTTGGCTGCGGTCAGAAGAGAAATTGCAGTTGCTGAGGAAACAGCGGCAATGATTGCGATTTCAACTCCGTTGGCTTTTAGCTGCGAAATCTGGCTAACTAAACCTGGGTTTGATTGAGTACCCGAGATAAAGCTAGCTGCAGTCTTTTTAGCTTCAAACTTTAAACCAGCATCAGTGAAGCCTTTAAGTGCATTTCGACCAAAGTCATCAGTTTGGTACAAGATACCAATCTTCTTATCGGCGTAAGTTTCTTTCAGATACTTACCAACAATTTTAGCTTCGGTTACATATGTTCCGAGGGCTGCGAAAGTTGTTGGGTAGGTAGCAGGCTTATAGAACTCGGTATATCCAGTATTTAGAAATACATCAGGGATCTTGCGACGGTTGATGTCCTTGATAACTGCGATGTGAGTCTGAGTTCCAACGCTTCCAACGAAAGCAAAAACTTTTTCCTTATTAATAAGGGAAGAGGCAGTAGAAATAGTTAAGCCTGCCTTGTAACCATCATCTTTAACTTCGAGGCGAATCTTCTTTCCGCCAATGCCGCCCTTTGAATTTACATAATCAAAGTAACCGCGCATTGCGTCATCAATTTTGTTATAACCCGGGCTAGCTGGACCAGTTTGAGGAAGCTGCATACCGAGAACAATGTCGGATGTCCCGCTTACATCGCTTGAGTTTGCATTTGCTGGAATTTCAGCAAGCGTCATTGATCCCGCGATGAGCACGGCGGTTAGGCCGATTAGCTTCTTGCGAGATAGAGATGCACGTATATTCACTGCGTTCACTCTTTCTACTTCGATATACCGTCAGGTCGCTATTTCGCTAACTGATCGGAACCTGGATCTGAGGTGATCCAGAACACGCTCAAACTAGCAGAGCGTGAACAGAAAGTGAACTAATTGACCCGCCCACGCGGTAATCGTTACAAGGGCGTTATTTGATGAGACAAGCGGCGTTACTTGTTCGGATTACTTGTGGCGTGGCTTGTGGTGGTGGAGCGCACCGGCGATACCAGCTGGGTTTAAGACAACTGTCAGGATCAGCAAAATCCCAGAAACCATAGCTGGCAGGTAGTCGCCGACTTGCGGCGCTAGTTCCCAGCTGCCAGTAATTTTATCGATTAGATCTGGCAGGAATACGACTAGTGCAGCGCCAAAAAAGGCACCCGCAATGCTTCGCAAACCACCGAGAATAGCGCCGGTCAACAGCGCGAGTGAAAGTGAAACTGGATAAACGCTTGGCCCCACAATTCCACGTAACCCATACATAGCGCCAGCTAAGCCAGCAAAACCTGATGCAACTACAAAAGTAAAAATTTTTATTCGCTGCACATTGATGCCCGCAAGGGATGCGGCGATTTCATGATCTCGAACTGCGCGCCAACTGCGGCCGGTACGCGATTTGAAAATATTCAAAGCTAAGAAAAGTGCAATAGTGGCAAAGGGCAGAATGGCAAACAATTGCCATTGCTCATAACCGATCTCACCTATGGCATTTGATAGCCATTCTGGTGGATTTCCATAATCAACACTAAGACCAACATCGCCACCAAAGACTGATTCAAATCGAGTAGCGAGAGATGGAATTGCAAGTGCGATAACTAAAGTTGTGCCAGCTAGATATGGGCCAGATAAACGTGCGGCAGTAATTCCTAAAATCCAACCGGCAATCATTGAAACAATGGCTGCGATGATGATTGATTGCCAGTAACTCAACCCTAAATTCAAGACAACTAAGGCGCAGGTATATCCACCGACCGCCATGAGCGCACCTTGGCCAAGTGAAATTTGGCCAGATAGCCCAGTCAAGAAAGTGATTGATAAAATTCCAACAAAGTAAATCAGCACCACTGAAAGCTGACCCTGATTGTAAGGATCAAAAACTTTTCCTAAGTAGAAAATAAACGCAAAGAAAATTAGTGATTTAATCGCATTACCTTTTTGGGTATCTTTAAACACGACGCACCTCTTTGCTGCCAAGAATGCCTTGTGGTCGCACCAACAAAACAATTAAAAGAATCGCCAAGATCGCTAAGAAAATATCAGATGGTGAGCTATAGACATTAACAAATGAGATAACTAGTCCTAAAACAAATCCACCTAGAACTCCACCTGGCAAGCTATCTAAGCCACCTATAACTGTTGCCGTGAAACCGATAATGAGAATCAAATCAAGGGTATTTGGGGAGAGACTGGAATTTGGAGTTACTAACAAACCAGCCAATGATGAAGCAGCACCTGAAATCGCCCAACTTAGCGTGCGCACTGAACTGGTGCGAATTCCACTTAGTCGTGCCACTTCTGGGTTAAGTGCGCTAGCACGCATTGCCAGACCCATGCCAGTCTTCTGAAAGAAAATAGTAGTAATAATCAAAGTTACTAAGACGATACCGATTACAAATAAATCGAATGCGGTAAATGGCATTATGGTGCCGCCAATAGTTAGACCCAAGGTATTAACTGGGGCCGGGAAACCACGTTCTTCGGCCGCCCAGATCATGCCCGCAGCTGCTTGCAGAATTCCCAAAATACCTAGGGATGCGATTACTGGAACCGTTCCGCGCATCGCTGGGCTAGCTAGCATCGCTGAAGTTCGCTTTCCAGATAATGGGCGCATCACAAGTAAATCAACCGCAACGCCGAGTGCGGTGCCCACAGCTAAAGCCACGAAAAAAGCAACCCAGTATGAGTATCCATTAATGATCATGGTTGATGCAACATAAGTACTAAACATGGCTTGACCCATTTGAGCAAAGTTAATTACCCCTGCGCCTCGCCAAACTAAAACTAACCCAAGCGCAACCAGTGCATAGATTGAACCACTCGCAGTTCCGGCGAAAACAGCTGATAAGAATTGTTCCACGGCGCTTCCTCCTAATATCCCAAGTAAGCAGCGCGTAATGAGGCATCTGCTTTTAATTCGGCGGCCGGAAGATTTGCGACAACTTTTCCGAGAGAGAGTAAAACGCCATAATCGGCAACTGCCAAAGCAGTATTGGCATTTTGCTCAACGAGTAAAACAGTTAAGCCACTTTTACGACAGAGATCATTAACTGTTTGAATTATTTGCTCAACAACTAATGGTGCTAAGCCAAGAGAAGGTTCATCGAGCAGAAGTAACTTTGGGCGTGATACTAAAGCGCGACTAATCGCCAACATCTGACGTTCGCCGCCCGAAAGCGTGCCTGCCAACTGCTTGCTGCGTTCAGCTAACCGAGGAAAAAGTTCGTAAACCTCTTCGGTGGCTAGCTTTACATCGCTGCGGTGATTTCTACGGCGAAAGAGTGAACCCATCTCAATATTTTCAGCCACAGTCAACTGGGAAATGACGGCGTGACCTTCGGGAACATGAGCGATACCGGATCGCACAATTGATTCTGGCGCTTTACCGATTAGTGATTTATCTGCCCAAATAATCTGACCGCTCTTGGCGCGCTCGAGTCCAGAAATAGTGCGCAACAAAGTGCTCTTACCAGCGCCATTAGCGCCAATAACCGTAGTTATTTTTCCTTCAGCGGCGGTAAATGAAACATCGTCAAGTGCGCGAATCGCACCGTACTCGGTAACTAAATTTTCAATCTTAAGCATGGGGCCCGCCTATCTCCTGGCCATCAACATTTGTACCGAGATAGGCCGCAACTACAGCTGGGTCGCGTTTAACCGTATTGAAATCACCACTAGCAATAACTTTACCGAAGTTGAGAACATAAACCTCATCAGAGATATCACGCACGAAATCAACGTGGTGTTCAACAATTAAAATTGCGCATTGGCGTTTTAATTGCTTAATCAAAGCTGCTAACTGATCAATTTCGTCTTGACCAAGACCCGCAGCTGGCTCATCAAGTAAAAGTAGTTTTGGTTTCATTACCAATGCACGAGCAATCGCAACTCGCTTCGAGTCAGGGTAAGTAAGTTCGGTTGGCTCGAGGAACGCGGTATGTGCAGCACCAGCCCACGCCAAAGCGTCATGGGCGCGTTCTTCAAGCTGCTTTTCAAATTTTGGCGAGAAACCTAAGAGGTCGCGAATAAAATTAGATTTATTATGCGAATCGGCGCCCATCATGACATTTTCTAAAACAGTTAGCCCGCTGAACAAACCAACACCTTGCAGAGTGCGCGCGATTCCTAACTTTGCAAGCGCTTGCGGTTTTGGCCAATCAATTTTCTTGCCCTCAACTGAAATTGAGCCGCTATCTGGTTCGACTAGCCCAGAAATTGCGTTAAAGATGGTGGTCTTGCCGGCACCATTTGGACCAATCAAACCAACTACTGAATTAGGAGCAACTTTTAAATGGACATCATCGAGCGCTGTTAATCCGCCAAATTTTACGGTCAGGCCAGCGATGGCGATTAAGTCAGTTTGATCACTCATGAGGGTAGATTCTAGGTACTCGTGGACCAATTCTGGTGGTCATTTCATAGTTAATGCTGTTACTCGCGATACCCCAATCTTCGGCGGTGAATTCACCGGCAGCACCGTTATTGAAGATAACCACATAATCACCGGCTTTAGCTGAGGTTTCGGGGCCGAGATCTACAACAAATTGATCCATGGAAACACGGCCGATAATTGGTGAGCGTTTTCCAGCAAAAAATACGCCAGCCGCTTTTGCTACCCGCGGAATCCCATCGGCATATCCCATGGCAACAACACCTAAAACAGTGTCGCGCGAAGTTGACTCGGTTGCCCCATAGCCAACCGGAGAATTGGCTGGGACTTTCTTAACTAAATGCAACTTTGCGCGAACTTCCATGGCAGC
>JBIIYZ010000031.1:0-10656 GCA_044346555.1 Candidatus Planktophila sp. | reverse complement strand
TTTGTGCGAGTTGATCCGTTTTCTACAACTACATAACCCTCGGCATCAAGAGTTACCTGGCCTTTAACTAATTCATTACGTGGATCATGACCGATTGCAACAAATAAACCAGTGAAGTCACGTTTAGAAACTTCGCCAGTAACTGTGTTCTTAAGTGAAAGCGCTTCTACTTTTTCGGCACCTAAAACATCGATAACTTCAGTATTCCAAAGCATTTCGATCTTTGGATTAGAAAGGGCTCGCTCCGCCATAATCTTTGAGGCACGTAGTGAATCGCGACGGTGAATCAAAACAACTTTGCTAGCAAATTTAGTTAGGAAAGTTGCTTCTTCAACCGCTGAGTCGCCGCCACCAACAACAGCAATTACTTGATCACGGAAGAAGAAGCCATCGCAAGTTGCACACCACGAGACTCCACGACCTGATAAACGCTTTTCATTCTCTAGACCAATTTCACGATATGCCGAACCCATTGCCAAAATAACTGATTTAGCTTTTACGGTATTTCCGGAACCATCCTTTAGAACTTTAATCGGACCAGAAAGATCCATCTCGACAATATCGTCAGTAATTAGATTAGCTCCAAAACGCTTTGCTTGCTTACGCATTGCATCCATTAAATCTGGACCCATAATTCCATCAATAAAACCTGGAAAGTTCTCAACCTCAGTGGTGTTCATTAGCGCACCACCGGCAGTTACAGAACCTTCGTAAATAATTGGATTTAATTGCGCACGTGCAGCATAAATAGCGGCGGTATAGCCCGATGGGCCAGAACCAACAATTACTAAATTCTCTACTTCACTCATGGCCTCACCATAACCTTTCTTTGACCCGATTTATTCCTTATTTCCCACTACGCCACGTGAAGAGCGCAACAACCCAAAAATCATAGAAATCTCAGCAACCCGCAATAACTTCGCAACTAGAAAATAACCAGAAACGCTAACCACCAGCACCAATAAGAGCGCTAATGGCCCATGCCAGTCAAAGAATCGAGTAAGCGCAAACATTGGCGCCATCGCTACAACTGCGGCGAGAATTAGTTTTGAGTGCTGTCCCATAAATTGCGAAAAGTGAATTTTCCCAACATGTTTTTTAATCAATTCTAAAGTTATTGCTAGTCCAACAATATAACTAATCGAGAAAGCTAGGCCCAAAAATATTGTGACATATTCATTTTCAATAGTGTTTAAAGCTAAATACGAAAGCGCGACTGCAATTAAATTAATGATTAAAATCGAAACCACTTGAGTTTTGGTATCTTCAAAAGCATTAAATCCCCGTACCAAAATAATATTGATTGAAAAAGCCACTAAACCTAATCCAAGTGCTGACAAGACATAACCCATATAAGAAGAGTCGCTACGACTAATGCCAAAGAAAAGCACTTCAGTAATAAGTGGACCAAAGAAAGCTAATCCAACAGCGCTAGGAATTGTGATAACTCCTACTAAACGGATTGCTCTAATTAATTGTGATTTAACTTCATCAAAATCTTTAGAAATCACTAACCTAGATAAATGTGGCAATAAAGCTGTAATTATCGAAATCGTGACAATCGAGTAAGGCAATAACATAATTAAGTACGCGTTGCTATAAGGCGTAAAACCAACACCACGCACGATTCCTTCTTGAGCGCTTCTGACAGCAGCACTGGTGGCAACATTTACCGTTACCAAATATCCAAGTTGCGAAATAATCACATAAACCAAGGTCCAGCCAGCCAACTTGAATGACTTTCCTAAACCACCGAAACCAAATTGAAACCGTAATTTAAATTTTGTCCGTGAAATTACCGGAATCAAAACCAGCGCTTGAACCACAGCACCTAACGTCGTGCCCCAACCAAGAACTGCTACCTGGGTGTCAGTAATCGTGTCAGCGCGAACACTGGGTGCAAAGTACAAAAATCCGCCTAGTAAAAAAACTCCTACCAAGTTATTTAAAATCGGGGCCCACATTAAGGGTGCAAATACACCCCTGGCATTAGCCACCTGGCCCAGCATCGCGTAAAGCACTAAAAAGAATATCTGTGGCAAGCAATAACGCATGAATGCGACAGTTACTGAATACTCATTCTCAAAACCAGCAGTGGTGAATTCGGGTGCGTAAAGCCGAACTAAAGCAGGAGCAAAGACCATACCTAGAGCCGTTAAAGCTAAGAGGCTCACGCTAATTGTAGTAACTAGTCGTGAAGCAAACCCAACTCCACCATCTTTTTCTGTGAAAGAACGAATTAACTGCGGTACAAAGATTGCAGTTAATGCACCACCAACAACCAAGTTATAAATGATGTTGGGTATCGTATTGGCGACGTTATAACCATCAGCCAACAAGGCGGTGCCAAGGGCTGCAACCAAAAGAACACCACGGATAAAACCAGTGATTCGAGAAATTATGGTGCCAATAGCCATCGCACTAGAAGCGCGATACAAATCTACCGCTTTCATTTCTTGTTGCGCCGCACCCGTCGAATAGTTTGTAAAGTTGCCGCGACAAATAGCAATACAGCGGCGCTAGAAGTAAACCAAGCCACTCGGGAATCAACTATCGATAAATTCAAATTCAACTGTGAATATTTAGTAATCGGAACACCTTTGGCATCAGTTAAACGAGCTGCGACAGTAACTGTTCCAGGAGTAATTATATTTGCTGGCAGCGAAAGTTGAATTTTGGAAGATGGATCGATAGTTACATCAGTAACTCCTGCTAGTTGAACTCTAGAGTTTCGAGGCAATAGCTCCAGCGACACCTTCACTTGTGTGCTGAAGTCATTAACTAAGGTAATTGGTAACTTAACTTCATCAGATGTTAAACGGTATCTACCAGATATAACTTTGAGTTTTCTGGTCGAGCGGAGAACCTCTTTATCTGCACTCTTTAATAGACGATCACGAAACTCTTCATCGATATTTGGAGTTAATAACCAAGCCATTTGTAATCGCAGGGTGGTTAATTCAGGGGCATCAACTACCCGATCTAGCGTTGTTACCGCTCGGCGATTTTCAGCATAGTTCACGCGTAAAGAGTTAGAATTAGCGAAAGAACCCTTGCTGTATTTACCTAATTTATCGCTAATAACAGCGCGACCCAAGAGTTCGGCCAATCGCTGATTTGCATTTGCGTAATAGAAATTCAACTCACCAGGTGCGTAATTCTTCATTAATCGATAAGCCGGATTTCCATAGGGTAAAACCACTACTTTGTCGTTAATACTTACTAGAGAGAATTGATTTAACCAATTAGTTGCCACAACAGAACCGACACCATCAATTTTTTCGCCCTCTTTTAAACCAATTTTGTATTCACTTGTCATCGCAACTACATCGTCAATAAATGCAGTGTCAACAACCCAGATGCGAGGGCGATTAATTGGGGAGAAAACTAATTTACCTAAATCACCAGTTGGTAATAAACGTGTAGCTAGATCATCGTTGTAAAAGAAACCACTAAAATTACGATTTGGTTCAGTAACTAATCTAATAACTTGGGGCTCTACTGCTTGAGCAGGCAGGTAAGTAAATTGCAGACCTAGAATTACGGCTAGAACTAACCAGATACGTTTCATCCGGAAATCTCGCCACTTTTTGCGATCAATTTTTTTTCATCGGGATAAGCCAACCGCTCTACTATCTCAGAGAGTGGAAACCAAGAAACTTCGTCTACCTCAGTGATTTGTGGCGTGAGCTCACCAGAGACTTCCTTAAAAATGAAATGATGAACGGTCTTATGAATTCTTTTGCCACCAGCCATAAACCAGAAATCAATCACACCAATAGATTTAGTGATCTCAGAAGTTATGCCAGTTTCTTCCTGCACTTCACGAATAGCTGCCTGCTCCGGGGTTTCACCAGCCTCGATATGTCCCTTAGGCAGCGACCAAAGTAAACGTTCGCGCGATGCATCTTTATGGTCAATGCGACCGATTAAGAGCCCACGTGTTCCGGAAAAATCGATTACTAAACCGCCAGCACTAACTTCATCAACCCGTTTTGCATATGGGCGACGCTCAGGACTCTTCTTAATTGGAGCTTTGCCAGGCGCTTTTGGAGCAGGCGAAGTTCCATCGGTTGGGTTTGTAACTGCTTGTGGGGCGCGATTGCCGGGACGTCTACGTCGCCGTTTTTTCTTCGTACCTTCGCTGCCCGCACTAGGTGCCGGGGTCATGGAGCAAGGGTAGTCCTCTAGCCTTACCTATTGTGACGAGTCCATTAGGTGCCGCAGGCGAAATAGCTATTCGCTCGCTTATCGAACGCGCCCCCCTAGCTAGTTCGCTGGCTGCTGCCTATAAATCGGCCGGATTCAAGTTAGCCCTTGTCGGCGGACCGGTCCGCGATGCAATTTTAGGACGCTTAGGAAACGATTTAGATTTCACGACCGATGCGCTACCGCTTGAAAGCAAAAAGATTTTAAAAATCTGGGGCGAGAGTATTTGGGATACCGGAATTGAATTCGGAACCGTCGCAGCTAAACGTGGCGATACAACTGTCGAAGTAACTACATATCGAAGTGATAAGTACGACCCTGAAAGTCGGAAACCTGAAGTTGAGTTCGGTGACAATATCGCAGGTGATTTATCACGCCGAGATTTCACAGTTAATTGCATGGCACTAGAATTAACAACGGCAACACCTGAATTTATAGATCCATTTAATGGACTAGCTGATTTAGCAAAACAAATTTTGCGCACTCCTGTTACACCCCAACAATCTTTTTCTGATGACCCATTACGAATGATGCGAGCTGCCCGTTTTGCCAGCCAATTAAATTTTGAAATCGAAGAAACAACTTTGTTGGCGATGGAAGGTATGGCTTCTCGCATCTCAATTGTTTCCGCAGAAAGAATCCGTGATGAATTTACTAAGTTATTAATGTCGAATAATCCTCGCCGCGGTATTTCCATCATGGTTGATACCGGGCTAGCGGCACTGGTAATTCCAGAAATTCCTAAATTGAAATTAGAAATTGATGAACACCACCACCATAAAGATGTTTACGAACATTCAATCACCGTACTTGAACAAGCAATCGCACAAGAAGAACGATTAGGTGGACCTAACTTAATTATTCGGCTAGCTGCGTTATTGCATGATATTGGAAAACCAAAAACTCGCGCACTAATTGAAGGCGGCGGTGTCTCTTTCCATCATCACGAAGTTGTCGGTGCTCGCCTAGCTCGTGAGCGACTTAAGAAACTGCGCTATTCCAGCGAGGTAGTTGAATCAGTTGAAACCCTTACGGCTCTACATCTGCGCTTTCATGGATATGGCGATGGTGAATGGACTGATTCAGCGGTGCGCCGCTACGTGCGTGATTCTGGTGATTTATTGGTTCATTTACATGTACTTACGAGGGCTGACTGCACAACACGCAATGTGCGCAAAGCCGAACGCCTAGCAAGTGCGTATGAGTCATTAGAGGTTCGCATTGCCCGACTAATGGAAGCTGAAGAGCTAAATAAAATTCGCCCGGATTTAGATGGTGCGGCGGTTATGAAGTTGCTTGACTTAAAACCTTCAGCGACGGTTGGTAAAGCGCTCGATTTCTTACTTGAGCTGCGCTTAGAAAAAGGTCCACTTGGCGAAGAAGCGGCAACTAAAGAGTTACTTGCTTGGTGGGAGAAATTTTCCGCGTCGCAATAATCGAAGCGCGGTCATTAAATAAATAGCCGAAACTAAAGTCGGAACCTGCCAACCTTGACCAGATTCAGATAGTAAGAGTGCAGCAATCACGCCACCACTAACAATCGCTGCATTAACTAAAACATCATAAACAGCAAAAACACGACCGCGGTAGTAGTCATTAATTTTCGATTGCACAAGTGCATCATTAGTAACTTTAAAACTTTGTCCAAATAAACTGGTAAGAAAAGCAGCCAGAAAGAGCGTTACCTCTGTGCCCCAAATAGCTAGAGGTAACGGACCTAGAACACTTAAAAACATCATGGTTCTCATCCAAGCGTGGCGACCATATTTCTTAACCCCAAATGGCGCAATGAGTGCGCCTAAAACGATTCCAATACCAGCAATTGAGAACGCTAAAGCCAGACCCGCTAAACCTGCCTCTGGTTGATTAGGGTCATTAAATGTATTCCGTTCCAACATCAATCCGACTAACGTCAGTGCGGTTAAACCACCACGTTGAAAACCATTAGCAATAATTCCGCGCATTGCATCGGCGTGAACACCAAGAAATTTCCAACCTTCGCGCAGTTCAACAAAACCTTGAGTGAGTGATGCCGGTTTACGTTCTGCCCCTAGCGGGCCGATCTCTAATTTGCGCAGACGCAAAGCCATTAATGAAGCCAGTGTGTAGCCACAGCTTGCCGCAATAATTAAAAAAGCATCTACATGATTTGCGGTTGCGAATGAGTCAAATATTTTGCGCAAACCCAACCCTAAGCCGCCACCTAATACTAGGAAAACCGAACCGCCCGTAACGGCCATTGCATTGGCTGAAATTAGATTTGGTTGATCAACCAACAGCGGCAAACCGGCAGATGTGGCAGCCAAGATCAAACGGTTAAGGCCAAATGCGATCAAAACTAAAACAGTAAGTTCTAACCCGGTCCGACCCGTGAAAACCAGAAGAGAAATTAAAAGTAGATCTAACGCACGTGAAAAGTTAGAGATAAAAAGAGCGCGTTGCCTGGAAACCCGATCTAGTACGGTTCCAACAAAAGGCCCAATAATTGAATAAGGAAGTAGCACAACGGCAAATGCCAAAGCTGCACTTAAAGCACTGGCTTGGCGCTCGGGCGAGAAGAGAACAAATGTTGCGAGGGCCCCTTGAAAGATGCCATCAGTGGCTTGACCAATCCAGCGCACCAATAGCAATCGCGATAATCGCGGGTGCCGTAGTAATTGCCAGAAGTTCATATTGGCAAGCGTAGTTACAAAAGACCGTTTATTCTTTGCTTTAATGAAATCGCAACGCTCGTTCATCGACTATTCACTCGATAAGCGCGCCACTTTGGCAGCGCTCTTTCGAGGCACAGTCGATGCCTGTGATGCTGATCCTTATTTGCTTCGTGCCGCCAAGTTCCATGGTGTTAAAACCACTCGCCCTTGCCCGGTTTGTAAACACCTTTCAATGGTTGAACTCATGTACACCTTTGGCGATCAACTCGGCCAGTACTCAGGTCGTATTAAAAATTCTGATGAGCTGCGCCAAATGGAAAAAGAGTATGGCGAGTTTCGGGTTTACATCGTCGAAGTGTGCCGCGATTGTTCCTGGAATCACTTATGCGTCTCGTTTGTCCTGGGTGATGGCGTTGAACGCAAACCACCCCGTTACACCCGAACGCTTGAAGATAGTGACTGGGCTTAACGGGTAGCCTTAAACCATGTCACTCAAGCTCGCCAAACGGCTATTAATTAGGGCTGCCATCTTCTTGGGTGGCTTTGGGTTTGTAGCTGGTTCGACCTTATTTGCGGTTGCTTACTTTACAGTTTCGATTCCAGATCCAAACGCATATGTAAATAGCCAAGCCACAATTATTCAATATGCCAACGGTGAAGAAATTGGTCGCATGGGTGCTCAAAACCGCACAATTGTCTCGCTTACTAAAATTCCATTACATCTACGTGAAGCCGTAATGGCTGCTGAAGACCGCGATTTCTACAGCAATAAAGCTTTTAGTCCTATAGGAATATTGAGAGCACTAAAGAATAATTTACTTGGTGGATCACTACAGGGCGGTTCTACAATTACGCAGCAATATGCAAAAACAGCCTTTCTGACCTCTGAGCGAACTATTCAACGAAAAATTCGAGAGTTAGTAATTGCGATTAAATTAGAGAACCAATTATCTAAAGATGAGATTCTCGAAAACTACTTAAACACAATTTACTTTGGTCGTGGTTCTTACGGCGTACAGACAGCTTCATTGCAATACTTCAATCGCTCCGTAGATCAACTTTCAGTTTCACAAGCAGTGGTTCTCGCTTCAATTCTGCGTTCGCCAGGTTTATATGACCCAGCATTTAACAAAGATAATAGACCGCGTCTGGAAAATCGTTTTGCTTACGTTGTAAAAGGAATGAAAGAGAAAGGTTGGCTAACCGAGAAAGAAGCAGCTAAGTTAAAAATTCCTTACATCGCACCAAGAGCAACTTCCGGATCTCTAAGCGGCCCTAAAGGACACCTGATTGAGGCGGTTCGGAAAGAGTTAATTAAATTTGGCTTTACTGAAGATCAAATTATGGTTGGTGGTTTAGTTGTAAGAACCACCCTAGTTCAAAAAGCGCAACAAGCTGCAGTCGATGCAGTTAATAAGCAAGGGCCGAAAAAAGCACCAGATAACTTACATATTGGTTTAGTCGCAGTTCGTCCAGGAACTGGCGAAATCATTGCTATGTATGGCGGAAAAGACTATTTAACTCGCCAATTAAATGATGCTACTCAGGCAATTACACAAGCTGGTTCAACCTTTAAACCTTTTGCATTAATTGCGGGTCTTCAACAAGGAATCCCGTTGACTTCAATGTGGAATGGTGACAGCCCACAAACTTTCGACGATGCTGGTAAACCTTATCCAGTTGCGAATTATGGCTTTGAGGGTTGGGGCCAAATCTCACTCTTAAAAGCAACTGGAAGTTCAGTTAATACTGTTTATGTGCCACTTGGAATTCAAGTTGGTCCAGAGAACGTAGTTGAGGCAGCTAGACGTGCTGGTATCCCAGAATCAATTGCTATGATGCCAACTCCTTCAGTTGTATTAGGTGTAGCTAGCCCGCACGTCTTAGATGTGGCAAATGCATACGCCACCTTTGCGGCTAATGGTATTTACGCCAAACCGTATTTAATTAGTCAGGTGCTTGGTTCAAATAAAGGTGTGCTTTACGAAGGTAAACCACAAACTCAAGAAGTTTTCGCAGCCGACGTAATGGCTGATTTAACTTACGCACTGAAATATGTAGTAACAAATGGATCTGGTTTTGCAGCACGAAAACTTAATCGACCAGTGGCAGGCAAAACAGGTACTAGTCAGTCAAACGCATCTGCTTGGTTTAGTGCTTACACGCCTCAATTAGCAGCATCGGTTGCCCTGTTTCGCGATGACGCAACACAGTCCCTAAAGGGAGTTGGCGGGCTGGCAACCGTTACTGGTGGAAGTTTCCCAGCTCGAATTTGGACCGCATTTATGCAAGGCGCTTTAAAAGGCGAGCCAGTTCTAAATTTCCCAGCACCAGCAAATATTGGTGGGCTAGACCCAATTGAAATGACAACTGGGGGCGTTCAGAGCCCTAAAGAAAATTAAAAAGAAGGTAAATTGAAGACGCGCGCTTTAGTTTTATTTGCGTTTATAGCTAGCGCTATTTCATTCGCCAAATTCTCACCTTGTATTGGCTTTAACTGGGCTACGCCAGGCCAATACATACACGCTTGCTACTCAGATTTACCAAGCCTTTTAGGTAATCGTTCTATTGGTAGCGGTGCTTGGGCTTTTAGTGGAGATCAACCTGTTGAGTACCCAGTAATTACCGGTCTGGTTATGTATTTAACTGCGCAGATTGCTCAAGTTACAACAACTTATTACTTATTGAACGCAGCTCTTCTTGCGCTCTTATTTATTGTTGTTGCTTTAATTACTGCGCGGATTCGACCACAGTTTGGTTATTTACTTTCCTTTTCTCCTGCGGTAATTGCCTCTCTTTATATAAATTGGGATCTCTGGGCAATTGCGACGATGATGCTTTCTATTTATTGGTTCGATCGCAAACAATATGATTTAAGTGCTCTAGCTATTGGCATCTCAATTGCTACCAAATTTATTCCGGTGTTCTTGATCCCGGTGGCGATTTATATTTTCTATCGAAACCAAAACCTGAAAGGCGCTTTAAGATATTTGGTAATTGCTTCAGCTACATGGTTAGCAATCAATTTACCGGTTGCGTTAACAACTTTCGATGGTTGGTGGTATTTCTATAAGTTAAATATTGAACGGGTAGCTGACTGGGGCTCACTTTGGTATGCCTTGTCTGCACTTGGAATCGGTTTAGCAAATTTAAATTACTTATCAATTTTATTGTTACTAGCTTGTATCGCAGCTCTGGGTATTTTCTTATTTGCACTCGATTACATTCCCTCACTGGCCCAAGTCGCATTTATTGTGATTGCAGCGGTTACTTGCGTTAGCAAGGTTTATTCCCCGCAATATGTTTTGTGGTTAGCCCCGCTTGCGCTAATTGCGCTAATTGATAAACGCGACTTACCTGCATTCTGGATCTGGCAAGCTAGTGAAGTTATTTATCATGTGGCAATCTGGCAACACTTAGCCACCGTGACGGGAGCCAATTTTGGTTTGCCCGTAACTGGCTATGCCCTGATCAGCCTGGTCCGAATAGCAGCCACGGTCGCTCTGATAGCCGTTTTGGTCCGCCGAGCCTTGGCTCTGAGGTCCCCAAACAGGCCTGATTCACAGGGCAAATTAGGCGATTTTCTCTTTGAGGCAGGCAAGAGTTACCCTTAGCCCCTTGTTTCACCTCTTTATATATGTCAGTCCGCTGAAATATATTTGGGGCAAATGAGAGCACTAACCCTCCTGTCACGGAAATGCCGTGGCCGTCTTAGTCCAGAGGAGGTCGGGTTAACGCATGCGTCACTACGAACTAATGGTCATTCTTGATCCAGAGTTAGAAGAAAGAACAG
>JBIIYZ010000012.1:0-36081 GCA_044346555.1 Candidatus Planktophila sp. | reverse complement strand
GCTGAAATCGGAATTAGCAATCAGAAACTTCATGCCCGTGGCCCAATGGGTCTCGAAGCTATGACTACAACCACCTGGATCGTCACTGGCGACGGTCAAATCCGCCAGTAATAGCCCATTAAGATTGGCCCCATGAGTTCGTTATCTCGCGATGATGTCGCAAAACTTGCCGGCTTAGCCCGCATTGAAATGAGTGAAGCAGAGCTAGTTGCTCTATCCAATGAGTTCACCGTCATTCTCGATGCAGTTGCCCGCGTGCAAGAAGTTGCTGGCGCCGATGTCGAGGCCACTTCGCACCCGCTGCCACTTCGCAATGTTTTTCGCGCAGATGTAGTTGTGCCAAGTCTGACTCCTGAAGAAGCGCTATCGGGAGCACCTGCGCAAGAAGAACAACGTTTCCGCGTGCCACAGATTTTGGGTGAAGAATGATTCGCGCAACCGCTGCTGAAATGGCCGCCAAGTTATCTGCTGGTGAAACAACTTCGGTTGCACTTACTCAAGCTCATCTAGATCGCATCGCAAGTGTTGATGCTGATGTTCATGCTTTCTTATATGTCGATACCGAAGGCGCACTTGCTCAAGCCGCAGCCGTCGATGCCAAGCGCGCCAAGGGCGAAAAACTTTCACCACTTGCTGGAGTTCCACTTGCGCTAAAGGATGTAATGGCGCAAAAAGGTATTCCAACTACATGTGGTTCAAAGATCCTTGAAGGTTGGCGTCCACCATATGACTCAACAGTTGTTGCTAACTTAAAGAAAAATGACATTGTTATTTTGGGCAAGACCAACATGGATGAATTCGCCATGGGTTCTTCAACTGAAAATTCGGCATATGGTCCAACGCATAATCCTTGGGATCTAACGCGTATTCCGGGCGGTTCTGGTGGCGGTTCATCTGCTGCGCTGGCTGCCTTTGAAGCACCACTTGCAATTGGTACTGATACTGGCGGCTCTATTCGCCAACCAGCAGCAGTTACCGGCACTGTCGGCGTTAAGCCAACTTACGGTGGGGTATCTCGTTTCGGTTTAGTGGCTTTCTCATCTTCACTTGATCAAGCCGGCCCTTGTGCGCGCACAGTGCTAGATGCAGCGCTATTACATGAAGCGATTGCTGGCCATGATCCAAAAGATTCAACCAGCATTAATGCACCAGTGCCACAAGTTGTTGCTGCTGCTAAATCTGGCGATGTAAAAGGTATGAAAATTGGTGTGGTTAAAGAGTTAAATGGCGATGGTTATCAAGCCGGCGTTCGGGCTCGCTTTGAAGAATCCCTTGAGCTGTTGGCAAAAGCTGGCGCTGAAATTGTTGAAGTATCAGCGCCAAACTTTGAATACGCACTTGCTGCTTACTACTTAATCGCACCTTCTGAATGTTCCTCAAACCTTGCTCGCTTTGATGCTATGCGTTATGGCCTACGTGTCGGTGATGTCGACGGCGCATCTGCTGAGTCAGTCATGAACTTAACTCGCGAAGTTGGTTTCGGAAAAGAAGTTAAGCGCCGCATTATTCTCGGCACTTATGCTCTTTCATCTGGTTACTACGATGCTTACTACGGTAGCGCGCAAAAGGTGCGTACTTTGATCACCCAAGATTTTACTAACGCATTTGCTAAGGCCGATGTATTGGTTTCGCCAACTTGCCCAACTACGGCATTTAAAATTGGCGAAAAAGCCAATGATCCACTTGCCATGTACTTAAATGACATTGCAACTATTCCAGTAAACATGGCTGGTATCGGCGGAATGTCATTACCTTCAGGTCTAGCCGATGAAGATGGCCTGCCAGTAGGTTTTCAAATCATGTCACCGGTTATGAAAGATGAGCGCATGTACTCAGTTGGCGCAGCTCTTGAAGCAGCGCTTCTTTCAAAGTGGGGCGCACCGTTACTGGATAAAGCGCCAATCATGGGAGGTGCCAAGTGAGCCTTACCTATGATGACGTTGTAGCAAAGTACGAACCAGTACTTGGCCTTGAAGTTCACGTTGAACTAAATACTAATTCCAAGATGTTCTGCGGTTGCAGCACTATTTTCGGCGCCGAACCAAATACCCAAACTTGCCCAGTCTGTTTAGCTCTGCCTGGCGCGCTACCTACAGTTAATGAGAAGGCGATCGAATCAACGATCAAGATCGGCCTAGCTCTTAACTGTTCAATCGCACCGTTTAGTCGCTTTGCTCGTAAGAACTATTTCTATCCAGATATGCCTAAGAATTTCCAGATTTCACAGTACGACGAGCCAATCTGTGTTGATGGTTATGTCGATGTTGAGATTCAAACTGATGATGGTCCTAAGCAATTCCGTGTTGAAGTAGAGCGCGTACACATGGAAGAAGACACCGGTAAATCACTGCACGTAGGTGGCGCAACTGGTCGTATCCATGGTGCTGATTACTCATTACTTGATTACAACCGCGCTGGTATTCCATTAGTTGAAATCGTTACCAAAATTGTTCCGGGCACTGGCAAATACGCACCAGAAGTTGCCAAAGCTTATGTCAGCGAACTGCGCGATATTTTGCGTGGTCTGGGTGTATCTGACGTAAAAATGGAACAAGGCTCACTTCGTTGTGATGCCAACGTTTCATTACGTTTAATTGGTTCTGATGTTTTGGGTACTCGCTCTGAAACTAAGAACGTGAATTCACTTCGCTCAGTAGAGCGCGCAGTACGTGGCGAAATGATTCGTCATGCCGAACTTCTAAATAAGGGCGAGCGCGTAGTTCAAGAGACTCGTCACTTCCAAGAAGACACTGGTTTAACTCGCTCAGGCCGTTCGAAAGAACAAGCCGAGGATTACCGTTATTTCCCAGAACCAGATCTAGTTCCAGTTGCACCAGATGCTGCCTGGATCGAAGAACTTCGCGCTGGCATTCCAGAGCGTCCATCACTTCACCGCAAGCGTTTACAAGAAGCTTGGAACGTTCCAGCTAAAGAGATGGAAGCCATGATTAATGCCGATGTACTTGGCATTGTCGAAGCAACTGTGGCACTTGGCGCAGATCCAACTAAGGCTCGTTCATGGTGGCTCGGTGAAATTTCTCGTTTGGCTAATGAACGCGATACTGCGATTGCTGACCTTGCGATTACACCTAGCGATGTTGCGGCAATTGTGGCCCTCGTTGAAAAAGGCGAACTCACTGACAAGCTTGCCCGCCAAGTGGTCGAAGGCGTTATCGCTGGCGAAGGAACACCTGCTGAAGTTGTGGCAAAACGAGGCATCAAAGTTGTTAATGATGATGGCGCGCTAATGGCGGCAATTGAAAAGGTTTGTGCTGAACAATCTGAAACTGCTGAGAAAGTTCGCAGCGGTCACTTGCCAGCAGCCGGCGCACTCATTGGCGCAGTAATGAAAGAGACTAAGGGTCAAGCAGATGCTGCTCGGGTACGAGAACTTCTACTCGCTCACCTAGGCCAAGCTTAAACTTCGCTAGTTATTTGCTTGTTACAGGTTAGAATTCCCACATGTCTAATATGAAACCTCGCTCTGGTCTAGTAACTGATGGCTTAGAGCGAGCTCCTGCGCGCGGAATGTTGCGAGCAGTCGGAATGGGCGATGAAGATTGGGTTAAACCACAGATTGGCATCGCATCCTCTTGGAATGAAATCACACCCTGCAATCTTTCACTTGACCGTTTAGCGAAAGCATCTAAGCAAGGCGTAATTGATGCTGGTGGATTTCCAATGCAGTTCGGAACTATTTCGGTCTCTGATGGAATTTCGATGGGCCATGAAGGAATGCACTTCTCCCTAGTTTCTCGCGAAGTAATCGCTGACTCAGTTGAAACAGTTATGCAAGCAGAGCGCTTAGATGGCATGGTTACTTTTGCTGGCTGCGATAAATCATTGCCGGGCATGATGATGGCGGCAGCACGAATAAATGTGGCATCAGTATTTGTCTACGCGGGTTCAACTTTGCCCGGTCAAGTAGATGGCAAAGATGTAACAATCATTGATGCCTTCGAAGCAGTTGGCGCATGTGCTCGTGGTTTGATTTCACAAGATCAAGTCGATCGCATTGAACGCGCAATTTGCCCAGGCGAAGGTGCTTGTGGCGGTATGTATACAGCGAACACCATGGCTTCCATTGGTGAAGCAATTGGTTTATCACTACCTGGGTCGGCAGCGCCTCCAGCAGTTGATCGTCGACGCGATGCATTCGCGGTTAAGTCAGGTGCTGCGGTTGTCGAGCTAATTCGTCAAGGAATAACAACGCGCGATATTTTAAGTAAGAAGGCATTTGAAAATGCGATCACGATGTTGATGGCACTCGGCGGCTCTACCAACGCTGTACTTCACTTGCTTGCGATCGCTCACGAGGCCGATGTTGATTTAGAAATTGATGATTTCCATCGCATTGGTTCTAAGGTGCCACTACTTGGTGATCTAAAACCATTCGGTCGCTTTGTTATGTCAGACATGGATAAAGTCGGGGGAGTCCCAGTAGTTCTTAAGGCACTTCTTGATGCTGGCTTACTACATGGCGATGCACTTACTGTTACTGGAAAGACTATGGCTGAGAACTTAGCTGAAATTTCGCCACCAGATCCAGATGGCGAAATTCTGCGCGCAACTTCAAAGCCAATGTCACTTGGTGGCGGCATCACCATCCTGAAGGGTTCTCTTGCACCTGATGGCGCGGTTTGTAAAACTGCTGGTGTTGGCATCGAAGAATTTGAAGGACCAGCACGAGTATTCGAACGTGAACAAGCTGCGATGGATGCACTTGAAGATGGAACTATTCAAGCCGGTGATGTAGTTGTGATTCGTTACGAAGGACCAAAGGGTGGTCCAGGAATGCGCGAAATGTTAATGATCACTGGTGCGATTAAAGGTGCCGGTCTTGGTAAATCAACTCTGCTCTTAACTGATGGTCGCTTCTCTGGTGGATCAACTGGTTTATGTGTTGGTCACGTTGCGCCAGAGGCAGTAGATGGTGGACCGATTGCTTTCATAAAAGATGGCGACCGAGTGCGTATCAATACGGTAACTCGCCAATTAGATCTGTTGGTTGACGAAGCAGTGCTGGCCGAACGTCGCAAGGGATTTAAGCCAGTGCCACATAAGTACACCCGTGGCGTTCTGGCCAAATATGCCAAGTTGGTTGGCTCGGCTTCTAAAGGCGCAGTCTGCGACTAAAGCTTTAATCTCGCTTGCCCGCTAAGGAAATACCTAGCAGCCATGTGAGCCCCCTCTCACAATTTGAGATTGCAATCTCAGGGGTTGACTCATGCGCTCGCGCATTGGAGAATACGCATATGCGTTCATCAGTGGTGATCCGAAAGCGTGCGATCTAGCAACATCGATCGCGCGCTACCCTCAGTTGAAACTGAGGGTTTTTTCATTTAACCGTTTAACGCAAAAGGAAGTAACCGAGAAGCGAAAGGAGTAACGAAGATGAGTCAAGTAACTGGAGCCCAGAGCCTAGTCAGTAGCTTGGAAGCCGCTGGCGTAGATGTCATGTTCGGTATTCCTGGCGGTGCAATCTTGCCGGCTTACGATCCAATTTTTGATTCCAAAATTCGCCACATCTTGGTTCGCCACGAACAAGGTGCTGGCCATGCCGCAACTGGTTATGCCCAAGTAACTGGTCGCGTTGGTGTTTGTATTGCTACCTCAGGCCCAGGCGCTACTAACTTAGTTACACCTTTGGCTGATGCTGCGATGGATTCAGTTCCGATGGTTGCCATCACCGGCCAAGTTCCATCTCTTGCGATTGGCACCGATGCATTTCAAGAAGCAGATATTCGTGGAATCACGATGCCATTTGCTAAACATAATTATTTGATTACTGACCCAGCTGATATTCCGCGCGCAATTGCTGAGGCATTTCATATCGCAAGTACTGGTCGACCTGGCCCAGTTCTAGTTGATATTGCCAAAGATGCGCTGCAGAAGATGACTGATTTTAATTACCCAACTTCAGTTAACTTAAAGGGTTATCAACCAAGACTTGAACCAAATGCGCAAGCAATTGCCGATGCTGCTGCGTTAATCACCCAATCAAGCAAGCCAGTTTTCTATGTTGGTGGCGGCGTAATCAAAGCCGATGCCAATCGCGAACTGCTAGAGATTGCTAATTTACTTGGCGCACCAGTGGTCACAACTCTGATGGCGCGCGGTGCTTTCCCAGACAGTCACCCACTTCATTTAGGTATGCCCGGAATGCACGGCACAGTGGCCGCAGTTACTGCGCTACAAAAGGCGGATCTACTAATCACGCTAGGTGCACGTTTTGACGATCGCGTGACTGGCAAGCTTTCAACTTTTGCGACAAATGCCAAAGTAATTCATTGTGATGTTGATCCAGCTGAAATCCATAAGAATCGCTTTGCTGATGTACCTGTTATTGGCGATGTTAAGCACACGCTACAAGCACTTATTCCAGCGCTTAAGGCAGCACTTGCGAAGAACAAACCAGATTTAACCGCTTGGTTACGTCAGATGAATTCGCTTAAGAGCACATATCCACTTGGTTACGGCCAGCCATCCGATGGTTCGCTTTCACCACAATATGTAATCGAGCGCTTAGGAAAAATTTCTGGACCAGACACCATCTTTACTTCAGGTGTTGGTCAGCATCAGATGTGGGCAGCGCAATTCATCTCTTATGAAAACCCACGTACTTGGCTTAACTCTGGCGGCTTAGGCACGATGGGTTACGCAGTTCCTGCAGCCATGGGTGCCAAAGTTGGTGCTCCTGATACAACAGTTTGGGCAATAGATGGCGATGGTTGTTTCCAAATGACTAATCAAGAGTTAGTAACTTGTGCGCTAAATAATATTCCAGTGAAAATTGCCATCATTAATAATGAAAGCCTTGGCATGGTTCGCCAATGGCAGACCTTGTTCTATGAAGGTCGTTATTCAAATACCAGCCTTGATTCAAAGCGCGTTCCAAACTTCCCAATGTTGGCTGAAGCCATGGGTTGCGTTGGTTTAAGTTGTGAGCGCCCAGAAGATGTTGACGCCACAATTGAAAAAGCAATGAGCATTAATGATCAACCAGTAGTGGTTGATTTCCGAGTTCATCGCGATGCAATGGTGTGGCCGATGGTTGCTGCCGGAACCTCAAATGATGACATTATGATCGCGCGTGAAACTGCGCCTGACTGGGATTCACAGGAGTTATAAAATGGCCCAACATACTCTCGAAGTTTTAGTTGAAAACTCACCTGGTGTTCTTGCTCGCGTGGCTGGACTTTTCTCACGTCGTGCTTACAACATCGAACGCTTAACCGTTGGGCCAACAGCCAACCCAGAGGTTTCCCAGATGGATATCGTCGTTAGCGTTGAGGGCCACGCCCTTGAACAAGTTATCGCTCAGCTCGATAAGTTGATTAACGTCATAGCAATCAAGGAAATCAAGGCTCCCGCAGCCCCCGAAGTACACGATACCCAACCTGATTATCAGAATTAATTACCCAAACAACCGACAAATAACCAACAAATAAGGAGCACGACCAAATGGCAACTATGTATCACGAAGAAGATGCCGATCTTTCGATTATTCAAGGACGCAAAGTTGCGATCATTGGTTACGGTTCACAAGGACACGCACACGCGCTTAACTTGCGCGATAGCGGTGTCGATGTTCGCGTTGGCCTAAAGGATGGTTCACCATCGCGCGCTAAGGCAGAACAAGAAGGCCTTCGTGTTACAAGTGTTGCTGAGGCAGTTAAGGAAGCAACTGTCATCATGATCTTGGCACCTGATCACTTACAGCGCCACATCTACACCGATTCAATCTTGCCTAACCTAAAAGATGGCGATGCGTTGTTCTTCGGTCATGGTTTCAATATTCGTTTTGGTTACATCAAGCCATCAGCAGCAGTTGATGTTTGTATGGTTGCGCCAAAGGGCCCAGGTCACCTCGTACGTCGTGAGTACGCAGCTGGCCGTGGTGTTCCGGTAATCGTGGCAGTTGAACAAGATGCAACTGGCAACGCATGGCCACTAACACTTTCATATGCCAAGGCAATCGGCGGTCTTCGCGCCGGCGGTATCTTGACTACATTTACTGAAGAAACCGAAACAGATCTATTCGGTGAGCAATCAGTTCTTTGTGGTGGTGCATCACAACTAGTTATGTATGGTTTTGAAGTACTAACTGAAGCTGGTTACCAACCAGAAGTTGCTTACTTTGAATGTCTACACGAGTTAAAGCTAATCGTTGATTTGATGTACGAAGGTGGAATCGCAAAGCAGCGCTGGTCAGTATCTGACACTGCTGAATTCGGTGATTACGTTTCAGGTCCACGCGTTATTGATCCAAGTGTTAAGGCAAACATGCAGGCAGTTCTAGCTGATATCCAGAGCGGCGTGTTTGCTAAGCGCTTCATTGATGATCAAGAAGCTGGCGGCGTTGAATTTAAGGCACTTCGCACTAAGGGCGAGACTCACCCAATCGAGGCTGTGGGCCGCGAACTTCGCAAAATGTTTAGCTGGATGAAGCAATCTGGCAACGATGATTACAAAGAAGGCAGCGCATCACGTGCCTAAACCTGTTGTTTTGATTGCTGAAGAATTAAGCCCAGCGACGCTTGAAGCGCTTGGTCCGGATTTTGAAGTCCGTCACTGCGACGGCGCAAACCGAGCCGAGCTGCTTCCAGCGTTAGCTGCTGGGGTAGACGCGGTCTTAATTCGCTCTGCAACCAAAATGGATGCCGAAGCGATTGCCGCTGCTAAAGGTTTGAAAGTTATCGCTCGTGCAGGTGTTGGCTTAGATAACGTAGACATTCCAGCATCAACTGCTGCAGGTGTCATGGTTGTCAACGCACCAACTTCAAATATTGTCTCAGCTGCTGAATTAGCTATTGCGTTAATTTTGGCTTCTGCGCGATTTGTCTCTCCTGCACACGCAGCTCTTCGCAATGGTAAGTGGGCACGTTCTAAGTACACCGGTGCTGAGTTATTTGAAAAGACTCTGGGCATCGTTGGCTTTGGTCGCATTGGTCAACTAGTAGCACACCGCATGCAGGCATTTGGCATGAACGTAGTTGCTTATGATCCATATCTGCAACCAGCTCGTGCTGCGCAACTTGGCGTAACGCTTATGGAACTCGATGATCTTTTAGCGGCTAGTGATTTCATCACGATTCACTTGCCCAAGACTAAAGAGACTGCCAACTTAATCGGCGTTGAAGCACTTAAGAAAGTTAAGCCATCTGTTCGCATCATTAATGCTGCTCGCGGTGGCGTTCTAGATGAGGCTGCACTATTTGATGCAATCACTGAAGGTCGCGTAGCTGGTGCTGGTCTTGATGTTTTCGCAACTGAACCTTGTACTGATTCACCACTATTTACCCTTGATCAAGTAGTTGCTACGCCTCATTTAGGGGCCTCAACTGATGAAGCACAAGAGCGTGCTGGAATCGCAGTAGCTGTTTCAGTGCGTAAAGCACTGGCTGGCGAGCTAGTTCCAGATGCGGTAAACGTAAAGGGTGGCGCTATCCACGAAGATATTCGTCCATCTTTGCCGCTGGTTGAAAAAATGGCACAGATCGCAACCGGCATTGCTGGTGAACTTCCAGTAAGTATGGAAATCAATGTGCGTGGCGATATCTCTGGCCACGACTCATCAGTCTTAGCAATTAGCGCGCTTAAGGGTGCACTAACTGCAATTGGTTCTGAAGATGTGACATATGTAAACGCGCCTGGCATCGCAGCTGAGCGCGGAGTTACATCATCAGTTACTACCGATCCTGAAAGCCCTGAATACCGCAGCATGATTTCGTTGCACTGTTCATTAGCTAACGGTAAATCACTAAAGGTCGATGGAACTTTGATGGGAATTCGCAAGGTCGAAAAGATCATCGCCGTAGATCAATTCGATCTTGATCTTCCACCGACTGATAATTTGTTATTCCTTCGCTACTCAGATCGCCCGGGCATCGTTGGCGCAGTTGGAAATATTCTCGGCACCGCGAAAATCAATATCGCTGGCATGCAGGTTTCCCGCGATTCAGCTGGGGGAGAAGCATTGATGGCGATCACTGTGGATTCGCCAGTTACTGAAGAACTAATTGCGGCTGTTGCCAAAGAGACTGGTGCTGGCTCAGTTCGTTCTGTGACGTTGGTGAATTAATGGCTAACTTTAATTTGGCGGTTATAGCAGGCGATGGCATTGGGCCAGAAGTAGTTGCACAAGGACTTCGAGTTCTAGATTGTGTTGCCGCAAAACATGGCGCAACATTTAATAAGACTTCATATGATCTTGGTGCTGCCTACTGGCATCGCACCGGCGAAGTTTTACCTGATGCGACTTTGGCTGATCTAGCTAAGGCCGATGTGATTTTGTTAGGCGCAGTTGGCGATCCAACTGTTCCGAGTGGAGTTCTAGAGCGCGGTTTACTACTAAAACTTCGTTTTGCTTTTGATCACTACATTAATCTGCGTCCGGCAAAGCTGATGCCAGGAGTAACTGGCCCACTTGCGACTAAAGCGCCGATTGATTTCATTGTGGTCCGCGAAGGCACCGAAGGCCCATATGTTGGCGCTGGCGGCGTACTTGCTGAAGGCACTGAAAACGAGATTGCGACCGAAGAATCACTAAATACCCGTCGTGGCGCAGAGCGCGTTATTCGCGATGCTTTTGAACGCGCCACAAAGCGTGAGCGCAAGAAGTTGACACTTGTGCATAAGAACAATGTGCTTACGCGCGCGGGTGGTTTGTGGACTCGTACGTTTAATGAGGTTGCTAAGGAATACCCAGCGATCACAACAGATTACCTGCACGTTGATGCCGCTTCAATGTTCTTTGTTACTAACCCAGAACGCTTCGATGTTGTAGTAACAGATAATCTATTCGGTGACATCCTGACTGATATTGCTGCTGCCATCTGTGGCGGTATTGGCTTAGCTGCATCAGGAAATATCAACCCAACTGGCAAGTTCCCGTCAATGTTCGAACCAGTACACGGTTCAGCACCTGATATCGCTGGCAAGAATTTAGCTGATCCAACTGCGACCGTTATGTCGGTTGCGATGTTGCTAGATCACATGGGGCTAAATGATGCCGCCCGCGAAGTTGAACGCGCAGTTGCGCAAGATCTACTTAACCGTGGTGATAAGAAACGCTCTACTACTGAAGTTGGCGATGCGCTGCTTGCATTGTTAACTGCTTAGGCCAAGAAGGGAAATCGCAATGAAGTACCGTCTTTCAACTACTGCTGTATCAGAAACTGATCGCGCCGAAAAAATTGCGAATCCAGGTTTTGGTAAGTACTACACCGACCACATGGTTATTTGCGAGTGGAATGAAGCAACTGGTTGGGATGAACCCGAACTAATTCCGTATGGCCCACTTTCACTAGATCCCGCAACTGCCGTGTTTCATTACGGCCAAGAGATCTTCGAAGGCATGAAGGCCTATCGTCAACCCGATGGTGGCATTTCACTATTTCGCCCAGATGCCAACGCAACTCGTTTCGCTCGCAGCGCTAATCGTTTAGCTCTGCCCGAAATGCCAATTGAACTATTTATTCAAACCGTTGAAGAGCTAGTAAAGACTGATGCTGGCTGGGTTCCAGGCAAGATCGGTGAAGCCCTTTATTTGCGCCCATTTATGATCGCAACTGAAGTTGGTTTAGGCGTTCGCCCATCAAATAAGGCAACTTACCTACTCATCGCAACACCAGTTGGTGCTTACTTTGATCCTTCAAAGGCAGTTAGCGTCTGGATCTCAACTGAATATGTTCGCGCAGCTCAAGGCGGAACCGGTGAAGCTAAGTGCGGTGGCAACTACGCCGCATCACTCGTTGCTCAAAAAGCTGCTGCAGCTCAAGGTTGCGACCAAGTTGTCTGGATCGATGCCCAAGAACGTAAATGGGTTGAAGAAATGGGCGGCATGAATCTTTACTTCGTGCGAGGCAAAGGCGCTGATGCAACTGTTGTAACTCCAAAATTAACTGGCACTTTATTGCCAGGCATTACCCGTGACTCAATTCTTAGTGTTGCTAAAGACCTAGGGTATAAAACTTCGGAAGAAATGATCAGCATTGATGATTGGCGCGATGGCGTTGCAAGCGGCGAGATCACTGAAATCTTTGCTTGCGGAACTGCCGCTGTGGTTTCTCCAGTTGGTCAAGCAAAAAGCACCATGGGAACTTGGGTCACTGGCGATGGCCAACCAGGTGTAATCACTATGCAGATTCGTAACACACTGCTTGGAATTCAGCACGGCACGATTGCTGATACTCATAACTGGATGCTTAAGGTTCTCTAGGTAGCAATCATGACAATCAACGACGCTTTTCACATCTACGACACCACTCTGCGCGACGGTGCGCAGCAAGAAGGTTTAAACCTTTCGGTGCACGATAAGTTGGCGATTGCTCGTCACCTTGATGATTTAGGGGTTGGCTTTATCGAAGGTGGTTGGCCAGGTGCTAATCCAAAAGACACTGAGTTTTTCGCTCGCGCTAAGAAAGAGTTACAACTAAAGAATGCAACTTTCGTAGCATTCGGTGCGACTCGTCGCCCTAATGTAAAAGCAGCCGATGACGCCCTTCTTGGCGCTCTTCGCGATAGTGGGGCACCAGCCGTTACTTTGGTGGCAAAGGCTTACGATCGCCATGTAGATCTCGCGCTTAAAACCACCCTCGATGAGAACCTCGAAATGATTCGCGATTCAATTACCCACCTGCGCGCCGAAGGCCAGCGGGTATTCCTAGATGCTGAGCATTTCTTTGATGGTTACCGTTCTAATCGCGCATACGCAATTGAAGTAGTTCGCGTCGCTGCCGAATCTGGCGCTGATGTAATTGCCCTTTGTGACACCAACGGTGGCATGTTGCCCGATGAATTGTCACAAGTTGTCCATGATGTACTGCAGGCAAGTAGCGCTCGACTAGGAATCCATTGCCACAATGACACAGGTTGCGCAGTTGCTAACTCAATGGCTGCCGTTGCAGCCGGTGCTACGCATGTACAAGGAACTCTTAATGGTTACGGCGAGCGCACCGGTAATGCCGATCTAGTTACGATCATCGCGAACTTGGAACTAAAGAAAGAAAAATTAGTTTTGCCAGCAAATGCCCTCCGTGAGTCATTCCGAATTTCACATGCAATTGCTGAAATTACCAATATCAACCCAAGTGCTCGTCAACCATACGTTGGCGTTTCCGCCTTTGCACATAAGGCCGGCCTACATGCCAGCGCAATAAAAGTTGATCCTTCGCTCTACCAACACGAAGATCCAGAATCAGTTGGAAACGATATGCGTATGCTGGTCTCTGACATGGCAGGTCGCGCTTCCATTGAAATGAAATCGCTTGAACTTGGTGTTGATCTTGGGGGAGACCGCGAGCTAGTTGGTCGAATTGTCGATCGCGTTAAAGATATGGAAGCACGCGGCTTTACTTTCGAAGCTGCCGATGCCTCATTTGAACTTTTGCTTCACGAAGAGATCAATGGCATACGTGCTTCATTCTTCACAATTGATCATTGGCTAACTTCAGTTGAACGAAACGAAGATGGCAGCATCATCACTAAGGCTGAAGTCACTGTCACGGCGCAGGGCAAGCAGATCATCTGCTCAGGTGCGGGAAATGGCCCAGTTAACGCTTTTGATAACGCCCTTCGAAGTGGCCTACAACAGCTTTATCCTGAATTAGCGGTACTTGAATTAACCGACTACAAGGTTCGTATCCTTGAAGGTCGCTTAGGAACTGGCGCAGTTACTCGCGTGTTAGTTGAAACTAGCGATGGCAAAGGTGAATGGAACACTGTTGGCGTTCACGAAAACGTTATTGCTGCCTCTGCTATGGCACTTGAAGATGCCGTTACCTATGGCTTACTAAGACAGGGTCGCAAACCCGAGTAACCTTGGCTCTTATGAGCGCTGATTTTGAATCATTAGTAAATGATTTCCAGCGCCATTTAGAAACCGAACGAAACCTTTCAGTTCACACTGTTCGTGCATATGTCGGCGATCTGCAATCAATGATTAGCCATTTAGAAACTATGGGCAAGAGCGATATTTCAACTCTGGATATGGCACAGATTCGGTCGTGGCTAGCTAATCAACAAGTTAAGGGTGGGGCTCGGACCACGATGTCGCGTCGAGCAGTTTCAGTTCGGTTATTTACTAAGTGGGCTTTTAAGAATAAATATTTGAGCAGTGATGTTGGCGCGAATTTAGCAACACCTAAAGCACATCGCACGTTACCTGAAGTGCTAGATGCCGCAAGTACCGGAATTGCGATGGATGCGCTGGCTGCGCGAGTCGATGAAGGTGAAGGGCCATTGGCACTTCGTGATCGCGCAATGGTTGAAGTTTTATATGCAAGCGGAGCACGAGTGGCCGAACTCTGCGGATTAGATTTACAAGATATTGATTACGAACGACAAACCATTCGGGTATTCGGAAAAGGCAGTAAAGAGCGCACTATTCCAATTGGTAATCCGGCGATGCGCGCACTTAAAGCTTGGTTGGCTGATGGTCGCCCAGCATTAATTAAAGAGCAATCCGAGAAGTGTGTTTTTATCGGCGCTCGTGGAAAACGTATTGATCAACGGGCCGTGCGCACTGTGGTTTATAACGCACTTTCAGCTCTAGAAGGTTTTGAGCGAATGGGCCCGCATGCTTTGCGCCATTCCGCAGCAACGCACTTACTTGAAGGCGGTGCTGACCTGCGCACAGTTCAGGAGATACTTGGGCATGCCTCGCTTGCGACAACTCAGATCTACACACATGTTTCAACTGAGCGTTTGCAGGCAGCCTTTAAGCAAGCGCACCCAAGGGCCTAAGTAATGAAGATTGAATTAACTAGAGCTTTTGCCGAACTAGAAGAGCATATTAAGGCCCCTAATTTTGTGCGCGCAGTTTTATCTGGCCGTCGCCGCAACCTAACGCCATCGGCCGAACGCATTGATATCAAGCCAGTTTTGATTAAAGGCGAAGAGAAGCTGCAAATTCAATCTACCGATGGCCGCCAAGTAACGACCAAAAATTTAAGCGCCAATGAAATTGATTTTAAGGAGTTCCTGGGTCAAGGCTTTGCCAACTTATTGGCAGAAAGCACAAGTGAGAGTTACTCAGTGCGCATCAGCAAGAAAGATGAAGCGCTGGTAACTATTGGCCGAGTAAAGCTAGAGCGCGATTTAACACATGATCGCCAGAAGCAACGATTGCTTCCCGAAGACAATCGCATCTTTGCTTTGCTTGGAATGCACGATGGTTATAAACGAATCAAGCCATCGAAAATGGATAAGTATCGCCAAGTAGAAGAATTCTTACGTCTTTTGAAACCAACGCTAGATAATGAAGTTGGCGCGCAATCAGAAATCTCGATCGTAGATCTTGGTTGTGGTCATGCCTATCTAACTTTTGCGGTTCAAGAGTATTTAAACAGCGCTACCCAAAAAGTGAAAATCTTGGGCGTTGATGAACGCGAAGAGTCAAAGCGTCATAATGATCAGATCGCGAATTCACTTGGCGCTGATGCGCAGTTCTTAGTTGCTAAAATTGCTGATACGCCAGCACGGACTGTCGATATCGCAATCGCGCTACATGCGTGCGATACCGCAACCGATGATTCGATAGCGTGGGCAGTAAAGAACTCAGCAAAGGTAATCATGTTGGCACCTTGTTGTCACCATGATTTACAGGCCCAAATCGATCTCGTTCCCGAACCTTGGTCACTGCTTACTCGTCACGGCGTAGTAAGCGAGCGATTAATTGATTTGATGACTGATTCACTACGTGCTCAGATTCTTAAATTGTTGGGTTATCGAGTTGATATCGTCGAATTCATTGGGGGAGAACACACCCCTCGAAACATCATGATTCGTGCGGTCAAAACTGGGGTCAAAGTCGATGAGGCCGAAGTGGTCCGTTATCAGGCGATGTTGGCTGATTGGAAGATCGCCCCGCATCTGGCCGAACTGCTCAAGAGCGAGCTTTCTGCGCGTATCTAAGAGGTACAAAGCACTCTTCAAGCTCAGGTAGGATTTGCCCTGCACCTAAAAAGAGGCATCCGCTAATTAATAGGTGACATCTCAGCACTCACCGATTTCGATCGGCATAGTCATCTCGGTCCAAGTAATTGGTCGATGAATTCGAGTGCGACGGGTGAATCAAATTGATTCACCATAAACCGAGTCAGGTTTATTCGTTGCCGCGTGCGCGAAAAACCGAAGAAGGAGCGTGCCGTCATGGCCGTAGTAACAATGCGAGAACTTCTCGACAGTGGAGTCCACTTCGGACACCAAACTCGTCGATGGAATCCAAAGATGAAGCGCTTTATTTTTGCTGAGCGCAATGGCATCTACATCATCGACATCCAGCAATCACTTGCACTTATCGATAGCGCATATGAATTCGTGAAGGATGTTGTAGCAAAGGGTGGCCACATTCTCTACGTTGGTACCAAGAAGCAAGCACACGAACCAATCATCCAGCAATCAGCTCGCGTAGGAATGCCTTACGTAACTGAGCGTTGGTTAGGTGGAATGCTTACAAACTTCCCAACTGTATACAAGCGTATTCAGCGTCTTAAGGAACTTGAGAAGCTAGAAAATGCAAACGATCAGTTGCTAACCAAGAAAGAACTTCTGGTTCTTCGTCGCGAGCGCGAGAAGCTACAGAAGAACCTAAACGGTATTCGTGACATGACCAAGTTGCCTAGCGCAATCTGGGTTATCGACACCAAGAAAGAGCACTTAGCAGTTCAAGAAGCTAAGAAGCTTGGAATTCCAGTCATTGCTGTTCTAGATACTAACTGCGATCCTGACGAAGTTGATTTCAAGATTCCTGGTAACGACGATGCAATCCGTTCAATCGGTTTGTTAACTCGCGTTATCACTGATGCTGTTGTAGCTGGTCTTGCTGCGCGTGGTGCAACTGCTGCTGCTGAAGCAAAGCCTGCCGAAGCAGCTGTAGCGGACGCGGCTGTTGCTGCTGAATTACTAGAGAGCGCTGCAACACCTGCAGCCGAAACAACTCCGGAGGCATAAGTGGCTTACACAGCTGAAGATGTAAAGAAGCTGCGCGAAGCAACTGCAGCAGGAATGCTTGATTGCAAGAAAGCACTTGACGAAGCAGGCGGAGATTACGATAAGGCTGTCGAAATCATTCGCGTTAAAGGTCAAAAGGGTGTTACTAAGCGCGAAGGACGTCTGACTTCAAACGGTCTTGTTACTTCACGCGTTAGCGGCGACCTTGGTGTAATTCTTGAACTTAACTGCGAAACAGATTTCGTAGCAAAGGGTGAGCGTTTCCAAGAGCTAGCTGAAGAGCTAGTTGCGCATTTAGAGTCAGCCAAGATTGCCGATGTTGATGCATTCTTAGCTTCATCAATGGCTTCAGGCAAAACTGTGCAGACCACAGTTGACGAAGGTAATGCAACACTTGGCGAGAAGATTGAAATTCGTCGCATTGGCGTTCTAGCTGGTTCACCAGTTGGCGTTTATATGCACCGCACTAGCCCGGATCTACCACCACAAGTTGGCGTTCTTGTTCAGTTGACCAAGGAAGCTGGCGAAGTTGGTAAAGATGTTGCTCAGCACATCGCAGCTTTTGCCCCTCTTTATGTGAAGCGCGAAGATGTTCCAGCCGATGCGATTGAAAACGAGCGTCGTCTAGCTGAAGAAACCGCAATCAACGAAGGCAAGACCGAGCCAGCGCTTTCTAAGATCGTCGAAGGCCGCGTGACTGGTTTCGTTAAGGAAGTTTCCTTGATCGAGCAGTCATTTGCCAAGGATGCCAAGAAGAGCGTTAAGCAGATTCTGGACGAAGCGGGCACTGATGTGACTGCATTCTTCCGCTTCCGCGTGGGTCAATAACAGGTAACTAAACGCCTAATAGACTCTCTACAGATTAGCTAGAAGTAAAGATCTAGAAGTTAAGGAGCGCTCATGCCGGGTACACGAGGTACATACGGAAGAGTGCTCCTTAAACTTTCTGGTGAAGTTTTCGGTGGCGCAAAAGGCATCGGTGTTGATCCTGATGTTGTACAAGATGTAGCCCGCCAAATCGCAGATGTAGTTCGCACTGGCGTTCAAGTAGCAGTTGTTGTTGGTGGCGGTAATTACTTCCGCGGCGCCGAACTACAACAGCGCGGCATGGATCGTTCTCGAGCTGACTACATGGGCATGCTCGGCACAGTAATGAACTGTTTAGCGTTACAAGATTTCCTCGAAAAAGAGGGCATCGCAACTCGCGTACAAACCGCGATCACAATGGGCCAGGTTGCCGAACCTTATATTCCACTTCGCGCCATTCGCCATTTAGAAAAAGGTCGCGTAGTTATTTTTGGTGCTGGCGCCGGAATGCCATTCTTCACAACTGACACAGTTTCAGCACAACGAGCACTTGAAATTGGCGCCGAAGCCTTGTTGCTCGCAAAGAGTGGTGTCGATGGCGTTTACACAGCTGATCCAAAGAAGGATCCAAAAGCAACCAAGTACGACTCGATTTCATACGATGAAGTTTTAAGCAAGTCACTTGCCGTGGCCGATGCTGCAGCATTTGCACTCTGCCGTGAAAATAAGTTGCCGATTGTGATCTTTGATTTAATGACAAATGGCAATATTGCTCGCGCCGTTCGCGGCGAATCGATTGGCACGATCGTCGCATAAGCGATGGTCACTAAGTTAGGCGGAAAACCAAATGGCAGATGTAGCAGCAACGCTAAGCGATGCAACTAGCAAAATGGATAAAGCAGTTGTTGTCGCGAAAGAAGACTTCGCAAGCATTCGCACCGGTCGCGCTAACCCCGCCTTGTTCAACAAGATTATGGTTGATTACTACGGCACTTACACCGCACTTTCTCAACTAGCTTCAATTCAAGTTCCAGAAGCCCGCATGGCTATCGTTTCGCCATTTGATAAAGGCGCAATGGCCAGCATTGAAAAAGCGATTCGCGAATCAGATTTAGGTGTTAATCCAGGCAACGATGGCGTAGTTATCCGCGTTAACTTCCCACAATTAACCGAAGAACGTCGCAAGGAATATGTAAAGGTTGTTAAGACAAAAGGCGAAGATGCCAAGATTTCGATTCGCAATATTCGTCGTGCGGCTAAGGAACTGCTTGAAAAGGCCGAAAAAGATGGCGATATCGGTAAAGATGATTTAACTCGCGCCGAAAAAGAACTTGAGAAAATGACTGGCGATCACACGACCATGATTGATGAGTTGTTGAAGCACAAGGAGGCCGAACTCCTCGAAGTCTAAGGAGTTTGTAAACCCATGGATGATCTCCATTCGATTAACGATGCCATTAATCGTCGTGCCGGGCGCAAGCTGGGTCCATCGATTCTGGTTTCACTTTCGTTGGTCGCAATTGTCTGGGCGTCGCTAGCTTTCGAACCAATCTTTTTTGCAGCCTTAGTTACTTTGGCGGTTTGTCTTGGTATTCGCGAAATCTCACGCGCATTCGCTCAAGCTGATACAAAAATTTCATCTATTGCGCTGATTTTGGCGACTATCGGTTTATCAGCTGCGACTTGGCAAGGGGGAGTTGCTGGTTTAGCAGTTGCAACAGCCGTGGCCCTGCCAATTTTGCTGATTAGTTTGTTGCGCAATGGACCTGAAGGTTTTGTAGCAAGCGCGACCGCAACAACTCTAGTTTTGGTTTATCTGCCTTTCTTAGCTGGTTTCTTAATCTTGCTGGGCAATGAATCAAATGGGCTAGCTCAAGTTATGACTTTCGTTATTTTGGTTGGCTGCAATGACACCTTTGGCTATTTCGTTGGTGTTTTAATTGGTAAGCATCCAATGGCTCCAAAAATTAGTCCTAAGAAATCTTGGGAAGGTTTAGTTGGCTCCGTTATCTTCACCACTTTAGGTGGCAGCTTGATGTTCCACTACGTATTGGATATCGAATGGTTTATCGGAGCCCTAGTTGGTTTGTTGATTGTATTCACCGCAACAAGTGGCGATTTAATTGAAAGCGCTATGAAGCGCGATCTACAGTTAAAAGATATGGGTTCACTGCTGCCCGGCCATGGCGGAATTCTTGATCGTCTAGATTCAGTTCTGCTATCCGCCCCAGCGCTCTGGTTGACGCTCGAACTAGTGCAGCGGTACCTGTAAATGGAAGAAATAAAGTTAGTTTTCGACGAACCGGTCCAGCGCAAGAAAGCGCCTAAGCACTTAGCTGATTTAGCGCCTGCCGACCGCAAAGCTTGGGCAACCGAACTTGGGTTTCCGGGTTACCGAGCAAACCAAGTAGCAACCCATTACTTCTCGCATTTGGCTCATGACCCAAGTACCTGGACTGATATTCCAGCGGATTCACGACAATCACTGGCTGATGCGCTAACCCCGTCGCTAATTAAATTGGTTCGTACAGTTACTTGCGATAACGGCATGACCCGTAAGGATCTCTGGAAGTTACACGATGGCGTTTTAGTTGAATCCGTTTTAATGCGTTACACAGATCGCACGACTGTTTGTATTTCATCGCAAGCAGGTTGCGGCATGAACTGTCCGTTCTGTGCCACTGGCCAAGCTGGCCTAACTCGTAACTTATCTGCTGGCGAAATTACTGAGCAAATTGTGGCCGCTGCGCGCACTTGCGCTAATGGCGAACTTCCTGGTGGTCCAACCAGGCTTTCCAATATTGTTTTCATGGGCATGGGTGAACCGCTTGCTAATTACAACGCAGTTTCGCGTACGCTTCGAAATATCACCGATGAGAATCCCAACGGCTTGGGTATCAGTGCTCGCTCGGTAACAGTTTCCACAGTTGGTCTAGTAAATGGAATTGAGAAGTTAATGGCCGAAGACCTAAACGTCACGCTGGCAATTTCGCTACATACTCCTGATGATGAACTGCGAGATTCCTTAGTGCCGATTAACTCGCGCTATAAAGTGCGCGAAGTTTTGGCGGCAGCCGATGATTATGAAAAGAAGACTGGGCGTCGCTATTCGATTGAATACGCGCTAATTCGGGATATTAATGACCAAGCTTGGCGCGCAGATCTATTGGGTCGCTTACTTAAGAACCGAAATGCCCACGTAAATTTAATTCCGCTAAACCCAACCCCTGGTTCGAAATGGACCGCATCGCGCCACGAGGACGAACTCGAATTTGTCCGAGTTTTAGAAAGCTATGGCGTTCCAACAACAGTTCGCGATACTCGCGGCCGCGAAATTGACGGTGCCTGCGGCCAATTAGCCGCTGCTGAACTAGCCAAATAAAAGGCAAAAGTCGTAGGCTAGGCGACATGGAACAACTACAGAATTTTATCAACGGCAAATCAGTACCTAGCTCATCGGGTGAAGTCACCCAATTAATTAATCCGGCAACTGGTGAAGTTTATGCAACTGCGCCAAAATCAAATTCTGCCGATGTAGATGCGGCTATGAAAGCTGCCGCCGATGCTTTCGTTTTATGGCGTGACTCAACTCCATCAGAACGTCAACGTGCGCTTCTGAAAATTGCCGATGCTCTGGAATCTCGCGCTGAGGAAATTATTGCAATCGAATGCCGCAACACAGGTAAGCCAATTGCGGTAACAACCTCTGAAGAAGTTCCGCCGATGATTGATCAAATTCGATTCTTTGCTGGCGCTGCGCGCAATCTTGAAGGCAAGTCAGCTGGCGAGTACATGCGCGGTATGACTTCATATATTCGTCGCGAGCCAATAGGCGTTTGCGCACAAGTAACTCCTTGGAACTATCCAATGATGATGGCAGTCTGGAAATGGGCACCGGCAATTGCAGCTGGAAACACTGTGGTGCTAAAGCCAAGTGATACAACGCCAGCATCAACTCTGTTTATGGCCCAAGTAATGAGCGAATTTTTGCCAGCTGGTGTCTTTAACGTAATATGTGGTGAACGCGAAACTGGAAAACTTCTAGTCGATCACACAACACCAGTCATGGTTTCAATTACTGGTTCAGTTCGTGCAGGTACCGAAGTAGCAGCAGCTGCGGCTTCACAGTTAAAGCGCGTGCATCTTGAACTCGGCGGCAAAGCACCAGTTGTGGTTTTCGATGACGCCGATCTAGATGCAGCCGCTGAAGGTATTGCAGTTGCTGGCTTCTTTAATTCAGGTCAAGATTGCACAGCAGCTACTCGCGTCTTGGTTCAAGCTGGTGTCTATGACGCAATGGTGGCCAAGTTGGCAGATCAAGCGACCAATAACATCGCCGTCGGCATGCCAGATAGTGATGCGCTCGTTGGCCCGCTAAATAACGCTAATCAGCTAGCTCGCGTTAAGGGTTTTGTAGATCGCACACCGGCCCATGCCAAGATCGTCGCTGGCGGAAAACAACTTGAACAACCGGGCTATTTCTTCGCCCCAACCGTGATCGCCGATCTCAAGCAAAACGATGAGTTAATTCAAAGTGAAATCTTTGGGCCAGTCATTACGATTCAGAAATTCCACAGCGAAGAAGAGGCGATTTCCCTAGCCAATGGCGTCGAATACGGCTTGGCTTCAAGCATCTGGACCAAGGACCACGGCCGAGCGATGCGCCTATCTCGCGCCTTTGATTTCGGCTGCGTCTGGATCAATACCCATATTCCGATTGTGGCCGAAATGCCGCATGGCGGCTTCAAACGCTCGGGCTATGGCAAAGATCTATCTAGTTATGGTTTTGAAGATTACACTCGAATTAAGCATGTAATGTCGAATCTCGGCGCGTAATAGTCCATAATTACGCTCGTTGAACCCGTCCACCCACTAACAAGAAGAAGGCCTGATAACCCCAAACTTGAACGACCTGCGAAGGAGTAAGTAAATGTCAAAGAAGGTTTCTAAAAAAGATCTCTCACCTGAGGCGCGCGCGATAATTAATTCGCAAGTTACTCGTCGTGGACTAATCGCAGGTACTGGCGCAGTTGGTGCGGCCGGACTTCTAGCTGCATGTGGTTCTTCAGGTGACGGCGCAGGTGGCGGCGATGCCGGCACAGTTCGTTGGGGAAACTGGACGTATTACTTAGATTACGACGAAGATACCAAAAAATATCCAACGCTTGAAGCATTTAGCGCGGAAACTGGAATCAACGTAAAGTATTTTGAAGATTACACCGATAACGATGAGTTCTACGGCAAAGTGCAAGCACAGTTAAAGCTCAATGAAGATATCGGTTATGACTTAGTAACACCAACAGACTGGATGGCAGCACGTTGGATCCGTTTGGGCTATGCGCAAAAATTTGATGCTGCAAATATTCCAAATAAAGTAAATATTCTTGATTCACTTTCATCCCCTTCTTATGATCCAAAGCGCGAATCAACACTAACTTGGCAAGGCATCATGGGCGGTTTTGGTTGGAACACTAAAACAAATCCAAAGGGCGTTCGCACGCTTGATGATTTATTTGCGCCACAGAACAAGGGCAAAGTTGTTGTTCTTACTGAAATGCGCGACACCATCGGAATCATTCTGCTTTCCCAAGGCGTCGATCTGCAGACAGTTACTGAAGACCAATTCATGAATGCGGTTGATTTCATGGCAGGTAAAATTGCCGACGGCTGGATTCGTGGCGTTAAGGGAAACGAATACACCGAAGATTTAATTTCAGGTGATGCCACTGCTGTCATTGGCTGGTCTGGCGATATGTTTTCTCTGGCCCGTGACAATGACGGCAAGTTTGATTTCGCAATTCCAGAATCAGGCGGAACTATTTCAGGTGATAACTTAATTATTCCAACTCCAGTTGGTGCTGAAGCAAAAGCTAATGCCGAGAAGTTAATAAACTACTATTACGATCCAGTTGTAGCAGCTGAAGTAAATGTAAAGGTAAATTATGTTTGCCCAGTTAAGGGTGCTCAGGCAGAGATGGAAAAAATTAATCCAGAACTGTCAAAGAGTTTGTACATTTTCCCTGATGAGTCAATGTCTAAGCGACTAAATGTTTTCCGATCACTTACTCCAGCTGAAGAATCTGCTTGGGCTGAAGCGTTCCAAAAAGCGCAAGGCAACTAAGGCTAATAGGTGACCAAGGATTCTATTTCAGCAAAAGGTGACCTTCGCCTAACCAGACTTACGAAGAGTTATGGTGATTTCACTGCCGTCGATGATCTTTCGTTAGTAATCCCAGAAGGATCATTCTTCGCGCTGCTGGGGCCATCTGGTTGTGGCAAAACTACAACTCTGCGAATGATCGCGGGGCTTGAGGAACCAACTGTTGGCAGTATTCATTTGGGCACGACTGATATCACAACCACGAAGCCGTATCAACGTCCGATTAATACGGTCTTTCAGAACTACGCACTGTTTCCGCATTTAACAATCTTTGAAAATATCGCTTTCGGTTTGCGCCGTCGCGGAATTAAAGATGTTGAAGCGGCGGTAGATAAAGTTCTCGCACTTGTTGAATTGCCACACTTGGCGCAACGCAAACCAACGCAGTTATCTGGTGGTCAACAGCAGCGCATTGCGTTAGCTCGCGCAATTGTTAACCGCCCAGCTCTACTTTTGCTCGATGAACCACTTGGCGCACTTGATCTAAAGCTTCGTCGCCAGATGCAGATTGAACTTAAGTGGATTCAAAAAGAAGTTGGTTTAACTTTCGTGCACGTAACGCACGACCAAGAAGAGGCCATGACTATGGCTGACACCATCGCTGTTATGAATGAAGGCCAAATTGAGCAAATGGGCTCACCGGCTGACCTATATGACAATCCGAAGACGGCCTTTGTGGCTAACTTCTTGGGTCAATCGAACCTGATTAAGGGCACTATCAGCGGTAACGATGGTGATTCGCATGTGGTTGATGTATTTGGCCAGAAGATTTCGCTGCCAAAGAATCGCTCACACGCAGTTGATAATTCAATTTATGCCGGTATTCGCCCAGAGAAGTTCCGTATCTCGCGTTTAGGTACCCCAACTTCTGGCAATGTTTTAACTGGCGGGCACATCGAAGATGTTTCCTACATTGGCGTATCGACTCAGTACCAAGTTGAAATGCCATGGGGACAAGAACTAATGGTCTTTGAACAAAACGACGATGGCGTGGCTCCATTTAGTAAAGATGAAGAAGTAAACATTTCATGGGAGCCAATCTTTACTTTCGGTCTACGCGGCGATGAAGATGCAACTGCTGGTTCTGAAGTTAATCCTGAAGAACTAGACGAAGAGTAAAAAAAGCAATGCGCAAGATCCGTACTCCATACCTTCTGCTCCTACCGGGTTTTGCCTTCCTCTTTACTTTCTTTATTTTGCCGATTATGAATTTGGCGCAAACTTCAACTCAGACGCCCGTCGGCGGGGGAGATACCGGTCAATTTGAGCAGACGCTGCGTTTTTCTAATTACCTTGATGCATTTCTTGAGAATAAAGAGCAATTCGGCCGCTCCTTTGTTTACGCAACTATCGCAACACTTTTAGCACTAGCGATTGCTTACCCGCTGGCGTATGCCATCGCACTTAAAGGTGGCAAGCTAAAGAATTTTATGTTGATTCTTGTAATCGCACCATTCTTTACCTCCTTTTTACTTCGCACTGTGGCTTGGAAACAAATACTTGGCGAAGAAGGCTTCGTAGTTCCAACGCTGCGAACCATTGGCATCATTAGCGAGAGCACAACTCTGACTTCGACTTCCTTTGCAGTTGTTATGGGCATGACCTATAACTTCCTGCCGTTTATGACGTTGCCACTTTATGCCTCGATTGATCGGATTGATCCACGCACTCTTGAGGCTTCTGGCGATCTATATGCCAATGGATTTACCACTTTCCGCAGAGTGACTTTGCCGCTTTCGATGCCAGGTGTAGTTGCGGGAACGCTACTTACCTTTATTCCAGCAGCCGGCGACTATGTGAATGCTGAAATTTTGGGTAGCCCTAATACCAAGATGATTGGCAACGTCATTGATTCACGTTTCTTTACGATAGTGGATTATCCAACTGCTGCCGCACTTTCATTTACTTTGATGGTCGTTATCTTGATTCTGGTAACTCTCTATATCCGTAAAGTCGGAACCGAGGAGTTGGTATGAACCATAAAATTAAAGATGCCACGATTCCTCACATTCCAACGGGTGCTCGAATTTCGCGCTGGATTGGCCGCAACTTAATTCGCATTTATGCCGTATTCGCTTTCACCTATCTCTTTATTCCAGTTGCATACACATTTGCCTTCTCGTTTAATGACTCCGGAAAAACAAATTTAGTTTGGAAAGGCTTTACTCTCGAGAAATGGCAGAACCCATGCGGTGCTCCAGAAGTTTGTACAGCGCTGGCAAATTCGATCAAGATTGGTTTCTTAGCTACCTTCTTTTCGACAATTCTGGGCACCATGATTGCTTTTGCAATCGGTCGCTATAGCTTTAAGGGTCGCTCAACTTCTAACTTATTGATTTTCTTACCAATGGCAACACCAGAGATTGTCCTTGGTGCTTCGCTACTTTCACTTTTCTTGGTTTTTCAAATTAACCCTGGCTTCTGGCCAACCGTAATTGCGCATGTGGTTTTCTGTATCTCATTTGTAGTTGTCACCGTGAAAGCGCGAATAGCCAGCTTAGATCCGCGCCTTGAACAAGCGGCCATGGATCTTTATGCCAACGAACGCGAAACTTTCCGCCGCGTTACTTTGCCGCTAGTAGCCCCTGGAATTGCTGCCGCAGCGCTACTTGCATTTAGCTTATCTTTTGATGATTACATCATCACCAACTTCAACTCGGGCACTTTAAAGACATTCCCAGAATTTGTTTATGCCTCGGCGGCGCGTGGAATTCCCGCACAAGCCAACGTAATTGGTTCGGCGATGTTTTTCTTAGCGCTGGCCATTGTGATAACTGGGCAGATTGTGGGTCGTAAGCGTAAAGTGAGCGCATGACCAATTACGGCAATTTGTATGGCCCCAGCTTCACCTTCTTAGGCATTCCGGCCTGTGATCTTGAAGTGCCAGCTAGTTACGCCGATGCCGATGTAATTATTCTGGGTGCGCCGATTGATTCTGGAACCTCACATCGATCTGGTGCCAAGTTTGGTCCGCAAGCAATTCGTGGTGGCGATTATTTACCGCACGATGGCGAACGTCCGCATTTAGCTCTGCGCACAGATGGTTTAAAAGATTTAAAAGTCTACGATGCTGGTGATTTGTTAATGCCTGGCGGAGATCTAGTTGCATCCCTTGAAGTTCTGGCAAAAGCGACTGAACAGATTTCCCGAGCGGGAATAATCCCGGTAATTCTTGGCGGCGATCATTCAATCGCATCTGCCGATGTTGCTGGAATTGCTAAACATCGCGGCCTAGGCAAAATTTCGATGATTCACTTTGATGCACACGCAGATACTGGCGCAGATCAAATGGGCGCACTGGTTGGTCATGGCACTCCAATGCGCAGATTAATCGATAGCGGTTTTGTGCGCGGTGATCGTTTCTTGCAATTAGGTTTGCGTGGCTACTGGCCAGATAACGAAACTCTAAATTGGATGCGCGATCAAGGAATGCGCAGTTACGAAATGACTGAGATTCATCATCGTGGGCTGGCCGCAGTTCTTGATGAATCTTTTGCCACCCTAACTAACCAATGCGACGGCGTTTTCTTATCGGTTGATATTGATGTAGTTGATCCCGGAATGGCGCCAGGCACTGGTACTCCGGAACCTGGCGGCATGACTAGTCGCGAACTGCTCGAAGCTGTACGCCGAATCTGTTTAGAACTACCGGTAGTTGGCATCGATGTGGTTGAAGTTGCGCCAGCATTTGATAGCGCGGATATCACTGCCATCTTGGCTAATCGTGTTGTTCTTGAAGCGCTAAGTGCGATCGCAAAACGTCGCAATGGCACACCATATTCACCAACACAGAATCTGCTTGATCGATAGTAAATGCGCGATTTAGTAATTCTCGGTTCAACCGGGTCAATTGGTGTTCAGGCGCTAGAAATAGTTGCCGCTAACCCAGGGGCCTTTAACGTAGTAGCAATCAGTGCTTATGGCAGTAATCCAGCAGTGATTATTGAGCAAGCCCGCACCTACAAAGTGCAGGTAATTGGCGTAGTTATTAACGCTGAAGTCATTCGCGAAGCTCTTCCTAGCGTTACGGTGATTGATGGTCCAAATGCAGCCAGTGAAATGGCGGCAATAACTTGTGAAGTAGTCCTTAATGGCATCACTGGTTCAATTGGCTTAGGGCCAACATTGGCAGCGCTAGAAGTTGGCAACAAGTTAGCGCTAGCTAATAAAGAATCGCTAGTTGCTGCCGGCGAGTTAGTAATGTCGCGAGCTGCGGAGAACCAATTGATTCCAGTTGATTCTGAACACAGTGCGATTTGGCAAAGCGCTATGGCGGGCAAGAAGTCCGAAATTTCTAGATTAGTTTTAACTGCAAGTGGTGGCCCATTTAGAAATCGTCGCGACTTAAGCGAGGTCACGATTGCTGAAGCGCTTGCGCATCCAACTTGGGCCATGGGTCAAGTGGTCACAATTAACTCGGCAACGCTTATGAATAAGTCCCTTGAAATTATTGAAGCGCATTACTTATTTAACATGCCATATCGCCAGATCGAAGCAGTGATTCATCCGCAATCGATTGTGCATTCAATGGTCGAATATGTCGATGGTTCAACGCTTGCACAACTGAGCCCACCAAATATGAAAGGCCCAATTGCTTACGCCATAAATTGGCCAACGCGATTGCCAGCTGCAACTAAAGCAATGGATTGGTCACAACAGCACACTCTCGAGTTTGAACCAATTGATAATGAGCGATTCCCGGTAATTGAACTTGCTCGCCGATGTGGTCAGCTAGGTGGTGGATTGCCCGCAATTTTCAATGCCGCAAATGAAGTTGCCGTTGCCGCGTTCTTGGCTGGCCAGATTTCCTTTACCTCAATCATCGAAAGTGTTGATTTGACGGTACAGAAGTTAGGTTCGGCTGTGAATCCAATTAGAGATCTCGCCGATGTCAGTGCCATCGAGAATGATGCCCGTAAAGTAGCGGGCGAGATCCTGGAGAAAGTGGCGAAGTAATGGAATTTATCGGCATAGTGGCATTTGTAGTAGCCCTTCTTTTCTCAGTAATGGTGCATGAATTCGGCCACTACATAACTGCGCGTAAATTCGGCATGAAAGTCACCGAGTTCTTCTTAGGTTTTGGAAAACGAATCTGGTCCACCCAACGGGGCGAAACTGAGTTCGGTATCAAAGCTATTCCAGCGGGTGGATATTGCCGCATCTCAGGCATGACTCCTCGCGACGAGATGGATCTGGGCGAAGAAGATCGTGCATTTATCAAAGCATCATCTGGTCGCAAATTAATCGTACTTGGCGCCGGTTCATTTCTGCACTTTGTTTTAGGTTTCCTAATTTTGCTTGTTTTATTTATTGGAATCGGCACCAATCGAATTACCCCGCAAGTAGCCCAAGTTTCAGACTGTATTCCAATTTCTAGCGAAGCATGTTCTAGTTCTTCAGAGCCATCACCGGCCAAGGCTGCCGGGGTTAAACCTGGTGATTACATTATGGCGATTAACAACAAACCGGTTGAAAATTGGGCTGATGATGTTCAGCTAATCCGTGATTCAGCTGGCAAAGAGTTAACGCTTTCGATTTATCGTGACGGCGAAAAGATCACAATTAACGTAACGCCAGTTCAACGCGAAGTTAATGACGAAGTGCGTGGCGTGCTTGGAATCATAAATGAAGTAGCCAATGTACGAAGTGATCCGATTAAAGCTACTAAAGACTCAATTTCACTCAGCAAAGAATTCTTGGTTTCAAGTGTGAAATCTTTAGTGTCACTGCCAGCAAAAATTCCAGCGCTCTGGGGCCAAACTTTCCAGGGCGAAGAACGTGATGTCGATGGCTTAGTAGGCATCGTCGGTGTTGCCGCCGTATCTGGCCAAGTGACTGCCTCTGATCAAATGAATTGGGCTGAACGAATTGGGGCTTTCTTGCTAATTGTGGCCAGCCTTAATTTCTTTGTTGGTGTATTTAATATGTTGCCAATCTTGCCGCTCGATGGTGGCCATATGGCAGTGGCAATTGCCGATGAAATCAGGGCGTTTTTGGCGCGCTTACGCGGTAAGCCAAGACCTGCCCCAATCGATGTAACAGTATTAACGCCAGTTACGATGGTGGTCTTTGTGTTATTGGCAGTTCTCACTGTCATGCTCCTTGTGGCAGACATTATTAATCCAGTAAATCTAAATCTTTAGCGCAGCGGGCTGCTTTAGGGCAGAATGGCGCCATGGTTGATCTTGGAATTCCAGCAGCACCTCCTGCTGCCTTAGCCCCCCGTCGCAAAACCCGCCAGCTCCAGGTTGGCAAAGTCGGGGTAGGCAGTGATTCACCGGTCAGCGTGCAATCAATGTGCACCACTTTGACCTCCGATGTAAACGCCACTTTGCAGCAGATTGCCGAGCTAACTGCCTCAGGTTGTCAGATTGTGCGCGTTGCGGTGCCAAGCCAAGATGATGCCGATGCGTTGGCACAGATTGCTAAGAAGTCGCAGATTCCAGTTATCGCAGATATTCACTTTCAGCCAAAATACATTTTTGCAGCGATCGATGCCGGGTGCGCAGCGGTGCGCGTTAACCCAGGCAACATTAAGCAGTTCGATGACAAAGTAAAAGAAGTTGCTAAGGCTGCTGGTGATGCTGGCATTCCAATTCGCATTGGCGTAAATGCTGGCTCACTAGATCCACGCCTATTGGCCAAGTACGGCAAGGCAACTCCTGAAGCTCTTGTTGAGTCAGCGATTTGGGAAGCATCACTCTTTGAAGAGCACGGTTTTTCAGATATCAAAATCTCAGTTAAGCATCATGATCCAGTAATCATGGTCAAGGCCTATCGCTTACTTGCCGCGCAAACTACTTATCCATTGCACTTAGGTGTTACCGAAGCTGGGCCACTTTTCCAGGGCACAATTAAATCTGCCACTGCATTTGGAATTTTACTGGCCGAAGGAATCGGCGACACCATTCGCGTTTCACTTTCTGCGCCACCAGTTGAAGAAGTTAAAGTTGGTATCTCGATTCTAGAATCGCTGAATTTGCGCCAACGTAAGCTCGAAATTGTTTCTTGCCCATCATGTGGCCGTGCCCAAGTTGATGTTTACACTTTGGCTGAACAAGTACAAGCCGGCCTCGAAGGAATGACAGTGCCGCTACGCGTGGCAGTAATGGGTTGTGTTGTTAACGGACCTGGCGAAGCACGCGAAGCCGATCTTGGTGTTGCATCAGGTAACGGCAAGGGCCAGATCTTTGTTAAGGGTGAAGTGATTAAGACGGTACCTGAATCAATGATTGTTCAAACTTTAATTGAAGAAGCCATGCGTTTAGCTGAAGAGATGGAGGCTGCCGGCGTTGCCTCAGGTGAGCCAGTTGTGAGCACTTCCTGATGCTAAAAATGTCGACGCTTTTTCTGCGCACCCTTCGTGATGATCCAGCCGATGCTGAAGTTGCTAGCCACAAACTATTGGTGCGTGCTGGTTATGTGCGCCGTATTGCCGCCGGAATTTATTCTTGGCTACCACTTGGCGTAATCACACTTCGAAATATTGAGCGAGTGATCCGTGAAGAAATGGACGCTGCCGGATTTCAAGAAGTTAATTTCCCTTCACTTTTGCCACGCGATGCTTATGAAGCTACGAATCGCTGGGAAGAATACGGCCCAGCCCTGTTTCGCTTACAAGATCGTAAAGGTGGCGATTACTTACTAGGCCCAACGCATGAGGAAATGTTTACTTTGATGGTTAAAGGTGAATATTCATCTTATAAAGATCTGCCTTTAAGCATTTATCAGATTCAAACTAAGTTCCGCGATGAAGCTCGTCCACGCAGTGGAATTATCCGTGGTCGCGAATTCGTAATGAAAGATTCATACTCCTTCGATATTGATGATGCGGGCCTCGAAGTTTCCTACCAAAACCATCGCGAAGCTTATGTAAAAACTTTTGATCGTTTGGGCATGCAGTACAACATTGTAAAGGCCGTCTCTGGCGCAATGGGTGGCTCAAAGTCTGAAGAATTCTTAGCCCCATGTTCAACTGGTGAAGATACATATGTGCTCTGCCCTAAGTGTGGCTTCGCCGCAAACGTCGAAGCGATGATTACTAAAGTTGCTAGCGTTGAGTCTTCAGCAACTCCAGCTGCTGAAGCTTTTGATTCACCAAATACGCCAACCATTGATACTTTGGTAGAGCTGATTAACAATAAGTTCGGTGGCGGATTCACCGGTGCAGACACTTTAAAGAATGTCATGCTGATGGCAGATAACAAAGCAATCTGCGTATTAGTTCCGGGCGATCGCGAAGTAGATCTAAAGCGCTTCCAAGAAAACATTGGCGGGATTCACGAACTACGCGTATTTGAAGATGCTGACTTTGCTAAGTTCCCAGCCCTAGTTAAGGGTTACATCGGGCCACAAGATGCTAAGAAATCTGGAATCACGGTTTATGCCGACCCAAGAATTGCACCAGGAACCTCATGGGTAACTGGTGCGAACCAAAAAGATCGCCATGCTCGTAACGTAGTTAATGGTCGCGATTTCACACCAGATGCTTATGTCGAAGCTGCCGAAGTTCGCGCAGGCGATGCCTGCCCAGAGTGCGCAACACCTGTGGTAATTGATCGCGCAATTGAGATCGGCCATATTTTCCAACTTGGTCGCAAATATGCGGAAAGCCTTAATCTGACCGTGCTTGATCAAAATGGTAAATCTCAGATTGTCACCATGGGTTCATATGGCATCGGCGTATCACGCGCAGTTGCCGCCATTGCTGAACAAACCCACGATGAAATTGGGCTTAATTGGCCAGTTGATTTAGCGCCGGCCAAAGTACATATCGTGGCAACCGGAAAAGAAGATGCCATTTTTGATGCTGCACTTGATCTTGGAAACAAACTCGAGGCAATTGGAATTACTGTGATGCTCGATGATCGTCGCGATCCAAGTGCTGGCGTTAAGTTTAAAGATGCCGAGCTAATTGGTAACCCAATTATTGTGGTCGTTGGCAAAGCGTTAGCAAATGGCAATGTCGAAGTTCGAGTCCGTAAGAGCGGCGAGAAGTCTGAAGTTGCAGTTGGTGAAGCGGTTAACGCAATCACTTCACTATTGGCTGCAATCAAGTAATTAATGCTCTCCGATCTATCGCTCTACACACTGCTCTTTCTCTTTATCGCAGCGTTTGGTGCCGGCTTAATTGATGCCATAGCTGGCGGTGGCGGCTTAATCCAGTTACCAGCGCTACTAATCGGGCTGAGTGATTTCAAAACAGTTGAAGTTCTAGGCACAAACAAATCAATTTCGATTTTCGGCACAACCGCGTCTGCGCGGCTTTATCGCAAAAGCGTTAAGACAGACCCAAAGTTTTTAATTGCGCTAGTTATTCCAGCGCTACTTGGTTCAATTGGGGGAGCCTCATTAGCTTCACGGCTACCGACGCAATATTTTCGCCCAGTCGTACTGGTACTTCTAATTGCGGTTGCTATTTATACCTTTAACAAACCCGAACTTGGCCAAATCGAGGCCATGAAACATTCGACTAAGCACCGCACTCTGATCGGAATCTCGATTGCTTTGGTTATTGGTTTTTACGATGGCATCTTTGGGCCGGGCACTGGGTCCTTCTTAGTTCTTGCCATGGTTGGCCTTGGCTTTGCATTCTTAAGCGCCTCTGCCATCGCCAAGGTAGTAAATGTCTCAACGAACCTTGGCGCAATAATTGTCTTTGGTTTAAATGGGGTGATCTTGTGGCAGATCGGTTTAACCCTGGCAATTGCCAATGTGGCAGGTGCAATTATCGGCGCAAAGCTAGCCATTCGCGGTGGCTCAACTTTGGTGCGAAAAGTTTTCTTAGTTGTAACAGTTGCTCTGATAATCAAGGTCGCACTCGATACGTTCAAAACCTTCTAATTCATAGGTTAGAATTACCCTTACAACTTAATTAACAACTTAATAGATAGGAAGATTTAAATGGCCCTGAAAGAAGAGATTAGCGAATTAGTAACACCAGCAGTCGTAGGGGCCGGTTTCTATCTAGAAGATGTTGAAATATTAAATGCCGGCAGATCCAGAGTAATTACCTGCATCGTCGATGGCGATATTCCATTAAACCTTGATCAAGTTACCGTTGTTACCAAAGCAATTTCAGCGCTTCTCGATGAAGCCGCTTTCCTAGATGAAACTGCCTTTACTCTCGAAGTCACTTCACCTGGTGTTGAACGCCCGCTAACTTTGCCCCGCCACTGGCGCAAGAATCATGACCGTCTGATCAAGATAGTTCTAACTAACGGTGAAGTCATCGAAGGTCGCATTGCTGCAAGTGATGAACTCTCGGTAACCGTAACGGGCGCAAAAGCTGAAGTTCAGGTTGCCTTCGCTGACATTAAGCGCGCAACTGTTGAGATTGAATTTAATCGCAAAGCAGACCAGTAATGAATGTTGATTTCGAAGCGTTAATTACGCTTACTACTGAAAAATCAATTCCAGTTCTTAGCATCATCGAAGGTATCGAACAAGAAGTTATTTCGCTTTATCGAGAACTGCCTGAAGCCAGGCCACATGCTCGCGTTCGGGTTGATCGCGAAACTGGCGAGATTCATATTTGGGTGCCAACCTTTAATGAAGAAGGCGTGCGCGAAAGCGAAGAAATTCATGAGCCCGAAGGCTTTGATAAAGTCGCAATGGCCACCATTCGAAGAGTGATTCGCTTAAAGATGCGCGAAACAAATGATGCCGAAATCGTGGGCGAGTTCAGTGCTTCAGTGGGCGATGTGGTTTCTGGCATTGTGCAGCAGGGCCGCGATCCGAAAATGATTCACGTTAATTTAGGCCGCGTTGAAGGTCGCGTTCCACCACAAGAACAAGTACCTGGCGAGGTTTATGTTCACGGCGATCGCATCAAGTGTTTCGTGGTCGAAGTTAAGCAAGGGTTAAAGGGCCCTGAGATTATGTTGTCTCGTTCTCACCCAGCACTGGTTAAGCAACTATTTGCACTGGAAGTTCCAGAAATTACTGATCGCATTGTTGAGATAATGGCAGTTGCTCGCGAAGCCGGTCATCGCACCAAGATTGCTGTTCGTTCACATCGCGCTGGCGTTAGCCCTAAAGGTTCGCTAATTGGCCCAATGGGTTCACGTTCGCAGGCCGTGATGAATGAGTTACATGGCGAGAAAATCGATATTGTTGATTGGTCTGAAGACCCAGCAACATTTGTGGCAAACGCGCTAGCCCCAGCTAAGGTCAGCAGCGTTACCGTCGTTGATGAATTTACGCGGTCAGCCAAGGTAGTTGTGCCCGATTACCAACTCTCGCTAGCGATCGGCAAAGATGGGCAAAATGCCCGTTTGGCCGCACGTCTAACGGGCTGGCGCATAGATATTCATCCAGATAATCCCGTGTAGACTGCGCTTAGTAATCAGGCTCGCAGGTCTAGAGATTGAGACTTTTGATATGAATCCGATTCGGAGTTGTATCGGTTGTCGCAAGACTGGCTCACCTTCTAGCTTGATGCGCATGGTCCTAGTTGATGGAAAAGTAATTTTCGATCAACCGCAAATCGCTCCCGGGCGAGGTGCATGGGTTCATCCCAAATGTTTAAAACTGGCAATAGATCGACAAGCATTTAAGTGGGCCTTCAAACTCACCGCAATGCCTGAGATCTCGCCAGACTTAACTGAACAACTTACCGAAATGGATGCGAAAGATATGAAACTTAAATGAGCTCGTCAGAATTATGAGGTCGTACAACTAAGGCTCGCATCGCATCAGGCGCGTGGGCCAAGACAGGAGAACTGTGGCAAAGGTCCGCGTACACGAATTAGCAAAACAGTTAGGCATGGAGAGCAAGGAAGTACTTGCAAAGCTCCAAGAATTGGGCGAGTTCGTCCGATCTGCATCATCAACAGTTGAAGCGCCGGTAGTGCGCAAACTGGTTGCGTTGTATCCAGATGCCAAACCAAAAGAAGAAGCCAAGCCAGTTAAGAAGGCTGCCGCAAAGAAGACGGCTGCCAAAAAAGGCGAAGCAAATCCAGAATTAGCTGCCGAATTAGCTGCCGAACTTGGCGTTGATTTAGCTGCGCTAAAGGCTGCGCAAGAGCGCGCGATTGCTGAAAGCAATATTGAGCGACCAGCTGCTGCTGAAAGCGATGCCGCAACTCCTGATTCTGCAGCGACTCCAAAGCCAGCAACACCAGCGCCGCGTCCAGGAAATAATCCATTCTCAACTG